>NZ_LTBL01000001.1:0-600000 GCF_018687785.1 Methanovulcanius yangii
GGTGAATATCCCGCCGTCCTGACTGACAAGAAGGCATGCGCAGAGAACAGTGAACGCCTCCACCGCAAGCGCATCGCCCCCTGGCGGTATCTGCCTGAAAGTCTGTCCTGTTGGCCGGGAAATCGGGTGCATTTCCGTCGTGAGGATATCGGCATGTACGCGGATAAGGAGCATTTCCCTGCCCATCACCGTGCCTGGAAGCATGTCCGGTCATACGGGGGGAAAAAAGTGATTTTGGCGGGGAAGGCCCTCCCTTCCCCCTCCCCTTCCTCAGTGGGAATGTCTCCTCTTTCGGTCGCGGCAGAGGGGTGGTGAATTTCCGTGAACCGGGGCTACCTGCCCGCCGGCGTATGCTCCTTCACGAGCCGCATCAGCTCCGTGAATAACCGGTCCCTCACATCCTGAACGACGAGTGCCTCGTCCAGGGTCAAAAGACAGCTATCCTGTGTCTGATAGCGTGACGGGGAAACCTGAATGGCATAGGTGTTGGGAGTCTGATCCCAGAACCAGTCGGCACTCCCGAACTGGATATACTCCGGGTCGTTCCTTGCGATCACACGGAGATCCTCGCAGAGAAGATGGCCCCGGCGGCTGTTTTCGATGCAGAATGCCACGTAGGCGATACGGTAGGTTACCCTTCTGACCTGGGTTGCGCCGGGTTGCAGCCGTCTGATAGTGTGGATGTCCTGCGTTCCTGCATGGACAAAATGGCCGTAGCAGCTCTGGAGTGTGTAGCAGGAGGGCACCCGTGAGAAGGCCCGTATGAGGGGCAGCAGCGGAGGGTCGATCTCCCCGTTCCTGATGACTGATGTGAGATCCTCCAGAGCCTTCTCGGGCCCGTGTCGAATCCTGCGAAGGTGATCATGGGGCGGGGAGGGGTGAACGTCTCCATAGGGGGGACAATGATTCTTCTCCGTATAAAGGAGTATGGTGGGGGGGTTCGGAGATGCAGGGACGGGAGAACCGGCAACGCGATGCCTCCCGAAAGGGTCTGCTCTGCTTCATCGGCATCGTATGTCCTTCATCTCCCGGGAGGGCGGGTGGTATGGAGAAGGGGGCCCTGATGGCATCTGGTGCTCAGTCCGACGGCGGCGACTCCCTCTTTCTCCACCAGATCTTCACATGATGAGAGTGTCCGGGGATGGTGTATGTGGTGCCGTCACTTCCCATATGGGCCAGAATATACTGTCGGAGCACGTCCTTCTGGGCCGTGGTGGCTGCAAGGACTGGGGGGCAAAGTACTCCACGGCTGCCTCGGAAGGTCGGGAAGACATAGGTGTGGGGGAAGGGTACGGATTCGACACTGGGGTAAATCCCCATGCTATAGAGCAGGTTGTATATGATGTCGCATTTCGGCGGGCTGGCAAATTCCCTGCCGTGGAGTGCCGGCACAGGGCACATGACATCATCTCCAGGGGGTCAGGCCCGCAAACCAATAGATGGCGAGATAGTCTGACGAGGCTGCAATCATCGTCCCGATGGCATCTTTGATATCCGGCACGTTCAGGGAGTTTCTGGCAAAGACGATGTCATATGGCCCATCCAGATCGGCGGAAACATCCACATCCTCCCAGAGTTTCTGCAGGGTGTCGACGTTTGACACACTTTCGGTCGCTAGGTTCTCCCGGAGTACGGTATACATCCCCCCGATGGTTCGACGGCGGTGACGTGAGCGACCTTCCGGGCAAGCGGGATGGTAATTGACCCCGGTCCTGCCCGATGTCCAGCACGCGGGCAGTGGGGGCCAGAGGAAGGCCGGCGAGAACGGGGTCGACACGGGCATTACGATGCTCCAGTGATTTCCGGTAATAATCACGTGCCGCATCCTCGTTGTCCCAGTAGGCAGCCCTGTCTGTTCCATGCTGGCATCGCGGTACCTGTTCCACTGCCGCTTCCATTTTGTATTCCAGTCTGTCGCATTCAAAGTCATCTCTTCTCCAAATATCCCATCTCAGAGTATTTCCTCCCGCACCGGCTGACAGCTGCAGGCAGATGCGGATGGCCCGGCAAAACCTGCCGTGCACAGCGTACATGGCAGAATGGAGTGTTCGGACAGATAAATGTGGCAGACCCTTCCCGGTGCGACACCGGCAAGCAGTCACCGGCGATGCATCCCATGGGGGCTGAGAAGATGTCCGGGGGCCGGGAGGGTGAATACCGCCTCTTCCGGCATTCTTTTGCCATTCGTCCTGCAAATGAATACAGGACTGATGAGGTTTGATAGTACTGGATGAACCCTATGTATCCCGGTATCTTGTGGACACCATAGTGACGATGGACCTTCCTGTTCTCAGAAATGCAACATCAGTGAGAATGAACACGGACGGACGGATGCGCCTCGTCGACGGAGCTGAAGTAGTGCGGTGCGTACACGAGGGCGATTGCCGGATGTATACCAACTCGGAGCATGCGATAGGATGGATTGCGGAGCATCTGGGCGAAACGGACCTTGCGAAAACCATCGCCCTCTTCAAGGACAAGGCAGCATTTCGAAAACTCATCTCCGGCTGTATCCTACGTTTTTCTTCCGGTCGGTCCCCTTCGGAGAACTGGATATGCTTGATGTTGCGCTCCTCCCGAAACCGTTTGTCATCAAACCGGCGGTTGGCTTCTTCAGTGCGGGTGTGCATGTCGTCCGCACGGACGAGGAATGGACGGACGTCCTTGACGCCATAAAGACGGGTATGGAAGATATCGCTGCAGGCTATCCGCCGGAAGTCTGTGACGCCGGGACCTTCATCATCGAAGAGTATATCGAAGGAACGGAACTTGCGGTGGATGCGTATTTTAATGCGCAGGGTGAACCGGTGGTACTCAATATTCTTGCCCATCTCTTCTCCTCAGTTGATGATGTCGACGACCGGGTCTATCTGACCTCAAGGAAGATTGTTGCGGAGCAGCTTGCGCCGGTAACCCACCTTCTCCGGCGGATTCAGGCACTGATGGGAATCACAAATTTTCCCCTGCATATTGAATTGCGGGTGAATGATGACGGAAAGGTCGTTCCCATCGAGGTGAACCCCTCCGCTTTGCCGGGTGGTGCACGACGGACATTGCGGAATATGCTGGGGCATTAATGTCTACAGGTTCTATTTCGAAGGGATGGTGCCCGACTGGGATCGGTTGCTGCAGGAAGTGGGTGATGATGTGTATGCCCTCTTGGTGGTGCAGCCGCCTGCGGGCACGGTCCGGAGACGATTGCCGGGTTTGATTACGAAACCTTTGTCGCAGGGTTTTCCGAACCGCTTGAATTGCGTCCGGTAGAGTATCCCGGTATCCGGTCTTTGGATTTTTATTCACACGGATGAAAGAGGAGTCCTCTCCGAGGCGGAGGCCTATCTGCGCTCCGATATGCAGGATGTCATCCGCTTCAGGGAGAGGTGATCCTCAGGAAGGAAGAGTGGGAGCGGCGGATTGGGACCGGGCGCCCCGAGTCGCAGCGCCCAGGTCACCTGATCGAATTATTCACGTGGTGTTCTGAATGGGCGAACCGGTGGTCAACGGCTCCGGCCGACCACAGGACGCTTTTTCGCAGCAGATGCCTGCAAAAAAGGAGAAGATAATCAGGTAGAGGGTCAGGACGGCAGTGAAGGCACCGCCGAAATAGTAGATCATCAGGGGGATGAACGGCAGCTTTACCGAACGCATATAGAGAAAGACCCCGAAAATGCGATGCGCATGCCCTTTTCCTGGAAATCGGCAAGCATTGAATACCATACATAGACGGGGCGGTTGCGATGATGCCTGCCACCACTGCAAGAATCCATCCCTTGATACCCGATTCATATCCCAGGTGGCGGGCAATCGCCTGCGGACGAACAAAGAGGTCGATTACGAAGAACAACACGAAGACCAGAACCAGGACCGGGAGAATCTGGAGGATGATCCCGATGAATGTCCGGACGGCTTCACTGAAGACCCCGTAATCCCGGAATGCCAGGATGAGGTAGCATGCAACGGCAATTCCAGAAAGATCATGGGAAACGCCGGTTGCCCCTCCCGCCTTCGGACCGGTGCCGTTGTCTTTCATCCTGTCTCCCTGCGAGGTCTTTTTCTGCATCCGTTCATGCCCCCACCCCTATCAGGATGAGGGTGGCCTGTGTGAGGACGGCGATGATGACGGCAAAGAAAACCCGCAGAGGTTGCGTGTGATTGCAAACCTGCTTCCGAGAGTATTCATCTCGACCGGCAATTGGATGAGGCCCACCGTCACCCAGGCGATGATAAAAGCGGTCACTGCTGTGAGGCTTACGCCGAAATTCAGGAGCTCTCCTCCGATGACGTAGCTCGTGACCGGGTTTCCTGCTGCAATACTGCCGATCGTCGCCCCCGCAAAGGGATCGGCAACAGGGTTTCCGGTAAATACCGTCCCATACATCTCCGGCGGAATGAGTGTCAGTGCAAGGCTGATGAGAAGAATTATGCCGATGATCTGGGGAATTATCTGCAGGAAGGTCCGGTATGTCCTGATAGCACTGCTCTTCACATCCATATATCTGATTGTGTGGTGCCGCGCCAAAATACCTGCCGTGGCGGAGGCAAAGGGTTGCCCGCGTGCGGTTTCGTCCTCCTTCAACGAATGGGTCCGGGGCTGTCGAAACGGCCGTCCGTCTTTGTGGTATGCCTGTCGCGCAGAGACAACCGCCCCCCCTCCGTTGGCAGTTGTCGTTTTTGCGGAAATTAAGCAGTGCGTCTACCAGACTTCAGGGAATGCCATGTTCGTGAATATGTCTTCCAGGCGTGCCTTGTGATGCGACTCCATGTTGGCCAGGTTCGTGAAGATCTGCTTCTGCTGCGGCCCGGTACTCAGCTCGGCCAGTTCCCGGTACATATCGCGTGAGAGTTCCTCTTTTTGATGGCCAGTGCAATACCGTCGGCGGGTTTCATCTCCGTCGTCATCGTCGGAAGTTCGAGGGTTCGGATATCTTGTAGTCCTGTGCCTCGTCGAACTCCAGGGACTTGATCGGTTTTGTCAGGAATTCCTCAAGGGTTTCCCTGTGTTTGCGTTCTTCGTCTGCGAGTTCTCCAAAGATCTTCTTCAGGGTCTCGTCATTTGTGCAGCTTTCGATCTCGCGGTAGAAGGTGTAGGATTCCACCTCTTTTTCAATTGCTCCGGATAATATGCTCCTGTACTCTTCTTTTTTCAATGGTATCACCCCTTTACGAGGATGAGGGAATAGTGCAGGTGATGATATAAAAAATATTACCGGCGTCTACGACGGCTGCTGCACGGGTGGTCAGGCTTTTCTCCTCCCTCCCGTCTGCGCTCTCCTCTCGGGTTGCCGGATGCGACGGTGACGGTGGTTTGGCAATACGGGAATATGGGGCATCACAGAAATCCCCGGAATGGATTGAATCGAAAACTGATGCGTAATTTGGGTTGAAACTCACTTTTGGCCATGTAAATGTGGTGATCTTCCAAATGATCAGGGTATTGTCCGGGAATATGTAAGGGGGGGGATCTCCTGCCCCGATACAGGGATACATGGCTGAGATCAGCGCAATTTGCAATTCGGGGGGGGAGATCAAAAATATCTCAATTCGAACGTATTTTGCCCATCCGGACAAAATTATTGGGTTTTTCCTCAACACTTAATATGGATGGCACAGATAGGTTAGAAGACCGGACCACCCTCCAGGGAATGTTTTTTTATGCACGTGTATTCATCAAATCAGCAGAAAATCGCCGAACGAATCGATCCCGAAACACTCAAATCAAACTGGAAAGACTGGGAGTGGCAAATTGGCCACTCCATCCGTGACATTGACACGGTTGAACGCCTCCTTGGCATTCAGTTCCCGGCTGACCGCCGTGAAGAGCTTGAAGAGACCATTGCACGCTTTCCTCTTTGCATCACGCCATATTATCTCTCCCTCATTGAGGCAGGTGATTATGATAATGATCCTGTCTTCATGCAGGCCTTTCCTTCGATCTCCGAACTCATTGTCGAAGAATACGACCTGCCCGATCCCCTTGCCGAGGATGCGGACAGCCCTGTCCCTGCATCACCCACCGATACATATGGTCGGTCTTCTTCAGGATGGACTCGAGACGAAGGATGGTCGCCCGTATCCCCTCAAGCACGCGGCCGGTCTCAAAATGGGCTTCACTGATGATAAGGCCTGCCTGAATGACGATCGAGAGGGGTTGATCCCAATCCCTTCCTGGAAATGCTCCCTCGCTGGTTTCAGCCGTTTGTTTCATGACATGTGTCTCCCCTGTTTCAATCTCGGCCATGATGGGTTATGGTGGTTCGGCCGTGCCATCGCGACATGGCATGTACACCCGTGGGGTTTTGGTCATGCGCTTTCACCGGATGCCCTCGTCCGTTGGTATCTGGTATGTAACCTCTCATGCTACATAATATTCGGGATATATCCGGGAACGGGATCCCTGAAGCAAGTGAAGGGATAATCTCCGCCAAATGGGGTATATTGGTCCGAAATGCTCATCCACCGGCCACAGGGGGGAAGAGGGCAATGATATCACCGTCTTCGATCACCGTTTCCATTCCATCTAAAAATGAATGTTCCGTCCATTTTTCAGGATATTGACATACTTTTTGAGTTCTCCCGTTTCCGTGAACACCATGTCCCCGAGCCCGGCGTACCTGGTGGTGAGCAGATCCAGCAGCATGCCGACGGTGGTTCCTCCGTTAATGTCGAGGGCAATGGTCGCATCCGCAACCTCGCGAAAGGTTGCGAAGGTTTTGACGGTGATCGATATGGGCTGTTGTGCCATGGTCTTTGATAAGGGCCGGTCTTTCCCCGGATATGGACTGTCCCGGATTTTCAGACCGGCCCGGCTCTCCGCAGGTATTTCCCTTTCTCTTCAGTGTATTGCCAGTTCCTTCAGTTTTTCCGTGGTTGGGACTCCTTTTTCATCCCATCCCCGGAGAGCGTAATATTCCTTCAGGAGTTCGTCACGCTTCCAGACCATTCCTTTCGGGGCCCCCTCCTGGAGGGGTTCTGCCAGAAGCCGCGGAGGGAGGGTATCGGTCTCCATTCCAATCCCGCGATCGAGATTGAAGAGTTTCTGGAGGTTCCAAATCCGCTCGCCCACCTTCATGAGCCTGCGGCATCGAACCGGATGCCGGTCGCGGCGGTCATGAGGTCGGCATAGTCATCGGCATCGAGGGCAAAGGAGGTGAAGAGACACATGCCGCTTGCATCGATTGCCGCTGTGAGGTCCTGGAAGGTCTTCACCCACTCCGGTTTGTTTACGGTCTCGTACGGGTCGAGTTTCTCCGGTGCACCAAGGACTCGGGGGATATCATATACGCGTAGACATGATCGCCTCCCCGGACCGAAGTCGCATAGGCAAGCCCGTGTCCCTGGAGCCCCGCGGATCATATGCCGGAAGCTCCTGTTTTTTCACGCTCATGGAAAGTTCCGGGTGGCCATGGCGTTCGGCAAACCGGTAGGAACCATCCGCAAGCTCTTCCCCGATTCCCTCGCGTGTCGCCATCTGCCTGAGCACGGCGAGCATCCCTTCGGCATCGCCGAACCGGATGGGATGTGTGATATACCCCTTCTCTGCCATCTCCATGAGGCAGGCGATGGTCGCTCCGGCTGAGACTGCATCAAGGCCGTACTCGTTACAGATGTTATTTGCGAGGGTGATCGATTTGAGGTCGTCAATGCCGCAGTCGGGGCCGAATGCCCAGTCCGGTTCGTACTCGGGCCCTTCCCCGGTTATCCCTCGAAATCATGTATTCGTCCGCACTGGACGATACATGCATAACACCCCTTCGGTTTTTTGAATATCGTCTCCTTGATGGTCTCTCCCGACACTTTCTCCGCTCCCTCAAAATGGGCGCTCTGGAAATTATTTGTCGGGAGAATGTAGTTCTCGTTGATGATGTTGACCAGAACAGCGGTTCCGTAGTCATGGAGGGCCTGCGCGATGCCGTCGGCCTCAATCTTTTTCCGTATACGGTCCTTGACAAGATTGAGTTTGTCGTCGTCGGCGACTGCAATCTCCTGCTCGCCCCGTACTGCAAGGGCTTTGAGGTTTTTCGATCCCATGACGGCCCCGCTGCCCCCCTTCCTGCGGCCCGGTACTTTTCATTGATGACGCAGGTGATAAGGGAAAGCTTCTCGCCGGAGGGTCCGATGCAGGCGACCCGTATCTTTTTGTCATCATGTATCTGCTGGATGATGTCCGTCGTCTCACTGGTCGTTTTTCCCCAGATCTCCGCGGCGTCATACAGGGACACCTCTCCGTTGTCCAGGAAGAGGTAGACCGGCCGGGGTGCCTTTCCGGCGATAACCACCGCATCGAATCCCGCCTTCTTCATCTTCCATCCGAAGACACCGCCGCTGTTGGAACTGATGGCGCATCCAGTCAGGGGAGAGAGGGTTGAGATCTCATATCTGCTTCCCAGCGGAATGCCCGTCCCTGTGAGCGGCCCGGAGGCAAAGACAAGGACATTGTCCTCGCTCAGCGGGTCAATATCCGGGAGCACCATGTCGGTCAGGAACCTGATCCCAAACCCTCTCCCGCCGATATAGTCCTCTTTCAATGACGCAGGAGTAGGTTTGACCTTTACCGTCCCCGCTGTCAGATCGATATACGCAATATTGCCTGCATATGCATCCATCACAATCACCAACCTCAACTACAGATTCCTCATATTTAAGGGTATTGTGGGATGGCTCGTTATTTGGCAATCCCTGCTTGAAAAGAGGAATTCGCCCGAATGAGGGGAATATCCGGGGAATCAGATGCATTATTAAGGAAAATACGGTGAAATGGGCTTTAGTCGAGGATTCTGTGTTCGGCACTCTTAAGGATCTTTTCCAGCATTTCCGGATATGATACCCCCGCGAGGGCCGCCATCTTTGCGAGATGACCGTCCCAGCACCACCCGGGATTCGGGTTGACTTCAAGGAGCCGGGGGGTGCCGTTGTGATCGAGACGCCAGTCAAACCGTGCATAGTCCCTGCATTTCAGCCTCCCGAAGAGCTTGAGGCAGCTTGCCACGAGGAACCGCTGCACATCCTCGGAGAGATGAGCCCGTACGGACCTGAGGTTCCAGTACGGGGAGGACGGGTCCCACTTTGCCTCGTAGCCGCAGATCCGCGGTAGGACGAGGGGAGTGCGGAGTAGTCCTCCTCGATGATCGGCAGCACCTCATACATGTCCGGGAGGTTTCCAATGATGCCGACACTGATGTCACTGCCGGAGAGGAACTCCTCGACGAGGATGGAGGTCTCCTGTCCACACCTGGTCCTGACATCCTCGATCGCCTCCTGCAGCTCTTCGATATCTCCACAGACACTCTTCCTGGTAATTCCTACACTGGAATCCCCAAGGTTGGGTTTGACGATAACCGGGAACCTGAGAGGCTGTTCGATGAATGAACTGTCGCCGGGAGTGATCATGAATGCCTTCGGGACCGGGATGTCAAGTTCATGCGCAACACCACGCACAAGGGACTTATCGTAGCAGTAGGCAAGACACTGGGGGTTCCCGCCGGTATACGGGATGTCGAGCATCTCCAGGACGGCCGGAATATGAAGTTCCCTGAGGGGATCGTTGAAATATCCTTCATCACAGAGGTTGAAGATGAAATCCGCCTTCTTACCCTTCTGCTGAAGGGTTTTGATAAGTGTCGCATGGTTGTCTACGTAGGTGAATGAGTAACCATCGCACTTCGAAAGGGCCGATTTAAGCTGCTCGATGGTGTAAAAATCATCCTCGTCAAAGACGCATGACGGACGGACCCTGTCCTTCAGCCGCGGGTCACCCATCACGACGGTCACGCTGCGTTTTGCCTTTGCCACCTGCTTTCTGGACGTCCACTCCTTCCGTACCCGTGCCGTGATGACCAGACGCCTGCCCATCATGCCGAGATCGTGGTTTTTCCGGGATTTCGGGATGATGGTGTCGTGGAAGGTGATGTCGTGGTAGCCGCATGCCCCAAGCATCTCTTCGATGCGTTCCCGGCTATAGAGTCGCTCCGCATAAAACTGGTCCGCAAGCACTCCTTTTCGGACATGAGTGATCACCTCGCGTGAAATGAGTTTTTCGCCGTCCTCCGAGAGGCTTCGTTCACGGCAGACGAAGTAGTTCTGGTCGATCCACTCCCAGCTGCGGGGTTCATAATGTTCCTTCAGCCACGCGCCGTCGGCGATATCCAGGAGGAGTGTTCCTCCCGGCTTTGCCACCCGGAACACTTCTTTGAGGATGCTTTGATCATCTTCATATGATTCGAAATAACCGAAACTGTTGCCGGGGATGAGGACATGGTCGAAGGTGTCGGCCTGAAAGGCAAGTTTTCGTGCATCACCTTCGCGGAAACTGATAGCCAGTCCTTCATTTTTTGCCTGCTTCTTCGCACGGGTGATGAGATAATGGGAGCGATCCAGCCCGGTAACGTCAGAGAATCCCCGTCGTGCAAGCTCGAGCGAGTGCCGTCCCTGTCCGCAGCAGAGATCAAGAATGGTATCGCCGGGACAGAGGTTCAGGGCACTGCAAAAGAGATCGACTTCTTCCGAGGTAATGGAGGTGTCCTCGATCACATCACCATCCGTACGGAGGTAGTTTGCGTTGAAGATCTCCCTCCACCAGTCGGCCCTGACATAGCTCTCCAGGCTTTCAACAGGGCCAATATAACTGGTTATTTTAGAATTAGGCGCAATTTTACTCATTAATTTGCCTTATGAAATGTATGGTACCTCTGTTTACGTAATAAAGCTATCTGCGCCGCCTAAAATTTCATCTTATTAAAGTGTTTTTAGGCGTTCTCTGTGAATTCGCCGCACATGCAGAAGGCATGCGCGCATCGCCGATTCAACCTGAGCCTCCTGTTGTCCCTGTGGATGTCCGCTGGCTGCCGGGGTGCCCCCACATTGCCTGGTCGCCCTCTGGTTTGATATCGGTGCATGGTCAATAGAAGACTATGCCGCACCTGTCCCGTTCACGTTTCGGGGATATATGACGATATTCCTTCAGGTGATGATCATCTTCATAATCATCGACAGTATGATGGTCGGGAACTACTCCTATGTCTTTGGCGGTTTTATTGTTCTTCTCCTCACCATGGTCCCGATGATCATGGAGCGGGAAGTACATATTACAGTCCCGTGGTGGCTGACATTTCTCATCGTTCTCTCCCTCTACATCCATATCGGCGGCCAGTATTTTGACTGGTATACCACACTATACCCGTATTACGACAAAATAGCGCATTTCATATCGGGAACGACCGTCGCGCTCATCGGATTTACTCTGGTGCTCCTCCTCGATCAATACACCGAGAACAACTTCAACCGTCCGGTCATCATCTTCCTGATTGTCATGCTGACGGTAGCAGTCGGCGGGCTCTGGGAGATCTTTGAATATACCGTCGACACATTCCTGGGAATAGAGATGCAGCACGGGCTTGACGATACCATGCTGGATATGATCTTCGTCCTCCTGGGGCGGTCATCGTTGCTGCCCTCGGCAATATCTATCTGAGGAAGATTTCAAAACGGGACCTCTCCCGTCTCTTCCTGGGAAATCCCGACCTTGCGGAGAAGGTCTATGAATGCATTTCAGAACTTCCTGTCCGGCGAAGAAAACAGGAATGAGGTAGAGAGGATTGGGCCACAACCATTCACTGAATCACACCTCATAGGCCATATTGACGAGATTTGCACAAATTACGCGGAGCATGAGCTTTCCCGGCGAGGGGGGAATCCGGCGGGAGAATGCCGCCCACTCCGCTTCGATATGTCGTATAGCCTCGCCGGAACAGTCTTCCAGGGCTCCCGATGCCCGTACAAGATCGATACCTTCCTGGAGGACGACATCCTGCATCCGGAGTTCGGGTGTGCAGAGGATGGCGGTCAACCGGTCGGAGCGATCCCGGTCCAGCAGATCGAGGGCCCGGAGGATGACATAGGTCGGTTTGCCGTTTCTGAGATCCTCGCCAGCCACCTTTCCCCATTTTTCGTCGCCGGAGAAGTTCAGCACATCATCGATGATCTGAAAACCGATTCCCATGGTCCTGCCGAACCGGAGGCAGGCCGCTCTCGTCTCCGGTGTCACGTCCTGCAGGATGCAGGCAAGCTCCGCGACCCCTTCCGTCGCCGATGCCGTCTTGTAGGCGTACATCTGGAGGATCTGCTCGTCGAGGTGCCCCTCCCGCCACGTCGTCAGAGCGGCGGGGGAGAGATTCCTTGACCAGTAGATGTCCTGCCCCTGGCCGAGGTGCGCCCGCAAAGAGGTATTGGTCATCAGCCTGAGCACGTCGTGCTTCTGGTCGGGGGTAAGGTCCGGGCAGGACGATACGATGCTTTGAGGAAAGAAGTAGAGGGTGCTTGCCGCGTTGATGGCAATATCCGTTCCATATCTCTGGTGAATGGTGGTGTCACCCCGCCGGAGCAGCGACTCGTCCTCGATATCATCGATGATGAGAGCCGCCGAATGAAGGAGTTCGGTCATCACGAAGAGTTTCTCCGTCTCTTCGGTGGACCTGACGCCTACCGCATCGGCTATGAGAATGCCGAAGATCGGCCGCCAGTGCTTTCCGCCCCGTGAGAGGAGGTCCCAGACCGGTCGCGAGATGGTCTCGGTAAAGGGAGTGTAATCAAGGATGGGTTGTGTCTCACCGAAGAGAGAGGCGCACCATGCTTCATCGATCTCGCGGGGGAAGAGCTGTTCGAGCCGTTCGTTGATCTTCCCTTCAAATCGTCCGACAAAGTCCGCTACGTCCGCAATGAATCCATAGCCGCAGAGTTCCAGCTGGCCGCGTCCGGATACGCCTTCTTCTCCTATCTTCCCCGTGACACTCCCCGACCCTTCCCAGAGACCGCCGTCCATCCCGATGATCTCGATCTCCTGCTGATCCGTTGCGGGAGAGAAATGCAATATCGCATCGATAGCGGGTATCGCAAACTCCCATTTCACCGGGTAGTGAATGTGAGTCCGCGGGCTCTCCCACGTACGAATGGGGCGTGCCGTTATCCGGGGGTGCCATTCTGCAGTGCCGTCCTCAGAAAAGAGGATGCAAAATGTTGAGACCGTCTCCTTTGACCGGAGGTTTCGCCGGTGCATGAGCATCAGGCAGCGCCCGTCATCCAGCTGTATGCCGCACCAGTCCCAGCCGAGAGGATGGTAACAGGGTCGGCCGTCCGTTTCGATACATCCGGTCTCCTCCTGCTCTGTGAGGAACCATTCAGTCCCGCCGGACTGGTAATCGCACCATGCCTCCCCGGAGACCGGCGCCCCTCCTGCGACACCATTGAGCTTCAGGCGCGGGCAGGTGACATATTCCATGCCGATGGCACCCGACGGCGCGATGGATGAAAGGTCAGTAAACGGGACCTGGGGAATGAGGGCGCATGACATCATCTCCCCGTGGGTCGGGTCATGGAAGGTGATGATGATCTCCTCGTCAAGAAACGTGATTCGGGCGTCGTCCCAAGTCACCGAGAAAGGGGTCTTCTCGGTCTCCATCGTCGTCGGCGGGCAGTTAATGGGGGGATAGAGGCCGTGCTCCTCAATCTCCCTCCTGATGGTGTCACTGACGTACCTGCTCACGCCGAGTCTGTCCGGGAACGTGTCGAGCTGCCTGAGGTACCAGTTGTGCAGCGACGCATCCACCCGCACTTCCCGGTGGTGAACGCCCGTTGCCGCATCGACAACAGAGCAGAGATACATCGCACCAGGGCTCCGTATTGCCTCACCCGACGGACCGGCATCATCCGCAAGCCGGAGTGAAAAGAAACAGATGGTAAAATCCCGCCGGCCAAAATCTTCCCCCTCAAAATAACCCTGTATATACCACCATCGGACAAAGGGGTCGGCATCCCCGGAGAACATCCGGCGGGCCATATCGGCGGCAAGACCGGGTGGTCCGGTCTTCTCCGCAACTATTCTTTCCACCTCATTCCCTGAAAGTCGGCATGCCAAAATATAAGATTTCGGAATGTACGATGTCAAAACAACGAAATGGGATGCAATAGAGAGGTGTCGGTCCCATCCTGCCCGTCGGTTATTCGGTGCAGGGGATGTCCTCCGGTGAAATCCTGTGTATGATCCCGTTTCCTCCGTCCATCTCCACCCACTGGCCGTCTTCAAACCGCTCAGTCGCCCGGGTGACCCCCACGATGCAGGGAATGCCATACTCCCGAGCGATGATCGACCCGTGCTGGAGGAGCCCCCCACCTCAAGGATGACCCCGCCGGCTGTCAGGAAGAGGGGTGTCCACCCCGGGTCCGAGGCGCTGATGACGAGAATATCCCCCGGAAAAACCTCTTTTTCAGTCGGATGGTGAAGCACCCTGACCGGACCGCGGGCGGTTCCGTCGGAGACGCCGTATCCGGAAATCTCTGCCCCGTTATCCTCCCCATCCGTGTTGGGGCGGATGATCCGCCCCGAGGAGTCGATGACCGGTGGGTACCGGCTGACCCGGTTCATCCTGCCGAAGCGTGTCCGGTTTGCGGCAACGGCGGGCTGCATCCGGACCCCGGGATTGTCGAGTGCGGCCTGGATATCTGCAATGGAGAGGCAGAAGACCTCATTTGCATGCCCGATCTGGTTCCTGGATGCGAGAATCTCTCCCGCGGCAAGGGCACGCCTGCGCACCCTTGCGGTGACCATGACGAGGTAATATTTATGATCTTCACGGGTGCCCCCGAAGATGTCGAGCAGGGTCTCCATCCGAACGAAGAGACGTTCCTGCAGCCTGCCTTTTTTCCTGCTGTAGTCACGCAGGAGGCGGCACGCCTCCTCACGGCGGCGGCGCTCGTTCTCAAACCGCTCCGCGGGTCCCTGCCCCCTGAGATCTGCCTCTCTGTAGGTTCGTATCTGGGAAAGGGCAAGGAGCGGGTCGTTGGCGTACCCCGGTGATGCAGGATCGATCTCCCGCGGTCCCCGGAACCCGTATTCTTCCATGAAGTCCGTCCATTCCTTCATGAACTCCTCGGGCATCTCTCCCTGACGAATCCGCTCCGCAAGCATGGTGACGTCGTCGTCGATTTCGCCCCCTGCAAGAAGGGAGAGGCGTGACAGGGAGAGCGCCATCCCTGTCGTCCGGTTATTCGGGAGGGCACGGTCAACCCTGTCGGCAAGCGCCCGGATGTCATCGGGTGCTCCGGCAAACATCCTGCGGACCGTCATGCGGGCGCACTCGGAGTTGATCAGGGTTGCACCGGTCTTCTCCTTCACCCACCAGACGATCAGCCGCCCGGCCTTCTCACAGTACTCACTGAACGGGAGATCCTGCAACTCGAGTTCATCGAGTGACGCAAGGAACTCAGCCTCCGATCTCCTGCACTCACGGGATACCGCCTCAGGGGAGAGAAATCCCCGTCCCGCATGGAGAAGGAGGTCGCGGGACTGCCAGAGGGAGGCCGCCGTCATGCCCCGGAGAAGAGCCGGACGGACGGGATTTTTCCATGCTGCGGGGTCGCAGTCCCGTATGATCGCTGCGGAGGAGGTGTCCAGTCCCCCAAACAGAAGGTCGATCATGCGTGGATGCATGATCCACAGGAGATTGGAGATGTTAAGGTACATCCGTCCCTCCGTCACCTGGGCAATGCCGCAGATTGCATCCCGGCCCGCACAGGAGTTGCCGGTGAGCGACTCTACCGTACAACCCAGAATCCCGTCCATCCATGAAGACCCGAGCGGCGAGAGGGCGCCCTGCATCCCGTGTTCGACGAGTGTCAGGTCAAGGTACATCCGTACCGGCTCCCCTCCGCCGCCGGTCCTCAGGGCTTCCGGCAGCGGCACCATGGTGGTGATGGGGCGGGCTTGGAGGATCATCAAATTGCCGTCCTTTCCTGCCCATTCGACATCGACGGCATCACCGAATACCTCTTCCGCCTTCAGGACGAGGTCACGCAGAACGAAGGGGTCGTATCCATCCAGGCAGAACCGTTCGCTGTGGTAACCGTGACATTCCCTCACTCCGCCGCCGGGACGGGCGAAGCAGGCGATCTCCTTCGCCCCGGTCTTCCGGTCGACGATCGTTGACCCCTGCCGGGTGAGCACTAGTTCATCGGGTGATGTCCGGCCGGTAACGATTGTCTCCCCCAGTCCCCATCCGGCATTGATAACGATCTCCTCCCTGCTGTTGGTGACCGGGTTTGCGGAGAACGCGATGCCGGAGATATCGGCGGGAACCAGTTTCTGGACGATGACCGCCATTGCCGGAGGGCCCGGGTCGCGTCGGTGGGCCCTGTGGTAGGAGAGGACCCGGCCCTCAAATGAAGAGGCAAAGACCCTGCGAATCGCATCCTCGAGCCCGTTCGTCGTCACCCCGATCTCGGTCCGGTAGATGCCCGCAAACGATGCCTCCTGCTCGTCCTCCGCGGGTGACGACGATCGTACCGCCCAGATGCCGGGATCGGTGCCAAGGCGCCGGAGTGCAGACGCCAGCACCTCTCCCTGAAGTGGAGAAAACGCAAGGCCTGTGCAGTGATCCTGCAGTGCCTTCACACCGGATTCCGCGATCGGGGTGCCGGATGCCGCCATGGAGCGCCAGACCTCCGTTGCCATCACCGATGCGGACCATGACGCAAAGAACGCGGTGGTGAGAACACACCCCGGGGGGACGGGAAGCCCTGCCCTGCACAGCTCCAGGAGGGAGAATGCCTTTCCACCAACCTCTTCGATGGCGGCCGACCCCTCGTCACCCGGAAACAGAATCGAGCATCTGGACGAATGTACCCGTGGTTTTCCCGTCGGGAAGTCTACGGGGTGATGGGGTTCCTGTTCCTGCGCTCCGGACGAATCCGCCGCAGGCGTGTGCTCCATAGTACAGAAAATCTCTCTGCCTGATGACTTGAATATGCTGGAACAGGACCCGTCCGATGAGCGGGGGAGGGATGTGGGGATGCACGAAACATTAGGGCAATGACATCCGATCCGTATAATATCCAAAAAAATATTCAGATGTATTCGACACTCAGGGGATCTCTCTTCGGCACTCCTTTGCTCCGGAGCTTGGGTAAACCAAATATCAGTGCGTAATTCGGGAGATAGCCTTTTGGAATATGCAGTTCCTCCTGGATCGGGAGGTATTCCTCCGCTGCCAGCTTGAGAGTCCCCAGCCAGCATGACCCGACCCCGTAGGCCTTGGCCACGAGTTCGAACCAGGTGAGGGCGATGGCAGCGTCCGTGACGGCAAATGGGTTGTTGGTGGGTACTGCCGCGAAGATGATATGCGGAGCATTCCGGCAGACGAGGTCGATTCCCTGATCATAGGCCTCTATCATTCCGTTGAAGATGTCGGCATACGGGTGATCAGGCTGTTCGCTCATCACTTTTTGCATCCACTCGATGGCAAGGGCGGATATCCTCCGGACCTTTTCGGTGTCCATGATGACAATGTAGTGGACCTTCTGCCGGTTTGCAGCGGTCGGTGCAAACCGCACGGTCTCCATCACATCGTCAAGGACGCGGGGGTCCACCGGCTTTTTGCGGAATTGCCGGATGGACCGGCGGGACTGCATGAACTTGCCGAACTGGTCCGGTTTGATGTCCAGGGCCCGGGGATTGAAGTTTGCCGGATAGTCTCCTTTGAAATCTACTTTCAGTGCGTCAAAAGGACAGAAAACCTCGCAATGACCACATCTCATGCAGCGTTTCTCCTTGTCTTCGGTCACCAGAGGATAGTCGCCCTTCTCCATCGAGATAATGAAGGCAGGGCAGACATTGACACAGACTCCGCATTTCGTGCAGTCATCCCTGCTTACGGCAATGACACTCATGGGGGTCATGATGGTGGTGGAGGTGATAAATGCTCTCCTGTGGGAATCAGTGAATCGGTAAAATGCAGTGTATTTTTGGAGATATTCGTCATTCATGTATGTATTATCAATTTCATCGGATGAAACGAGTGAATATCACCTGGATGCCGTATTCGCCATGATATGTGTTCGTTTAGAACAATCGCGATATGAATGTGGGTTTGAATGATCATCCGTGGGTGCCGGCGGACCGTTGCATCGCCAGGAGGGATGTAGGAATTCCGGTACCGGATAAGAGGCACTGACTTCCGGAGAATCTTTCAAATACCACTGCGATAGCTCATAGTGATTACAATGGATGAAGATCTCAGGGAGTCGATTCGTCAACGGTGCCGTACAATGGACATCCCGCTCGTGGGAATCGCCGGTGTGAAGCGGTGGGAGCATCCGCCCTTTACCCCATGGATGCCGGAGGCATTCTATCCGCAGTCCATCTTTCCTGAGGCCAGGTCGGTGATCGTAATCGGCCTTCCGGTCGACCTTCCTGTCCTTGAGACTGCACCCTCCATCTATTATCACGAGCTCTACACCACTGTCAATACCCTCCTGGACCAGTATACCTATCGGCTCGCCTCGTACCTGAATGGAGAGGGGTATCCGTCGGTCTTCGTCCCCCGCGACGGCTACGGGAGCATCGATGTCCTGCTCGAAAACCCCGTTGCCTTCTTTTCTCACCGGCATGCCGCGTACATGGCCGGTCTGGGAACGTTCGGCGTAAATAACATGCTTCTGACCCCGGAATACGGGCCACGGGTCAGGTTCGGTTCGGTACTTACAACCGCCGAACTGCCCGAGGACCCGGTCATGGAAGAGGAACTCTGTACCAGATGTATGGAGTGCGTGCTTCGCTGTCCCGCGGGCGCACTGGAGGAAGGTGAATATCCCGCCGTCCTGACTGACAAGAAGGCATGCGCAGAGAACAGTGAACGCCTCCACCGCAAGCGCATCGCCCCCTGCGGTATCTGCCTGAAAGTCTGTCCTGTTGGCCGGGATCGGGTGCATTTCCGTCGTGAGGATATCGGCATGTACGCGGATAAGGAGCATTTCCCTGCCCATCACCGTGCCTGGAAGCATGTCCGGTCATACGGGGGGAAAAAGTGATTTTGGCGGGGAAGGCCCTCCCCTTCCCCCTCCCCTTCCTCAGTGGGAATGTCTCCTCTTTCGGTCGCGGCAGAGGGGTGGTGAATTTCCGTGAACCGGGGCTACCTGCCCGCCGGCGTATGCTCCTTCACGAGCCGCATCAGCTCCGTGAATAACCGGTCCCTCACATCCTGAACGACGAGTGCCTCGTCCAGGGTCAAAAGACAGCTATCCTGTGTCTGATAGCGTGACGGGGAAACCTGAATGGCATAGGTGTTGGGAGTCTGATCCCAGAACCAGTCGGCACTCCCGAACTGGATATACTCCGGGTCGTTCCTTGCGATCACACGGAGATCCTCGCAGAGAAGATGGCCCCGGCGGCTGTTTTCGATGCAGAATGCCACGTAGGCGATACGGTAGGTTACCCTTCTGACCTGGGTTGCGCCGGGTTGCAGCCGTCTGATAGTGTGGATGTCCTGCGTTCCTGCATGGACAAAATGGCCGTAGCAGCTCTGGAGTGTGTAGCAGGAGGGCACCCGTGAGAAGGCCCGTATGAGGGGCAGCAGCGGAGGGTCGATCTCCCCGTTCCTGATGACTGATGTGAGATCCTCCAGAGCCTTCTCGCGGCCCGTGTCGAATCCTGCGAAGGTGATCATGGGGCGGGGAGGGGTGAACGTCTCCATAGGGGGGACAATGATTCTTCTCCGTATAAAGGAGTATGGTGGGGGGGTTCGGAGATGCAGGGACGGGAGAACCGGCAACGCGATGCCTCCCGAAAGGGTCTGCTCTGCTTCATCGGCATCGTATGTCCTTCATCTCCCCGGGGAGGGCGGGTGGTATGGAGAAGGGGGCCCTGATGGCATCTGGTGCTCAGTCCGACGGCGGCGACTCCCTCTTTCTCCACCAGATCTTCACATGATGAGAGTGTCCGGGGATGGTGTATGTGGTGCCGTCACTTCCCATATGGGCCAGAATATACTGTCGGAGCACGTCCTTCTGGGCCGTGGTGGCTGCAAGGACCTGGGGGGCAAAGTACTCCACGGCTGCCTCGGAGGTCGGGAAGACATAGGTGTGGGGGAAGGGTACGGATTCGACACTGGGGTAAATCCCCATGCTATAGAGCAGGTTGTATATGATGTCGCATTTCGGCGGGCTGGCAAATTCCCTGCCGTGGAGTGCCGGCCACAGGGCACATGACATCATCTCCCAGGGGGTCAGGCCCGCAAACCAATAGATGGCGAGATAGTCTGACGAGGCTGCAATCATCGTCCCGATGGCATCTTTGATATCCGGCACGTTCAGGGAGTTTCTGGCAAAGACGATGTCATATGGCCCATCCAGATCGGCGGAAACATCCACATCCTCCCAGAGTTTCTGCAGGGTGTCGACGTTTGACACACTTTCGGTCGCTAGGTTCTCCCGGAGTACGGTATACATCCCCCCCGATGGTTCGACGGCGGTGACGTGAGCGACCTTCCGGGCAAGCGGGATGGTAATTGACCCCGGTCCTGCCCCGATGTCCAGCACGCGGGCAGTGGGGGCCAGAGGAAGGCCGGCGAGAACGGGGTCGACACGGGCATTACGATGCTCCAGTGATTTCCGGTAATAATCACGTGCCGCATCCTCGTTGTCCCAGTAGGCAGCCCCTGTCTGTTCCATGCTGGCATCGCGGTACCTGTTCCACTGCCGCTTCCATTTTGTATTCCAGTCTGTCGCATTCAAAGTCATCTCTTCTCCAAATATCCCATCTCAGAGTATTTCCTCCCGCACCGGCTGACAGCTGCAGGCAGATGCGGATGGCCCGGCAAAACCTGCCGTGCACAGCGTACATGGCAGAATGGAGTGTTCGGACAGATAAATGTGGCAGACCCTTCCCGGTGCGACACCGGCAAGCAGTCACCGGCGATGCATCCCCATGGGGGCTGAGAAGATGTCCGGGGGGCCGGGAGGGTGAATACCGCCTCTTCCGGCATTCTTTTGCCATTCGTCCTGCAAATGAATACAGGACTGATGAGGTTTGATAGTACTGGATGAACCCTATGTATCCCGGTATCTTGTGGACACCATAGTGACGATGGACCTTCCTGTTCTCAGAAATGCAACATCAGTGAGAATGAACACGGACGGACGGATGCGCCTCGTCGACGGAGCTGAAGTAGTGCGGTGCGTACACGAGGGCGATTGCCGGATGTATACCAACTCGGAGCATGCGATAGGATGGATTGCGGAGCATCTGGGCGAAACGGACCTTGCGAAAACCATCGCCCTCTTCAAGGACAAGGCAGCATTTCGAAAACTCATCTCCGGCCTGTATCCTACGTTTTTCTTCCGGTCGGTCCCCTTCGGAGAACTGGATATGCTTGATGTTGCGCTCCTCCCGAAACCGTTTGTCATCAAACCGGCGGTTGGCTTCTTCAGTGCGGGTGTGCATGTCGTCCGCACGGACGAGGAATGGACGGACGTCCTTGACGCCATAAAGACGGGTATGGAAGATATCGCTGCAGGCTATCCGCCGGAAGTCTGTGACGCCGGGACCTTCATCATCGAAGAGTATATCGAAGGAACGGAACTTGCGGTGGATGCGTATTTTAATGCGCAGGGTGAACCGGTGGTACTCAATATTCTTGCCCATCTCTTCTCCTCAGTTGATGATGTCGACGACCGGGTCTATCTGACCTCAAGGAAGATTGTTGCGGAGCAGCTTGCGCCGGTAACCCACCTTCTCCGGCGGATTCAGGCACTGATGGGAATCACAAATTTTCCCCTGCATATTGAATTGCGGGTGAATGATGACGGAAAGGTCGTTCCCATCGAGGTGAACCCCCTCCGCTTTGCCGGGTGGTGCACGACGGACATTGCGGAATATGCCTGGGGCATTAATGTCTACAGGTTCTATTTCGAAGGGATGGTGCCCGACTGGGATCGGTTGCTGCAGGAAGTGGGTGATGATGTGTATGCCCTCTTGGTGGTGCAGCCGCCTGCGGGCACGGTCCCGGAGACGATTGCCGGGTTTGATTACGAAACCTTTGTCGCAGGGTTTTCCGAACCGCTTGAATTGCGTCCGGTAGAGTATCCCCGGTATCCGGTCTTTGGATTTTTATTCACACGGATGAAAGGAGGAGTCCTCTCCGAGGCGGAGGCCTATCTGCGCTCCGATATGCAGGATGTCATCCGCTTCAGGGAGAGGTGATCCTCAGGAAGGAAGAGTGGGAGCGGCGGATTGGGACCGGGCGCCCCGAGTCGCAGCGCCCAGGTCACCTGATCGAATTATTCACGTGGTGTTCTGAATGGGCGAACCGGTGGTCAACGGCTCCGGCCGACCCACAGGACCGCTTTTTCGCAGCAGATGCCTGCAAAAAAGGAGAAGATAATCAGGTAGAGGGTCAGGACGGCAGTGAAGGCACCGCCGAAATAGTAGATCATCAGGGGGATGAACGGCAGCTTTACCGAACGCATATAGAGAAAGACCCCCGAAAATGCGATGCGCATGCCCTTTTCCTGGAAATCGGCAAGCATTGAATACCATACATAGACGGGGCCGGTTGCGATGATGCCTGCCACCACTGCAAGAATCCATCCCTTGATACCCGATTCATATCCCAGGTGGCGGGCAATCGCCTGCGGACGAACAAAGAGGTCGATTACGAAGAACAACACGAAGACCAGAACCAGGACCGGGAGAATCTGGAGGATGATCCCGATGAATGTCCGGACGGCTTCACTGAAGACCCCGTAATCCCGGAATGCCAGGATGAGGTAGCATGCAACGGCAATTCCCAGAAAGATCATGGGAAACGCCGGTTGCCCCCTCCCGCCCTTCGGACCGGTGCCGTTGTCTTTCATCCTGTCTCCCTGCGAGGTCTTTTTCTGCATCCCGTTCATGCCCCCACCCCTATCAGGATGAGGGTGGCCTGTGTGAGGACGGCGATGATGACGGCAAAGAAAAACCCGCAGAGGTTGCGTGTGATTGCAAACCTGCTTCCGAGAGTATTCATCTCGACCGGCAATTGGATGAGGCCCACCGTCACCCAGGCGATGATAAAAGCGGTCACTGCTGTGAGGCTTACGCCGAAATTCAGGAGCTCTCCTCCGATGACGTAGCTCGTGACCGGGTTTCCTGCTGCAATACTGCCGATCGTCGCCCCCGCAAAGGGATCGGCAACAGGGTTTCCGGTAAATACCGTCCCATACATCTCCGGCGGAATGAGTGTCAGTGCAAGGCTGATGAGAAGAATTATGCCGATGATCTGGGGAATTATCTGCAGGAAGGTCCGGTATGTCCTGATAGCACTGCTCTTCACATCCATATATCTGATTGTGTGGTGCCGCGCCAAAATACCTGCCGTGGCGGAGGCAAAGGGTTGCCCGCGTGCGGTTTCGTCCTCCTTCAACGAATGGGTCCGGGGCTGTCGAAACGGCCGTCCGTCTTTGTGGTATGCCTGTCGCGCAGAGACAACCGCCCCCCCCCTCCGTTGGCAGTTGTCGTTTTTGCGGAAATTAAGCAGTGCGTCTACCAGACTTCAGGGAATGCCATGTTCGTGAATATGTCTTCCAGGCGTGCCTTGTGATGCGACTCCATGTTGGCCAGGTTCGTGAAGATCTGCTTCTGCTGCGGCCCGGTACTCAGCTCGGCCAGTTCCCGGTACATATCGCGTGAGAGTTCCTCTTTTTTGATGGCCAGTGCAATACCGTCGGCGGGTTTCATCTCCGTCGTCATCGTCGGAAGTTCGAGGGTTTCGGATATCTTGTAGTCCTGTGCCTCGTCGAACTCCAGGGACTTGATCGGTTTTGTCAGGAATTCCTCAAGGGTTTCCCTGTGTTTGCGTTCTTCGTCTGCGAGTTCTCCAAAGATCTTCTTCAGGGTCTCGTCATTTGTGCAGCTTTCGATCTCGCGGTAGAAGGTGTAGGATTCCACCTCTTTTTCAATTGCTCCGGATAATATGCTCCTGTACTCTTCTTTTTTCAATGGTATCACCCCTTTACGAGGATGAGGGAATAGTGCAGGTGATGATATAAAAAATATTACCGGCGTCTACGACGGCTGCTGCACGGGTGGTCAGGCTTTTCTCCTCCCTCCCGTCTGCGCTCTCCTCTCGGGTTGCCGGATGCGACGGTGACGGTGGTTTGGCAATACGGGAATATGGGGCATCACAGAAAATCCCCGGAATGGATTGAATCGAAAACTGATGCGTAATTTGGGTTGAAACTCACTTTTGGCCATGTAAATGTGGTGATCTTCCAAATGATCAGGGTATTGTCCGGGAATATGTAAGGGGGGGATCTCCTGCCCCGATACAGGGATACCATGGCTGAGATCAGCGCAATTTGCAATTCGGGGGGGGAGATCAAAAATATCTCAATTCGAACGTATTTTGCCCATCCGGACAAAATTATTGGGTTTTTCCTCAACACTTAATATGGATGGCACAGATAGGTTAGAAGACCGGACCACCCTCCAGGGAATGTTTTTTTATGCACGTGTATTCATCAAATCAGCAGAAAATCGCCGAACGAATCGATCCCGAAACACTCAAATCAAACTGGAAAGACTGGGAGTGGCAAATTGGCCACTCCATCCGTGACATTGACACGGTTGAACGCCTCCTTGGCATTCAGTTCCCGGCTGACCGCCGTGAAGAGCTTGAAGAGACCATTGCACGCTTTCCTCTTTGCATCACGCCATATTATCTCTCCCTCATTGAGGCAGGTGATTATGATAATGATCCTGTCTTCATGCAGGCCTTTCCTTCGATCTCCGAACTCATTGTCGAAGAATACGACCTGCCCGATCCCCTTGCCGAGGATGCGGACAGCCCTGTCCCCTGCATCACCCACCGGTATCCCGACAGGGTGCTCTTTCTGGTGAGTAATATCTGCGCCATGTACTGCAGACACTGTACCCGAAAACGCAAGGTTGGGGATATTGATTCGATTCCTGATGTCGCGGATATCAAAAAGGGCATAGCATATATCGCAGATCATCCGCAAGTCCGTGATGTACTTCTCTCCGGGGGCGATCCGTTGATGCTTCCGGACGATTATCTTGACTGGATACTGTCCGAACTTTCAGCCATCGAGCATGTCGAGGTGGTACGTATCGGTTCACGGGTGCCTGTCGTGCTCCCGTACAGGATTACCGATGAGCTCGTCGCCATCCTGAAAAAACATCACCCGCTCTATATCAACACGCATTTCAATCATCCACGTGAGATCACGGCTTCATCCCGGGAAGCACTGAAGAAACTCGCGGATGCAGGCATCCCCCTCGGGAACCAGACGGTCCTTCTTGCCGGGGTGAACGACTGTCCGCGGATCATGAAGAGCCTCGTGCACAAACTCGTACACAACCGCGTTCGCCCCTACTACCTCTACCAGTGCGATCTCTCGGAGGGACTTGCGCATTTCCGCACTCCCGTTGGGAAGGGCATTGAGATCATCGAAAGCCTCATAGGCCACACCAGTGGATTTGCCGTTCCCACCTATGTCATCGATGCTCCCGGCGGAGCGGGCAAGATACCCATCATGCCCAATTATCTCATCTCCTGGTCGACGAACAAAGTAGTCCTGCGTAATTACGAGGGCGTCATCTCGACATATCGTGAACCGGACTGCTACCGCAATGTTTTCTGTGACCGGAACTGTGAGGCCTGCACCCTGCAGCTGAAGCTGGACGATGCCGATGAATCGGAGGCGGTGGGAATTGGAAAGCTCCTCTGTGATTATGATGAGACGATTCTTCTCGTTCCGCAGAACACCGACCGCGTGGACCGCAGGGATGACGACTGATACCATTACGACGATAGGGTCCTCGGTCATCCAGCACGGACGGCTCAACGACCGTATCTACCTGATGAAACTCTCGCGGGAGGACGCGTCCTCCCTTGTCCCCCACCTCGACGACCTCGCATCTGACAGAGGGTACTCGAAGATCTTCGCAAAGGTTCCTGCCTTCACGGTCCGGGAATTTTTAGCCGCCGGGTATCGTATTGAGGCACGGGTGCCCGGGTTTTTCCATGGTGTTGAGGATGGTGTTTTTCTGGGGAAGTATTTCCACGAGGATCGCCGCGATTCTGCGGACCCGGAGATCGGCCAGGTGGTCGCAGATGCCCTCGCACATGCCGGCGACTCCGGCAGCAAATCATCCTGTCCGAAATGGCATATTACCCGGGCCGGGCCTGGTGATGCGAAGTATCTGGCAGCACTCTACGGACAGGTCTTTGAGACCTATCCGTTTCCCATCACCGACCCGCGGTATATCCGTGAGACGATGGCTGATAGCGTCAGGTATTTTATCGTGGAACATGAGGGGACGGTGATCGCTGCCTCTTCTGCCGAGATGGACCCGCAGGCGATGAACGCCGAAATGACGGATCTGGCCGTCCTTCCGGCATACCGGGGACAGGGGATATCGTCGTGCCTTCTCCGGCATATGGAAGGAGCGATGAAAGAGGCAGGGATACGCACCGCCTATACCATCGCCCGCGCCGCGTATCCCCCGGTCAATCTTCTCTTTGCCCGCGCCGGATATCGCTTCGGGGGGACGCTGGTCAATAATACCAGTATATGCGGTTCCTTTGAGAGCATGAATGTCTGGTATAAGACTCTCAGCGCCATTTCCTCGCCGCGGGACCATGGGCGATAATCTCCCGGAGGCGATCCCGGAGGCGACAGGTTGAGAGACTCAGGTGATCCGGTGGTGGGGATGCCTCACTCCGGCACCCGGTAGGGAGCAATTGCGTTGTCCCATATCTCCCTCAACTCCTCGGGGGGGAGCCGAGAAACGCCCTGAGATATAGTCCGTAGAGAAGGGTCGTAACAAACCGGCTCAGTTCCCCGCAGTCGGCATCCGCCCGGATTCTCCCGTCCTTTTGCATTTGCTCAAGAAATCTGTGAAGGGTTTCCGCATCCACGCGGGCGTCTTCCTGCAGGAATTGTTTCAGGTGGTTGTCGGTGATCGACAGAAACATCAGTTCAAGGGACAGGGTAAACCTACCGGAAAGCGAGGTCTCTACCATCCCGAAGAGCATATCGAAGAAATCGAGATCCCGGTTGTTCCGGAATTCCTCCAGCGACTCCAGTTCGAATTTTCCCCGTGTATATTCAGCTGCCTTGACGAAGAGGTCCTCTTTACCGCGAAAATAGGTGTAGATGGCGCCCTTGCTCACCCCTACGTCGCGGGCGATGTCCGCCATCGTTGTCGCACGGTAGCCCTTCTTCATGAATATTTCCAGGGCTGCCCCGATGATGCGCCGCCTCGCCTCTTCCTTGTACTCCGGGACCACCTTTGGCATACTGTTTGTTTGTCCTCCTATCCTATAACTATATCGCGTTCATAATGATGACTACAAAAATTTATAATGAACAATGTTCATTATTATTTGGTCATACCGGAGATAGCAACCATAATAAGAATCCGGATCATTGACACAAACAGGAGAGGAAGACACGATGTTGAAGGAAATCGCTGCTCTGCTCTGCATAGCGCTGCTCTGTATCGTCCCGGCACTCGCCGGGCTCAATGAACCGACCGTGATCATCACCGATACGGAGGTGACTCCCGCGGTGCTCATGCCCGGGGAGACCGGTGTCATTACCGTAACACTGGAAAATACCGCGAAGGCGTCGGTGACGACGACCTCCACCACCCAGACGACAACGAGCACCGAGGTCAACCCGACCATCAACAGCGTCTACCTCGATGGTGGCAGGGATATCGATGTGCTTGGAGGGAACTCACAATATTCGGGGGATCTCGGCCCGGAGCAGTCCATCCGCCTCTCGTTTTATATCCGGGCGCCTGAGACGGATGGCATCTATTTCCCTCTCCTCAGGGTACGGGTCCAGGGGGCCGAAAGCCTCCTCTATCCGATACCGGTCAATGTGAACGTGCCGGTCTCCGTCGTCAGGCAGCCGATGCTCCTCATCAGCCAGTCCGGTGAGGACCATGTGCGGCCGGGTGACGAGGTGGAGGTGCATCTCGGCGTTACCAACGGCGGTCAGAGTTCCGCCGATGACATATTCATCCGCATCGTCGAGACGGATCCGTCGCTCGCTCCAAAGACGTCCGGTTCCTATCATGTGGAGAGTCTTGAGGGAGGCGAGTCAACCGACCTTATCCTGAATATGATCACCGACACCGACCTCGAACCGGGTATCCGTGATGTCGCCCTCGACGTGAGCTATTATACCGTCGACGGCGTTCTCGTCTCCCAGACGGATACCGTCTCCCTTGACGTCCGTGGTCGTGCGGCACTTGGGATCGCCTCCATCAAGACGGACCCGGTGCGGGTGATGCAGGGCGACCAGTACGACCTGATCATCCGCCTTGAGAACACCGGTACCGGGGATGCGACCTCCACGAAGGCGTCGATCGATCTCCCGTTTGCCGGCAACAGGGAATCGTTCATCGGGAAGATCAAGCCGGACAACGATGCCCCCGCCGTATTTACGCTCGATGCGGAGGATGCCCGGGACTATGACTATACCCTGACCGTCACCTACGAAGATGACTGGGGCGAGCACATCGAGGAATTCCCCCTCACGATGCCCGTCCGCTCGAACGGTGACGGTGGGGCTGTCGCCTTTGGCATCCTTCTCATCGCTCTCGTGGCGGGCGGTGGCTGGTACTACTTCGTCTACCGGAAAAAGGAAGAACAGGACTGAGCGCTGATGTTTGAGAACCTCAGGGTCTCGGTGTTTCTGGCGGCGCGAGCCCTGCAGCGGGGCGGCAGGGGCAGGGTGCTGATGAACATCATCGTCATCGCCTTTGTCTTTACGAATATGATCTTCCTGCCATCGGTCATCTCCGGGGCAGTGGAGTCGTACAATGTCCAGACCATCGACTTCATGACCTCGGATATCGTGATCGAACCGCGGGAGGACGCACGGTATATCGAGGATGCCGACACCCTCCTCAGCCGGGTGAACCGGATTCCCGGCGTCGTCCGCGCCTCCGCACGGTATTCAATGCCCGCCTCGGTGGATTTTGAGGAGAATGTGGTCTCCATCGAAATCAAGGCATTCGACCCCCGCGATGAGGTGGAAGTGACAAAGATTCATGAATATATGCAGGACGGGAATTTCCTTGGGAGCGGGGACCGGGACGAGATCCTCCTCGGGGTGCTCGTGGCCGGGCATGAGGACAAATCTAAGGATTTCTATGATTCTCTTGGTGGTGCCGCGGTCGGCGATGTGGTCACGGTCAGGTACGCCAACGGCGTCGTCCGTGAGTACCGGATTAAGGGAATCGTCCAGACGAAATCCTATATTGCCGACTACATGGCGTTTGTGACCGCCGATGAGATGGAGAGCGTCCTCGGAGGGGCGGAGCCGAACACCCGGGCGACCGAGATCCTCGTCAAGGCGACCGATGACGCCGACCTGAATGCCCTCAAGCGCATGATCCTCGGGTTTGGGGTGGGTGAGCAGGTGAAGACCTGGGAGGATGCCACATCGGACATCGTGGCCGAATCGGTCGAGTCCTTCAATATCATCAACAACATCACCATCATCGGAAGCCTCATCATCGCAATCGTGGTGATCTTCATTTTGATCACCATCAAGACCTTCACCAACCGGAAGCAGATTGGAATTCTGAAGGCAATAGGGATAAAAAAAAGCGTCATCATCAATTCGTACGTGATGCAGGTGTTTTTTATCACCACCTTCGGTGTCCTTCTCGGACTTCTCCTCCTCGAGGGGATGGTGCTCTACTTTACCGCCTATCCGATCGAGTTCCCGGACGGGACCGTCACCCCGATCGTGGATGCGGGCATGCTCATTGAAAACACTGTCATGCTGTATGTCTCCTCGGCGGTTGCAGGATTCATTCCTGCCTGGCGGATCACCAATGAAAAAATCCTCGATGCAATGAGAGGTGCCTGATGATTACCGCCCGCGACCTGAAGAAGGTCTACACGATGGGTCTCGTGAAGGTGCATGCATTAAACGGCGTCTCCCTCGATATCAAAGCAGGTGAATTCGTCGGGATCATGGGGTCGTCCGGCTCGGGAAAATCGACGCTCCTGCATATGCTTGGTCTTCTGGACGAGCCCACCGAAGGGAATATCACCATCGGCGGACAGGAGGTGCTGGAGTTTTCCGATAACCGGAAAGGACAGTTCCGTCTCAATACGTTCGGGTTCATCTTCCAGGATTATGCCCTGGTCCCTGAGCTGACGGCAATTGAGAATGTCATTCTTCCCGCCATCGCACGGGGCGTGCCATTGGCCGCCGCCTACGCATCGGGATATGATTACCTCGATAGGGTGGAGCTCTCCGAAAGGAAGGATCACCTCCCTGCAGAACTCTCCGGCGGGGAGCAGCAGCGGGTCGCCATCGCCCGTGCGCTGGTGAACAACCCCGACATTCTCTTTGCCGACGAGCCCTGTGCAAATCTTGACAGTACGAACTCACGGGTGGTGCTGGATCTCTTCCGTCAGATCAATGAGGACCTGAACCAGACGGTGATCATGGTCTCCCATGAGGACTGGCACCGGGAATATTTTGACCGGATTATCCGCCTGCGTGACGGCAAGATTGAACGGGAGGAGACACTCAGGCACAAGCAATGAGGAGAGATACCAATCGTCTGCGAAAAAAAAGAGGTTATTTCCGGGACTTCTCTATGGTCATCCGGCACGAGGGATCGCCCATGCACATGTGCCTGTCCGAGGTGACGCGGAAATCCGGGTTGAGGCTCTCGATTGCCGCCTTCCCATACGCACCACAGAGTTGACAGGTATGCCGCCCTTCCGCATCAAAGCGGGCGGTATTTGATGCCATCGGGCACTCCTCGGTAATAAGGGTCGCCCCGGTACTCGACTCTTTTTCAACCCGTCCCCGAAGGTGCGGACCCAGCATAACCCTGGAGATCTCCTGGAATGTCCGTGCCACATCTCCTGCGGAGGAGACATTACATCCGAGCTGTCTGGCGATTTCTCCCTGTTTGCTACCCACCTGCCCCCAGATCTCCCTTTCCGCCTGATCGAACTCCTTACGATGTTCCGGCGCAATCTTCATAAACGCCTGTTCATAGGCGAACGGAAGCATGTCCGCACACCTGGTTGCTATATCCCAGCGCCGCTCTGCTGAAATCTGTTTCATCATCTGTGCCATTTCGGTACTACCTCCCGGGGCATGCGGCCGGTTTTGTCCCCGGTTTCGGGGGTACCCGTTCTGAACTGCCACGCAGGTTCGCTGTGAGACGATCCAGAGGTGAGTGCCGGCCGGCTGCCACCGTAGATCACCTCCTCCACAGGACTTTCCCGCATTAAAGATTGTGGTCCATATTTGCGCCTCTGGGGAAATGGACGGTATTTTACTGAATATCTCCCGGAAATATACTGCTCACGGGGATTGATGGTATACGCTACCCTCTGGGCACATCCGAAGCCTATACAAATGCCATGAGAGGGATTGACAGGCTGAAGATTACAAAATTGCGGCGAATGCCTGCAATCGTCATGATATGGAATCAATTCTCATTATTGTTTCACTCTCTTCCTCATCCCTGCGAGTATCCGGTCCGGCCGATGGCAGACAAAAAGGTATATGGCGGTGATGATGACATAGAATCCAAAAGCCAGCCGCTTAGGGAGAGGAAGACAAACATGAGCGAAGAGGGAAACAGCTGTATTGCATTCAGCCTGAAATTTGCGACTGCCACGGGCGTATCTGCGCTTGTCGATGCAACGAAACGACAGATGACCGCCTGCAGCATTCCGGAAGAGAAGATAGATGCCATCTGCCTCGCCATTGAGGAGGTGTTTCTGGACATCCTGGAGAACAGCTATCCCACCCATCGCGGATATCTGGCCTTCAGCTGCTCCTATGAAGATGGAGAGCTTCTCATTAGGGTCTCGGATCACGCCCCCTCCCGCAATATTCTTCAGGAGGAAGGCTCTTCCCTGGCATCCCTTCTCCAGTCCACGTTTGATGAGGCCACCCATTCACTGACAGGCGAGGGGAACCGGTACGAGATGAAGGTGTGGATGGAGACTTGATTTTCGACGGGTGTGATTGCCATCCCTTCCTGCTAGGATTTTCGCGACGGTATCACCTGTGGTGAAAATGAGACCTGTTCCTTACCCTGACATGACAATAATAATCCCTGTTTTTTTGCCCCAAACCCATTTTCATTACAAAATGTCCTCAATTTTTTCATTGCACCAATCAAAAACGCTTTATGGCAATCTTCTGTAAATACAACTAATGATATCGACCACCGCAGCCGTTCTGACCATGCTTTTCGGATTCATGCTCGGGTATGCCCTGTATGAGTGGAAGCGATACCGTCTCGGGGGGATCATTGCCGTTCCGCTGATTGTGGTATATACAATGGAGAACTGGATCTCCCTGCCCGTCATCATCGTTGCCATCATGCTCTGTTACATCGCAGTGAATGTGATCTCAAGCCAGACGCTCCTCTACGGGAGACGGCTCCTGTACATGGTCATGATGTTTTCGATCATAGTGACCTTCATCATCGCCTGGCTGGTTTCGATGGTGTACCCGGAACCGATCCCCTCTCTGGTGATCTTTTCCCTTTTCCCGGGGCTGATCGCCTATAACATCCGCAAGGACAGCGTGGACTTCGATTCCAGTACGAACAGCGTCCTGATGCTCGTCCTCCAGTTCATATTTGTCTGGGGATTTGCATTCGGTATCTCCATGGTGGTCTGATGCGAGGTGACCTATGAAAGCGTTTGTACCCCACCTGAACCACTTGATTGATGGAATGGACTTCCGTGAGCGTATCGCGGCCATTCCACAGCGCATCATCGTCGAGGGCACCCGCGGTAAATCCTCGGCGGTCGAGATGATCGAGGAGGCCCTCCGCATCCATGCCGGGGCAAAGACCCTCGCCAAGACGACCGGGGAGCATCCGCTCCTCATCCACAACGGGGAGAAGATCCCCCTGTACCGCGAACGCGAAACTGCCGTCTTCCTCGATTTCGACAACATCCCCGCCATCCTCGAGTTCGATGATATCGATACCCTGATCTTCGAGAACCAGGCGATCACCCCGTACACGATGCAGTACGTCCACGAGCTTATTCACCCGCAGCATGTGATCATCCCGAACATCAGGATCGACCACCCCGAGGGGCTCGGGGATGACCTGCACGAAATGACCACGAATTTTGTGAAGAACATGCTTGCCACCCCGTCGAAGAAGGATGTCTACTACAGCGAGGTGATCCGGCAGGTGCATGACATAGTCGTCCCGGTGTTCCGTGAGTTCGAAGAACAGTATCCCGGGCTCATCACCTTCCATGACATCCCGATTCCGAAACGCAAACGCCACCTGCCGGGTGCCGAAACGGCCTATCTGATCGATTATTTCCTTGAGTACTGCTACGGCTTATCCCTCGGTCCTGAGGTCTTTCTGGAGCAGATCACGGACCGGTTCACCATCCATAGGGGGCCTCAGGGGGTCGAGTATTTCGACGGGGCGAAGATCAACGACCCCATCTCGTTTATCCAGGTCATGAATTACATCCTTCCGAAGACGGAGAAAAACTTCTCGCTCGTGGCCTATTTCCGCCCCGACCGGGTGGACCGCGTGCGGATTTTCGAGGACTTCACCAGGGAGATCAACGAACGTTTCGGGGACCGGATCGACCATATATGGCTCGCCGGGCACGGGACGCAGCACTTCCGGCAGCTGATGCCCGACGAACTGCGGGCAAAGACCACCGCCGGTGTGACGGAGAAGGATCTCTGCACCATCGTCGAAACGGCCGCTGGGCAGGACACCGTCATCGTAACGATGGTAAACCGCGTCAACACCTTCATGGACTGCCTCATCGCACTGCTGGAAGGAAAGGAGCCGAAGGAGGGGTGCACCATCTGCGAGTACGACCCGGTCACCGGCCTGCCCCATGCACATCTGCAGCCGATGGACTATTGAAGGTGGGATCTCCCCCCGCTCCCCAGTACTAAAAGGGGTCTTTCATCCCCCGGTCCCACGATAATTCATGCCTGCCCGTGGAGCAACCATTATCATTTCCTCTGTATATATCAGAGTCCATGGACCCGATCCTCAAGGCGCAAAAAAGTTTCAACGGCGTGCAGGTATCCTTCCTCTCCGGTGATGTAACCCACTCGGTACTTTTCAGTTATGAAAACCTGATCGAGTTGGGCATCAATGTGTCCAGCCTACTGGACCACCCGGAATATTATGGGGTCGACAGGAACGGACGCATCGTCCGGACGGATTTCTGCAAAATGGACCTGCATTCCTGCGAAGAAAAGTGATGCGGGGTGACTCCCGCACCAAAAAAGGAAATTCATTGACAGTCGTTGGCTCCGAAATCCTCTGGAGTATCCGGCGTTATGGTGCCGGTTCCGGTGTCTCCTCTCCTTCTTCCTCGTCCCTGAATCCATCATAGATATTTTCGACGAACTCGACACGGGTGGCGATGATGATCTCGTCGCCCTCCTTTACTACCGGATTCTGGTTGTACAGGAGAAAATCGCTGTTCCTGTAGAGGCCGATGAAGGCGCTGTTTTTTGGGAGGCTAATCGCCGCCAGCTCGGTCCCATCGAATTTCTTCCCTGCAATCACGCTGATGAACCGGACGTCTCCCCGCATCATCGTCGAGAGTTCTATGGTGTCGATGCCACGCAGCGTATGGTAGATGCTAATGGACGTTGTCTGCGGCGAGTTGACGACATGATGAAAGCCCAGCCGTTTTGCCACCGTCATAAATCCGACATCTTCGGTTGTGATGATGATATTGGGGACGTTGAAGACCTTTGCAATGAGCCCGATGATGATGTTGTCCTGGTCGTGATCGGTGCAGGCAACGATTGCATCCGCCTTCTCGATCTCCGCCTTCTCCAGGATATCGGGCCGGGTTCCTTCCGCATTGATGACAGTGCAGTCGAGCGTCTCGGAGAGTTCCTTTGCGAGAGTCGGGTTTCGCTCGATGAGTATTACTTCCGATCCGGTCCGGATCAGTATTTTGGCCAGGTTGACCCCGAGGGCTGTGCCCTCAACGATGATGACCCGCATGGTTCCTACCTCTTAACCCATGTTCGGGGGAAGAACAATATAAAGAGTGGTATGATCTCGATTCTTCCGAGGAGCATGTCTATGATGAGCACCCCTTTCAGGATATCCGGCATCGCTGCACTGGTGATGCCGCAGGAAAGACCGACGGTCCCCAGCGCACTCGAGACCTCGAAGAGGGCGTTATCCAGCCCGAAGCCATGGAGCATGAAGATAAAACTGGAGGTCACGAGAATCATTGAGTAGAGAAAGACGAATGTGAGGATGTTGTAGACCATCTCGCTCTCAATCACTTCTTCGCCAATTTTGAGTGGGGTGAGGGCCTCTCTTGGAAGGAAGTACCGGATGAAGACCAGGTGCACGACTTTCAGGAGGATGACCAGCCTGAGGATCTTGATGCCGCCGGCCGTTGACCCGACGGACCCTCCGACCCACATCAGAACGGTAAGGACTGCCTTTGCCCCCTCCGGCAGCATATTGATGTCCACCGTAGCAAATCCGGCCGTGCTCAGTGCCGATAATGCCTGGAACACGGTGACCGACACCGCCTCACCGAACGGGAGGCTTCCTGCGAGGGTGAAGATCATGAGAAGAATACCGACGAGAGCGAAAATCAGGAAATACCTGAACTGGATATCGGTGAAAAACGCCTTTTTATCCTCGAACATTTTGGGATAGAGACTGAAATTGAACGCTCCCATCAGGCAGCTGATAGTGATGAGAAATGGAATGACAAATCCGGAAAATCCGGCGACGGACTCGGATTTTGTGGAGAAGCCGCCTGTGGAGACGGAAGAGAGGGCATGACAGACGGCATCGAAGGGAGACATGCCGCCGAACATGAGGATAATAAATGAGACTGCGGTGAGTACACAGTAGATCTTCACCAGCAGGGTGGCCGTTGCCATGACTGTCGGCCGGGTCTTTTGCTCCCCGGCATTGACGGCATACAGACGGTAGGCGCTGATGCCGGGGGTCACGAAGACCATCAGGATGATGATGACGATGCCGATGCCGCCTATCCATTGGAGCCATGACCGGGCGAAGAGAAATACCGGTCCGACGTCTGCCGGGGCAACGGAGAGGCCGGTTGTGGTCACCCCCGAGACCGCCTCGAAGAAGGCATCCAGAAAGGGCATCCCTGTCGAGAGGCTGAAGGGGATGGCGCTCAGAAGAGCGGTGAATGGGAAGATGAGCGCTGCAATGACGAGTGATTCCTTCCATTCGAGGTCCGCCTCGGGAAGCAGGCGGTGAAAGAGATAGCCAAGGGCGATGATTGTGCACCCGATGACTGCGTAAATGGAGGCAATGGAAAAATCCCCGAAGTATATGGCAACAATGAGGGGCACTGTAAGGGCCGCCCCCGCACCCATCATCAGCACTGCAAGGTACTTCAGGACGATCATGGGTTTGACGGGGGAAACCAGCTCGTACATGGGAATAGTCGTATTATGGGAAGAGAGGAGATAATCCTTCAATCAGGCGTTTCCGACACCGGGTGCGGGCCTTTCCTGCGGTCTGTTCAGTCTTATACCAACTTTTCATCTATGTTATTTTAAACTCAACTGCTTCTTTTTCAAGGAAATACCCGAGTACGGTCCTGATGACGACCACCACGGCAAGCATGATGAGCTCCTCCTGGGTGGGGGCGATGATCGTTGCAAGGATATCCGCTGCAATGAGAAACTCAAGCCCGAAGACAATCTTGCTTGTCAGATACATCCTAATCTGGTTGTACTTGATGTCGACTTTGTTGAATTCGAGAAGAATGACCGACACGGCCGCCCTGATGCCGCCATAGATGATGAGGGCTGCTCCCGCAACCTCAAAGAAGAACGTGAGAATCTGGAGAAGGGTATAGAAGCCTGCGTAGATGTCGACGGCCAGAAGACTCATAGTCAGAGAATGGGACGAACATAATAAAATACTTGTCCCGGACGGCAATACGGACTGCATTCCCCGTCCGGGACGCCTCGGCCAGCCTAAAGGCCGAAATATTCCAGTCCTGCGAGCACCGCCGCAATCAGGATGCAGAACGGAATGATGACATACCACGGATTGACCTTCAGGGCATCGGGGATCGTCATGGACCGGAAGACACCTCTGGAAAGGATCTTCTCGTCGAGGGCGGGATAGGCCGCGGCAAAGATCCCCGCCCCGACGAGAATCCCCGTCACCCCGCCGAAGAGGGCGTCGAGGGCGCCGTGGCCAACCGCTCCGGCGACGGTGCCGGGGCAGTAGCCGAGGACGGCAAATCCCATCCCGAAGATGATGCCCCCTACAACCGTCGATCCGATGGAGCCGGGCTTTGGGTGCAGTTCGACCAGTCCACGGCCCAGCATCAGATAGATCCCGATCATCCCTACGAGCACCGCGGTGAGCATCACCTTGACGACCGTAAAGTCCGTAAGGAGGAGCTGACCGAGGATCACGTTGTATTCGGTCACACCCCCGATGTAGAGGAATACTCCGAAACAGAGGCCGATGAGAAGTCCGATGGCGAGTTGCAGGCGGTTGTTTTCATGCAGGTGGTCAAGCGTCATCGTCACACCTCACCAGAACACCCCGTACAGGAGAAACGCCGTCACGATGCCTGAGATGAAGAAGACAACGACGGCAATCCAGCTGGATACCGCAAGCTGCAGTGTCCCGCTGATCCCGTGCCCGCTGGTGCATCCGCCCGCCCAGCGCGAGCCGAGTCCCATGAGGATGCCGCCTGCAAAGGCGACGGCGAGGCGGAGGGCCGTGTCATACCCGAAGGTGTCACCGAAGAGCGTCGGCACCCATTCCAAAGCGAATCCGCCCGTCAGCATTGCCGCGGCAAATGCCCCGAGAAAGACCCCCGCGACCAGCATCCATTCCCAGTCCACGACGGGGGCAAACTTCCGGTAGTAGGGTTTCTCCTCCGTCTTCTTCCCCCGGAAGAGGCGTTCGATCATCCCGCTCGTCCGTGCGTACGCAGTCGAACACCCGAGCGGTTTGTTCGAGAGCAGAAATGCTACCCAGCTCAGGATGCCTATTCCCGCCCCGGCGATATATGGTGTCCATTCCATTGGTATCTCACCTCGTCTTCTTTCCAATGCACCCTTACGTCTTCATGAACCCTGCGGCGATGTAGCCCGTGATCCCCCCGGCGGCGTTATAGACGTCGGAGAAGCCCTTCTGCTTTAGAATACTGCAGGCGAGGCTCGAGCGGTGTCCACTCCGGCACATCGCGATTGTGGGTGTGTCCGGGTCGAGGTCTCCCGCCCGTGTCCTGAGGTCCATTGCCATGATATTGACGGCGCCCGGAATATGCCCGGCTTCGTACTCCTCCCGTGCCCGGACGTCGACGAGCACGGTTGCCGGGTCTTTCAGTTTCTCGTGCACCTCGGAAGGGGAGAGCTGATGGATGTGATCGGTGGTGTATCCTGCCATCACCCATGCATGCGTCCCCCCTTCGAGGTAGCCGATGGTCCGGTCGAGGCCGACCCGCCTGAGTTGTATGACCGCCTCTTTGGCCTGTGTCGGGCTGTCGGTGACGAGGAGGATGTCCCTGTCCGGCGGGAGCACCCATCCCGCGAAGGTCGGGAAGTTGCCGCCCATGTCGATGTGGTAGCTGTCGGGGATGTGCTGCCCCCCGAATGTGGCATAGTCGCGGATGCTCACCACGATGGTATCCGCATCCTTCATCCTCTCGTGGAATTCAGCCGGTTTCATCGCCCGCAGGGAAGGCAGCGTTCTTACGAGTGCCGGTCCCTTCCGGTTGATGTCGCTGCACCGGGCGAAGTGGTCGGGTGCGGGGGGCATATTGACGGTCAGTGACCGGATGAACTCTTCCGTATCGCCGATTCGGAGCGCCGGGTTGTAGGTGTTTTCGTATCCGATCGTCGAAAACCGCATTGCCCCCATCGCCTTTCCGCAGAGGGATCCCGCTCCGTGTGCCGGGAATACCAGGCATTCGGGTGGCAGGGTCATGACCTTTGTGTGAAGGTTGTCGTACAGCTGTTCTGCGAGCACGCGGGCTTTTCCCGGGAAAAGGTCGGGGCGCCCCACGTCCCCGACGAAGAGGGTGTCCCCCGTGAATGCCGCCACCGGCGTACCCCCACGGGAGGTGTCTGCGACAACGTAGACCAGGCAGTCGGGGGTATGTCCGGGGGTCTCAAGGACATGAAATTCCATGTCCTCGATGCGGAAGGTATCACCGCCGCTGAGAGGGACATGCTCGAAAGTGCAGTGCCCCGCGGCAGGGGCATAGATCCTCGCACCCGTCTGTTCGGCAAGATCCATATGTCCCGAGACGAAGTCGGCATGGAGATGCGTCTCAAGAATGTGAGTAATCTTCAAGCCCTCTGCCGCGGCTGCCTCGATATAACGGTCCACGTCGCGGCCGGGATCAATGATCGCACAGCTCGTATTTCCTCCAATCAGGTATGAGCTGTGGGCAATTTTTTCGATAAAGAACTGTTTAAGGAGCATCGTATCCATCCTGAATCTGAATGATTGTCTTATAATACGAATAATATATAAACTAAACCCGACGCAAGGACGAGAAAGAGGAGGGTCATACCAGCGCCGGCCCGCAGGTAATCGCCATTGCGGTATCCACCCGGCGTCATCAGGAATGCATTGACCTGGTGGGTCGGAAGGATGAACGAATTTGAAGCACATATGGCAACGAGGAGGGCAAGACCCCTCGGGTCGAGGTCCGCCGATGTGCCGATGATAATTACAAGGGGAACAAGGAGGACGGTGGCGGCGACATTTGACATGAACAGGGAGAAAAAGGTGGCAAGCGCTGCAATGCCGAGGAGGATGAGGAACGGATGGGCCATCGAAAGAACGCTCATCATCGCATCTGCGATGTATGCAGCGGTTCCTGTCTGGTCCATGGCGATGCCCAGGGGGATCAGGCCTGCGAGGAGAAAGACGGTCCGCCAGTCGATGGCCCGGTACGCCTCGCCGATACTAAGAACCCTGCCGAGGATCATTGCAATGGCTCCGGTCAAAAGACCCAGGGCAATCGGGACGCCCGTGAAGGTAAGTCCAATGCCCCCGACGAGACAGACAAGGGCCAATGGACCTTTGCCGGATTCCACGCCCTTCTCTTCGGGAACGGTGCTTAGCACAAACTCCGGGCCCTGGCCGATGCGGTTGATCTTCTCCCACGAACCGTAGACGACGAACGTGTCGCCGATCTCCATCGGAAGGTCGAAGAATTCCCGGCGGTGTTCCCCCTCCTTTGTGAGAGAGATGATGACCTCGAGGCCGTGCTCTTTGCGAAAAGAAACCTCCTTGAGGGTCTTTCCCATGTACGGCGAATGGGGGCGGACGATGATCTCGGCAAATCCGGCATGCTCTTCGCCGACCTCCTCGCTCATGCGCTGTTGGTTTCCTACGGGGACGAGGCCGTATTCTGTCCCGAACCGCTCTGCATCCTCTGCGGTTCCGAGGAGGGAGAGGATCTGGCCTTCGGCGAAGACAAAGTATCTCCACGGTGCATAGAGGATGTCCCGCCCGGTCTTTACCGCGAGAAGATGGAGGGAGTAGCGGGCTTTAAGGGATACATCCTCCCTGCTCATGCCGACGAGCTGACTCTCCTTCGGGACGATATAGTGGTGCATGTTCCGGGGCAGCTGCCATGTTTCGATGATCTCCTGCTGAACTGGTACGACCGCTTCCGCTTCGCCGGACGGGAGCACGTATCTCCCCAGAAGGAGGAAGTACAGAATTCCTGACATAAGGAGGGCGAGGCCTATCGGAGTGACGGCAAAGATGCCGAATGGTTCGAGGCCCCCCTGGATGAGAAGATCGTTGAGGAGAATGAGGGGGGATGACCCCACCATCGTGATCGTTCCCCCGAGGATTGCCATGAATCCCATCGGCATGATGAGGCGCGAGCGGGGGATGTCGGTCTTTTTTGAGATGCGCAAAACTGCAGGGAGGAAGAGTGCCGCCGACCCGATATTCTGCATGAACCCGGAGAGGATTCCTACGACCGAATAGATTACGGTGATCAGTTTCCGCTCGCTCGCACCGGCGACCCTCACGATTGTCCGTGCCAGACGCATCATCACCCCTGTCCGGTCGACCCCGTAGCCGAGGATCATCACCGCCATCACCGAGATGACGGCGTTGCTGGCAAATCCGGAGAATGTCTGTGCCGGGGAGACGAGACCCAGCCAGCCGAGCGTGAGCATGATGATGATGGAAATTATGTCGACCCTCAGTTTGTCGGTGACAAAGAGGATGACAGTGGCGGCAAGGACAACAAGCACAAGGAAGATCTCTGGGGTCACGGGCATGCACCGGTTTTCGGTATGTTCAGATGGGGAGATGGTGCAATAAATAGATTGGGTGACCTTCGTCTCTCATATCTTCCCATCCGGGAGATGATCAGAAGCATCGGGCGGGTGCCGACCGGGATCGATTGACATGGTACAACATTCCCGTGAAAGTAAAATCCCTGTTAAGGCTGCCGGATTTCCATGATGCTCCGGTATAATCCCTGTGTTGATCAGACCTTTCATTCCTATGAAACGCCAAAGAGTCATACCGTCGGCGGGTAAGATAACCTATGCCAGTCCTGACGCTAACGGTTCGAATGAGGCGTGCGACTTATGCCGGTGCCGGCTGATGACAGGGGAATATTCAGGTAGGCGGAGCTCCAATGAAGGGTATACATGCTATACAATTTTGGGGACGAGGATGGAGAGGAACCGGAGATGATGGAGCGGTTCGTCCGTGTACTGAATATGGCGGCGGCCATCGAAAGCGAACCCGTCGATATCGGCCATGGAGTGCTGCTCTACCCCTCCGAAGTTCACCTGATCGATATCGCGGGGCGGTATCCGGATGAGGGTGTCAGCCGCCTTGCGATGCGACTGGGCATTACCAAGGGGGCGGTCTCCCAGACTGCAAAACGCCTCGAAGAGAAGGGATATCTCGAGCGGGTGAATCAGGAAGGGGACAAAAAAACCGTCCTGCTCCGCCTGACCGTGCGGGGTGAGGAAGCCTTCAACTGGCACCGGCGGTATCATGCACTGGTGAATCGGAGACTCAAAGAGGAAATTCGCTCCCTGAGTGCCCGTGACCTGGAGAATCTGCAGCGGTTCTTTCTGCGTATCGAGGAGATCTTTGCAGCATGTCCGTCGGCGAGAGCGGCCATCGCGCTCCACCCGATGGGGGAGGAACAGGAGAACCCCCCTCCCGGTCATCTCCTGTGACATCGTAAAGGCGCTATACTAATATTGTATATGTGCTAAACATTTTCCATTCACTCTTCACTGGTCTGTGACGGGTGAGGGGGACGGGCATACGTCCGTCGCCGGGAGATCATCGATGAACGAGTATACCTTCGGCCCCCTTGGGCCTGATGATGCGAACGAGGCAACTGAGATCTTTAACCACTATGTAAGGCACACCTTCGCCGCCTATCCGGAGGAACCGGTGCCCCCTGCCTTCTTTAATCAACTGATGGCACATGCCGCCGGGTACCCGGCCGCGGCCGTCCGGGATGCCGACGGTGCACTGGCAGGGTTTGGTCTGCTCCGACCGCATCGTCCGATGGCGGTCTTTGCGGGAACTGCCGAGCTCACCTGTTTTATCCGGCCGGATAGGACCGGAAAGGGGGTCGGGGCACGGATTCTGGGAATTTTGGAAGAAGAGGGAGCCAAATCCGGAATCGTCACCATCCTTGCAGGCATTTCTTCGCATAACGAGGGGAGCATCAGGTTTCATGCACGCCATGGATTTCAGGAGTGCGGTCGCTTCGTGGGGGTGGGCATGAAGTTCGGCACCCTTTTCGATGAAGTCTGGATGCAGAAGATCCTCTGAAGACCACTCCGGATGTCTGTCTTTGGCAATATTCCGGGAGAATCCATATTGTAGATACCGTATCCTCGTCATGCGGCATTTGACTCGGCATACATCCTGCGGTATTTCTCTTAATTACGGCATGATGAGCCGGTATCCGGGCCGGCGACTGCCTCGCCCGGCCGCTCCTGCACTCATTTTCACTGGATAATAACTATATGCAATGTCGTCCATCTGCACCGATACTGGATACTTGTCTCACGTGAGGGAAGAAGGAGAGAGATGGATGGACGAGAAACAAAAACCGGTCTTGATCGAACGAAAGCTTGAGACCTGCGAGATTGACCGGGCACGGATGAGTCTTATGGACCCGAAACTCATCGAGGAGAAGGTTCAGGAGCGGACGATTGATGAAATGGCCCAGGAGATGCTTCGTCATACCCTGCGTGAAGGTGTCGAGACGGTATGGGACCGGTATGAGATGCAGCAGCCCGAGTGCAAGTACTGCGCGAGCGGCCTCTCCTGCAATCGTTGTGCGATGGGGCCGTGCCGGATCATCCCCGAGCACAACCGCGAACGGGGGGTCTGCGGTGCGGACAGGGATCTCGTCGTTGCCCGCAATCTGCTCGACACCATCGCAACCGGTGCTGCCGCCCACTCGGATCATGGCCGTGACATCGTCGAGACGCTGTTGAAGACCGGCAAGGGTACGGCCCAGGGATATGCCATCACAGACTCGGCAAAACTCAGGCGTATCGCCGTCGAACTGGGGGTTGAGACTGAGGGCCGCAGCGATGAAGACGTCGCGGTCGATGTTGGCCTGGGCCTCCTCGAGGAGTTCGGAACGGTGAAAAATGAGATCTGCTTTGCAAACCGTGCCCCCGGGCAGACGCAGGCCATCTGGGAGGCTGCCGGCATCCGCCCGCGCAGTGTCGACCGCGAGATCGTCGAGGCGATGCACCGCGTCCACATGGGGGTGGGGGCAAGTTATGTGAACATCCTCCTCCACGGCCTGCGGACGGCCCTCGGCGACGGGTGGGGGGGTTCGATGATGGGAACGGAGTGCTCCGATGTCCTCTTCGGGACGCCAACCATCAGGACCTCGCAGGTGAACCTCGGCGTTCTGAAGGAAGATTATGTGAACGTCTCACTCCATGGCCATAACCCGATGCTCTCGGAGATGGTCGTCCGGGCGTCGGAAGACCCCGAGATTCAAAGGCTCGCGGAGAAGATGGGAGCAAAGGGCGTCAATCTCGTGGGGCTGTGCTGCACCGGCAATGAACTCCTCATGCGAAAGGGCGTCCCGATGGCGGGCAACCACTTCAACCAGGAGCTCGTGATCACCACCGGCGCCCTTGAGGCGATGATCATCGACTACCAGTGCATCTTCCCCTCGCTGCCGCGAACGGCAAGCTGCTTCCACACGAAGATCGTCTCGACGAGCGAGAAGTCGAAGGTGGTCGGCTCCTACTACTATGACTTCAGACCGGAGAATGCCTATGAAACCGCAAAGGCAATCCTGAAAATGGCGGTTAACAACTTCCCGAACAGGGTTCCTGAAAAGGTGATCATCCCCGGCCAACCGGTCGACCTGATGGCCGGCTTTTCGGTAGAGGCCATCGAGGAGGCCCTCGGCGGAACCTTCCAGCCGCTCATCGATGCGATTGCGGCGGGGAAGATACGGGGTGCTGTGGGCATTGTCGGGTGCAACAACCCGAAGGTGAAGCATGACTACGGGCACGTGACCCTCGCAAGGGAGCTGATAAAACACGACATCCTGTGTGTCGAGACCGGATGTGCCGCCATTGCATCCGGCAAGGCGGGACTTCTGATGCCCGACGCCGCGTTTTTGGCCGGACCCGGTCTCCGTGAGGTCTGCAAGGCCCTCGGCATTCCGCCGGTGCTGCACATGGGGTCGTGCGTGGACTGTTCCCGCATTCTCGTCCTTCTTGCGGAGCTTGCTAATGCGCTGGGTGTCGGCATTCATCAATTGCCGGTGGCAGGAGCGGCCCCGGAGTGGTATTCGCAGAAAGCCGTCTCCATCGGGTCGTATTTTGTCGCCTCGGGGGTCTATACCGTGCTCGGCGTGATGCCCAAGATCACCGGCAGCCAGAATGTTGCCGAGCTTCTTACCGGCGGGGTGGAAGGGGTGGTCCGGGCGGCATTTGCCGTGGAACCGGACCCTGAAGAAGCGGCGAAGCTCATCATCGCGCACATCGACGCGAAGAGAAAGGAGCTGGGACTGTAAACGAGGAAGAGGGAATGGGCGGCAACAATTCCGGGATTCGTAAGGCGACGCGGTATTTCCGGACTCACCGGGCACCGTCACCGGGTAGCGGGATGCGTATCGTCATCGCCGGGAAGGGAGGGGTGGGCAAGACGACCACTTGCGCCATTCTTGCCTCCATATTTGCCGGCGCCGGGATGAATGTCCTCGCCGTCGATGAGGATCCCCAGCAGAACCTTGCCTTCTCCCTCGGGTATCCCCCCGAATTCGCATCGGAGATCGTGCCGCTCGCGCAGAATGCCGCATATATCGAGGAGAAGGTAGGGGTCCGGCCGGGCGGCGCCTGGGGCGGCGTCCTCCGGCTCAACCCGCAGGTTGCGGATGTGGTGGAGCGCTTCGGCATTGCCATCGACGATCGCATCAGCCTTCTTGTGATGGGCAGCGTCCTGAATGCCGCCGGAGGATGCCTATGTCCGGAAAACGCCCTTCTCGGAAGCGTCATCCGCTATATCCGCCTCCGGAGAGACGAGGTGATATTAATGGACACACAGGCGGGGGTCGAGCATTTCGGGCGGGCCATGTCGGACGGGTTCTCCCAGGCGGTGGTGGTAACCGAACCCTCATTCAATGCCTATACCGTGGCCGAGCATTCCGCCTTCCTTGCCCGCGACCTTGGCATCCGGCATGTACATCTGGTGATAAACAAGGTCCGTTCAGAGGCGGACATCTGTAAAATCGAGCGTTTCTCCGGGGGTGGCGTACAGTTCACTTCCGTCCACTATCTCCCGTACAATGAAGAGATTATCGAATCAGAACCTGATGTACTCCATATCGGTGAGATGAGTGTGGAAAATCCTGTCGTGGATTCACTGCGGGAACTTTACCATGATATCTGCGCTGTGGCAGGGCAGACATAAAAAATCAGATTGAGGCCTTCCTGAAGAGGGCGGCCCCGACAACGATCATCACCACAGTGCATCCTCCGAGGGCAGCCAGGCAGATGAGGGGACTTATGGACGATGTCCCGAGGAGCCCGTAGCGGATACCCTCGACCCCGTACGTGAGGGGGTCAAGGTAGGTTACCGCCCGCAGCCATTCGGGGAGGCTATCGATGGGGAAGAGCGCCCCCGAAAGCCCGAAGATCGGGAAGATGACGAAGTTCATGATCAGCTGGAAGCCGTGCATGTCCTCCATCTTCGAGGCGATTGCGATGCCGAAGGCGGCAAAGCAGATGCCTATGAGGAGCATGAAGGCGAAGGCAACCAAAAATCCGGAGATCCCCGAGAAGCGGATTCCGAGGGCAAGCGAGAGGACGAGGATGATCGCTCCCTGTATCAGGGCGGTCGTGGCCCCGCCGAAGGTCTGCCCCAGCATGATCTCCAGACGGGAGACAGGGGCGACGAGCGTCTCTTTTAAAAATCCAAACTGTTTGTCCCAGATGACCTGGATGCCGGAGAAGACCGAGGTGAAGAGCACGCTCATTGCAACGATGCCGGGAATGATGAACTCCAGATATCCCGTTCCGCCTGCCCCCGGGATGCGCACGACCGCATCAAGCCCAAATCCGAGGACCAGGAGGAAGAAAAGCGGCATACCCAGGCTCCCGACAATCCGGCTCTTCGACCGGAGGTAGCGTTTGATGTTTCTCAGCCAGAGGGTATAGACAATATCCATGCCTACCGCCTCCCTGCCCTGTGCATCATGCGCATGCGGGCAGCGGTGCCCACCTCTTCCTCGCGAATGGTCTTGCCGGTGTAGTACAGGAAGACATCTTCCAGGGTGGGCTTGCGGATTGAAACCGACGAGACTTCGATTCCATGGGTCCCGAAAAGACCAATCAGTTCAACGATATGGGCCTCCGCATCCCTGAGGTGGATGGTGACATGACCATCGTGACATTCTGTCTGGGTAATCCAGTCCGCCGTCACGAGCGGTGCGATGGCGGCGGCATCCGGCGACGTGACGGTGATGACATCCCCGCCGATCTGGTCCTTGAGGTGGGCCGGGGTATCCATTGCGATGATTTTTCCATGGTCGATGATGGCGATCCGGTCAGAGAGGCGGTCTGCTTCATCCATATAGTGGGTTGTGAGAATGATGGTGACTCCCTTCTCCGTGTTGAGCGATTTGATGTAGCGCCAGAGATGATTTCTCGTCTGGGGGTCGAGGCCGAGGGTCGGTTCATCGAGGAAGAGGACCTTCGGTTCGTGCAGGAGACCGCGGGCAATCTCAAGCCGACGTCGCATGCCACCGGAGAAGGTCTTGACAAGGCTGTCCCTGCGGTCGTCGAGTTCGACCAGCTGCAGCAGTGTTGTGATCCGCTCTTCCCGTACCTCACGGGGGATGCGGTACAGCCTGCCGTGAAAGTCCATATTCTCCCGGGCTGTCAGTTCTTCATCGATGCTCTGGTCCTGAAAGACGATCCCGATTGATCTTCTCACGCCGTCCTGGTCATCACGTATGTCGACGCCGTTTACAAGCGCCGTTCCGGCGGTCGGTTCGAGAAGCGTCGCAAGCATGGAGATGGTCGTGGTCTTGCCTGCCCCGTTCGGGCCGAGGAGGCCGAATATCTCCCCTTCCCTGATGTCAAATGTGACACCGTCGACGGCGACGAAGCCGTCGAATTCTTTCGTAAGTCCTTCAACATGAATCGCTGTCATCCCTGGCGAGTCTCCTGAGTTGTTCTGTGCATTCGTTGATCATTCGTACTGCTGCCTCTGTGGTGTCGGCGGGGATATGGTCGATGGCATCTCTCATCTGCCAGAGCGCCTCCCCGAGGTTCGTCCGGTCTTCTCCGAAGACCTCCATATGCAGGTCCCGGAGGAGGAGAAATTTTTCCCGTTGACGGTGCCGCTCCTCCCTCACATACCGGAGGATCTCCCTGCCTTTTTCGGTGGTCCGGCACATTTTCTTCGAGCGCGGGCCCGTTTCCACGACGATGATGAGCCCCTCCTCCTCGAGATGGGTGAGGATGGGATAGAGAGTCCCTTTGCTTGGGACCCAGGCGCCGTTTGTCTTTTCTTCGATTTCCTTCAGGAGATCATAACCGGATTTCTCTTCTCCCCGGAGGGCGTGAAGGATATACAGGGCGAGAAAGCCCCGTTCCTTTCCGTGGGGCGAGGTAAATGAGAGCAGGCCTTTCATGGTACGGGTGACTCCTTATTGTTCGAAAACGAACCGTTCGATATCGCACTATTTCTTTTCAATCGGAATAAAGGTTTGTCACTGCCCGCGGTGAATTGCCACCATGGAGTGGGGGCTTTGCGAGAATGCTGAGAAAAAGAAGAAATGAGGTGTCAGGATTCGGGCGGAATCAGGACGGCATCGATCACATGAATGACACCATTGCTGCACTCGACATCGGTGACGAGGATGGCCGCCCCATTGACCTTGACACCCTCCGCGGTATCGATGGTGAGGGGACTTCCCTGGAGCGTCTCGATGGTTTCAGTGGAGATGACATCCGCCGCCATGAGCCGTCCTTCCGCCACGTGGTAGAGCAGGATGTCCGTGAGCGCTCCTTCCGGCTCTTCAAGGAGCCCTTCCACCGTTCCAGCGGGCAGCGCCGCAAAGGCGTCATCCGTCGGCGCAAAGACCGTGTAGTCCTTTGTTTCATCGCTCAGGGCGCCGTCAAGCCCTGCCGCCTGAACTGCCGTGACGAGCGTGGTGAACCTTCCGTCAGCGACCGCCGTCTCCACGATGTTGCCCTTCGGCAGCATCATCGCATCGATGACATGGATGACGCCGTTGCTGCAGACGATATCTGCCGTGACGACCTGGGCTCCGTCGACCATTACCCCCTCTGTCGTATCAAACCGGAGCCGTTTGCCGAGAAGCGTCATTGCATCCGGCTGTGATGCCACATCCTCTGCCATCAGTTCTCCCGCTACCACATGGTAGAGGAGGATGTCCTTGAGATCCCCTTCAGGGTCCCCGAGGAGCGTCGCAACCGTTCCCTCGGGAAGTTTGTCAACCGCATCATCGGTCGGTGCAAAGACGGTGAACGGCCCTTCCCCGGAGAGCGTTCCTGTCAGTCCCGCCGCCTCGACCGCCGCAATGAGCGTCGTAAACGACCCTGCATCCTGTGCAGTTTCAATGATCGTTTTGGGCATGGGTGTGGGTGTCGGCGTCGCCTCCGGCTCTTCGGGAGTTGTACACCCGGCGACAAGCACCGCCGCCATCACCACTATGATACCCAGCAATGTCAGTGATTTCATTTCATACACCCCCCATCCTGTGATGGGATAGCGCGGTAATGGGTGTTCATTTACTTAATGGTTATCGGAGAGCACGGAACGGAAGTAAACCATAAAATGCAGCGCTATGATGGAAATCCTTGGAAAATACCCGGCATTCTGCAGATATTTGGCAGATACATAGAATCGCCGCATCCTTTCTGTCCAGCGCAGCTCATGCCCCCTGCATGCCGGTCGGTGCTCCGTCGTCTGCTTTTTGGTAGAGATGGCTTGCGCCGGATTCCGCCTTGTCGCCTGCAGCGGGTCGGACATACCCTTATATGGAAACACCAGCCATCACCGGGATGGTGATCCGGATATGAATACCGAAGAGGCAGAGAGATACTATACAGAGGCGCTTGACCTGCACGAACGCCACCATGGAAAGATTGCCGTCAGTGTCAAGGTGCCGATGGAAACGAAGGATGACCTGTCCCGGGCCTATACCCCCGGCGTTGCCGGGGTCTGCCGGGCCATCGAAAAAGATCCCTCGCTTGCCTACCGGTATACGCTGAAAGGCAATTCCATTGCGATCATAAGCGATGGTTCTGCTGTCCTCGGGCTGGGAAATATCGGTGGTGTTGCCGCAATACCCGTCATGGAGGGGAAAGCGGCAATATTCAGGGAATTTGCCGGTATCGATGCATTTCCCATCTGTTTTGACCGGTATTTTCCCGATATTATCGAATCCATCCGGCATATTGCCCCGGTCTTCGGGGGCATCAACCTCGAAGATATTGCCGCCCCGCGGTGTTTTGAAATCGAGGAAGAACTGCAGGATCTCGGCATTCCGGTCATGCACGATGATCAGCACGGGACGGCGATTACCGTTCTTGCCGCCCTGATAAACGCATGCCGCGTCACCGGGAAAGAGTATGAGGATCTCAGGGTCGTCATCTCCGGCGCCGGGGCTGCGGGATATGCCATTGCCCGGCTCCTCTGCTGTATCGGGTACCGACAGGGTATCTGCCGAAGGGTAGGCGCAATTATTGTGTGTGACCGGCAGGGCATCATTCACCGGCAGAGAAGAGGGCTCTATGATAACAAGTACAAATTCATCCTCGCCGACGAGACCAACCGTGAAGGGATGGCGGGGACACTCACCGATGCCGTCGAAGGAGCGGATGTATTCATCGGGGTGTCTGCCCCGGGACTTCTCAGTGCAGACATGGTGCGGCACATGAACGATGATCCTGTCATTTTTGCCCTTGCAAACCCCGTTCCCGAGATTTTGCCGGACGAAGCACGACGCGGAGGAGCCCGGATCGTCGCCACCGGGAGGAGCGATCTCCCGAACCAGATCAACAATGCCCTTGCCTTCCCGGGAGTCTTCCGCGGTGCCCTCGATGCCCGTGCACCCCGCATCTCCGATGAAATGAAGGTTGCAGCGGCCCATGGCCTTGCCGGGTATCTGCATGCACCGTCTGAAGAACACCTGCTGCCCTTTGTGACGGATCGCGGGGTCGCCCGGGCGGTGGCGGATGTGGTGATGGAAGCGGCAGAAAATGAAACGGGGCACTAGACGTTATTCACGCAAACCGGAAGAGATCGGGCCCCATGGAAATCTCAAACCGTGCTCCCTCTCCCTCCGTTCCTGTTTCATGAATGGCAATGCCGGTGATGTCGAGGATGGCCCGGACCAGAAAGAGTCCGTACCCTGTGTTGCGCCCGAATCCACGATCAAATATTTTGGTCTTGAGCCTTGCGGGGACACCTTTTCCATTGTCCTCGATGGTCAGGACGCCACCGGCAGGTGTCGTATGAAATGAGATGGTGATGCGGCTTACATGCTCACCATGGCGCAGGGCATTGTCAATGAGGTTGACGAAGACCTTGGTGAGGAGCGGGTCTGCATAGACCTCCAGCGGACCCGTCGCGGAAATGATCTCCAGCGAGGAGAGGCCCGATTCGGTCGAGACCTCGTTGACGATGTGGTCGATACGCTGCCACCGGGGGGCAAGCACCCCCATGTGCTGGTAGTCGCTGGTAAACGAGATCTGTGTCTCGATCGTCTTTGCAAGGTCCTCAACCTTTGCGATATAGGCCGGAGCTTCATCCTGTGTAACGTCCTTCATCAGCTCGAGGTAGCCGAGAAGGGCCGTGAGGTGATTCAGGATGTCGTGGCGGGTTATGTCGGAGAGGAGATTGAGCTTCTCATTTGCCCGCTGCAGGGCTTCACGGTAGTTCCTGGTGTCGGTGATATCGATCATCGAAGCGATGATGAAGAGCGGATTCCCATCCTGTGTTTTCACAATCTTTGCAGATATATGGATGAAAAAGGGCGTTCCGTCTTTTTTCTTCACCTCGTATTCTCCGATGACCGAACCCGTCTTCCAGAACTCTGCCATTTCCTCTGATTTTCCCTCCTCTGCGAGCATGATGACCTTTCCCCTCTGTCCTGTCAGGTCTTCTTCCGCATCATATCCCCACATCTTTCTGAATGCCCTGTTCACGTAGGTAAGGTTTCCCTCGGGGTCGAGGATGGATATGGCCGTGGGGGAGGATTCGATGGCATTCTCCTTGATAAGGGTCATCTCCTGCAGGGCCCCTTCCGCCTCCTTAAGTTTGCGCAGGTCCATGATTGACACAACGGTCTGGCGGGTTCCGGGGATGAGGGCTACCGTGCCAAAGACATCAATAATCTGGCCGCTGGCACTTTTTATTGAAAATTCGTAGTTATTCGGGACACCTGCGGGGTCGATATGGCGAAGACGGGTATATTCCATGAGCCGGGGAAGATCCTTTTCACAAACCACGGACGTCCATTTGATCTTCCGTTCGATATTGGAAAGCGGGTATCCCGAGAGCCGGGCCATTTCCCTGTTGGCGTGGGAGACGGTGAGGTCGTCTTCAAGGATTACCGTCGCCGTGCCGGTCGTCTCAAAGAGGGTCCGGTAGAGTTCTTCCGAGCGCTGGAGGGCTGCCTCGGCCGTTCTCTGTTTTTCAGCCGACTCCATGGCGTGGAAGGCGAAGGCAAGGTCGTCTGCCAGATCTGCAAAGAGTTTACGCTCATCCTCGTCTTCTGCAAATTGTTTCGGGAGGGATGCCGATATGACCCCGAACATGCGACCCCTGCTCATGATCCTGACGATCATATTGCTCATGTACCTGTGCTCGGCATAGAGCGGGCACGAGGAACAGGTAACTTCGGGTTTGTCGTACATGACGAGCCCCCCTGTATTCAGGGCCTTTTTCATGCATGAGGGAAACCTGCCCTCTATGATCTCCTCCCTGAAATGGACAAAATCAGTTCCGATGCCCGATTCTGCAAATTTCACGAAGGGGAGCGATTCATCGGAGAGTCCGATCCATACATGATGGTATCCTCGTGTTTCCGTCAGCAGTTCACAGACCCGGTGTATGAGCTGATCAGGATCCTTCTCCATACTGATCAGCTGGTGAACGTTTCTTATGGCGAGAAGAACGCTGTTGAGGTGAGCGTTTTTCTTCTCCGATGTACGTCGCCGCACCCCCTGGTTGATCTTATGGACCAGTTCGGCAAACTGTGCTTTCGGAGCCCCTCCTTTCTGGAGATAGAAATCTGCACCGCTGTTTATGGCCTCGATGGCCACCTCTTCGCGGCCTCTCCCGGTAAATATGATGAACGGGATATGCGGGTCATTTGTACGGACTGCCTGAAGAAATTCTATGCCGTTCATTCCCGGCATCTCGTAATCGGAAATGATGGCGTCGAACGGTTCTGACGAGAGCAGTTCCAGAGCATCTGGTGCATTCGTGGCCGATATCACCTGCATATCCCCTGTTTTCTCGAGAAAAATTTTCCCGATCTCCAACAGTGCCGGCTCGTCATCAACAAGAAGGATCCGTTTCATGGCAAAACCAATTAATTGCTTTAAAACGTTTGCCGAGCAGCTGATAAAAATATGGATACGTGCCGGCGACCGAACGGGGATGAGTGGATGTCACCTCCCTTCGGGCGACTGCAGGTATTATGAACCTGGAGCATATCTTAGAGCATGCAACCTCTCATTACAACCGAACCCCCGGGGCCCAGGGCACGTGCCATTCTTGAACGTGATGCGGAGGTGATCTCGCAGTGTATGGTGCGCGAGTATCCGCTCGTCCTCGACCGTGCGGAGGGAATGAACCTCTGGGACGTCGACGGCAACCGGTACCTCGACTTCTCCGCGGGGATTGCCGTGATGAATGTCGGATGGAATCACCCTGATGTGGTACGGGCTGTTACGGAACAGGTTCCGAAGCTCTCTCACGGGGCATTTCTCGATTTCTGTTCCGAAATGCCCATCCGGTTTGCGGAAAAACTGGTCTCAATGCTCCCCGCCGGGCTCGACCGAATCTATCTCTCCAATTCCGGAGCCGAAACGGTGGAGGCGGCGATGAAACTTGCCCGCTATCATACCCAGCGCAAATACTTCATCTCCTTCTATGGGGGATTTCACGGCAGGACCTATGGTGCAATGAGCCTGACTGCGGCCAAGGTCATCCAGCGTAAGGGATTCGGCCCGTTTTTGCCCGTGATCCATGTCCCATATCCCGACCCGTATCGTCCCTTCGGGTTCAGCACCGGAACCTGTGATGTGGACGTCATCCGTTATATAAAAGAGGAGATCTTCCGGACCGAGGTCTCCCCCGAGGAGGTGGCGGCAATCGTTGTCGAAGCCGTCCAGGGGGAAGGAGGGTATATCGTTCCGCCCAAGGACTTTCTACGTCAGCTCCGGGAAATCTGTGATGAACACGGCATTCTCCTCATCGTCGATGAGGTCCAGTCCGGATGCATGCGGACGGGCCGGTTCCTCGCGTCGGAGCACTTTGGGGTTGTCCCCGATATCGTGACCCTCTCTAAGGCAATCGGCGGCGGGTATCCCCTCGGCGTGACGGTTGCGTCCGATGAGATCATGACCTGGCCCCCCGGTTCCCATGCCAGCACCTTCGGTGGTAACAATGTATCGTGTGCCGCGGGACTTGCAGTCCTGAATATCCTGGATGCCCCCGGGTTTGGGGATCACGTCATGGAGATGGGAGCATACCTGATGGATCGTCTCATGATCCTCAGGGAGAAATACGAGATCATCGGCGACATACGCGGCATCGGACTGATGATCGGCATCGAGATTGTACGGGACAGGGAAACAAAGCAGCGCGCCAGGGAGGAGCGCAATGCGGTTCTGAATGAAGCCTTCAAAAACGGACTGACACTGCTTCCCGCGGGCGAATCGGTCATTCGTTTCTCTCCGCCGCTCCTCATCGAAAAGGAGGATATCGATACCGGAATTGAGATTCTCGACCGTGCCTTTGATGTTGTGTGCCGGTAAGTGGGGAACATCCACCCGGCACCAGATATTTATATTCTTACCGGAAAGTTTCAGGTACAGGAGGGGAGATATGCAAAATAAAATGCTCAGGCAGACGGGTGACATCACAAGGGATCGCGAGCAGATTCTGGCATATATGAAGACGCGGCGGGACGATGTGCCGGAATACATCAGACTCCTAAAAAATCCTCACCAGCTCTACCGGAGAAAGGCGGCCACCCGCCTGGGCGAGATCGGGGACAAGCGGGCGGTAGTTCCTCTCATAGGAGCACTGGAAGATAAGGCTCTTGAAGTGCAGTATGTCACGGTAAAATCGCTGGGCATGCTAAGAGACAAACGGGCGGTCGAACCTCTCATCGGTTGTCTGACATCCGAAGAAAAATGGCTGCGGCAGGGGGCGGCCCATTCCCTTGGCCAGATTGGCGACTCCCGTGCGATAGACCCGCTCATACCTCTCCTGAACGACACCCATCACGATGTCAAGGCGCATGCGGCCTGGGCACTCGGCCAGTTGGGCGACCCGAAGGCAGTCGAGCCACTGACACCGCTTCTCAAGGACGAACGTGAGGATGTGAGAAGAGCGGCGGAAGAGGCGATTGCAAAACTGAAGAACAAATAGATACGGTGCCTGTCCCCGCCAATTTTTTTAATCGGCAGGCTGCGCCTCTGAAAAATTGGGAAATTGTACCCTTTTTTGCATGCAGATAGTGTAACCAGCCACGGATGAGTTGTCATCAGGGCATACGGTGCAATCAGGGTTTCATCGAAAGCCGGCAGAACCATTATTGGGCGGGGGGACAATTCTCCCGTAACCTCAGACGGGATGATCAATGTCGGACTGAGGGGGGGTGATCCTGATGAAGAAACATTTTTTAGTTGGAGGAATTCTGATACTTGCCGTTCTGGTTCTTGCCGGGACGGCGGTGGCGGCACCGCCCGAAGATCAGAAACTTTCGGTGGAGGAGATCCGTGGAGAACTGGTTGCGATTCAAAGCGAGATTGATGAGATCAACGAGCACCTCGACGAAGGCGCAGATCTCAGTGAAATCGAGGCGCGAATCAGCACGATTGAAGCGAACATTACTGTACTGGAGGGAGCTCTTGCATTGCTGGAAGGGAATGTGAGCACGCTCGAAGGGGATATGCAGACCCTTACGGGGACGGAATATGCCACGGAAGTGGCCGGAGGTTCACAGGCACATGAGAACCGTGCGCCCTATATGGGGCTGAATTATATCATCTGTATGCAGGGACTGTATCCAGCACGCTCCTTTGCTTCGGCAAGTGGCGATGACGAGGGTCTTGTTGTTGCAAGTGGCATCGGCGAAGGGACTCTGGGAGAGGTGACCCTCTTTGCCGGTAATTTTGCCCCCCGGAACTGGGCGTTCTGTCAGGGGCAGCTACTTCCGATTAGCCAGAATGCGGCCCTGTTCTCCATCCTCGGGACAACCTACGGTGGAGACGGGAGAACCACGTTTGCTCTCCCTGACCTGAGGGGCCGGGTGGTGGTAGGAGATGGCTACGGGCCGGGGCTCTCGTCTGTCCGTCTGGGGCAGACGGGCGGTGTGGAACAGGTGACATTAACCACCAGTCAACTTCCCGCCCACCTTCACGGGTTCTCCCTGTATCTCTGAGAATTCCCTCTCCATTTTTATACGTCAGCAAAAGGACAGATGATGCACTGGAAAATATGGATGTGAGCAGTGCCGGGGGTGCGTGAACAGACGTGGTGTGTCTCGTTTGTGATGAGCTGTATCGAATGGGTTATAGGGAACCGACGCAGATCACATCCATTTGAAAGTATTACTCAATAATAATTTAGTCTTATTTATTATGATAAATTTTTAAATACGTAAATTGAGGGGATCTATGCGGAGATGAGCAGGCTGGCGATGCCCGGGGGTGGATGTGGCATGTTCGGCCGCTACCTTTCAGACGGTTCATCCACCGGCACCCTGCACTCCCGGAGAAGCTCTGGATAATCATCAAACCACACGGCGTCCGGGTTGCGGGGGAATACCATGAACTTCCCAATATCCTCCCGGCGGGCGGCCTGATGGTACTTGAAGTAGATGCACTCATCGTCGAGCCCGATGGTGCGGATCTTTCCCGTCCGGTGCGACATCGCAAAGACCGGCCGTTTCGCAAGCCCTGAACAGTGCGATTTTGCCTGCTCAAATATCTGATATGCCTCTTCCACGGGAACGGCAAAGTGGCGGTTTCCAAGAGTCGGGCGGCACTGGAAGATATAATACGGGGCGACACCTGCAAAGGAGAGGTTTCGCAGGAGGTCGGCGAGGACACTGGGGTTGTCATTGATCCCGCGGAGGAGTGGTGTCTGGTTGGCGAGGATGGCGCCTGCCTTCTGGAGGAGGTCGAGTCCCTCGATAGCCACATCCGTCAGTTCCCGCGGATGCACGAAATGGGTGACGACATAGATGCGCTGTTCCGGGGTGCTGAACTTCCGGATCATCTCCAGCAGCGAGGGGTCGTTCATCACCCGGTACGGGTTTGTGACGGGGATCCGTGATCCGATGCGGACGATCTTCACATGCTCGATAGCCCTGACTTCCCGGATGATCGCCTCAAGACGCCGGGTGGAGAGAAAGAGCGGGTCCCCGCCGGAAAGAAGAACGTTCGTTATCTCCGGGTGGGCCCTTATATATGCAAGTCCCTGCGAGAGATCCCGTGCCACCTCGGTGTTCATCCGCATGAAGAGGCGCTTTCGAAAGCAGTAGCGGCAGTACCCCGCACAGCGGTTGGTAAGGAGGAGAAGGGCGGTCTGGTCATATTTATGCTCGACGCCGGGAGCAACCACATAGGCACTCTCCTGCGAAGCATCAAGGCTTCCCCATTCCTCAAGCTCCTTCGGGTCGGGGATGGCAATCCTTCGGATGGGGTCGTCCGGGTCCTCCCAGTTAATAAGGGAGAGATAGTAGGTGTTTGAGCGAAAAGGGAATTTTTCTGTCACCTTTCCGAGGCGGAGATGTTCTTCTTCAGACAACTGGGGAATGTCCCTGATATTTGTGAGATATTTTGGTCCGCCCATGATACAGGCACCAATCTCCCTTTTGGTATTTGACAATTCCTGTGGAATGAATGATCGCCCATTCCTTTCATGGGAATGACCGAAACAGGTGGCTTTCACCTCTCCTCCCTGTCCATGCACGTGGCGACGGCTCTTGAATTCGATGGCAAAAAAAAATGAAAAATGTTGGAATAGTGTTATTTCCCGCTCAGTTTCCCTTCAATCCCGTCGATATTCCTGCTGATCTTCTCCTGGATCTCCTCGAGTTTGTGGTTCAGCTCCCGTATGCCGGTTACATCCAGTATCACCTCGCGGTCCATCTTGTCGAACCGGGGGTAGGTGAGGAGACGCTGATAATCGCGGGTGAAATGGTAGTGATAATGCCCGTAAAAATAGACGAGCGTGTACGTGAAGAGATTCTGGAGGCGCCGTGCCGAGGTGTACACCTCCTGCCGGGTATCATATCTGCATCGGATATCCTTCTCCTTGAACATCCGGACAGAGAGATCATAGTCCTCCAGAAGAGAGATGCTCCGATGGCCGTTGATACGGTCGTAACTGGTACGCGTCATCGCCATATTCGACCCGATGAGCCAGTAGAAGTTGAAGAGGTGGAAGATGTTGTACTGTTTTCTCCAGAGGGAGAGAAGTTCCGACCGAAGCGTCTGCTCGTAGAAGAGGATGGGGCCGGTGCAGACATCGTAGCCGCCGTCAGCAAGGGTGCCCTGTATGAGTTCCAGCCAGTTGGAGGGGTGAAGCGTATCGGCGTCGGTAAAGACGAGGAGGTCGCCGCATGATGCTTCAACCCCGTTTTTGCGGGCGCCGCCGATCCCCTTTCTCTCCTGCATGACCACCTTGTCGGCGTGTGCTTCGGCGATGGTCCGGGTGCCGTCGGTGGAATTTCCGTCCACCACGATGATCTCGAACTCACTGCGGTCCAGGGTCTGGTTGTTAAGCGAGTTAAGGCAACCCTCCAATGCCTCTTCTTCATTCAGGGTTGGAATGATAACGGACAACATCACGCTCACCGTACCCGGAATCCATAGTCATTCCGGAACCAGCCGTACCAGCGTTCCGCTTCCTTCACCAGAATGTCCCTGCATCCGTACACCGGATAGACAAGGAGGAATGCAAGGGCCATCCCATGGATGACGGTGTCGATACCGAACCACCACGCTGTCGCCTCCAGAACGGCAACGGAGAGTGCTGCAACAATGGCGAGCAGTCCGACACCGTTCCTGAGCCCGATGCCGACCACCGTCGTATAGGTCGTTCCCAGGTCTTCATGATAATCAAGGATTTCATGGATGATCAGTGCTTCACAGCAGATGAGGGTGCAGAGGACAGCATAGGCAACTGCCGGGGAAAAGATACTCGTGAGGTCCCCCCCCGCGAGGGTATACCCTGCAAGGAACGGGAGGCCCCCGAACATGATGCCGTGGCAGAGAATGTCGGCTGCAAACCTGTCCTTGAGACGGAGGGGGCGGGCAGAGTAGGCGGTGAGAGCAGCAAGGCTCAGCAGGGTGAAGAGAAATCCGGCAATCGAGATGGCAAATGAGACGAGAAGGGGAATGACGGCAAGGGCCGCACAGAGAACCTGTGTTCCCCGCATCGTCACACCGCTGCCGGTCAGCGGATTTTTTCCGCCGGCCGTCTTTCCGGCATGGCGCCGGTCGATCTCGACGTCATAGAGATTGTTTATTACAAATCCGTATGCGGTCACAAAGCAGAAGAGCACCACCACAGTTACCATGTCGGTGACGACGCCGGCGGCGAGGCATGCTCCGGCAAGGGGGAACAGCGGATAAAATTTGATCCAGTCCCCGGTACGAAGCATTTTCCTGTATCCCTGTAATCTGTCCATATTGTGTCGTTCCTGTAATCTGTCGGTTGGGTGTTGTCGTTGGATTTTGTTGTCCGGTGAAATCCGGTGGAAGTCAATGAGCGTCTTCGTGCACTGTCCGATGGAATGGGGCGGGAGGGCCATGACGAAAAATACCCTTATGGGTTCTTCGCCAGTCCGCACCACATCGACCTGACCGCCTGTTCAACTGTTTCTTCGATACCGCCGGGGAGTCTCCCGAAGGCGTGGAGATGGATGAGCATGAAGTTCGGATACCAGAAATGTGCCAGGAAGACCTCGCGGTTGATTCCGGCAAGGAGTCCGGTGGATGCCGCCTTGTGATAAAGGTCATCCAATGCAGAAATCCCAAAAATCGCCTCCGGCGTTGTCTTTTCCGTGAGATTCGGCGATGAGGAGAACTGTTCGAAGAAGAGGGCCTTTTTCGGATTTTTAAACATCCAGTAGAGCACCTCACGCTTCACATTTTTTATCTGCTCCTCCACTGGTGTTCCCGGGCGTATCGCCTCATCCACCGCATCGGCAAGTGCGGCAGTGATGGAGGTATGCAGTGAATCGATCAGCTCTTCTTTTGTACTGAAGTACCGGAAAAGGGTGCCTGCAGAGACGCCGGCACGGTCTGATATCTGTTTCGTCGGGGTTGCATGAAACCCCTGGGTCGAGAAGAGATCGATTGCCGCCTCCATCAGTGCTTTCCGTTTCTCTTCTGACAAATGCCTGCTCATTCGAATCCCTCCTCTCCATTGCGTCGGTAGAATCCCCGGGGTACGGGGTGATCTGCGCATAAATAAGTGAGTGATCACTCATTATATGGCTTCTTCTTTGATTCGCTCCAAAGCACGCAAAATAAACGTCTGAATCCTTGTGGTTACAGAAGTGCAAAGGACCGGAAAAAATTAGAGGGGAAATCATGAGAAAAGGCCCGATTCAATCCAGAACTCTTATTGCATACCGTGAAAACAGATCCATTATACGATATTTTTCCGTCGTACAGCGCATATGGCAGGTAAGATAGCATCCCGCACCGTCTCCCTTCTGCTGGTTCTGCTGATGCTGTTCTCAAGTATCGGCATAGTCTGGTCCATCTCCACGGAGTCGCAGGAAGCTCTCATGGAGTCGGTTCAGGATGAACTGATGTCCGTTGCGGGTACCACCGCATCGCAGATCGACGGGGATGCCTTCTCCCGGATACAGGTGGGAAGTGAAGGCACGCCGGAGTACCTTGCAATCAGGGATCAGCTCCGCCAGGTGAAAATGGCTGTGCCTGATATTTTATACATCTACACGATGCAAAACGACGACGGACTGCTGGAATTCGTGGTCGATGCGGATTACGGCTATGCCGATGACGCCTCCCTCGTCGGTGACGCATATCCCGAGGCCGAACCCGAGATGTACATGGGATTTGAAGGCCTTTCTGCAGACGAGGAGTTTACGACCGACCAGTGGGGAACAGTCCTTTCCGGTTTCGCCCCCATACATGACAGCAGCGGCAATGTGGTCGGAATCGTCGGTGTCGACATGGACAGCTCCGTTATCCTGGAGGAGATCGACTATCTCAACACGATCTTTTATGGTGCAGTCTTTGGGGTGATGGTTGCCGGTGCCCTTGGATTTTTCTTCATCGAACGGCGGCGTGTCATCGCCGAAAGGAAGATTGCGGTAAGCGAGAAGAAATACCGGCAGCTCTTCGAACAGGCGGGGGACTGCATTTTGATCTTCGAGGCGGAAGGGAAGGATGCAGGGCGGATCGTGTCTGCAAACAGGGCGGCGGCGATGATGCACGGATACTCCACGGATGAACTTCTCACCATGAGGATCAGCGATCTCGACAGTCCCGAATCAAGGGTTGGGGCCGGGGAACGCATGCAGCGGGTATTGGGCGGGGAAGAGGTGCGTGGAGAGGTCACGCATGTACGCAAGGACGGGACAACCTTTCCTATGGAGATCAACGGAAGTCTCCTCTTGATTGATGCAAAGAAGATGATCCTTGCGATCGACCGCGATATCTCCGAACGCAAGCACACGGAGAAAATTCTTGAACTGGCAACGAAGAAGCAGAATCTCCTCAATCTCATCACATTCAGCGACATAAAAAACGCGATGTTCAGCCTTCGCGGATATATAGAACTGGAAAAGGAGTTCATGAAGGATGGCCAGGGTTTGGTGCTTCTCGAAAAGGAGGAGGCGCTCATCCAGCAGGTGGAGCACTGGATTCGGTTTGCAAAGGACTACCAGAACCTTGGTGCGGTCCCTCCGACCTGGCAGAATGTCACCAATGCCTATCTCTATGCCATCTCCCACCTCGATACCATGCACCTGCACCAGAGCTCGGAGGTGGAAGGACTCGAGGTGTATGCGGACTCACTCCTGGAGACAGTGTTCTACACTCTGGTGGAAAATTCACTTGAGCATGGGGAATCGGTAACGGAGATCACGCTGACATCGTATGAGACAGAGGAGGGCCTGACCATCGTCTTCCAGGACAACGGCATAGGTATCCCCGCCGGGATGAAAGAGACTATCTTTGACCGCAGGCATGAGAAGAAGAAGGGGATGAGCCTCTTTCTTGTGCGAGAGATTCTGGAGATTACCGGTATTGCCATCGTGGAGACCGGCCTCGCCGGGGAGGGTGTACGGTTCGAAATGCATGTGCCCCTGAATCATTATCGCCATGTAGCCCGCGGGGACGGTCACTCCCCTTCGAATAACTGAGTGCAGTTGCCTGCTGCCGCGGGAGCGGCACCCGGGGAATGGGATTTTCCAAATTTGTACGTATTTTTTGGGCATACACCGCTCCATTCAGGGAGACGGCAGGTGGTTCCGGGCCTCGGGGCCTCCAGTATTGACCCGGAGGACTTGTTCTCCTCCGGCAGAAAGGAGTAAAACCCATCTGGAGGCCCGATGTATTGCTGATCGAAAAATATTGATTTTTCTGTGCCATCGACGCCATCGCGGGCGTCATTAGCTTTTTATATTCCCCCGGAAATAGGGAGGACTGTCACCCGATATCGTCACGGATACCCGGTGTTTTGAGAGGAGGGCATTTCATCAATGACTGCTGAACCAGAGGCCGACGCCGAACTAGACTGTATCGGCATGTTCTGCCCGATGCCGATTGCCATGACCAGGGAGGAGATTGAAAAGATTGCCCCCGGGCAGGTGCTGAAGGTCGAGGCAGACGACCCGGCGGCCGAGGAGGACATCCTCCGGTGGGCACGGCGTACCGGGCATGAGATTGTGAAATTTGAGAAGGAGGAGGGAATTATGACCTTCTATATCAGGAGGAAGACGTAAATGGGGAAGATATTGTATGTGCAGACCAGCGGCACCGATACGCCGGAGCGGTTGTACGGACCGTTCATCCTCGGGGCGACGGCGGTGGCCATGGACGTCTCGGCATGTATTTTTTTCATGATCAAGGGCATCACGGTCATGAAAAAAGGTGAGGCGGAGAAGATCCGTATGGGGTCTTTTCCACCACTCCGTGAAGTGATTGATCAGGCGGCGGCAGCCGGGGTGGATTTTTATGTCTGCGAACAGAGCACCCGGCTTCTGGGGATGGAACGGGGAGACTTCATTGAGGGAGTTCGAATCGCAGGAGCGGCGACCCTGAATGACCTCGCCCTTGAGGCGGACGCGGTGATCTCATTCTAAAAGGGGGAGAGGGATGATATATCTGGACCATAGCTCCGCCATGCCGGTCGACGAGAGGGTGGCTGCCTTTGCCTCTCCCTATCTGATGCAGCACTATGGCAATCCGTCCTCCCTGCACACGCGGGGGCTGGTGGCGAAGCGTGTGCTGGAGGAGGCACGGGGGAAGGTGGCAAAGCTTATCAATGCGGAGTCTCCGGAGACGATTCTCTTTACCAGCTGTGCCACCGAGTCGAACAACCTGGCCATCCGGGGGACGGCACTCCGGAACAATAAAGCGGGGATGAGGGTGGTCTCGTCGGCCGTCGAGCATATCTCGGTCATAAACCCGATGAAAGAGCTTCAAAAGCAGGGATATGCGTATGATGTTGTTCCGGTCAGTCCCGAAGGGTATGTGGATCTGGACATGCTGGCAGAGATGGTGACGAAGGATACGGTCGTTACATCGGTCAATTATGCGAATGACGAGATTGGCACGATCGAACGGATACGCGACGTCAGTCGCATCGTTCATGAAGAGGGTCGGTATCTCCATGTCAATGCGACGGCGGCAGCGGGACGAATCCCCGTGGATGTGCAGGCGGACGGGATCGATCTTCTGACACTGTCCTCCAACGACATGTACGGCCCGCGGGGCGCCGCCGCCCTGTATGTCAGAAAAGGGGTGAAGCTCCAGACGCTTCTTCCCGGCGGCGGGCAGGAACGGGGGATTCGCTCCGGGACGGAGAACCTCTTCGCCATCGCCGGTATGGGGGAGGCGGCGATGATTGCCGGCCGGGAGATGGGCGCCGAAGGACGCCGCCTCCATGAAATCGCTGGTGCATACCTGAAGGATATACTGATGATCGAGGACGCCCACCTGACCGGCCCCGCGACGGGGCGACTCCCCGGCCACCTGAGTTTTCGGTTTGGCAGGATCGAGGGGGAGAGTATCCTCCTCAACCTCGATACGGCTTTTGGCATCCAGGTGACGACGGGCTCGGCATGTTCGTCCCGGACGCTGGAACCGTCCCATGTCCTCCTTGCCATCGGCCTGAAGCACGAGGAGGCGCACGGCTCGATGATCATGATGATGGGGCGGTCGAATACGACAGAGGAGGTTCCCTATGTGGTTGATGCCGTCAGAAAGACTGTTGAACGTCTGCGGATGATAACCGCGATGTAAGGAGTGGGTAAAAATGGAAGATGTTCCCCAGATTGGATACTCGGAGAAGGTGATGGACCACTTCATGAACCCCAGGAATGTCGGGAGTGTCGAAAACCCCGACGGCGTAGGCAGGGTCGGCAACCCCGTCTGCGGGGATCTCATGGAAGTGAGCATAAAAGTGGAGGACGGCATCCTGACGGATGTGAAGTTCAAAACGTTTGGCTGCGGGTCGGCGATTGCGACGGCCAGCATGGTCACCGAGCTTGCGAAGGGCAAGACACTCGACGAAGCGGATAAAATAACGAGGCAGGATGTGGCCGACGAACTCGAAGGGCTCCCGCCGCGAAAGATGCACTGTTCGAACCTTGCGGCAGATGCCCTGCACAAGGCGATTGAGGACTATCGCGAGCGGCATGGCGAGGGGAAGGAGAAGGCAGAGGAAGCGGCGGCGGAGTAGAAACCCCGCTGCAATGGTACCGAAAGTGCCGAAAGGGAGCGGACCCCTGTTCACAGTGAGCCAACCGCTCAAGTGATCATACTCAGGACGATGTTCAGACGAAAAGGGTGTCCCTGTCTGACAATCAACGCGCGACCACATGGGTTGAGGATCAGGGTTCTGCCTCACCGGGAAAAATGTTTTTTTTGGGGTTTTCGTTGGAAGGGTCAGGATTGAACACTAATGGGTGTAGAATAGGAAATGACCTTTCCTCCAGACCATGAATAAACCGGATTTGGTTTCAAAATATCATTGTGGTATTTATTTGTTTCTATTTCTCAACATCCTTAAGTAATAGAAAGACGACGCTTAACCGTCCCTCAAATTGGGGGGGGGATTGAAGAATGAAAAAACTATTTGTTGTAGCATTAGTACTGCTGGTTGCCGTTGGTATGACGGTGACGGCGGTAAGTGCGGCTCCGAAAGGAATTGACATCAACGGAGAGCACTACAACCTGAACATCCACTTCAAGAAGAATCTCAAAGAAGAGTGGAGCGCAAGTAGCACAGACAGACACACCATCTTCCTGCCGTACATCACGCCTGAAGAATCCATCTACTTGGATGGTTGCATTGACTTTGACGGTGATGGTGTCATTGATAACTATGATGACGCGACAGAGTCCTGTATTCCCATGTACATCGATGGTGTGAAGATGGTGATCTCACAGGGAGAAGAATGGGCCGTCCTTGATGCCAACGGTGGTGACGGAGTCTGCGAACTTCAGTTGCCGGAAGGTAAATACAAGGTATTTGTCGTTGCACGGGGAAAACCCGGTGGTTATACCGACATCGATGGCTGGGTCTATTATGACGGTTACACCGAGGAATATGGCGAAGACACCTATTTCTTTGATCTTGGCGATGTCCGTGTAACAAAGAAAACAGAATGGGATGAAATTACTGACCTGTTCTATATAGAACCCAAACAGGACACCTATGGAGTTTTTGCTGACGAATTCTCACCATTCTATGAACAAAGCTCAGCATGGGTATTTGATTATCTCAACTATCTGTATGATGAGTATGAAGCGGATGGTGGATACTTCTGGCAGATCGTCAATGGCGGAAACAAACTGGTGAAAGTCAGGTTCTACCCGGTTTAATCAGAAACTCCTATTTTTCTTATTTTTCAAAATTAGGTTTCATATTGAGGATATGGCTATCTCGATTTATTGGATTTAGATCATCTTTTACCCAATCCTCAGACTTGTTGAAGAGACCACGGGATGAGTCCTGTTGTTAATGCCATGTAATCCTCTGGAATGAGTGCCGGAATAAATTGCATTGATGTGACTGGAATGTCTTCAAAAAATTAAGGTTCTCTTTAAATTCAAAATTCTCCGATCCCTTTATCCCTCCACACACGCATCCTCTCCCATGACAACCAGGGTACTGGTCGTATACGCGAGCCGCTACGGCTCGACGATGGAGGTGGCGGAGGCCGTCGGGGATATGCTCGGTGACCGGGGGGCCGATGTGGAGGTCGGCGTCCTCGCCGCAAAGGAGGCGACAACCTCGGGCGTGGACATTGGGTCGTACGGATTGGTCGTTGTCGGGAGCCCCGTCTACGCAGGCAAATGGCTGGGCGATGCAATCGACTTTGTAAAGAAGCATGCCGATGCCCTGCGGGAGGTGCCGGTTGCCATCTTTTCGGTGGGCCTGACGATGAAGGAGGATACGCCGGAGAACCGGGCGACGATGGCGGAGGCCACGAAAGGTATCACCGACATAATTTCACCCGTTGCCACCGGGATGTTTGCGGGAAAACTGGACACCAAGGTCCTCAACCTTCCGATGCGGATGATCATCAAGGCAATGAAGTCGCCCGAAGGGGACTTCCGGAACTGGGACGCGATACGGGAGTGGGCCGAAGGCCTGCCTCTGCCTGCGGCGTAGGCAGGCGTTTTGGTAGAGGAAGGATGATCTTCGCTTACTTGTGCCGCTGAAAAAAATGGATTCCGGTCACTTCGGCATGGGGCACCGTACGTGAATCGACCGGTCCGTCTCCCCCCGCAAAACGGGCCGCCTGAATTGCCGGGCTTCGGCCTTCAGATAATGGACTCGGGATGCCGCTCCCCGCTCAGGAAGACCGGGCGGGCGTCTTCGACCCTGAGGGTCCGCCCCCCGAATTCCTTTCCTGCCATCACTTCACGCGCCCGCTCGGCTCCTTCAAGGGTTTCGTAGGTAACAAATCCGAATCCGTCGGCCGCGTGCATCTCGATATCCGTGATCGTGCCAAATTCCGAAAACAGTTCCTTCAGGTCATCCTCACTGACCGAATGGCTGAGATTTCCGACATAGAGTTTATGACTCTCCACTACTGGCGCCTCCTGATACTGCGTAAGATGCCGCTCCTCCCCAATGAATCTTTGGTCACTGCGGGTTGGAAGGTTTCCCTGTCCGGGTCTGCCGCCTGCCAGCAAATCGCGGTGCGCAGCACTCTCCTGTATGCCCGCAATCCGATCATGCAGGACGTTCCCAGACCGGGATGCCCTTGTAGAGGATCCTGAGGATGCGGTGGTAGGGGATGGGGGTATCCTCTCCCGTCCCGGATGCCACCGTAAAGTAGTCCCGGTCGAGGCCGGCGATGATCCCGCCGGCGACGGACGACCGGTCGCCCGGAGCCCCGCGGTTGACATACTCAACCGTCACCTGTCCGAAATCGAATGCTGCATCATGCCACATGCGCAGGAGAAGGGCGTGGCTGGTACGCATGGAGGAAGGATTGCGGCAATGCTATTTTGTTTTTGTGGCAGTCGGTCCCTTTGTGCTCCGGCATCCGAAGGGGCTTTCACAGTGCCTGATTCCGGGGACGGCCCCCCCATAGTTAAGCTTCTCTTCTTCTCGAAGCAGTGGACCGCCTCCAGGTTCTCTCTCTAAAAAAAAGGTTCTTATCCCTCTTTGAGCATTGATTCTTCCTTCACTCCCGCCCGGGGCGGGGCCGTCGCCATGGTATGCAGCCGGATGATGCCGTGGCAGGAGTTGCAGACATAGTACTGCTCCGTCCAGCATGAAGGACAGGACCATCTGCCGCAGAGGCTGCACTGCTTCATATCCGTGAGGGGAAACGAGTCATTGCAGAGATCGCAGAAATACCGTGAGAAGGTCGAGGGATCCTTCTGTGGCGGCTGCCCCTGTTTTCGCATCACCGGAATATTTCCCCTGAGGCGGGCATAGAAATTTTCCGGCGATTCTGATGGCTCATTCGCCGCATATCTGCTTCTCGAGAACATTGATGCGTTCCTCCAGTCCGGCAAGGGTGGTGTTCATCTCTTCTTCAAACGTTCTCAGGGCGGTCACCTTCTCTTCGCCCGCCGCAAGGGCCTTCTCCTTGTTTGCGCAGAAGGATTTGACCTGGTACCGGTCCATCAGGGACCATTCGGCGACCATCATCTCGAAATGCCGGTCGAGGTACTCGTCCACCCTGCTCTCCATCGGGCGTGTGATGGCCACATGACCACCGGTCCCCCGGAAGTAGTAATACAGTATGAATGCGGCAATGATGATGAGAATGATGAGAAGAGCAATCTCTAGCCCCGTCATTTCTTCGCCTCCCTGCACCGGGCAAGCCGCTGCTCCAGTACGGTAAGACGGGCAGCAGCGCCCCTTTCAAAGGCGCTGAGCTCCCGTATTTCTCCCTCGACAAACCCGAGGCGCTCGGTGAAATCCCCGAAATCCCTCCTGGTGCCAAGGTTCCACTCCTCGATGATGTCTTTCATGCGGCGGTCAAAGTAGGTGTTCATGTAATTGTCAATACCGCTCATTGTTTCTCTACCTCCTCCTCAAGCCCACGCAATTCCTCGTCCACTGCCCGGGCCCGGGTCTGGAGGGCGGCCCTCCCCTTTTCGAGGACCTGGATGTCCAGGCTGACCATGTCCAGTCGACGTTCAAGCTGTTCCAGCATGCTGAGGGTGACAAATCCCCATTCCTCAATGAGGCCTGGCATGTATTCATCGAAGTAGCGGTCCATTCGCTTGTCAAGCGTTGGCATTCTCGAATCGATGGTGCCGGGAATCGAGGTCAGGGTCTCGGAAAATGAATGTTTCCGTTTCGTTTCCGGAATCTCTGTCTCATACATCTCTATCACCGGATCTTCCTCTCGTCTTCTTTTATCTTCTCGACCATGTGGTCGAGCTTGGTGCTCTTCACCATATTTTCCAGCCGTTGAATTCTCTTCTCAACGGCACTCTGCTTGGCAAAGATGTCCGTTTCCAGCCGGATGTTCTCTTCATCAAGTTTGTTTATCTCTTCCAGCCGTTCAGGTGGAATCCTGAAAAACGGCTGCCCCCGGTGGGCGTACTCCAGCGTCATCAGTTTGAGTTTCTCCTTTTCCAGTTCGATCTCCGCAAGGCGCGGGGTCACTCTCCCCTCCTGTATCACCCGGATGATGTAATAGACGATGATGAGCCCGATAAAGAGGAGAACCGCCCAAAGAACCGGCTGAAACCACTCCCACCATGCCGGATAGACATACTCTACGGCCATTATGGATGACTCCCTTTAGAGTTCCTTCTCGCCCGGTCCGGGCCTGATCTTCTCGCCGATGTCTTTTACCCCCTCCTCGATGGACTTTCCTGCCCTGCCCGCCCCTTCCTGGACGGCCTTTCCGGTGGCGCCCGCCTTCTTTGTAATCACCTCGGTGAGAGGGATTTTTCTCTGGACGATGACGCTATCCCCCTCGGCGATGCCGAGCCTGGCAATATCCTCAGCGCTCATCCGTATGACGTCCTCCTCGACCATTGCGTCGGCATAAGCAGAGAGGACCAGGGGTTTGGGGTGTTCTTCTTCTTCAAGAGGATATCTCTGGATTTCGATATTTTCCCCCACCTCTACGCCAAGTTTTGTTATCACCGATTCATGTAGCCTGGCGCGTCCGCGGCTGGGGACGGCCCGTGTCTTCACTTTCAAATATATTCCTTCCATAGTAGGGACGGAATCGGTGACATGGTATTTATATATTGTGCTGAAAAGAACGACGTAGAATTAATATTTTTTTTCATTATTAAAATCTGTATGACCCCCTGCCTTCCTCTCTTCCGCATTCCTGTGGTGGGTGCCGGGATTCATGGCAAAGATGAGGAATCAGCCTGGTGCTATGACTGCTGATGGCTCAAAACGGTGATTATCCTCCCTCCTGTCCCCGAATATCAGGATTTTCTCCTCCGGTGCATCACCCGGAATAATTTCCGGAGTGTACCCCGCGACAAGGGTGGCCGCGACACCCGGAAGGGTACATCTTCCACGCTGTTTCAGCCGACTGTTCAGGGGCCGGAAACATCGATGTTGGAGATGAAGGGGGCGCTGAGGCGACGACACTACCTGACTGCCCGAAGAGGTCCCCCCAAGGAGAACGGCCGGGGGATGGCGATGACCTCCCTATGTCGGGGCCAAAGATCGAACACCCCCCGGTAGATCCGCATCAGTATCCCTTCATTGATATCGGAATCCGGGATATCTTCTCATAGAGCCTTCTCCTTCTCGCGATGCCGCGGAAATCATACAGGAAGTGTTCATACGTATCCCAGATGGTTACCCAGTTCATGATGGTGATGAAGGCACCGATGAGAAATATCGGGGGCGATTCAATCGGGATGTCGTATACGGTGATGATGGAGATAAAAAGCAGGGCGATGAGAGCGTTGCCGATTGCGATGCAGAGGCTGTAGATTCCTTCCCGGCGGGAAATTCGCTGTTCATGGATGATGTCCCCGATACCGAGGGCAAAATGCTGCCGAATGGCTTCCGGAATGAGCGTGCTGCCATCGGGTGGCATTTCCGCAGCCGGAAGAGAGATGATCATTTCCACCGGGGCCGGTATCCTGAACTCATTCAGGTACCCGGCAAGTGTCTCCTCAGCATGCCCGGTCAGTCCGGTTTCGGGCAGCGGTGCCGGGTCATCCGGGTCGAAGAGCACGGAAATGCTTCTGAATGTGAATAAAAGTAGTGCCCCCTCATCGCCATTGCCCCTCTCGACTGCGATTGCTCTCACAGATGTCCCGATGACTGGATGATCCTGTCAGTATATAGGTCTGTGTATGCGGGGGGAGGAATGAGACGTCCTTCGTTTACTCCGGTCCCCTTCCCGACTGTCCGGGACAGTCATTTTCTTCCGGCTGTCCTCAGTCCTTCTCTCGTCTGTTTCCCAGCCGGCCCACATCCGCAAATATCTCCGAGAGGTCCCTCCCCAGCTTCGCGGGCAGCTCAAGGACGGCCTCATATTCAGGGGAGTCCTCCCGAAATGTCTCCGCATGCCGCGAATAGCGGGCGATACCCGGACCGGTGGACATTCCGTGGGCAAAGACGCTCAGGATGACGGTGGTAATGGCGGCCGCGGTGATGGTCTCCATCCCGGGATATCCCTCCATCTCCTCCATCACCGTAAACAGCAGGACAATGGAAGCAAGTCCCCGGGGGCCGAACCATCCAAGGAAGAGAACGGTGTTTCTCTTCAGACCCGTGCCGATCATGGCAATGGCGACCGGCAGAAAACGAATGATCGTCAGACTCAGCACAGCATAGGCGGCAATCCTCATGCTGAAGTGGTCCACCAGCAGGGAAGACCCGACGCCGAGAGTAAAAAATACCAGGTGGCCGAGGATCCTCCCCTGTGCCGTGGTAAAATCAACGAGTGTGGTGATGAGGCGCTGATGGCGGGTTCCGATCGCAAGTCCGGCAATGAATGCAGCGATAAACCCGGAAGACCCGAGGATATCCGCGAGAATCCAGGCGGTGATGGCGAGTGCCATCAGGGAGATCCATGTGTACGTGCCTTCCATCCACCGTTTCTCCTCGGCCCGGTCGATGATCCATCCTCCCGCAAGCCCGACGGCGATCCCCACGCACACGGCGAGGATGATCTGAACGGCAGCTGAGACGATCCAGTACCCCGCTGAATAGGCCTCTGCACCGACGATGGTGATGGTGACAAGAATGGTAAGCACGGGGATCACCGCACCGTCATTCAGCCCCGCCTCCACATTCAGGGCCTGACGAATTCTCAGGGGCACCTTCCTGTTGGTGACGATGGCCTCCCCGAGTGCTGCATCGGTAGGAGCAAGAAGGGTGGCCAGAATTCCTGCCCCGACGAAGCCAAGCCTGGGAAAAACAACGATTGCTGCGATGAGTCCTGTGAGGATTGTGAGGGGAAGTCCAATTCCAAGGAGCCTCGGGGGGAGCGTGCCGCTGTCCTTTACCCCCCGCATCCCGATACGTGAGGCATCGGAGAAGAGGGTGAAGACGAGTGCAATCTCGGCGATGAGGAGGATGAAACCGCTCTCTGTCTGAAAGGAGATGATATCTGCACCTGCCGGCCCCAGAAGGAGACCTGCGGTGAGAAACACCATGGGTGCGGTGATCGGCGTTGCCTCTATCCGCCGGGATATACAGCTGAAGAGGAAGAGAATCACGGTAAACAGAGCCAGATAAATAATTATTCCCTCTATCATTGCTTGATCACCTTCAGGCACCGCCCCCCATCCTCCTCTCCACCATCGACAGAGTGTCGATACGAGGAAATGAAGGGTATTGGAATGGCTCTCGGTAGTGACAGGAGGGTATCTTCCCTAATATATCTTCAGATCTTCAGTCCGCCCGTCCCGTCCCGGCCGCCGCCCCATATCTACCTGGTGCCGGATGGACCACCAGTGGGTATGGACGAATACGGCGCCTGCCGCCGTCGCCGCCCGTCTCGCGCCGGTGTACGGGAACGACCCGGCGGCAGCCCTCACCGCCGCCTGTGCCGCGGTCTGCGGGTGCCCCACCCATCCGGGGGCGGTCATTGCCCCCTATCGTGCCCGGTGCCCGGTCACCCTCCATGAACCGTGGCGGAAGACCTGGGAACAAACGCGATCTCCGGGAAAAAGAGAGAGGACTATCCTTTTTGGTTGATTGAGGAGAGTGCGATGTGGCACTCGCTGATACAGCCGTGGCTTGCAAAGACTTCGCGGATCTCCCTGCAGACCCGCTCACAAAGGATCTCAGCGTCGCACTGCTGGTCGGTGGCAAGCTCGATAAAACCGGAAAATTCTGCGTGGAACGTCTTCATGCCATGATACCTCTGAAAAATTGTTGAGCCGAGTGGGGCATGAAAGCACCGGAGCTGACAATAATAGCGGCGTGGCCGGCAGGTTCCTGTTCGAAAAGCCGTCCTCCTTCTGCCTTCAGGAAGCTCACATGTCGTCCGTCCGATGGCACCGGAGACATGCGTCGATCTCCTCGTCGATCGTCCAGCACCCTGCCTGCTGGATCACACCGGTCACAAAACAGACGAGAAAGGAGATGGCGAGTGCCACATCGACGAGATATTTCTGTCGTACCGCTCCGGAGAGTGCTGCCATAGCAATCCCTTGATGGGAAGGCACGATAGCGTTTATGCAACCCGGTCGTGGGGGGCCGTTTGCGGGCTAAAAAAATTCGGCCCTCATGTAAAGAGGGAACGTTATTCGAGTGCCTTTTTCAGTGCCGCCCGGGCGAGGAGACGGGTGGAATCGAGCACCGGGAGCGGGCAGTCGTCCGGGTTGACGAGGAGCGGGATCTCCGTGCACCCGAGGACGACGGCATCGCACCCGCTGTCTTTGAGCTTCCGGATAACGTCGTTGAAGTAGAGCCGGGACTCCTCGGTGAAGATGCCGTTGACGAGTTGCGTGAAGATGATGGTGTCGATGCGTTCCCGGTCCGCTTCGTCCGGAATTTCGCAGGCGATGCCGACCTCGGCGAGCCGCCGGGGATAGACCGGGCCGGTCATCAGGTACTTCGTCCCGGTGATCCCGAGTTTCGTGTACCCTTGCAGTTTCGCCTCATGGCCGACGGCGTCTGCAATGTGAATCCACGGAACGGGTGACGTCTCCGTGACCTTGTCGAATGCCTCATGGATGGTGTTGTCCGGGCAGATGAGAATCTCGGCCCCGATAGCGACCAGTTTCTCCGCGGTTCCCGTCATAAGGGATGCAACGCCGTCCCAGTCGCCGGAGCGGATGTATGGCATATACTCTCCCAGCGGGTAGGTGTGCATCGATACTTCGGGATGCATGTGCTCCCCCATGACCGCGGGCGCCTCGCCGCAGAGGGTGCGGTAACAGAGCGCGGCTCCCTCGGCGCTGCACGCAACGATTCCGACATGCTTTGGCATAGTGTCCTATTGTTGTGGATGAACCATCTTCATTCTTTTGCGGCATTGATGCAAACAACGGGAGAACGGGACGGAAACATTGATGCCTCCGGTACGAGAAGAGTGATCAACGGTTCGTGCCCGCCATGAAAACCACATCTCCTGATCTTTCCGGCCGGACGGCCCCGCCGCTCCTCGAATTCGACGACGTCACCGTGATAGTGGGCGGAAAACCGGTCCTCGATTCCCTTACGGTGCGAATCTGCGAGGGCGAACACATCGCCATCCTCGGCCCGAACGGTGCGGGCAAGTCGACCTTCATCAAGACCGTCACCCGCGAGTACTACCCCGCCTACCGCGAGGGCGGGGTGACGTTTCGCATCTGGGGAAAGGACGTGTGGCGAATTGCCGACCTGCGCTCGCTTCTGGGCATCGTCTCCGGCGACCTCCAGTTCCGCTTTGCCCGCGATATCACGGGCAGGGAGGCTGTCCTCTCGGGGTTCTTCTCCTCCATCGGGCTCTTCACCTACACCGTGACGCCTGCGATGGAAAAGAAGGCGGACGAGATTCTTCGGTTCCTCGAGTGTGAGCACCTGCGGGACCGGCCGATGACGGCGATGTCCACCGGAGAGGCACGCCGGATACTCATCGGACGGGCGCTCGTGCACGACCCCAAGGCGCTCATCCTCGATGAACCGACGACGAGCCTCGACCTCAGTGCCCTCCACACCTTCCGGGCGACGCTGCGAAGGATAGCGGGCACCGGGACGGGCATCATCATGGTCACCCACAACCTTCATGACATCATCCCGGAGATCTCCCGCGTCATTCTCATGAAGGACGGTCGGTTCGTTGCCGACGGCCCGAAGGAGGAGATCCTCACCGACGAGCGGATCGGCGGGCTCTTCGGGGTCCCGGTGCACATCCGCGAAGAGGGCGGCTGGTATTATGCGACGGGGTACTGACCGGGGTGATGGAGATGCGGACTCCGGGGATGCGGGATGCGGTGGAGAGGGCGTCAACGGGTGGGCATGGCGGTGAGGGGGTTTTGGATGTTTCAGCCGGAGAATGCGCACATTCCGGATTCCGGTAGCGACTTCTCTCTCGATTGCGTATGCGGGAATGGCCGCATGCCGCCTCCTGTGCATGTCCTGCCGTGGAAGCGAAAATCAGGTTTTGCACTGACGGACAGAGGTCCGACCGTGGATGGTCATCATGCGAACCACTGGGGAAGGTATTTCTTTTCTCCACCCTCCTCTGTATTTTAGGAATATCTGGTCGCGATGTTCGATATGGCAATCGTCTTTGGGACGCTCCTCCTTGCGCTGATTCTCTTTGCGACCGGCAAGGTCCGCTACGACATCGTCGCGGTAATTGCGCTTCTTATTGTCACAATCACGGGCATCATCGATCCGGTGGATGCCTTTCTTGGATTTGGCCACCCGGCGGTGGTGACCGTTGCCGCCGTCCTGATCCTCAGCAGGGGACTCCAGAACTCGGGGCTGATCGATATGCTGACCCGGTGGGTTGCGCGGATCGGGGACGGACGAGTGCGCCAGGTCTTCTCGCTTACGGGTATCGTTGCAGTCCTCTCTGCCTTCATGAACAATGTCGGGGCGCTGGCTCTTATGATGCCCGTCGCCATCAGGACGGCCAGAAAGAGCGGACGGGCTCCCTCCTACCTCCTGATGCCGATCGCATTCGGTTCACTGCTCGGTGGGATGACCACCCTCATCGGTACCCCGCCGAATATCATCATCGCCACCTATCGTGCCCAGAACGGCGGGGAACCATTCATGATCTTCGACTTTACCTATGTGGGGGCCGGGGTTGCCATATGCGGGATTCTCTTTATCGCCTTCCTGGGGTGGAGGCTGATCCCGTCCCGCAAGAGCCCTGCATCCAGTGAAGAGCTCTTTGCCATCAGGGATTACCTGACCGAGGTCAGGGTCCCGGAAGGTTCGAAACTTGCAGGGAGGATGATCTACGATATCGGGGCCGCCACCGAGGCCGAGGTGGTGGTGGTGGGGCTGATACGAAATGGCAGAAATATCGTCGCTCCGTCTGTCTACGAGACGATCCGGGAAAAGGACATCCTGGTCATCAGGGCGGATTCGGGCGACCTTCAGACCCTCCTTGATGCCACACGCCTCGAACTGGCGGGAAAGGAGGAGATCACGGAGGAGATGATCGGCTCCGATACAATCGGGATCATCGAGGCGATCATAAAACCGGACTCCCCAATCCTGAACCGCACCGCGTATACCGCAAATCTCCGCTGGCTTCACGGCCTCAATCTCCTTGCGGTCGCACGGGAAGGGGGGCGTATCCAGAGCCGGCTGAAGCAGATAAGGTTCCAGCCGGGCGACATCCTCCTTCTCCAGGGGAAGAAGGACGACGTTCAGGCAGCCCTGCCGAATATCGGGTGCCTTCCCCTTGCCGAGCGGGGCATCCGGATCGGGGGGCCGAAACAGGCACTGCTCGCCGTCGCCATTTTCGGCTCGGCCCTCGCCGTCTCCGCGCTCGGCCTCCTGCCGGTCCAGATTACCTTCACTGCGGCGGTCGTCCTGATGATTCTGACCTCGATCGTCTCCCTTCGTGACGCGTATGACAGCGTGGAATGGCCGATCATTATTCTCCTCGGCGCGATGATCCCGGTCGGGCAGGCGCTTGAGGTGAGCGGCGGAGCGGCTCTCATCGCCGGGAGCATCGTGACCGCTGCATCCACCTTCCCGCCGGAGGCAACGCTCGTCCTGCTGCTGATCATCACCATGTTCCTCTCGGACCTCGTGAACAATGCCGCGTCCACGGTGCTGATGGCACCGATTGCCATGGGGATCGCGGTCGATCTCGGGGCCTCCATCGACCCGTTTCTTATGGCCGTTGCCATCGGAGCGTCCTGCGCCTTTCTGACCCCCATCGGGCACCAGTCGAATACCCTCGTCATGGGGCCGGGGGGCTACCGCTTCACCGATTACTGGAGGATGGGGCTGGTGCTCGAGGTGATCATCGTCATTGTCGCTATCCCGCTCCTTCTCCATTTCTGGCCGATGTACTGATCTTGAAATATGTCTTCATCGCCGTCATGATCCATATGGGCATGAAGATCATGGGGATCTTCACCTGTTTGGTCCTCCCTCTCCAAACCGCCATTCCCTCTTTTTTTTGAATCGGTGCAAAAGGCTGCGACTGCGGGGATGGCAGGACAAGGGCGGCGGCGAACAACCCGTCCCGGTCTTCAGGGCGGATCATACCCTGCGGTGCGACAGCGGTGCATCAGCTGTCAGGCAAGGGAGGGGAAGGCCTCACGAACCATCTCCCTCTGTTTTTCGGTCAGGTGCTTTGGAATCGTCACAACGACCTTTACCAAAAGGTCGCCCCTGCTCTTCGAGCCGATATGCGGCATCCCCTGTCCCCGCAGCCGAAAGAGCGTATGGCTCTGGGTCCCCGCCGGGATGGTCAGCCGTGCGGTGCCGGTGAGGGTCGCAACCGTGATCTCTCCGCCGAGAAGGGCGGTGCGAAGCCCCACCTCCGCCGTGCTGTGGAGGTCGGCGCCGTGCCGCTCGAAGGACGGATGCGGGTGCACATGGACGACGACGTAGAGGTCGCCCGGCGGGCCCGTATCCATGCCGGGTTCGCCCTCGCCTGCGATGCGCAGAAATTGTCCGTCGCCGACACCGCTGGGGATGGAGACCTCGATGTGGCGTGTTTTTCGTATCGTCCCCCGTCCCCCGCAGGTCTCGCACGGCTTTCCGATGATCGTTCCCCGACCGCCGCAGTCCGGGCACGGACGGATCATCACCACCTGCTGCTGACCGCTCTGCTGCACCTGGCGGACCTCACCGGTGCCATGGCATGTGGGGCAGTCCCGCATAAACCCCGGCTGCCCGCCGGTGCCGTGGCAGGTCGTGCATTCGTAGTCATGGGGGACATCCACGGTTGTTTTGATGCCGGAGAACGCGTCCATCAAAGAGATTGCGATATCATACCTGAGATCCGCCCCCGCACGGCTGCGGGGCCGTCCGGTCCTGCCGGAAAAAACATTGAATATGTCCCCCAGCCCGAAGTCGCGGAAGAGGTCGTCATACCGGGGGGGTGTATACCCGGCAAAGTCCTCCGGCGAGAAGGCCGCATGCCCGGCCTGGTCGTACTCGGTCCTTTTCTGCGGGTCGCCGAGCACCTGGTAGGCTTCATTGACCTCCTTGAATCTGGCTTCCGCTTCCTTGCTGCCTTTGTTGAGGTCCGGGTGGTATTTGCGGGCGAGCTGCCGGAATGCCTTTTTAATCTCATCCTGCGACGCATCGCGCCCGACGCCGAGGGTCTCGTAGTAGTCTCTTTTGTCCATCCGTCGGTAAAAAGGAATTATTTCTCGTCATGGACCTCGAAATCGGCATCGACGACGTCCTCGCCGCCCTTCCCTTCCCCTCTCTCCCCGCTGCCGGTATACCCCGGCTGCGGGCCCGCCGCCTGCTGCCCGGCCGTCTGCTGGTAGACGGCGCTGCCCGCCTCACTCAGGGCGGTCCTGAGACGGTCGGTCTCGCTTCGGATCGTGTCCATGTCATTCTCCGCGAGGGCCGCCTTCACGGCTGCTATCGCCGTGTTCACCTTGTCCGTCTGCTCGGTGGTGAGTTTCCCGGCAAGTTCGGCAATGGTCTTTTCCGCCGTATAGACAAGGGAATCGGCGTTGTTGCGGACCTCGACCTCCTCTTTTCGCCGCCGGTCCTCCTCTTCGTATTCCTCCGCCTCATGCACCATCTTCTCGACATCGGACTCCGCAAGCTTCGTCGAGGCGGTGATCGTCATCTTCTGCTCCTTCCCTGTCCCGAGGTCTTTGGCGGAGACATTGAGGATGCCGGACGAGTCGATATCAAAGGTCACCTCAATCTGGGGGACACCCCGCGGGGCGGGAGGGATGCCGACGAGATTGAACTGGCCGAGGCTGACATTGTCCGCCGCCATCGGCCGTTCGCCCTGAAGCACATGCACCGTAACGGAGGTCTGGAGGTCTGCCGCGGTGGTGAAGATCTGGCTCTTTTTGGTGGGGATGGTGGTGTTTCGTTCGATGAGCTGGGTCCGCACCCCCCCGAGCGTCTCGATGCCGAGGGTGAGCGGGGTGACGTCGAGGAGCACCATGTCGGTGATCTCGCCTGCGAGGATGCCGCCCTGAATGGCGGCGCCGATTGCAACACACTCCATCGGGTCGATGCCGCGTTCCGCCTTTCTTCCGATATGGTCTTCGATGAATTTCTGGACGACCGGCATCCGGGTCGGACCCCCGACGAGGATGACCTTCTCGATATCGTCCCTGGTCAGTCCGGCATCCTTGAGCGCCTGTTCGAACGGGGTGATGCAGCGTTTGATCGTCGGTTCGACGAGCTGTTCGAGCTTTGCCCGGGAGAGCTTCATCGAGAGATGTTTTGGCCCTTCCTGGGTGGCGGAGACATAGGGCAGGTTGATCTCGGTCTCGAGCACGGTCGAGAGTTCGATCTTCGCCTTCTCCGCCGCCTCCCTGACCCGGTTAACCGCCATCTTATCCTTGCGGATATCGATGCCCTCCTGTTTCTGGTACTCGGCGGCGATCCATTCGAAGACGGCGTCATCCATATCCGTTCCGCCGAGATGGGTGTCGCCGGCCGTTGCAAGCACCGTGAACGTCCCGCCACCGAACTCCATGATTGTCACATCCAGCGTGCCGCCGCCCAAATCGAAGACGAGGATCTTGTACTCCCCGCCCCGGTCGAGCCCGTAGGCCATCGATGCGGCGGTGGGTTCGTTGACGAGCCGGACGACATCGAGACCGGCGATCTTCCCGGCATCCTTCGTTGCCGTCCTCTGGTTGTCATTGAAGTAGGCCGGGACCGTGATCACGGCCTTCGTCACCGTCTCACCCAGAAACGCCTCCGCATCCCGTTTGATCTTTTTGAGGAGAAACGCCGAGATCTGCTGCGGCGTATAGTCCTTGCCGCGAATATGGTAGACATGGCTCGTGCCGATCTTTCGTTTTGCCGCCGTGACCGTCCCTTCGGGGTTGCTCACCGCCTGCCGCCGTGCCGGTTCTCCCACGAGGAGCTGGCCGTCGGCCGCAAATGCGATATACGAGGGAAACATCTTCCCTGCGACCGTCGCCCCCTCCGCCGAGGGGATGATGGTGGGTTTGCCGCCCATCATCACCGCCGCCTCGCTGTTCGATGTTCCCAGATCAATTCCGATTATCTTCTCTTTGCCCATTCTCCTCACCTTCTTCTCCGGATGTCTTCTCCGCGACCATCACCTTCGATGGCCGGATCACTTTTGATTTCAGGCGGTAGCCCTTCCCGATCTCGCCGACGATGGTGCCGGGCTCTTCGGCACAGTGCTCTTTGCAGAGGACCTCATGGAGGGCGGGGTCGGCCTTCTTTCCCATGCAAACGATTGGTTCGAGCCCGTATGCCGCGAGGATCTTCACCATCTTCCGGTAGACCATGCCGACCCCTTCCCGGTTCTCTTCGTCCTTTAGTGACGGGAGCGCCTGCTCGAAATCGTCGAGTATGACGAGGAGATCGGTGATCAGGCGCTCGTTTGCACGGGACGCCATCGCCCCCTTCTCCTTTTCAGACCATTTCCGGTAGTTGTCGAACTCTGCCTGAAGGTACTTGAGCTGTTCCAGCCGCTCCTCTGCAAGATGCGTCATCTCAGCAAGCTCGGTTTTCAGCCGTTCTCTCTCGTCGGCCGGTTCGGTCCCTGCCGCCGTGCCGGGTTCTGCCGCCATTATGGAGTGCTTACCTCTTCAGGAGGTATTTAAGGTTTGTTGCGGAGAGGCCATCCACATGCCGGGGAAGGGCTCCTTGATATACTGCAAGTAGCCATTGACCACTGTCCCCTCGTTGACATCGACGAAAATGGTGATTATTCAAATATCGGCATTAAGGGATCAAAAGCTGATGCTTGGGATGAAGACCATCCGGGCGGATCGAACCCGCCCTGCCGGTTGCATCGAAAGTGCGGGAAGGTTCAGCCCCCGACCATCGTCGTTTCACATTTCGGGCATCTCATGCTCCAGCAGGGCACCGCCGGGCTCTTGTCGGCCTTGTAGCCGCACTGGGGGCAGATGCACTTCGAAGGTGGGTTGCCCCGCCGCTGCTGGCCTGCCCCATGATGAGTATCGGGCATATCGTTTACCGCCCGAGTATAGGGCCGATGAAAGATAAGTATTTGCGGGAATCAGCCGTCGAGGAGATACGACAACGTTCCTTCCTCGATGCCTTCGCCCTCTTCCTTCGTGCCGGCGTAGATGAAACCGGTTTTTTCCAGCACCCGGATAGATGAGGGAAGGTCGGGCGAGGTGGTGGCCTGGATGCGGACGACCCCCGGGAGCTCAAAGATGACGGGAAGAAGGGCCCCGACGGCCTCCGTCGCGTACCCCCTGCCCTGAAAGGCGTCCAGAACGGAATAGCCGATGCCGACGGTGCCGGGCTCTCCCCGAATAGCAGTGATGCCTCCGCTCCCGATGAGGGTGCGCTCCCCTGTGTCGGCGCCCCGCAGTATCCAGTACCAGAAGGCAAAATGGGGGTCGGATGGTTCCTCCGCCATTTGGCAGAAGGCTTTGCGGACGGTCTCGTCGAGGAGAGTGGGGGGCCATTTCGTGGGGACGTCTGCGTGGAGAAGACGGCGAAGGGCGTCGTGTCCATTGAGATCCGCCGCCAGCATTGCATGGGTGGCGGGAATCAGTTCCAGACGGTCCGTGGTGATGGATAATAAGGTGTCCATAACTCGTCCTGTGTCATCCAATGGGTTGGGGCGCAGAAGCGATTGAACCTTCCTTTCAGAGACGCGCCGCTATCCGTGACCCCCCGCAGGGAGAGAGTAAAAAAATTCGGGGGGTGGATAGGTTCACCACACATGCCTCCTCCTGGTACATCGAATCATTCTTCTTTTCAGGGATTGTTTAATTGAACTATTCTAAACGGAGCTTCGCCATAGAGGGGGCGTTCGTGCATGTATCAGGAGGCAATCATCGAAATGGCAGAGAAGGGAACGCACCCGGACCGGAAGGGCGGCAAAAAAGGCGCCGGCAACATGGATGAGATAGCAAAGACGATCTTCGCACCGATCTACCCGGTCATCGCCCGGAATATCGTCGATCGATTCGGGATTGTAAGCGGGGTCTGCGTCGATATCGGGAGCGGGCCTGCATCCCTTGCGATCGCCATCGCGGGACTCACGGACCTTGCGGTCATCGCCCTCGACTACTCGGACGAGATGCACGAGGCCGCCCGGCGCAATATCGCCGATGCAGGACTCGCCGATCGCATCGAGCTCCTCTGCGGCGACGTGCACGCGATCCCGCTCCCCGATGACTCTGCCGACCTCATCATCAGCCGCGGCTCGATGTTCTTCTGGGACGACATCCACACTGCCTTCAGGGAAATCTACCGGATCCTGAAGCCCGGCGGGAAGACCTGCATCGGCGGCGGGTTTGGAAATGCGGAGCTCTTTGCCTCGGTCTCCGCCGCGATGATCAAAAAATTCCCCGAGTGGGAGGAGAAGAACAAGCGGCACATGTCCCCCGAGAACGTGGCGCGGTACCGTACGATGCTCGAGGAGATCGGTGTTCCGCACTACGAGATCATCGTGGGCGACGGGGGGTTCTGGATTGTCATCTCCAAATCTGCGGCCGGACGACTCCCCTGATGATGCAGGCTGTTGCGATTACCTGGTGATGCATGGCCGGTATGGCGCAGGCTGATGGAAGGTGATACGCCTCTCTGCTGTTAACTGCAATATCGCTGGCTGAAGCGGGAAAAGTCCTTCCTGTCCTATTCTCCCATCAGCGGCACGCCGCACTTCGGGCACTTCATGCTCCGGCAGGGGACGCCGGGGGTCTTCTCCGCCGTGTGTCCGCACTGGGGGCAGACGCACTTCGTCGGCGGGTTGCCGCGGCGCTGCCGCCCCCTGCCGTAGGGTATGTCGGTCATGTACGCGGCAATATCCCGGTTCTGGATGATAAGAGTATGGACGCTCACAATGCTATGGAATGCCGTTTCCCGTCAGATACGACCAGATGAGCACGGCGGTGATGATCGTGATGCAGAGGACGAGGGCTGCGACCGTCCGTGCCGCCGACCGCCTCCCCGCCGTCCGCGACCCGTCGCACTCCCGCCACCCCACGGCCGCGACGCCGAGGACGGGAAGCGAGGAGACCGCCGGGAGGATGCCCGCCGACGGAGTGGTGGCAAGGACGAAGAGGAGGGTCGCCGTCCCCGCCGCGGCAAGGATCAGGGTGGCGGAGCGTCGCCGACCCAACCGCACCACGGCCGTTTTTTTGCCGTGTGCCCGGTCGCATTCGCAGTCGGGGAGTTCGACGGCGAGGATGAAGACCACGCCGAGGGAAGTGAGGGGGAGGGCGAACGGCAGGAAGGCTGCATCGAGCGTACCTGTTGCGATGAGATACCCCATCCCCGGCATCAGAATGCCGAATGCGGCGGCGGTCGCCCCCTCCCCGAGGCCGCGGGCGGCAAGGCGAACCGGCGGGGCGGAGTAGGCCCAGCCGATGACGTTGCCGGCGACGACCCATGCCCAGAGGAGGGGCGACCACCCATACCGTCCACTGTACAGGATGAGAAGGAGAATTGAAGCGGCGGTGAGGAGGACGGCGCAGGCGAGCGCCGCCGGGGCGAGATGGCCCTTTCGCTGCAGGACGCCGCTTCCCCCCGAGACGGGGCTTTCCTCCGGGCAGTCGGAGAAGCGGTCGTAGTACTCGTTGCTGTAGGAGAGCGCGAGGTGGGCGCACCCGAAAACCGCGTAGCCGAGCACGAGTTGTCCTGCCGGTGGCCACCCGGCGTGGAGGGCTCCCGCCGCCGCCCCAAGGAGAAAGAGAATGGCGCCTGCCAAAAGAAAGGGGAACCTCCCGAGGGCGATGATGTCGCGGAGTGTGCCCGCGAGGAGCTCACTTCTCTTCGCGTGCGTGGTGGCGGAGGACGGTATAGACGGCATAGATTCCGATGATCACGGCGACGATGTAGCCGATGAGCGTAAGGTCGACGATCGTGGTGCAGGCGGCGGTGTCGAACGGGAGGCCCGCGGCGAGGATGATGAGGGAGGAGCCGATGACAAGCGAGGAGATGACGAGGCCGATGAGGAGCATCGAGGATGCATACTTCATCGCAAGCGCCATCTCGCGGGTGCTCGTGTCCTTCAGTTCGATGGCGAAGTCGCCGCCCGCAAGCCGGTGGAGGGCCCGGTTGAGCGTGAGAGGAAAGTCGCGGACGCTCGCCGCCACATCGGAGGCGTGGCGGGCGGCCCGGTGGATGTCGCCTCTCTGGTAGAGGCGGGGGGTGGCAAGCCCGGCCAGAAACGGGGAGACGCTCCGGGTGAAATTGAACGACGCGTCGAGCCGTTCGGCCACGGAGAGCATCATCACGATCACCTTGATGACGAGCATCATCGTCGTCGGGACGGTGAGGCGGTACTTGCGCAGGATCTCCGGGATCTGCGTGAGCACGAGGGCCATGTCGAACTGGTTCGCCTCGACGTTGCGGTACTGCTGGAAGACCGCATAGGTGTCGTCCATGAAGGCGTCCGCATCGACGTCGGTGATCGCCACCCCGAGGCGCCGGTAGCACGCGGCAACCTCCTCGATGTCGTCGTCGGCGATCGCAAGCAGAAGGCGGGTATAGGTCTCGCGGCGCTGGGGGCGCAGGACGCCCACCATCCCGAAGTCGAGGAAGACCACCCTGCCGTCCGGGCCGACCAGCAGGTTGCCGGGGTGCGGGTCGGCGTGAAAGAACCCGTCCTCGAAGATCTGTTTGATGTACGCCGTGAAGACCGCCGTGCAGATGGCACGGGTGTCGTGGTGCAGGGCCCGGAGGGCATCGACGTCATCGATGCGCACCCCCTCGCGGTACTCCATCGTGAGCACCTCGTGGGTCGTCGTCTCCCAGTAGATGCGGGGGACGACGACGCCGTCCACGGTTCTCATATTCCGGCGGAGCTGGTCGGCGTTCTTCCCGTCGAGGATGAAGTCGATCTCGCTTCTGATTTGCCGGGCGAATTCGCCAACGAGTCCGGTCGGGTTGTAGACCCGCAGGTGGGGGTACCGCTCCTCGATGCGGCGGGCGAGGTTTTCGAGGATGACGAGGTCGTTTTCGATCGTCTCCGCGATCCCCGGCCGGCGGACCTTGACGGCGACCCGCCTGCCGCCGGCGAGCGTCGCCAGATGAACCTGCGAGAGCGACGCCGCTGCAACGGGCTCCTCATCAAAGACGACCTCCGCTTCATCAAGGGGCCCGAACGCCTCCTCGAGGGCGGGACGGATCTCCGAAAACGGGACGGGGGGGACGTCGTCGGTGAGCGTTTTGAGTTCGGCGACGAGCCCCGGCGGGAGGAGGTCGCTTCTCGTGCTCAGGATCTGGCCGAATTTGATGAAGACCGGGCCCAACTCGACGATCGCCTCGCGGATGGAGACATAGGTCGCCGCATGCTCCGTGTCGGGATGTTTCTTCAGCTTCTCCAGCGGTGCCGATCCTGGATAGATCTCATTGACCACGACGCCGAACCCGTGCCGAACGAGGATCTGCACCATCTCACGATACCGCCGGAGAAGCCGCACCATGGGTAAGGGAATGGTGCCGGTATATTAATAGGTTGTCGCCGCTCGGGGAAAGGGAACTGTTGGAACATTCGTTACGCTGTAAGTCTCGTTTGAATGGTGAGAATATGGGGAGAAACGGGTGAACTGCGCCGTTTGGCCTGTGGCCAACGCGGTTTCACGCAAGAGCGTGTTTCAAAAAAAAAGTGGGTGATGCAAATCGACTGCCGGTTCAGCGCCGCTTCCAGAGGAGGGCGAAGGCGCCGAGGGCAATCAGGGGGATGCAGCCGAGCGGTGCCGACCGGGTCGGTCCGGGTGCAGGGGTGGTGTCGGCCGCTGCGGTTGTCTCCGTCAGGCCGGGTGCGGTGGTGTCGGGGACCACGGTGGGTTGGGTCGTCGAGACTGTCGTTGCGGAAGCATCACCGGCGAAGAGACCGTAGATGCTGAAGTGGGTGATCTCTGCGGTGATCGTGCGGGTCGCCGTGTTCACCGTTGCCGGGAGTTCGACCCAAACGCCGGTCTTTTCGTCATAGAACCGGATGTTCAGTTCGTCTGCGTCAAGGTCGTCCCATTCGTCGGCGGGGATGGCAAACGTGAGCAGGATCGACGGTGCGAAGGTGGCACCGGTGGGCGTGCACCGGTAGGCATGGCCGGCGAAGGTGAAGGCGCTGTTCAGGTTGTCGGGCAGTTCTGATGCATTGATCGCCACGATGGCGATCTCCCCGACGGAGGTGCCGTCCGCATTGTGCGCAACGACGCCCTGTGCAAGCGTGAGCGTGGCAAGACCGTCATCGGCATGGATGAGGGTCTTCTTGAGAACCTTGCCCTCGAAGGAGGTGAGGATCGTGCCCGTGCCGCCGTCATAGACGAACGGGGTGGTGCTGCTGCCGCTGCCGGAGCCGTGGCGCACCGGGGTCGGCGTAGGGGTGGGTGCGGGGTTGGTGACGGTGATGAGACCTGTCTTCGTCTCGGTGTCGTTGACCGCTCCGAGGCCGGCCGTGAGGGTGACACTGTAGGTCCCCGCAGTGGTGTAGGCATGCGACGGGTTCTGCTCCGTTGCAGTGGCACCGTCGCCGAAGTCCCATGCCCAGGTGTCCGGGGCACCGAGCGAGGTGTCATTGAACTGGACGGTCATGCCGGTAAGCCCTTCCAGCGGTGTTGCGGTGAAGTTTGCGAGCATCGCAACGGTGATTCCGGTCGTTGCCGAGTCGGTGCCGCCCGGCGAGGTCACGAAGAGCGTTGCCGTGTAGGCACCGGCGGTATCGTACGTGTGTGAGGGGTTCTTCAGGGCCGAATTGGTCGTGTTGAACCATGTGTCATCGCCGAACGACCAGTTCCAGCAGGCGATCTCGACGCCGGTGGATGCATCGGTGAAGTTGACGGTCAGGTTCGCAGGGCCGGATACCTGGTCGACGGTGAAATCCGCAACCGGCGGGAGCGGTGTGAGGGTGAAGGCCGCCTCCGTGGTCGTGCCGTTGGTGATGGTCACGTCCTGGACGACGGGGGCTGCATACCCGGTCTTTGCGATGGTGACGTTGTGGGGCCCTGCAATGACGTTGGTGAGGGTGGTATTGGTCTGCCGGGTGGTGTTGGCCCCGTCGAGCCATATCCATGCATCAGCGGGGGTGGAGTTGACCGAGAGGTTGCCGTACTCGTGTGCGAGAAGGAAATCCTGCGTGAGCGAGCACCCGTCGGTGATCGTCACCGTGCTGTTGGCCGGGGTGACGTAGTAGTCGAGGCGGACGGTCACGTTGTGGTCGCCGATCGGCAGGGTGAATTCGTGTTCGGTTGTCTGCGTGGTATTTGCGCCGTCAATCCAGACCCATGCGTCCGATGGGGTGGAGGTGACGGTGACGTTGCCGGTGAGCAGTTCGAGGGAGAAGTCCGCCGTGGTCGTCGTGGCGTTGGTCACCGTGACGGTCCGGTTTGCCGGGACCTGATAATCGGTCTTCGTCACCGTGACATTGTACTCGCCGACGAGCATATCGGTGAGGGTGAAGGGAGTCGTCCGGGTGATATTCATCCCGTCGAGCCATATCCACGCGCCTGCCGGGTCGGAGGTGACGGTGATATTACCCATCTCGGGTGTCAGGGCAAAGGTCATCTCCGCCGTCGTGCCGTTGGTGACGGTGACATCCTGGGGAATTGGGGTGATGTAATCGGTCATCCGGACGGTCACGTTGTGGGGGCCCGCCTCGACATTGAGAAGGGTGCTGTTGGTCTGTCGGGTCGTGTTTGCCCCGTCGAGCCATATCCATGCGTCCGAGGGAGTGGAGTTGACGGAGATGTTGCCGTACTCGTGTGCGAGGGTGAACTCTTCTGCAAGCGTACAGCCGTCGGTGATGGTGACGGTCCTGTTTGCGGGGGTGACGTAGTAGTCGAGCCGGACGGAGACGTTGTGATCGCCAATGGGGAGGGAGAATTCATGCCCTGTCTGTTCGGTGGTGTTCGCGCCGTCGATCCAGACCCATGCGCCGGTCGGAACGGAGGTGACGGTCACATTGCCGGTGAGCGGTGCAAGAGTGAAGTCCACCGTTGTCGTGGTGGCGTTGGTGATGGTGACCGTCTCGTTCAGGGGGATTTCGTATCCCTCTTTCTGGACCGTGACGTTGCGGGTTCCCACCAGCATATTTGGAATGGTAAAGGGGGTCTGCTGGGAGATGTTTCCTCCCTCGATCCAGATCCATGCCCCAGCCGGGTCGGAGGTGACGGTCAGGTTGCCCGTCTGCGGCGTCAGTGCAAAGGACACCGGTGTGGTATTGCCCTCCGTCACCGCGACGTTCTGGGCCGCAGGGGTGACGAACCCGTCCTTTTGTACCGTGACCGCATAGGTCCCGACGGGAAGGTTCGTGAGCGTGGTATTGGTCACCTCTCCGCGGGGCGTACCGTCAAGGACGATCGTCGCGCCCGAGGGAACGGAGGTGACGTTCAGGTTGCCGACGGGGCTTCCGTAGGCGTAGAGGAGGTCGATTGAGAGTCCAAACCAGTTATCAAGATTATCATAACTGATACCAGGGTTGCCGTTGGAATCGGTGGCAAGGGATACTGTCCCGACCCCATAATCAGGCGTGGCGATGGTCGCAAGCTCCCATCCTGTTCCGTTGTATGAGGCGAACCGTACTGTGTCGCTGTGTCGCGAATAAGCGATAACGGGGTCGCCACCGGCATCAAAGTCAAGCGAGGTGGAACCGTAGCTGGAGCTTGATTCTTCGACGGTGTCGAATTGCCAGACACTCCCGTCATAGCTGGCATACCTAACCGATTTTAGTGTCGAGGAATAGACATAACTTATACAGGGATGGTCGCTGCCATCGAATGCAAGGGAATTCCAGGAACCGACACTTGCAACAGACGTTACGGTCTCATTCGACCACGTTCCGGCATCGCAGGATGCATATTTCAGGTTCCCGTGTGAGCCTGAATCATAGTAGCTGATTGCCGGAGTATCCATGCCGTCGAAGGCCATCGAGGTCTTAGCAACGCCGTCACACGTGGCGTCAACGGTGACATTTTGCCATTCATCGCCGCTCTTCTCCGCATATTTCAGGGAACCGGCGGATGAATTCACGTAACTGATACCGATAATACCGGTCGTGTCGATGGCAAGCGAGGAGAATGAGCCGACATCGCCGGTGGCGTCGACAGTGGTGTTGTGCCACGAGGCACCGTCGTACCAGGCACATTTCAGGGCCGTGTTCCCTTGGTCATAGTAACTGATCACAGGATTGTCACTGCCATCGAAGGCAAGTGAGGTATACATCCCTGCAACGCCGGTGTTGTCAACCGTTTCTTTATTCCACGTGGTCCCGTCGTAATATGCATATATCAGGGCCGTGTTTTCATCATCGTAGTAGCTGATGCCGGGATGGTTGCCGGAATCATAAGCGAGTGCATTGAACTGGCCGGCACTGCCGACATCATTTATGGTCTGTGTCTGCCACACCAGGTCGGCCGCAACCGGCATGACGAGTGCCATCGCTGCGATAACCAGGATGGCACCGAGTAGTTGTGGGGATATTTTCTGCATGTGTCCTCCGATAAAAATCAATAGATAAAATTTTTTGTCCGAATTGCGATAATATTTGCCATTTAAAATGAACAAATTCGAATTTTAATGCACAAAAATGTTCATTCATTTTAAATTGGAAATTATTCTTAAAAAGCATCCATAAATGGAGGTATTTGTTCTGGTGTTGACGATTGCCATCCTTTGGGGACGGGGTTTGGGGGCGGATGCTTTTGCCTGGGATGCTGTCCTTTCCTGCGGGAAGTGATGGGGACTCTTCCGGGGCCGTTCGCCGCCTCTTCTTCCTCTTCTCCTTTTCCACCTCACCTCCCCCCACTCTGCATCAGAGCCCCACCTTTTCTCTTCCTCCTTCCCGTATCCCATCGTCACGTTTCTCCCCCGTGCTCACCCCTCTCCCAACAACCCTTTTGTATCATGACCGCCCCCATTGCCTTACATTGATGTGATCCCATGAATCTCCCTCGAACCATCCTCGTCACCCTTGCCGTCGCCCTTGCACTCGTGCTGGTCGTCTTCGGCATCCTCGGCAACTGGTACTGGTTTCTCACCGTCGGGTACGAAGAGATCTACTACTCGATCCTTGTGACGAGGGTCGTGCTCTTTGTTGCAGGCTTTCTGGTCTTCTTCGGCTTTGCCTACCTGAATATCCGGTATGCATATCGCAAGGCCGCCCGCCTGCGGGGCGAGAAGCCGGACGCCATCCCTGCCGCCGGATTCTTTGCGGGGGTCGCCGCAATATTTGCGGGCCTATCGGTCGCCGGCGCGTGGGAGACGGTTCTCAAATATCTCAATCAGACGCCGTTCGGGTTCACCGACCCGATCTTCGGCCTGGACATCGGCTTCTACGTCTTTGCGCTTCCGCTCTACGGTCTCGTCCTCAACTTCCTTGTCATCCTCTTCATCGTGACCATCATCCTCTGCGCCCTGCCGTACCTCTCCGGCGGTATCGGCGTCCGCATCTCCGGCGGGGCACGTCCGACGGTCGTTGTCGAGGAGGGTGCCACCACTTCGCTGCGTGATTCCCTGCGGGGCTATGTTCCGCAGCTGAGTTTCCTTCTCTTCCTCACCTTCCTCACCATCGCGGCACGTCTCTGGCTCGCCCGGTACAATGTCCTCTTCTCCACCGGCGGGGCGGTGATCGGGGCCGGATACACGGATGTCCACGTAACACTTCCCGTGCTTGCCATCCTGACGGTGGTAGCGGTTGTCATCGGCGTCGGGTTTCTGGTGAACGAGAAGTTCAAACAGCTGAAGGTGATCACGTACGGTGTTGCGGCGTTCTTTGCCATCGCCTTCGTCGGCATCGTCGCGGGTGCCGTCATGCAGGGGCTCATCGTGGAACCAGACGAACTGACACTCGAGGAGCCGTACCTCGACCACAACATCAAATTCACGCTTGCCGCCTACGACCTCGATTCCGCCGAGGAGGAGGTCTTCCCGGTCTCGTACAACCTCACCCGCCGCGACATCCTCGAGAACAATGCAACGATAGAAAATATCCGTTTGTGGGACTGGCGCCCGCTGAAGACCACCTATGAACAGCTCCAGCTCTTTCGGACCTATTACCACTTCAACGACGTGGATGTGGACCGGTACACCTTCGACGACACCTACCAGGAAGTGCTGATATCAGCCCGTGAGATGAACATCGACGGCCTCCCCTCGCAGGCCCGGACGTGGGTGAACCGCCACCTCGTCTACACCCACGGGTTTGGGGCGGTGATGAACCCGGTCGACGAGGTGACGGCCGAAGGGCTCCCGGTTTTCTACATGAAGGACATTCCGCCTGTCTCACCGTATCTCACCCTTGATGAGTCCCGGATCTACTACGGCGAGGATACCGGCAACTATGTCGTGACGATGACCACCACCGACGAATTCGACTACCCGGCCGGTGATCGCAATGTCTACCAGAACTATGGCGGCCGGGGCGGGGTCGCTCTGGACGGATTTGTCAAGCGGCTCATCTACGCCCTCAAATTCGGCTCGGTCGAGATCCTCGTCTCGGGATCGCTGACCGACGAGAGCAGGATCCTCTTCTACCGGAGCATAGGGGAGCGGGCCCGGACGGTCGCCCCGTTCCTCTCCTACGACTCCGACCCCTACCTCGTCGTGGCGGACGGAAGGCTCTACTGGATTATTGATGCCTACACCACCGCCGAACGTTTCCCCTATTCCGAGCCGGTCCGGGTTCCGTCGCTCGAGGGCAAACGGCTCAACTACATCAGAAACAGTGTGAAAGTGGTCATCGATGCTTATAACGGCAACATCGACTATTATGTCATCGAACCGGAAGACCCGCTCATCCGGACCTACGGCGAGATGTTCCCCGGCCTTCTGAAGGATTTTGACGAGATGCCCGCCTCCCTGCAGTCCCATGTCCGCTACCCCCAGGGACTCTTCGAGGTCCAGGCATACCTGTATGCGACCTACCATATGAAGGACCCGCGGGTCTTCTACAACCGCGAGGACGCCTGGGTGATCCCCGATGAGATCTACCGGGGTTCCCGGCAGCAGATGGAGCCCTACTACGTGATCATGAAGCTGCCCGGCGAGGCGTCCGAGGAGTTCATTTTGATGCTCCCGTTCACCCCGAGAAACAAGGAGAACATGATCGGGTGGATGGCGGCCCGCTCCGACGGGGAGAACTATGGATCGCTCATCGTCTACCAGTTCTCCAAACAGGAGCTGACCTACGGCCCGATGCAGATCGAGGCGCGTATCGACCAGGACACGGAGATCTCACAGGATATCACCCTCTGGTCGCAGTCGGGCTCCTCCGTCCTGCGGGGCAACACGCTTGTGATTCCCATAGAGGACTCGATCATCTACGTCGAACCGCTCTACCTCGAGGCGACCGAGCGGGGGACGCTTCCGCAGCTCCAGCGGGTGATCGTCGCCTACAATGACCGCCTGACGATGGAGGAGACCCTTGCGGAGGCGCTCGCCGTGATCTTCGAGGACGGCACGGATGGCGTCGTCCCGCCTATCGACGAGACGGACCGGGAGAAGCTCCTGCGCATCGCCGACCTCTATGATAAGGCCAACCGTGCCCTTGCCGAGGGCGACCTGGGGCTCTACCAGGAGTATGTGGACGAGATTGGACGAATCGTGGAGTCCTGAGAGGTCCGGGAGAAACCGGTTCTTCTATCCTTCCCGCTCTCCCATTTTTTTTCACAGGAGCATACGAGATGACACATTCGCATGAACGAGGGAACATTGACGACGCCGTGCGGACCTGTACGCGCTGCCCCCTTGCAGAGACACGGACCACCGCCGTCCCGGGGGAGGGCCCTATACCCGCCCGCATCCTCTTCATCGGCGAGGCGCCGGGGAGAAACGAGGATGCACAGGGTCGCCCCTTCGTCGGCCGTGCGGGGAAGATCCTCGACGATCTCCTCGCGGGCATCGGGGTCGCCCGCGGGGAGGTCTTCATCACCAATATCGTCAAGTGCCGTCCGCCGGGCAACCGGGACCCGACCCCGGCGGAGATCGAGGCCTGCCGCCCCTACCTCGAGCGCCAGATTGCGCTCATCCGCCCGGAGGTGATCGTCACGCTGGGACGGTTTGCGATGCACTGGGTGCTCGAGTCGCACGGGGTCAAACCCGGCCCCATCTCGGAGATGCACGGAAAGGTCGTGACAATTCAGTGGTCGGGCGGCGAGCGGACGGTCGTCCCCGTCTACCACCCGGCGGCGACGATCTACCGGCCCGCGTTCCGTGAGGTGCTGGCGGCCGATTTCGGGACGATACGCGAGGTCATCGGGGACTGCTGTGCAGGTGGAGGTGATTGAGGTTGAAGGTGCTTGGCATATCCGGAAGCCCCCGTGCGGGCGGTAACACCGACACCCTGCTCGCCGCCCTCCTCGACGGAGCGGCGTCGGCGGGGGCACAGACGGAGGCGGTGTACCTGCGAGATTATGCGATCGCCCCCTGCACGGGCTGCGAGCGGTGCCGCCGGGACCTGACCTGCACCCGGGTCCTCGACGGGATGCACCTCCTCTACCCGAAGGTAGAGGCGGCCGACGCCCTCATCCTCGGCTCGCCGACCTACAACTACAACATCACCCCGGAGATGAAGGCCTTCATCGACCGGCTCTACCCGTACTACCGGTTTTCGGCAGAGCGTCCCGGTCCCTACTCGAGCGCCTTTGCCGGGCTGGGGAAGGCGGCGCTCGTCTTCTCCGTTGCCGAACAGAAGGATCCTGCCGAGCGGGGCTTTGCTATTCCAGCGATGCAGCGGCCGCTCGAGGCACTGGGGATTGCGGTGACGTCCGTCTTCCCCGCAGAGGGATACTTCGCGAAGGGGGCGGTCGCCGCCGACCCCGCCATTCTGGATCGGGCCCGCGAAGCCGGCACGCGGTTCGCTCTCCAGTGAACAGAAATGGGCTGGGGTTCGAATGAAAGAACCTCCTTCTCGTTCAACTTTTTTTTTATTTTTATTCGGCCTCTTTCACCTTGAGGTAGAGAAAGAGGGCAAGCGCCGCCGTGGCGTCGATGAGGAGCAGGAGGACGAGGAGTCCCGGCGGCAGTATGCCGGGGTCGCTGACCGGCGGCCCCTCCATGTCCGGCGCCTCTTCGAAGGTATAGGGATAGTCGCCGGTCGCGACCGGGAGGAGTGCCTGGAAAATAAAAATGCCCAGCACGACGGCGACCCCGAGGGTGGTATACAGGAGACGGCGTGCATGCCGGTGATCGGGAGAGGTCATTGTCCAGATGTACGTAGGTGTGTCCGAAATACCTTGTGGGTGGACAACGGGTGGAAAAAAAAGAGATGTGTGCCCCGATGGGCAGGGCTGATATTCAGGTCCGTATCAGAGGATGCCCGAGTACAGGTCCGTCCTGCAGTCGAAGATCTGCCGAATGGGTTCAACGGATCTGCGTCCGGTGATATCGGTAAGGATGACCTGTCCTCCGGTTATCCGGTCATCCGTCATAAACGGCGAGACATGACACCAGTACCGGATGTTCTCCCCGTCTTTTGCCCGGCATTCGATCTCCAGCGGCTCTTCCGTCTCTCCCATGACGAGCGTCCGCCGGAGGATCTCCGCGATGCCGATCATCTCCAGTGGCGGGAAAGTGAGGAGGTTGATGTCGGCTGCCTTTTCTTCGGAGGCAAGGCCCAGCATCGCCCGCATCGTCGGGTTGATGTAGTCAATGAGGCCGTCTTCGTCGCAGGTGACGATGCCAATCGGCGAGTGCTCGGCAAGCGAGCGGTAGCGCTCCTCGCTTTGGCGAAGTGCCCGCTCGGCCTCTTTGCGCCAGGAAATATTGCGGGAAATCCCGAGGACCCCGATATGGCGCCCCGCATCGTCCCGCATTGCCCGGACGGCGTTTTCCACCCAGATGGTCGAGCCATCCTTGCAGTACTCCTCGGTCTCGAAGAGGATGACGCGGTCCGGGTCGGCAGTGCCGGTCGCTTCCAGTGCCATCTCCTCCTGGAAGCGCTGCATCACAATTGCACATGATTCGGGGGTCATCTTCTGGTCGAGGGACTGGGCAAGGTCCTCCTCGACCGTGAAGCCCCGCATCTTCTTCACCGCAGGACTGACATAGGTGAGTTTGAAGCTCATGTCGAAGATCCAGATATTGTCTGCGGTATTGTCAGCGATGAGCCGGTAGCGCTCCTCGCTCTCCCGCAGGGCCTCCTCGGCTCTGCGGCGGGAGACGGCGTAGCGGATCTTGTTGATGAGCTCGGCAAATTGGGATTTCGGGTCGCCGCCCTTCTGGATATAGAAATCGGCACCGTTGTTGAGCGCCTCGATGACCACCTCTTCCCGGCCCTTGCCGGTGAAGATCAGAAACGGTGTCGCGTCCTTCTTCTCCCTGAGGTGCTTGAGAAACGCGATCCCGTCCATCTCAGGCATCTGGTAGTCGGAGAGGATGGCATCGAAGTGATGTTCCGAGAGAAGACGGAGCCCTTCCGGTGCACCCTGTGCTATCGTAACGGAAATATCTCCCGACCGCTCCAGAAATATTTTACAGAGATCGAGAAGGGCGGGTTCGTCATCGACGTAAAGAAGAGATATGTTCGATACGTCTTGCCCGGTGACTACCATTGTTATAGAAAAGGTCGCTGTTCAATTGTGATAACAGTATTGCACGACGCACGATGAATACGCAAAAAACGTATTAATGGCGGCGGAAAATTATGCCAATAAGGGATAAAACGCGGGAGTTCCGGCGGGAATGGTGGCCCCCCCGTCTCCCATGCCCGCTCCCTCCGCCTGACCCCGTCCGTTCTCTCCGGTGCGTCTCATCGCTTCCATTCCGGGAAGGCTCTTTCGGCCACCCCCGACGTCCGGATTGAAGATATTCCCTGGGTTCGCCTCCATTCTGCTTTTGTTCGATCCTTTGTTACAACGGAAGGACCATGAACCAGAGCCAGTAGACGAGGGCCTGTGCCGCCGTGAGGGGTGCCCCGATACGGGCGAATTCCAAAAATCCGATGGTTGTGCCCTCCTTCTCGGCATTCTGGATGATGATGACGTTGCTTGCGGCGCCGAGGACCAGCAGATTGCCTGCAAGGGTACTCCCGGCGGCGAGTGCCATCAGGGTGGCATCCGATGCTCCCGTCGCCGTCACCAGCGGGAGGGCAAGGGCCACGAAGGGGACATTGGAGATGAACTGGCTGACGACGATGCCGAGGATGAAGATTACCGTCACACTGGTGACGGGATAGGCGGCGGACGCCACCCCTTGCTGGAAGATGCCGGTGTCCCACACGCTCTGCATGAGGACGAAGAGAGCGGCAAAGAAGATGAGCGTGGTCCAGTCGATGCTCCGGACAATCTGCACCCGCTGCGGTGAGAGGATCACCACCGGGAGCGCAGCGACGACGGCGATGGCGGTGAGAGGGATGGTGATGCCGGTTCCAAGGAGGACGAGGAGCACTTTGAGGGCGATGGTTGCGAAGATGAGGGCCGCCGAGATCAGGGCGGGTCTCCTGAGGGCTGCATCCCTGACGGGCATATCGTCATGGGGGAGGATGCACTTCTCAAATTCCCGGGGATAGAATACCTTCATTGCCCCGTAGATGAGGGCAAGCCCTGCAAGGGTGGGGACGGCGAGATAGATACAGAAGGTGAGGAAGGGGTTGGGAAGCCCCCCTTCGAGGGCGATGAGGAGATTTTGCGGGTTTCCGATCGGGCTTGCGACGCTCCCCGTGGTGACCGAGAAGGCGAGGACGAGGAGGAGCATCACCGGCGGGATGGTGTATTTTCTCGCGAGGAAGAGGACGAAGGGGGTGCCGATGATTGCCACGGTATCGTTCATCAGGACGGCCGAGAAGAACCCCGTGGCCGCGATGAGCATGAGGATGAGGACATCCATGCTCATCTCGCGCCGGACCAGCCGGTCGGTGATTTCAGTCAGAATACCGCTTCGGACAATCGCCTCCCCGACGATGAACATCCCGAAGAGAAAGACCATCACATCGATGTTGATGGCAAGGAGGGCGTCTGTTGGGGAGATCTGCCCGAAAAGGAGGACGGCAAGGGCTCCTCCCAGCATGATCTGCCAGATGGCAGGCCTGATGCCGCCGGTGTTGCGCAGGGCAATCAGGACGAGGACGAGAGCCAGAATGATGAGCGGAAGTATCGTGGAGAAGAGTGCTCCGTTGTGGTATTTGAGCGTGCTGTTGCAGGGGGTCGGTGGAGGCATCTGCCCATCGGACGCCTTAAGAGACGAAACACCGGGGAGAGGGAGCCTGGCTGATGCCGACAACATTTGCACGTTGGCATCGGGAAGGGACGCAATTCCCCCCGGAAGAAGAGCGCCGACGTTTTCTCTTCCCGTTCCATGAAGGAGTGTTTTCTCTTATGGAGGGCTCACATTTTTATAGGAGGCTTGCTTCTGTGCAGTTTGTGAAAAACTATGCCGAGTGACTATTTCGAACTGATGCTCCGGACGCTGCATCTGACAGCGGAGGAGCGCGAGCTCATCCTTGAGAAGAGGAAGAAGCAGTGCATCTGCGATATGTGTCCAACCTACAAGGCCTGCGTCCTGAAACAGAAGGGGACGGAAGCGGCGGCCGGCGGAGGGCCGGCTGAAGGGGAGAGTGAATGGAAATTGGAGGGGGAATGTGCCTTCTGCACGGTCGGGGGCAGCAGTTGTATCGACGAGGAGATCGAATGCCTCTGTTCGACCTGTCCACTCTCGCGGGAGATGGGGCTCCGGTACTCGTTCTACTGCACCCGCGGGTCCGAGACGCAGCAGAAGATCCGGGATGTCATCGGGGTGGGGTGACCCCCCGGTTTTGCCCGTTCCGGAATACTATCCGAGGGTATAGCGGAGATGAACGACACCCCCGTCCAGCCGCTGAGCGTCTGCAAGGGCGAGGCGTATCGGTGCAGGAACGGACCCGAAGAGCTTCTTCTCCCCTGCCCCCGCAAGGACGGGAACGACGAGCAGGCTCAGCTGATCCGCCAGATGCTCGTTGAGGAGGACGCCGTTTAACCCGCCGCCGCTGTCCGATACGACGCGGGCGATGCCGTACTCTTCACCAAGCCGTTCCAGTGCCTCCCGGAGTGCCACGTGATCCGTCCCGCACCGGATGAACGGATACGCCCGCTCACGGAGGTACTCCAGATATTCCTCCGGCGTTGCATCGGAGACGAGAACGATGACGTCTTTGGTGTATTCCATGCGACGGTAGATGTGCAGGAGTCCATGAAGCACGCCCCGGCTGTCCACGATGACGGTCACCGGCCGGGTATCGTCCGGCTCCGGCTCCGGTCGGACAAGGTCGCTCCCCTCTTCCGGCGGCACGGAATCCAGGAACATGTCGATCCCGTACCGGGCCGTCGCCGACCCGACGAGGATGGCATCGGGTTCGAATGCGAGGAGTGTCGAGTAATGGAGCCCGAGGTCAATGTCGAACCCGAGGACGGCATTGTCGAGGCTGACGGTGTTGTGGATGATGACCTCGGGAATCATAACAATTGGGAGATTCGGTTCTATTTATGTTCTACCGGTGGAGGGTGCAAATTATTCCTGGATTCATCCCCCGCCTGTCCTCCGGTGCCCGCGAATGACTCATAGTACATCCCTGTGTTGTCGGATATACTCCTCAATCGGCACGGCGCTCTTCCGGTAATACTCGAATGTCCGTTCGGCCCATGCGAGCGCCCCCGGTGCGGTGCTCACGAATCCGTTCATGAAATCATACGTATCCGAACCTTTGAGGAACAGTTTCATGGAGAGATATGCGTCCGTGACCGTCATGCACGGGGGGATGGGAAGTTCCGTGACGAGAAACCGAAAGTGCGGGATGGTGGAAATATACTGGACCTTATCCCGGTAGTGATCCTCAAACAGGTAGCATGCAAGCTCGGGGGTGACGATGATCTCTCCGGGGAATCCTTCGATCACCCGGCGGGTGATGGCGTCTGCAATACCGGGATTTGCCATGCCGGTGATGCCGTGGATATGGCGTGCCGATGCGATGATACCGAGGTAATGCTCATAGGTTGTGAAGTATTCTTTCCCGTCATCATGGATGATCTCGGATTCGGCGAGATCCCCGATGGCTGCAAGGGCGAACCATGGGAGATTTTTCAGTTCATGGTTTTGCCAGAATTTCTGGTGCCTGAGGATCAGTGCCGTAACGGGGACGATTTCACTGAGGAGGGAGGTGAGTTCCTCTCCGCGGGGCGTGAGGAATATCCCGTCCATGGACTCATTGAGAAGTTCTGCATCGATCAGTTTACGGATGTTGGTCCGGAAATGTGACGCTCCGCAGCCGGTTGCCCGGCGCAGATCATCACGGTCCGTTGTGCCCTCGAGAAGAAGAAGGAGCATCCGTGTCCGGATAGCTGATCGACAAACGAGGTTGATCTCCTTCATCCGCTGTTGATAGTGGTCCTTCAGGTCGGGGGGTGGGGCGAACGATGGCATTTTGGCGATATTCCCGTGGATGGGGGAACCCGGCGCCGGAGGTGTGTCGTGTATCTTCTCCTCTTCTCTGTTCACTGCTGCAACTCTGTCTGTGTAGAGGGGCAAAACCTTCGTTGCGAGCACCGTTCCGAGAGTTGTAAGGGTGTATGTTTCAGTTTGATGCGATAATATTCCATGTTCTTCAAGCCGCCGGATCCTTGTTAGCACAGCAGCATGGACATGGCCCGTCCTGGCACAAATACTGGGGATGGAATAGTCACTCTCTAGGAGGAGCAGGAGGATTTTGATGCTTACCGCTGAAGAGAAGAGGTCACGAATGCCTGAGCCGAACCGGTCGTAGAGGGATACAACTGACATCGATAATCGTTGATGTACTTATAGTAGCATTGGGCATGTGACATTACATGAAATTTTCCTATTGGGGGTGGTGGAATAATTCGAAATTGTGCCGCCGATTATCAATTTAACGTTTAATTTTAGTTTAGAATTTGTATTTAAATATTAATTAACCTATGATTCAAAAATAGATTGACAATTACAAATTTATGGGATTAATGAGCCTAAATTGTGGTTTATTGTGCGTTCACATTTCCTTGAACAGCACCCTCAGCAGCTCGTATTCTATACAATCAGGGGCCGAAATTGAAAAAAACCGGGTGTAGGCATCCTGTTTGGGGCTGTCATACTGGTCTTTCTGGTTCTGATCCCTGCGCTGGTGCCGCTTTCAGTGGTCCGGATGGTGCAGAACAGGGCCCGGGTCAGCGCGCTCCGGAGAATACCCGGAGGGCGATGACGTGACCCTCATCGTCATGAGCAATCCCGGGACGATTTCGCCGGTCCGGATCGAACATGACCTGGAGACGATCGTGTTCGGTGAGCCGTATACGGTCCCGGAGATCCTAGATCGGAAATGCCATCGAGGTGAACCCGGACGTCCATGACGACTACGCGGCCGGGTACCGGTTTGCGATCGACGCCGCAATGATCGCATCATATCCCGCGAAGACGACCGCCTCTTCTACCGCGAGGCAGGGTGCCGCCGTGCCCTTGAGCTGTTCCCGGAAGCGGAGGACGCCGTCTTCATCTCGCCGGACGCCGGGGACATAGGTCACCTTCACCCGCGGCGACGACCGGCAGGTCACCGGGCTGGTGGTCACCGCGTACTGGGGAATGAACTTCTCCGCGGAGATGATCGGACGAGAGGCTGGAGGATATGAACGAGAACATAACCGGCTGAGGGTTTTCCTGCGTTTTCCGGGTAATGAGGGCGGATGTTGCCCTCGCGGTTACCGCAACAGGCTCTATTCACTCAGCCACCCCCGGTGCCATTTGCAGGGAGTGTGGATCCGATCATATCAACAACGGGCGGGTCTAAAAGAACCCCGGAATAGTGTGATGAGCGGGGTATCTATGGGGTGGTTTACGATGCCGGTTCGTGAGGATGTCGCGACACTTCTTCGCGTGCTGGATGCAGCTGAAGACACTGAGACGATCCAAGCGTTCCGGCATCTCCGGGAGGACGAAACAGGGCCGTGGATAGCAACCGTCGTCGATCTGCTGGAGGACCGCCGGGGTGTGGTGAAGGATGTCGCCCACTGGCTGCTGGTCGGCGTCGGAGCACCGGCAGTTCCGTTCCTCATCGACGGGTTTTGCCGGTGCAACCGGGGAGGGGAATTGGACATTCGCCGGATACTCCGGAAGATCGGGCCGGGGGCAACGAACCCGCTCGTGGAGGCCCTTCGTTCGTCGCATCCGTCCATCCGCAAGGCGGCGGCAACAACCCTTGGTGAGATGCAGGTATTGGCGGCATCAGCTGCCCTCATGGCACTGTTGCGCGACCCGGTCATGTCTGTCAGACAGGCCGCCGCCGACGCGCTGGGGGCGATGGCCCGGTCGACGGAATGTCCCGTGCTCCTGTGGTTCGCCATCGCCTCCCCGGACGCACGGATGAGGAAGGGGGGACTCCGGGCGATTGGAGTGTCGGGCGACCCGGCATGGTGTCCTTTCCTGAAGACGCTCCTCTCGTCGCCGGACTGCACCCTGCGGCATGCGGCCGTCTTGGCACTGCACCGATGCGGTCCTCAGGCAGCAGGGATCCTCGAAGGTACTCTTGCCGATGAACACGATCTCGTGCGCCTCTCGGCTGTTCGGGGACTGAAGCACATTGCCGCACCGTCGTCCGTCGGAGCACTCGCGGGTGCACTCAGCGATCCTGTCCCGGAGATCCAGGCGGAAGCGGCCCGGGGCCTCTCGCGTATCGGCCGTCCCGCCGTTTCGTCGCTCATGGATGCCCTGTCCCATCCCAATCCGGGCGTTCGGGCGGCCGCGGCCGATGCGCTCGGGGAATTGGGAGAGGTTGCTGCCGTCTTCCCCCTCCTCCGGGCTTTGGAGCGGCATGACGATGAGCGGGCGTTCTGTGCGCTGGTTCGGATGGGGGATGCAGCGGTACCGGCGCTTCTCGCACATCTGGCGAATCAGGAGATGCCACCCTCTCTCATCGAGGGTGTGCTCGTCGCTATCGGCAGACGTGCGGTGGACCGGCTCTGCCTCGCCCTTGACAGTCCGGACCCGACCGTGCAGCTGACCGCAGTGGCGGCGTTGACGAAAATTGAAGCGCGGGAGAGGAGGCCACCTTTGGTATGCGTCTGGGAGGGGCCGGTACGCGTGCGAAAGAGGATCCGCTCCATGGCACGCGAAGGGCTCGGTGCATGGCTGGACCCGGCGATTCCGCTGCTTCTCCGGTTCCTGCATCACGACGATCCGGATATGAGGAGACAGGCCGCCGATGCCCTTGGTGAATTCCGCTGTACGGATGCGCTCGGTCCGCTCTCCCGTCTCTACGAACGGGAACCGGAGAACGTGGTCCGTGCTGCCGCCCTGAATGCCATCGGACGGATCGGCGGCGATGATGCGGCCCCGTCGCTCATCCGTGTTCGTGGGGATGCCGATGCTGCGGCCCGGCGGGAAGCAGCCGACCACCCCGGCGAGAGCGGGTGCCCGGAAGAAGGCATCCGGGTGCGGGTGAGCGGCAAGGGCCATGTGGTAGCGGGGAGCATCCCTGATGTCCGTGCCGAGACCGCACGATTGTCCGGGGAGGGCGCGGACCCGTGGGTGCCCCCTCATCTCCCCGGCATGGCTCCGCTCGTGGCCTGCCTCCGCGATGAGGATGCCGGCGTCCGGGCCCGTGCGGCGGAGGCGCTCGGCACCCTCGGTTGGGATGCCGGGTCCGAAGAGGATCGGGCCCTCCTGTACTTTGCCCGGCAGGAGTGGGAAAAGCTTTCCGGCATGGGGGATGCCGCCGTGGAGCTCCTGATCCATACCCTGGAGCATGACAGGAAGAAAACCATCCGCAAGCATGCGCTCGACATCCTGCGCAGACGTGGCGATCCCCGGGCACTCGCAGTCTTCACCCATGCCCTCCGTGACGATTACTCCCTGATCCGGTGGGAAGCGCCGCTCGCGCTGGAAGGGCTCGGTGCCATCGCCGTCCCCGCTCTTATCGGTGCCCTCGACCACGAGGACCGTTTGACGAGGAGGTGGGCGGTCGAAGCCTTGGGAAGAATCGGGGACGCGTCTGTTCTTCCGCAGATCAGCCGGATGGCGTGGGACGAGGATATCGAGGTGAGCAGGGCGGCGATGGAGGCCGTGGAGGCGCTTGGCGGGTGAAGGATTGTGGATTGAACACCTCGGTACAGCACACTGTAGGGAAATCAATCTCATGGGGGTATTTGGATACCTTTTTCGCCCTCCTCCCGCAACCACCCCATATGGAACCCACCACCAACCCCGAAACATTCTTCGCAGCCGACACCTTCGCCCGGGAAAACGGCATTGAACTGGTGGATGCTTCGCCGGGCCGGGCACGGGTGAAGATGAACATCCAAGACCGGCACCGCAACAGTCACGGTACCGTCCATGGCGGAGCGCTCTTTACGCTTGCGGACGTCGCGTTCGCGCTTGCCTCCAACTCCCACGGCATCCCGGCGGCGGCGATCAACGCCCATATCTCCTACCTGAACGCCGCCCGCGAGGGGACGCTCTTTGCCGAGGCGGAAGAGTTCGCCCTCACCCCGAAACTCGCCTCCTATACTGTCCATATCACGGACGGGCAGGGTGGGCCCATTGCGATCTTTCAGGGGATGGTGTACAGGAAGACGCCGCGGCGGTAAGGGGAGGACCATCTGCCGCGATGCGGCCTGGCATTTGCACCCGCCTGAACGAGATCGGGATTGGGATTGAGCTTGAGAATGAGATTATGGATGGTAGGCCGTTTTGAGGTATTGGCGGGCATCATGAATTGCAGCATGATGGAACCGGGCGAAGAAAGCGCCATTTTTCCGGGCTTCGGGGGCGTTACCCGGAAAATGAGTGCATCCATTGTGGGGCGGATGGCGTTATCTTGTCTGATGTTATTCTACTGCATGAAGAAAGAACGGGTGGTATTCAAAATCACAATTGAAAGGAAAATTCTGAATTGCTGATTTTATTTGACTTTTATGTATATACAGAATTATAAGGGCATTTTGTTTGGTTTCAACAAGAAAATAAAATAATTGATACGGCTTGCATGTGGCTTTTTTTGAGATATGGGGTTTATTCGTGGCGTATTCGGATGGCAGTCCCGGGCATATTTTATATAGTCTGACTCTATAGGGAGGCGTGTGGTCATTATGGCAATAACAGATGTAGCCGTACAAACCGTGGGCTCGATTGGGGATGCCCTCATGCAGGCCCTCTATTCGGTGATTGCGTTTCTTCCGAACATCATCGCCGCAGTCATCATACTGATCATCGGATGGATTATCGGGCGTGTTCTGGGAAGCGTCATATCAAAAGTCCTCGATAAAATCGGGGTCGACGATGCCCTGCGCAAAACTTCACTGGGAAAGGCGATTGAAGATTCCGGCACCAATATCGTGCATCTCTTCGACCTCATCGTCAGATGGTTCGTCTACCTGATAGCAATCCTTGCTGCAATTGACGTTCTCCAGTTTGCGTTCCTCAGCGATCTCTTCCAGGACTTCATTCTCTATCTGCCCCGGATAGTGATGTTCCTCATCATCCTGATTGCCGGATTCATCCTCGTCGATTACTTCGCCGACCTCATCCAGGGCTGGGGAAAGACGAGGGAGATTGAGTTCTTTGGTGCGATCGTCCTCCTGCTCCGGGTATTCTTCTACTTTGTCGTTCTCATCCTTGCCCTCTCGCAGCTGCTCATCGATCTTACCATCATCTACACCTTCCTCGTCCCGATTGCATGGGGCGTGGGGCTCGGCATCGGCGTCGGCATTGCAGCCTTCTTCGCGTACGGCCTGAAGGACAGGGCTCCGGAACTGATGGACAGGATGCTTGAGAAGTTCGAAAAGTAACCCCTTTCACATTTTTTTTTCGAATGAAACGATTGATGGGGCCGGTGGTCCACCGCGACCGTCCTGTCGCGAGGGAATAGAAAACCCCGTGGCGTGTGTGTTCTCTGGTGATGATGCAGGAGGGCATCCTGCCTGACGCCTCCCACGATTGTGGTCGAGAGCGTTTGTCACCACGCGACGCGATACATGGCCGGGTGTTTCGGACTGTCCGGCCTCCCTTGCGTCCGCCGATTCCGGGTGCATCTCCTCATCGGGTAACTTCGACAGCGACCGGATGGAATACGACATATTTGTTCCAGCGATCCCCGGTCCCGGAGAGCTTTGCGGAGATGGAGATGATAAATACATCAGGGTGCTCCGCCTCCATGAACGGGTGAATCAGGTAATCGAACCGGAGGGAGCCCCTCCCCTGTGGGCCCACATCGGGAATGTCGAGGACACTGATCGTCTTTCCTGCTTCGGTATCGGTATGATACGAGATCATGGGGGTGGGATTCCCTTCCAGGGTCTTCAAAAAGATGTCCCCGTAGGGTAATGCCGTCCCGGTTCCGGGCGGGTGGATACTGACGGTCAGGCTGTCGATGCGGACATCGTCGGGGTGGGTCAGCACCACCATCATGGGAAAGGTGGAGTTGCCCGTGAAGGCGCCGGGCATCGCCCGCACCAGAACCGTGAGGATCTCCTCGCCGTGGTGGAGGAAGGTGACCTGCCGTTCGTTGTCGTCGACCACTTCCCGGTAGTCCTTCAGGTTCGTCCGGGACAGACCGGTGGTGGCGGCAAAGGCGATGAGGAGGACGACGAGGGCACAGATGGCGAGGATGCCCAGGATTTTCCTCGACTTTTTGTCCATGGTGCAGTGTATTCTCAGCCCTTGTTTACATTCTTTTCCCCGGTGTCAATGATCGGTGCCTGACAGGATGTACATGACTTCATTATCCTGTTGTGGATTCCCGATTGGAACATGCATTGTTCCGGCAATCTGCCGGATGACTCCTTCTCCATCACCATTAGGCTGGGTGGAAAAGGAGTATCTATAACGTTCAATACCACTCACTGTTGCCTGAGGATGGATGTTTCACACCACACTGGTGAGATCTCCATCGGAGAGGTGTTCCGGGTATGCGGGGAGATGGAACCATTGCAGTGGTATCGGTCATCGGAATGGTTTTTGTTATACTTTGCAGCTGCTTTGCCGGTGGGTGCATCAATATTGATGGAGATGATACCCCTCCCCTGCCATCGCCCAACGACATCATGGTCACGAAGACGGACGGGAACGGTGCCACCCTTTGGGTCACCGTCCTCGATACCGCTGAATTTGAAGGGTTCGAGGATGCCACGGAAACGACGGACGGGAGATTTGCCATCGTCTGCATCGAATACGGTCATGACCGCATCCAGAGGCTCGCCTTCGTGGAGGGCGACGGGACCGTGGGCACGGTGACGGTCTTTGACGAGAATCCGGGGGGTTCATGGGATTCCGAGGTGTCCGCCCTTGCCGGAGGGAGCGTCTCCGTTTTCGACGGCGAGAGCGATTTTGTCGTTATCGACCTCGACGGGACGGTGGCAACGGAGATCAATGTCAGGAATACGGCCCCTCCTGTGTGGCCCATCGTCGCCGCCTCACCCGGACCGGGGGATCGCACGGTTGTCGGATGGGGAGAGTACTACGCCGTCATTGAAGAGACCGGCGAGGTGGTATGGCAGGAGGCGTACGGCGACCCCGAACTTGCCTCGCGCCATCCGGTGCTCGGACTCAGAAACGGCGATGTCGCGATCCTTGCGGCAAAAAATACGAATCCTGACGCCCGGCTCACGTCCGATATCCTACACCTTCTTCGGCTCGATGCGGCGGGCACGATTCTCTGGGACAGTTCATTCCCCGGCGATGAGAGCCAAATCTGGCGGACGGGGATCGAATGGTCGCTTCAGGAGGATGCGGACGGGAACCTGCTCCTTCTGACGACCGAAGAGAAGACGAAGTCCGGCCTCTTCGGGGACCGCACCTCGGTGGTGTATACCGTACGCGCCTTCGACGGAGCGTCCGGTGACATAGTCTCGGAGAGATCATCCGGCGGTCACGGTTCGTGGGAATGTGCCCTCCTCGCTCCCGACGGGTCGGTGGATTCATTCGCGATCGCAGACGACGCCCTCACGCTTCGCAGGTACGATAGCGATCTGGAGCAGGTCTCGCCGGAGATCACGATCGAGGGAGAGTATGACCGGCAGCCCGAAGTGATTGCAACGAGAGACGGCGGGTACCTGATTGTAAGTGTCTTGTGAGGGAGGGCGAAATAGATCTGATCTCCTCCATCGTGTCGACTGGATGAAACACCCGAGCTCAACCGGAACTCAGGGTGTCCCGTGCACCAGTATCAGTGCCGGGAACGCCTGCTCTCTCAATGGACTGCCTCATCTTCAAGACACCGAGTCCGAATTATCGGCGCACCCGCGGAAGCGCCGTCATCAGCTCCCGGCCATCTCCTCCAGCCAGCCGTTCACCTCATCGATATCCGGCACCGAGTGCACGGGGTATATCTTCACCCGGACAACCGTCCCCTCCTCGTCGATGATGACGTTGGCCCGTTCGGAAAATCCGTTTGCCTCCCGGAAGAGGCCGTACTGCCGGGCCACCTCACCATGGGGCCAGAAATCACACAAAAGCGGCGTGTGTTCAATATTGAGGGTCCCTGCCCATGCCCGTTTGCAGGGGAGGGAGTCGACGCTGATGCCGAGCGCGACAGTGTTCATCCGCTCGAACCGTTCCCGGTTCTCTTCGAGGGACATCATCTGGGCGTTGCAGTACTCCGTCCAGGCGAGCGGGTGAAACGAGAGGAGCACCCGTTTTCCCATCAGCTCGTAGAGATCGACGGTTTTATCCCGCTGGTCCTTCAGGGAGAAATTTTTTGCCGCATCTCCCGGACGAATGAGCCGTGGCTGTTGCATGGTAACCATCTGTTCACTACTCCGTGCTGATATATCAGTCCTGTGGCAGCCACCGGTGATGGATAGTATAAGGATTTATGGGCTCAAGCATCAGATATCTGATCAATGCAGAGCCAAATTGCGTGGGGGATCCTGCTGATGGCGGCGGGACTTGCCATCACGGTCATCTCGCTTATATTCGTCCCGTTCTTAGCTCTCTTCTACGGCCTTCCGCTCATTGCGATCGGAGCGGCGCTTTTCATCTTCCGGAAGAGGGAGGACGTCATCGAAGAGGCTCGCGACTGAGGTACATAGAAATGATCATCACGACAACAGAACGAATACCGGGACATGAATACGAAATCATCGGCATCGTCTCCGGCAACACCGTCCGGGCAAAACACCTCGGCAAGGACATCATGTCGGGCCTAAAAAGCGTCGTCGGCGGGGAATTGCAGGAGTACACCGACATGCTCTCCGATGCCCGCAAGGAGTCGCTCAACCGGATGGTAAACGACGCGAAACAGGTGGGTGCCGACGCCGTCGTCAACGTCCGCTTCACCACGTCGCAGACGACCGCAGGAGCAGCGGAGCTCCTCGCGTTCGGGACTGCGGTGAAGCTGGTGTGACAGCCGGACGTCGATTTTTTTTTAATTTCAGCCCCGGGCCATGGGAGAGGAGAGTTCCCTTCCCTTTCTCCATTCGCGCAGAGAGGGACGATTGTTCCACTTTTCAAAGCCGGAACTCAACAGAATACCCGGGACGGTGCGTTCCTCTGATTTGAAGTCCACGTAAATTCCAATCGTTTCTCGGGTGAGGGTGGGACAATAGGTATATCATCCACTATGCACATCTTGAAAACTGATCAGACCTATGAGCGGGAAAAAGACATTCACCAATACCGAAGGGAAGGAAATTGGGGAACAACTTGGAATTCGGTGGGACAGGTTTACCGTTGAGGATTTTACCGCGGGAATGAACGTGGAGCTCGAACACGGGCAGCGGGATCCCGCAACAAACGTGACGAATGACGATCCCCTGATGACCGGGAAGATCGCCCTCGCCCACCTGAACGAATTCCCCGACTATTACGAACGGCTCGAAAAAATGGAAGCCGAGGCCGAGGAATTCTGGGAGAAGCGTTCTGAGTAAGGATGGCATCTTTTTTTTTAATTGACTAGGGTTTTCTGTTCATAAACCGCCTTGGGGCAAATGCGCTGCTTATTTAAGCGCATACTTCCCTTTCAGTGCATGGAGAGCATTGTTACATCGATTGAATTTCAGATGAGCCTGCTCCTCTTCCTCGCACTTGCCGGCTACCTTCTGGCATCGAGGATAAACCAGTCGGCCGTCATCGGAGCAATTCTGATCGGGCTTCTGGTGGGGCCGAGCATGCTGGGCCTCATCACCTATACGGACTTTGTGAAGAGCATTGCGCACCTCGGTGCGATCATCCTTCTCTTTGTGATAGGCTTCGAGTTCAACGTCCGGGATATCCTGAAAGTCCGCTATGGAGTCATCGGGATCATCGGGGTGATCATCCCATGGATAGGGGGATATGGCATCACCGTCCTCTTCGGGTTTGACACAGCAAGCGCGGTCTTTGTCGGAACGGCGCTGACGGCAACGAGCATCGCCATCACCGCCAACGTCCTCAAGGAGATAGGGATGCTTCAGACCGAAGCGGCACGTGCCATCGTCGGGGTGGCGATCATCGATGACATCCTCTCCCTGCTGGCACTATCGCTCACCGGGGATCTGGTCGCAGGGAGCATCTCCGCCGCCTCCATCGGTCTGGTGTTCGTCAAGGCCCTCGGGTTCATCATCATCGGCGGGGCCCTCGGGATCTTCGGGGTCAGCCGGCTCATCGAGCGGGTGGACAAATCGAATCTTGCCGTGAAGTACCCTGAATTCGTCTTCATATTCGCGATGATGATCGCCTTTCTCTACGCGATGTTCGCCGACCTGATGGGGCTCTCCGGGATCGTCGGCGCCTTCATCGCGGGGGTTGCGTTCGAAGGGGTCGGGCTGAAGAACAGCAAGGACGTAAAAGAGGGGGCGGAATACCTGCAGATCATCTTCGCCTCGATCTTCTTCATATCGCTCGGCATCCTTGCCGACTTTACGGCGGTGACGACGGAGATCCTGATCTTCCTCGTGGTGCTGACGGTGGTGGCCATCATCACCAAGGTGGTCGGGTGCGGCCTTCCCGCCCGGGCGATGGGCATGTGCCGGGAGGATTCGCTCATCATCGGGTTCGGGATGGCCCCGCGGGGGGAGGTGGCGATGATCGTCGCCCTCATTGGGCTGGAACAGGGCCTCATCGGTCAGGGAATCTTCGTTGCCATCGTCCTGATGAGCCTTCTGACGACTGTTATCACCCCCATCGTCTACCGGAACTGGTTCTTCAAAGGAGCCTACTGCACGTATGAGTGAACGGTAACCACGAACTCCTTTTTTTTTATCAGGGCGGCCGCCGGCACCTGCTGGAAGGTGACTGCTGAAGGGAGCAGGAATAAGCCACTCCTTGGATGCAATTGTAAGAATGCCGGTTTTTAACGAATTTTTTCGGTGCGTATCAGCGCACATGCAGAGCGTTGCTCTTAGCGATCTTCCTCTTCACCTTCCCCCACGACCCTGTCGTAAGAAAACTCTCTTCCATGAACCCGACCATTCGCTCGAACGTCTTCATGGGGACGGCAAAGGTGAGAACGTCTATCGGGACGCAGGGCCGGGCCGAGGGGTCGAACATCCCGAAGACCGCCTTGGGGTTTTCTTTCTGCTGTTCGAGCCAGGGATAGTGGACGACGGAGCTGCACCCGGCGCCGAACGGACAGACGACGCCGTACGGGTCGGACTGATCGAAGTTTGCGAGCGTAAAGAGCCCTGAGAGAACTTCTCCGCGTGCGAAGAAGACGACGGCGTCCGGGTGGTCGGTCTCCGTCAGGCGGTCCCAGCGTTTGAAGAGGTAGTTCTTTCCTCCTGCGGGGATACGAGCGGTCCCGGCATCGAGAGCGTCAACGATCTCCGGCGTCTGCTTGTAGCGCTCACCCTCGACACCTCCGGGCTTTCCATACGAGAGAAAGTAGCGGAAGTCCTCGAACCGTTCGCCCTCGTAGCCGAGATAGAACCTCGCCCCCCGGCACCCGACGGACTCCTCCCCAAAGACCAGGTCCTGCCCCCTTCGCACCTTCGCAAGGTCACAGACGAAGCAGCGCCATCCCGTCGGGGCGAAAGCCCGCTCCACCCCTCTGGCCTTCCCGCCCAGCTCGAAGGTGATGGGCAGCTCGGCGCCGGGGAAATACCTGTTCCAGCGGTGTATGAAGGTGTCACGCAGTCCGGTGTCCATGGATGGTCTATATTCGGGACGGGGTGATGAAGGTTGGGGTTGGGCGAAGGGGGCTATGAGATGGACGGCCCTGCGAGAAAGGGATGGGATAAGGAAATGAAGTGGGAAGGGAAGAACTACCTGCAAGGTCCGTCGCCGGATCCGGTCACGTTCATTCACTTCGAAAGATTTAGGGCTGTTGATCGGGATTCTTAGGAATGGAATTGAAATGGCAAATATCCGTTATTTTTGTCATTGCGGTGGTATGCGCCTGTGGTTGCGTGAGCAGTCCGAAATATGCATCCGGGGATATTGTCGATGGTGTGGGCCCGGCATCAACGGCAGTATATATCGTGGAGTATGATGAAGGAAGGGACGCCTACAGGATTGCCGTTGTGGCACAATCGGAGAACGATGACTGGGCAATTCCGTATAACTGGGATTCACTGGATTTCGATCCAGCCGGGCTCACCAGGGAGGATCTGGGAAACTGGATGGATGCCGGAGAGGTCGAGTCGCGAAATCCCCTGAAGATCGACAATGTATCCTTTGATGACCTCAAGGCCAATACCGTCCACCTCCATGAACTGTCTCTTTTGGATTCTCAGGAGCATCCAATTTCTGGGATCTGAAATCGGGGGAGTGTAGACGATCGCATCGTCGTGGTGTGCACAAGAAACGCTTAAATAACTCTATTTTGACCGGAATGACAGGGAATCAACGATTGACACAGATGCGAAATACAGCCTGATCACGCTCTTCGCCGCCCCTCGGCCCCTCTGAAAACCGACGGTCTGTACAGGGCCATGATACTCCCCGCAATATCGTCCGTTACGCGTGAAAAAGGATAGAGGTGGTTCTTTTTTTGTGCACCAGAAAACCCCGGAAACGAGGGTAGAATCGGCTTTCTTTCAGCCGGAAACAGTACTCACGGTCCTGTGAATCTGGTGTTCTGCGGGGGTCGACTGGTCTGCCGTTCGTGAAGGAGTTCCTGTGGAGGGGTGTCCCCAAACCGGCATGGAAAGGTGTATGGGCTATGGGTGTGTGAGAGGTCGGTGCAGGGAATTCCTTCACCCGAATATGGTTCGGTCACTTGTGCCGGATAAAATAACACTCCCCCCAGTCCTTCCGCTCACCGGGCTTCATCCCAACCAGCATATCTTCGGCATGGTCTTCACAGACATTCTGCTTGACGCATCCGAGAATCTGGATGCCGATCGCCTTCTTTCCGCAAAAATCACATCTGGTATTCAGCAGTGGATTGTTCATCTATTATAGTTTACATATTGGAATATTTAATCATATTTCATGAATCTATCTGCAGTGAAATGTACCTGATTAACATCACGGGCCTCCAACAAACCTCCGCGCAAAAACCACCCTTCCGGCCGGAATGCGCTGACGGTCAGGCAGGTCCCTTCACCTGATGGGAAATGGCAGGTATCATCAGAGGATCAAATGCCACTCGATGCATACGCAATGGCACAAAACAGTATCTTCCCACTAAATCGGGGTGTAAAATGAATTACCCCGATCTCTATTCGGATGGAAAAGCCCAATTTTTTTTGTTTATGCGGGAACGGGTAAAAAAATTGGAATATTGGGTGTCTTACCGTGCAGGTATGACGAGTGAGCGCTCTCCGGCGGGCATGAACTCGCGGATTGCACCACGTGCGAACTCGCGACGCGGGTCGGAGAAGTCGAAACTGAGTGACGGGTCTGCAAAGGTGATCTTCACGAGCGGACTGTAACAGAACTCGTCGCCACGGCCGTAGTGTGCACCGGAGACAATAGCTGCGTATTCTCCCTGGTGACCGACGTTCATTGCATAGTTCGGGTAGTTCGGTCCACGAAGCTCGCCCATCAGACCGCGGTCGCCGTCCATGGCAAGAGAGTTTGCTGAACCACACTGGTCCTGCAGGTCGTATCCGAAGAAGCCGAGACGTGACCAGCCTTCCTTGTGCATGAGCATGGAAAGGTACCATCCGTTCAGACCGGCGTTGGAGTTGCCGGTACCGATGGAACAGGTCAGACCACAGGCTGCTGCCATAACACCAGCACGCTGGGAACCTCCGAAGTGGTCCTCCATCATGGTGGGGAACTGTTCGTACTGCTCCATTGCATTGAGGTTGACCTCGGTTGCAAGGTCGTTGACGATGTCCTGGGTAGGCTCGATGACCTGGTCGGGTGACGGTGCGGTGTAGTCGAAGTTGTACTTGTCCTTCAGGTAGTCCATACCGTAGTAGGTGAACTCATCGAGGATGTTGTCGGTGTATGCTGCGGTGGCGTACTGGGTGAACCCGACACCACCGGACATGTAGGAACCGAGCCAGATCTGGTCGAAGAGCATGACACCGGCACCGACAACCTCGAGGGAGGCACGGGCGGGGTCATTGGGGTGCTTGCGGTCTGCCTGAATGATATCTCCGAACAGACCGAACTTGATACCACCGGGCTCGTTCGGGCCACGGGCACGGCGGGCAGGCAGGAGTGATCCCATCTGGACAACGCCGGCGTGCTTTGCTGCGTAGGAAAGGTCAGCGACTGCTGCTTCACCGGCGCACATCCTGTATGCTGCGATGAAGGACATACCGATCTGCATTGCAGACCACCTGGAGGTGGTTCCACCATCACACGTACGGGAGACGATGGTCGGGATGTGGATTGCCTGGTACATCGACTTGCCGACTTCCTTCTTGAGTTCCTCGGCTGCGTCTTCGGAGAAGAGCTTGTTGATGTCGATGAGGAACTGGGGCTCGATGTCATCGGCCATCTCGTCGTCACCGGTGAAGACCTTCACGTAACAGTCATCGACGAGGCCGGGGTGGGTCTCGACCATGTGTTCCTGAACCACTGCTGCACCGGGCATGGCGTGGTTGAGGATGTGGAGGTATTCGTTGATGGTCTCGGGGGTAACTTCCTTGCCGAGACGCTTCTGGAGGGTGGCGTGTGCCATGTCCATGCCGACGATGACGGTACGGCGGATGTCGTCCCAGAACTGCTGCATTGCAGCGTTGTTGACGAAGTGAAGGTCGTCACCCTCACAGTAGATGCCGGACTGGGAGACCTGGTAGGTCATGAGCTGTCTCTGACCCATCGGGATACCGCCAAGGTGGCAGCGCTCGGGGTCGTACATGGAGATGCCACGTTCCTTCTCGATTGCCTCGGTTGCCTTCATGAACTCGCGCTTACGCGGAGACTGGCGGACACCATTGAAGTTGTAGAAAGTGGTTTTCTCGGATTCAATATCCTGTCCCTTAAATTTCTCGTTGAGTGAATCAAGGAAAAGTTTCTGTGCTCTCTCGATTTTTGCCATTTAAATCACTCCTCTTTCGGCATGAAGCCGTATTTTGTCCTGAGCGTGTGGACACGCACGATGTACTCGACATATTCCTTGTCATCGCGGTATGCTGTTCCGACGAGTGAGTGGAAGATGGTGGAGTGTGCCTTGAGCCATTCCTCGTCCATGGGCTTGCCGACGGCAACCTCGCGGTCGAGGGGGACACCGATCTGGTCCTTCACGTATTTGACGACGCCGTCATCGGAAAGAACGCAGCGCTGGAGCATGTCGAACTGCATGCCGTCTTCAGAGAGACGCAGGGAGTGTCCGTGGACGGTTGCACCACGCATGCTGACGAGGGCGGGGTCGAACATCTCGGTCTCGATGAGGAGCTTGGAGTACTGCTCGAGGTCACGCTCGCGGCACTCGACGATCTGACGACCGGAGAGGGTACCGGGGTCGATACCGCGGAAGCGGTACATCTCTGCGTAGGTACGCTGGTACGGCTGGGACGGTGCGTTGAACATCGAGTCTGCAAACTGTACGTAGCGGACGCGGTCTCCTGCCTTTGCACCCTCGGTCGGTGTGACGAGCTTGCGCATCGGGCAGTCTGGTTCCTGCTGCTCCGCGAGTGGCGGGTGGGCGGTCGGGTATGCAGAACCCGGTGCACGGTGGCCGAGTACCATGACGACATCTTCGTCGGTGACGTCGCGGATCTTTTCGAGTTCGTAGTTGGGGTTCATCTGGTTACGCCTGTTTTCAGCGACAACCGATGTACCGGGGCCATACTGTGGTGTATATGCCATTTATTTTTCACCTCAATTGTTTGGTTAACCTATTTTCAGTGGAATGATGTCTGCCAGTGTGCGTCCGTCAGCGCAGCCCCTGTATGATGATGGGGGCTTCCTTTCGTCGCGGGTCGGTCAGCCCGATGATGGTATCGTCTGCATCCGGTCCGTATTTTGCGTAATCCGTGAGCGTGGCCTGCGTCTTCATGAACTGCCCTTTCTGAAGCTGGTAGGGAAATTTCGTGAAGATGTCGTCGCATGTTTGCTCGATCTCTGCAATGACGGATGCATCGGTGACTTCTGCGGTGACCATGCCCACCTGCACCCGGAGCTCCACATCCGTATCGCCGACCGTAATTGTTCGTCGGTTGGTGTTGGGGTTGGGCTTGCCGCGTGCGGGACCATAGGGCACGGTTGCCGGCAGACTCGGGCCGCTGATCATCAGCCGGCGGATGCCTGAAATGCCGGCGACTGCGTTGAGGAGGCGCTCGGCCGTTTCGGGTCCTAATATGCGAAGAGGCACGATTCTGCACTGTGGATATCTGGCGTCTGTCATTCGAATCAACGGGTGTTTGTTCAGACTCCGTTTGCGATCTGGTGGATCGGTTTGTTGAACACGTCGATCTGACCGTAGGTCTCTCCCATGATCTTGGAAGTGCTCTCCGGCGAGAACATCTGGGTTCCTGCGTCAAGTGCACAGGCTGCAACCACACACGGAATTGCGATTCCGTTTGCGTGACGGGTCACGACGTGGTTTCCGTTGAAGATACCGGGGCCACCGCCACCGTAGATGGAGTGGCTGAAGAAGGAGAATCCGACTGCGGTTCCCATCATACGACCGAAGTCTGCACTGGGAAGTCCGGTCTCGTGTTCGAGAAGGTCGTTGAAGTACAGAAGGGTCGAGGAGACTGCCTGTGCGAAACGGCCTGCACCACAGTTGACGATGGTTGCTGCCATGGAACCGGCTGCTGCGTATGCGTTCCACATCATCGGGTCCTTCGTGTCGTAGAACTGGAAGTACTCTCCCTTCTTGCCCGGCAGGATGACCTTGTCCTCGATGGCACGCTCGACGAGCGACTGAACGACGGTACCGACGGTTCCGGTCTCGCCGTTTGCCTTCACGAGGTCGTAGACCATGTTGTTGGCGTTGAGGCCCTGGTATGCGTAGCTGAGGAGCTGGTTGCGCTCGAACTGGCCGATTGCCATACCCATCTCGAACTCACCGGCGGTCTCGAGGGTTGCTGCGAGTGCTGCGCCCTGGAGTGCATTCTTGCCGGTCATCATCACGTAGTGGTTGACCGGGATGTTGCGGAGTGCGTACCCGATACCTTCGTTGTTCTGAGGGATGTTCAGGATGGAGGTGACGAGTGCACCGTTCATGTCCTGGGTGTGCGGGTATCCGCCCCAGCAGGCTGCCTTGACTGTGGATGCGTGGAATGCGTTGATGTCGAACTGGTCGACGATTGCATAGGTGACTGCAGATGCGACTGCGGTGATTGCTGCATCGTAGGTTGCGGCATTGTCCAGACGCTTGCGCGGTACCTGGACGAGAAGGAGCTTTCCATCGTTGAACTGGAGGATCTCTGTGTCGTCGCCTTCTTCGATCTGGACCATTTCCTTGATCTGTGCGATGATGGCGTCCTTGTTCTCCATGATGGGGAGATTGAGCTCACGGCCCTTGATCTTTCCTTTGCCAAGGTTACCTGACTTGAGGGCAGCTTCGATGCCCGCAAGGTTGACATTAATCGTTCTCTTGGTCAGGTCGATGATCTTGCTTGTTGCAGGGTTGACCATGGGGCTAACCTTGTCAAGTGAGACATCACTCTTCAGCAACTTGCCGTCGTCTGAGTAGAGGTCGATTGTTTCTGAATATCTTGCCATGTTATTCTGTCCTTTTCAGTTTGTGCAAATTGGATTTTGGAGAAAGAAACCGGTACACTACTCCCAGCCCTTTTCGAAGATATCTACTGCAGGTTCCCGCAGGTAGACTATACGAATTTTCTAGAATAGAATATAAGTTTTCTTAAATCGTGTGAATATTTTTGTAAAATAATATTTTTCGGCCATGGTTGGAAAAGGCATTTATTGATCAATTTGTGATCAGAATTGAAATTGGTGCCCAATATGAATTTTGTCGGAATGGTATCCTCGTAATACAATATGAACTTTTTGAAAGTTATAATTCATACTATGTAAGTTAAATGGTAATTTTATTATGATATAATGCTAATAAATTTGAATATAGTATTATATTTGGTTATGTGCTTACACCTGTTAAACTCGATGGTATATAGCTTTTTTTAGATTCCGCCTGATTTTTGTGTCTGATATAGCAAAACCGAGTCAAAATGAGCATTATATATAAAAATTACGAATTGAAGGTTCTTGATTGGTATTTAAAGGCTTTTTATGGGTTTATATGCGGCGCGTGGAGTTGTACTGGAATTTTTGGTGGGCGATATGTGATGCTTTATTGTGGGGGGTTCGATTATCCCCTCCGGGTTGTGGTAGTTGGTTGTTTGATTGATTGATTTTGATTGGATGTAAGATTGATTGTATGGTTGGTTGGTTGGTTGGTTGGTTGGTTGGTTGGTTGGTTGGGCAGACCGCACGGGTTTGAGCAGGTATGACGTGGGTGTTTGCTGTTCAGTTGTGCCTGACATACTACTAATAAGACCTGGACGGATTTTCCGTCGGATTCGGAGAGGGGAGCGGGGCTTCCCTGATGAACCACAGATGATGGAGGAATCTATGTGAAGAGAATAATGCTATGGGTATGTTTCGTCATTGGTCTCGTCCTCCTCTGCACCGGAGCGGGTGCTGCGGCAACCCCCGGGGAGATTGGAGATTCGATCGATGATGGAATCGACTGGCTGGTGTCAGTCCAGAATGCCGACGGCTCGTGGGGGCCGGCCGGCTCGGATCGATATGGTACAACCGGTCTAATTCTCGTGAAACTGGAGGATCGGGCGTTTGAGCTGGGATACGACGGCCCGTTCGATCCCGATTATCCGCTGAAGGACAATGTCGAGGATGGTCTGGGGTATCTCCTGCCATATGCCAATACAATGGCCATTTCAGTACAGGCGGCAGGAAATGCGGATACCAATGGCAATGGCCTCGGTGTCAGCGTCAACAACCGGATATATGATACCGGCATCCTGATGATGGCGATTGCTGCCGGCAGGGACCCCGATCAGGTCGTGGCGTCCGGTCCGCTGGCGGGATGGACCTATGGTGAAGTCCTGCAGGATCTGACGGATTATATGGCATACGCCCAGACGGATGCCGGGAATGGCCGTGGCGGCTGGTATTATAATGCGGTAAGCGGTGGGTCGTCAGCGGATCAATCGAATGCCGGGTATGCAATGCTGGGCATACTGTATGCCGTCAACCCGTTCTATGGGTATGAGTGCGATCTCCCGGCCTTCGTTGAGGATGAGCTGGATTACTGGATTGATTACATCCAGAGCGACTGGATCCCCGCAGGAGTAAATGAGGACTGGGACGGTGGCTCCGGCTATACTGTCCCCGACAACTGGGTCAACTCGCTGAAGACGGGCAATCTGCTCACCCAGATGGCGTTCGTCGGTGATGACTCTTCGGACGAGCGGGTTCAGGAAGCCCTCAACTACATCGGTCGCCACTGGGACGAGGACTGGGTCCAGGGGTGGGGAATGACCGGCTCTGTCCAGTATCAGGCAACATACTGTCTGATGAAGGGATTTGAGAGCATGGGCACTTCCCTGGACGGTGTGCCGGGCGTTGCGGACTGGTACGATGACATGGCAACTGAAATCATCGGCGAACAGAACGCTGATGGGTCCTGGCCGTCGACACCTGCATACATCCAGACCACCGGAGGGACATCCCACTGGGTCAGTAAGGAGCTTTCCACCGCGTGGGCGCTCCTGACCCTCGAACGGTTTGCTCCCCCGCCGCCTGAGGCCGACTTCAATGTGGTCAAGTCCGCGTCCGATACGGTAGTCAGTGCCGGCGAATCCGTGACCTATTCCTACTACGTCGAGAACAACGGTGATCTGCCGATCGTAGACGTCGTCCTCACCGATGACCAGCTCGGCGTCATTGCAGGGCCGGACAGTGGTGATACCGACGGTGACGGAGAGCTGGATCCGGGCGAGACCTGGGTGTACACGGCAACGACCACCGTGCTTGAAACCACGACCAACACCGCAGAGGCGACCGGAGCCGATCCTGCCGGTGCCCCGCTTGATGCAACCAGCAACGAGGTGACGGTCACGGTGGAAGGAGCACCGCCGGTGCCCGAGTTCCCGGCACTCTATGTGCCGTTGATGGTGATCGGGGCGGTCTTCCTGCTCGCGGCGTATGTCCGGCGGAAGTAGGGATACCTCCCTTCTTCTCGATTTTTCTTCTTTTTCTCACTCTGCCCTTGAGGAACGCATGGATGGTCAGGCGAAACATCCATGTGGGGGGAGGGATAGTATACCCCGTACAGGAGATGAACGGAGATGACGGAGACCGTCCCCTATGAGATCACCGGCACGGCGGGAGAGATCGAGTTTCGGAAGTACCCTCCGCTGGTGCTGGCAACCGTCGAGAGTCCCGGGGATGACTCCGGGTTTAACCTGCTCTTTGCCTATATCTCGGGGCACAATTCCACAAGGGATACCATCTCGATGACCTCTCCGGTCATCACCTCCGAGAAGATCCCGATGACGGCGCCGGTCGTGTCCGATACGGCATCGATGTCGTTCGTGATGCCGCCGGGGAAGAGGCGGGACGAGATCCCGGCCCCGGTGGACGGCCGGGTGCGGATCGTTCCGGTGCCGGAACGGGAGGTGGCCGTCATCCGCTTCAGGGGATATGCCCGGCGTGACGAGGTGGCGGCGGTGGAGGTGCGGCTGAAAGAAGGTCTCCGAAAGGCCGGCGTCCACCTGGGAGGGGAGCCGTTTCTCATGCGGTACAATCCGCCGTGGACTCCGGGGTTCCTGCGGCGAAACGAGGTGGGGGTGGAGATCCGGCGGTGATGATGGGTTGCGATGGATCAACCGCCGTTCGCGGATGACGACGGCGACCGTCGATGTTCGCCGGTTCTCACCTGCGTCCCCGTAAATTTTGATGAAAGAGGAGGGTGGGTATTTGAGGAACGCTTCTTTACGCCTTCCCGAACCACTGCTTCACATTCTCCTTGAACAGGTACCACAGGATGATCAGCGGAATGATGAGTCCCACGGCCGTGCCCAGCAGGCCTCCCATCGTGTGTCCTGCAACCCACCAGTTGTAGAGGGCGAGAAGGATATTGAGAACTCCGAAGACGACGGCAACGGTCCAGACCCAGCCCCAGCCTTTGAAGCATCCCCATCCGAGCAGGAGATCAATTATTCCGATGATAATGAGCGGGACGCCTGCGAGAGCTCCCAGCCCGGCAACGCCGATCAGGGAACCTGCCCCGATCGCTCCAATGCCCCCGATGAGCGCGAGTATCCCTATGATGAAATACAAAGCGCCAATGATAGTAACCCCAAGGGGTCTTGATAATTCAGGCATGGGGGGAAATCGTCAATTATGTATATTAATCTATCTCGCGTGATTGCTGTGGGAAGAGGATTGCGACGTACAATGGGGGCATTATGATACGATTCTCTGTCATCCGGGGCTGATGGTGCAGTTTTGTTCGCCGGATAGGCTGGGTTGATCCGGCCGGGCACGGTGAATGTGCACGTCAGGGATATGGCGGTATTTTCACTCCTGTCATATCCCGTACTCCCCCGTAACCCTCGTCCCCAGATACGTTCTCGATTCCACATATCTGAACGTCGCCAGCTCTTCCTTTTCAAATATCGCCCGCGCCTCAAGAGATTCCAGGGTCGGCCATTCCTCAAGCCCGATATAATCCCACTCTTCATTCGACCACCGGCAGTCAATCGTCATGATGAGTTTCATCCCGCATTCGTCCATCTGCCTGCGGTCCTTTTGCATGAACGCGGCCTTTTCTTCATCAGAAAGGTCGTAAAATGCGTCCTTCATTTTGGCGAAATACAGTCTGATAATTGGTTTTGTCTCTGCCTTCATATTGATATCACCGCTCCCCGCTGTTCTTAGATGTTCCACGCTGTCATGTCACATGAAATGCGTGACTGATGATAATGGAATCGGTGACGTGGTGCAAAAATCTGAGGTCGATGGGAAAAAAGTTATGGATCTTGGATCCAGAAATCCGTCTGGACCAACTTATTTGCCTTGAGTGCGACAGACGCCCCCTCTCCTCCGGTCGAGAGGGTCCATGTCTGCTCTTTTCCGGTGTGCTTGTAGTAGTAGAAGTAGAACCCGTCCTCGTTGGTCTGCACGGTCGCAAACACCTCTCCGTTCGGGTCCGTGATGGTTAGTGTCGCCCCCGCCACCGGTTCTCCGTCTGCATCAAAGACGAACCCGGCAAAGCCCGGATCCCTCTTGAAGACGTTCTCGTTCTGGATGGTCCGGGTATCGGACTCATCGGTGTCGGTCACCGTGAAGTCATACCATTGGAGATCCAGAATTGTGCCGACCCCTGGAATGTCACCATGGTAGATGGCATCGTTCCCGCTCTTCCTGTACATGGTCTCCTTCTTCCATCCGAAGTCCAGGTGAACTGTGAGGTAGATGAGGCCTCCCTCGGGTACCGTCGCATCGACCGTGATTGTATTCCCTGCGATGGTGGAGGCGGACGGAATTTCGTTCACCGCTGTATAGCAGTCTCCGGCGACGATCACATCGCTGTAGGCATGGATCGGGCGTGCTCCCTTGGTGATAAACGGTGTCGGCAATTCGATGGTGAAGGTCTCCTCATCCCCGGCCTCTCCGGTAAAGAAGACGTTGTAATAGAATTGGCCGGGGTTACTTGCCGAGAGTTTGTAGATTCCGTTCCCCGAGGGGTAATCCGGCGTAAAGATCAGGCGGAACTGCTGTCCTTCGGTTCCCGTGTCCGTGTCAAACTCACAGAGGTCGCTGGTCGTCACCTTGCTCCAGGGGAGGACGGTCACCGACCAGTCATCGCAGTTGTTGCAGAGATTGGCGTCGCCTCCCATCCGGTATTCGGCGGGTTCATTCGCATCGGCCACGCAGGCTTCGTTCACCAGCTCGGTGTCCACCGGGGTGTCGGCGGGAACCGTATACTCGCATTCGAAGGTCCACTCCTCTCCGGGATCGATCCGGCAATTGCCATTCGCATCCCCGTCGACATATGTCACGGGACTACAGGTATCGTCCGTCACCTCGGGCGAAACACTGGCGGGTCCGGCATTCGTTACCAGATACGAGTAGGTGATGGTCTCTCCGGGATGGGCATAGTCGGGGCCGCTCTTTTCCACCGCCAGATCGTAGTGGATGATGTTGGTGAATGTGATGTCGTTCCAGCCACCCGTATTTTCCGGGTCGATGGTCCAGGTTTTTCCTGCACACAGGATCTCAAAGCCGTCCGGCAGATCGGTTGCCCGCTCCTCCGCTCTCCAGGAGCCCTCGCTCAGCCAGAGCTCGGCCGGGTCGTTTAACCAGGAGGGATTCGTGTTCCAGCCATAAATCGAAGTGGTGCCGACGTCCATTCCTCCCTTCTGGAGGTACACCGGGAAGTACGGGAGGGGATTTTCTGCGGGAGGGGTATATTGCACACCGTAATAGCAGTGGTAGCAGTTGCATTTCGGATCTTTGGTCTGATAGAGATAGACGTTCTTGCGTACGATAGCTGCCCGTAAGTAGTAACTGTCGCTGGCGCTCACCTGAGACGAATCATACTGTCCCGTTGCCGTCACTGTGTTGTTGATATACGCCGCAGGGTTGAAGTCGGCGGGGTTGGGGGTAAAGGTGCATTCGTACGTCCATTCCTCGCCCGGGTCCAGCGTGTCGTCCACGGCATCTCCTGCCACATACCCGACCGGGCAACAGGTGTCATCCTCGACACTCACATCGGTAATGCCGATACTTCCGGTGTTGGTCACCAGATAGGTGTACGTGAGGGCGTCTCCTTTCTCTGCCCAGACAGGACCCTCCTTTTCCACGTGGAGGGGGTTTGCACGTATTCCCTTGGCAAACTTCAGGTCCCCATTCGACCCGAAGGCAAAGTAGCTGATCCGGGGGTCGCCCGTGATCGGGTCCACCGCCAGCGACGTGTCTTCACCGACGTTTTCCGCATCATCCGCGGTCTCGATCTGCCATGCGGCCCCGTCCCATGCGGCATACTTCAGGTAATAATTGGTCTGATCAAAGTAGCTGATCCGGGGATACCCGGTTGCCGGGTCCAGTGCGAGGGACGTGTATTTACCGACGTTTCCCACACCATCCACGGTCTCGATCTGCCATGCGGCCCCGTCCCATGCGGCAAATTTCAGGTTATCTCCTGTAGCATCCCAGTAGCTGATCCGGGGGTACCCGGCACTGTCGAGTGCGAGGGACGTGTGTTCACCGACGTCTCCTGCATCATCCACGGTCTCGATCTGCCATGCGGCCCCGTCCCATGCGGCATACTTCAATGTAATGTCAGTTGGCCATTCGCAGTAACTGATCCGCGGATAGCCGGTACCGGGGTCCAGTGCGAGGGAACAATCCCGGCCTGCACCGTCTCCGGAATCGACGGTCTCGATCTGCCATGCGGCCCCGTCCCATGCGGCATACCTGAGTTCATGAGCCGGGGAATGTACATATTGATAGCTGATCCGGGGGTTTCCGGCACTGTCGAGTGCGAGGGACATGTAGTAATACGTAGTATAGCCACTCTCAGATTCCACGGTCTCGATCTGCCATGCGGCCCCGTCCCATGCGGCATACTTCACCGCATTCGTTGTCTGATCCCAGTAACTGATCCGGGGATACCCGGTGGTGGGATCGAGTGCAAGGGACGTATGAAGGCCGGTGTCTCCCGCAGAATCCACGGTTTCGATCTGCCATGCGGCCCCGTCCCATGCGGCATACTTCAGGTCACTTCTTGTCGGAGCATCATCCCAGTAGCTGATTCGGGGATACCTGCTGATTGGGTCCAGCGCAAGGGACGAAAACTGGCCGGTCCAGCCATCGGCATCGACCGTTTCGATCTGCCAGGTATTGATTGCCGATACCGAACTGATGCCAAGAGCGATCAACAGCAGGATTGCAAGGGGTGTACAGGGTTTGTGTACTCTCCGATCTCTCATGTAAGAATTGCGTTTCATAGACTCACCTCATGAGGATCCTGTTGAGGGACCGTTCCGGCGTTGTTCCATCGTCCTGCAACTCCGGGACGGTTAGGATCCCTTCTTCCGCCCACGCAGTATCTGGTTAGTAGGGTGTCCCAATCGGCACGTCAGAGCTCTGATTCAATAGGGGCAGGTGTGGATACGATCCCAAGCATGCTATAAATACGTTACGTCAACTATGGCGGAGTTGTTCCGGAGGGATACAATATATTGTTCGTCCAGCAACTGCGCTGATTGTTGTTGCCGGGTACACTTTCATCCGAAAGGCATGAGGTACTGCATGAGCCGCTCCGGTCTGCATGGTCTTTTTTTTGCAATTTAGGGAACCTTCCTTATTATCCGATCAGACATCCCATGATACCGGTAATGGATATTTCATTTCTCTTAAAAATGCACGAGGGTCTTCCCCGCCAGGGGCCGGGAAGCAACGAGTGCACCCGAAAAGCCTTCTCGATGCTGAAAAATCTCCCCGAACACCCGGAGATCCTCGATATCGGGTGCGGGTCGGGGATGCAGACGGTCGAGCTGGCCCGTATCTGCCCGGAAGGGCATGTGACTGCGGTCGACATCCACCCGCCGTTCCTCGATGATCTCGCCCGAAGGGCGGAAGCGGCAGGCGTGGGGGAGCGGATTACGACGGTGCGGGCGTCCATGGACGACCTGCCGTTCGGGGACGGCTCCTTCGACGTCCTCTGGGCGGAGAGCTCCATCTTCATTGTGGGGTTCGGGGAGGGCCTTTCCCTGTGGAAGCGGCTGCTCCGGCCGGGCGGCTACGCCTGCATCACGGAGGCGGTCTGGTTCACCGACGAACCCTCGCCTGCGGCTGTCGGGTTCTGGAACGACTGCTACCCTGCGATCACCTCGGTCGAGGAGACGTGTGCGAAGGCCGAAGATGCCGGGTACGAGGTGGTTGCGACCTTCCGCCTCCCCGGCTCCGTCTGGTGGGACTACTATACGCCGCTCGAAAAAAGGCTCCCCGAGCTGAAGAAGGCGGCCGTGGGCGACCCCGTCGCAGAATCGTTCGTCGCGTTCTCGGAGGGGGAGATGGCAGTGTACCGGGAGCACGGGGATGAGTATGGGTACGCGTTCTTTGTTCTGAGGAGGAGGTGAACCGTCCGGGGGAGGTCAGGAGGTGGATTTCAGCTGAATGATCCCTCTTCCCGAATCCTTCTCTGTACTCACGGGGGGCCCTCTTCATGATGAGCTCTTCGGTACGCTGTGGAAATCCGGGAAGGGGATCTCTATTCATCCGTATTTGCCACCCACACCGAAAGAGCGCCCATCTGCCTGAACGCTTCCATCATGGGGAGTTTGATCCCGGAACGACGAGCGCTCAGGAAAAACCTCCATCGATCCCGCAGCCTCGGCCCGCCCGTCCCTTCTGAGGAGAGAAGGTAATCGAGCGTTTCCCGCTCCCGTTTCATCCAGGCGAACCGGGAAAGCACCGCCCCGGCATACCTCTCGGGACCCGGCCAGGTGTCTGCCAGTATTTTTGCACATTCGAGGGAATGCACGATCCCTTCTCCGGTGAAGGGGGAAACCGTCCCGATCGATTCACCAACTCCGACGACCAACTGGGATGTACCGTCACTGCGCTCCCGTCTGAGGTACAATGGCCTCGAATGGTACGGGGAAGCGACCCGTATGGAACCCCGGCAACTGCATTTGACGGTGAACGAGAACTTTTCTGACGTCTCCCGGTAAAAGCGTTCCAATATACTCTCGTGCCGGATCGGGCCGACACCGCCGACGCCGATGTGATACTGACTGTGACCGACGGGAAAGATCCACAGGTACCCGAGGCCCGGTATCCGGTTCCCGTACACCCCCGCTCCGAGGTGCCTGTCCCCTTCGGACGTCACGGCGACCCGGTGCTGCAGCGTCGGCATCGTCAGTTCCGACCGGCAGGGAGGAAGGAGGGCCCGCCGGATGCCGGTTGCATCCACCACGATGTCGTAGTCCTCCAGCTCCTCCGGAGATGCATTCTGTCGCTTCAATGTACCGTTTTTTCTAAAATCCTGAAGCATCCGCGGTTTATTGATGGTGCAAAGCGGTGTCCCTGCCACGAGGGCATCGAAATGCATGGGGGACATGGATTCGATGATATAGTCCTGCAGGTCGAGGCCGACCGCATCGAGGTAGGTTTTGATACCCACCGGTACCCCCCATCCGCACGAGCGGCACCCGCAGGTGGTCGCATGGGCCATACCGTCATAGACATCCGGCACGATGCCCCTCTTTTCAAGGAGCCCCGCCAGATATCCTCCGGCGATTCCCGCACCAACAATCGCAACGTCCATGGAATCACCCAAGCGTCAGGAGAATCGTGATAATCGGCGCTGCAGGAATGCCTCCCTCACTCATAAGGATACACCCCATGGTCCGAAGCGTTTCGCCCTCTCCGGGGGAATTCGTCCCACCGGCGTCATGCCAATGAATCGCTGCCGTCATTTCCGGACCGTGGTGTACGATGCAATTCTCCCGCCATTCACACGAATGTCTCCTCATTCGCCGAGTTTCACAAGGATCTGTTCCCCTTCGACCTTCACCTCGTGCGTTTTCAGCGGCCGGGGAGATTTCACCAATGTTGCAACGGATAATTTGATGCCCGACCAGTCGGTCCACCGAATCGCCGTCCCATTTCCCAGATCAAACTGCGAGTGATGGAGCGGGCAGGTCACGACGGTGCCTTTGAGTGTACCGGAAGAGAGATCTCCACCCATATGGGGGCAGCGGTTATCAGCTGCATAATAGCGTTCCCCGACCTGAGCGATGAGAATCTCACGGTTCCCGACTGCAGCTTTTTTCATGGCACCGTCCCGGAGGTCAGCGGTGGTGCATACTTCGATAAATTCACTCACAGATTCTTCAATACTGAAAGGTGGTGATAAACCTTGTCCCTGTCCGGGAATCCCGGTCCCTTGCGCCGTCATTTCCGCCCCTCCCGCACCACCTCACCGGCCGGTTTGTCATCCCGCAGCCCGAGGAACCTGGGGTGGCGGAGCTTTCCGTCCGGCGTCCATTCGGTGAATGCGACCTCGCAGACGAGGTCCGGCGTGATGAAATGCTCCCCCGTCTCCTGCCGTGACTTTCCTGCAAAGGGCGAGGCCGTCTGCTCGCGGGCGGCGAGGCGCTCGTGGAGATCGGCAAGCATCCGCTCGTCGAAGCCGGTGCCCACCTTGCCGGCGTAGACGAGGCGCTCTTTCTCGTAGTAACCGATGAGCAGGGCGCCGAACCCGCTCCTGCTTCCCTGCGGGTCGGTGTAGCCGCCAATGACGAACTCCTGCCGGACGATGCACTTGAACTTGAGCCAGTCGGTGGACCGCCTGTGCAGGTAGCGGCCCGCCGCCCGCTTGGCGATGATCCCCTCCCACCCCTGTTCGCAGGCCTCGCGGTAGCAGTCCGCCCCGTCGCCGCTCCGGTGCTCCGTGGAGCGCAGGGGATCTTTGAAGGGGATGAGACGGCGGAGGAGCCGTTTGCGGGTGGAGAGGGGGAGGGCACAGAGGTCGTATCCGTCGAGGTACATCAGGTCGAAGAGATAGAGGAACACGGGGATGGTGCTTCGCCTGGCCCTGCGGCGGTCATGGATCTGCATCCGCTCCTGCAGGCGGGAGAAGCTGGTTACGTCATCCTCGAACGCGACGATCTCGCCGTCGGCGATGAAATGGGCATCGTGCATCCCGGCAAACGCGTCCTCGAGGTCCGGGTAGGTGTTGTTGACCCGTTTCCTGTGGCGGGAGAGCAGCCGGACGGTGGTTCCGTCGCTCACGACGATGCAACGTTCGCCGTCGAATTTGCGCTCGTAGAACCATCCGTCGCCGGGGACGGGCCGGTCGGTGAGGGTGGCGAGCATCGGCGTCATGAAGTCGGGTTGCCGGCGGGGGACGAGGGCCTCCCGCTCGTCCTTGTCGAGGTCGTCGAGCAGGGGATGCATGGTTTGTTACGTCCATGGGACACGGCAATGGGCAAAGGTGTTTCGGCCGTTGTCATCTCCCTTACATCGTAGTGTCCGATAACAAGCCATTCTCTGGCCCACCTCCACGCAGACGCACCGGCTGTGCCGTCCGATGAACACTCAATAATAGGTATATTTGGAGGGTACCGGCACTGGTGTTACATCCGAATAAGAAATCCTTATCACCAGAATCAGGAGATAGGCAACCGCCAAAAACAGAAGAATCCCAAGTGTGGTGAGAATCTTATGTTCAATCGGTCTTCCGGCTTTTCGTGCCCGGTAGATCTCCATCAACGAACACCCGAAGGGATACAGGATGATGGCCCAGACAGCCAGATAGACCTCATAGAAGAGAATGAACGGGATGAAATACAGGGAGTCATCGATACCCATATCGTACTTGATATACGGTGCCCAATAGATGAGATTCATCAAAAACAGCCAGATCGCAAGCGGGATGGCAACCTTCCACCGATCTGGTCTGAAAAAATCCCCCATGGTCATTTACACAGAGATCCGATTTTGATGCCATAAAGGTTCTGCGGTGCATCACATCATCGTGACGTGATCGGCTCCGCCAAGATTTTTCACCGATGACGTTACATCCTCACCCGGTTGGTGCATGCCATGAAAGCTGCTCAAAGGGTCGGGAGGGTGACGGTCAATCACCTCGACCGTATTCTCTACCCCTCGCAGGGGATATCCAAGGAGGCGGTGATCCTCTATTACATCCGGGCCGCCCCCCGTCTCCTCCCGTTCCTTGCCGGGCGGGCGCTCGTCATGCAGCGGTTCCCGGACGGCGTCGGCTCGCCGGGGTTCTACGCAAAGGACGCCCCGGCGGGCACTCCGTCGTGGGTGACCCTCTTTGCTCATTATTCCACCTCGGCGGGACGGGAGATCCGCTCCGTCGTCTGTGACAGCCCGGACACCCTCGTCTGGCTCGCAAACCTCGCGGCGCTGGAACTGCATATGCCCCTTGCCCGCACCGAAGACCCGGCGTCACCCGACATGCTCTTCTTCGACCTCGACCCGGAACCCCCGGCGGGGTTTGCGGAGGCGGTGACGGTGGCCCTTACCGTTCGTGAAGTGCTCCGGGACCTCGGCCTGTCCCCGTTTGTGAAGACCTCCGGGAGAAAGGGCCTGCACGTCGCCCTTCCGCTGGAACGCCGGTACTCGTTCGAGCGGACGCGCACCTTCGTCCACGGCGTGGGGATCCTCCTCGCCCACCGGATGGCAGGGGTGGTATCCGAGCTCTCCGGCACCCATACGCCGGGGACCGTCTTCGTGGATTATCTCCAGAACGCCGCCGGGAAGACGATGGTTGCGCCGTGGAGCCTGCGGGCCACGCCTCAGGCGACGGTCTCGATGCCGGTCTCGTGGGATGCCCTCGAGAGGGGGGTGTCGCCCGAAGATTTTACTATACATGAGGACATCTCCAGAACGAACGATCCCTGGGAGGGGTTCTTCGACCAGGCAGAACGACTGCCGGAGGTGCAACATGAGTGAGGAAGAGCAGGAGACGGGGCCGGTCCCGCACAAGGCGTTCTGGACGGGGAGCATCAGCATCGGCCTCGTGAACGTGCCGGTCCGCCTCATGGTGATGGTCCATGAGCACAAGGTCGCCTTCAGGCAGCTGCATAGAAAGGACGGCCAGCCCATCCATTACAAGCGGGTCTGCGGCGCCGAGGAGACGGAGGTGGCGTGGGAGGAGATCGTCAAGGGGTACGAGGTGAGGAAAGGCGAATACCTGATGATCGAGAAAGGCGAGCTCGATGCCATCCGGCCGGAGTCCGACCGGCGCATCCGCATCGACCGCTTCATCAACCTCGCCGGGGTGGACCCCGTCTCCTTCGACCGCACCTATCTGCTCATTCCGGACGAACACCCCGACGCCTATGCCCTCCTCAGGGAGGCGCTCCGCCGCAAGGGGCGGGCGGGTATCGGCCGGATCACCCTGCGGATGCGGGAGTACCCGGCGCTCGTGCAGGAGTACCGGGACGCCCTGATCCTCCGCACCCTCCATTATCCCGACGAGATCACGGACACCGCCCTCGTCGAAGAGCTCGCGTACATCCCCGCACCGGGGAAGAAGGAACTCGCTCTCGCGGAGCGTATCATCGACGACCTGACCGGCGAGCTTGATCTTACGGAGTACCATGACACCTACCATGAGCGGATCATGGATCTCATCGAGAAGAAGATGAAGGGGGGGACGGTCCATGTCGAGGAGCCGGAGGCGGCGGAGGCGATGGAGCTTGTCTCCGCCCTCGAGGAGACCCTTGCCCGGATCGGTGAAGCGAAGGGATGAGCAGGGCTGGAGAGGAAGTGCAGGAGGAGAAGAGAGGATATGCGATCCGGCGCGGGAAGGATTTGTCTGCCGGTGGGGTATGAGGGTGGGCCTTCTGCCGAACGGAGGCTGCCATGAGCCTGAAAGAATACCATAAGAAGCGGGATTTCGATGCGACCGGCGAGCCAGAAGGAGAGGCGGCACCGGACGGAGGGGAGGGGAGCCTCTTCGTGGTGCAGGAGCATGCGGCCCGGCGTCACCATTTCGACTTCCGGCTGGAACACGACGGCGTTTTGGTCTCCTTCGCTGTCCCGAAGAACGTCCCTCTGGAGCCCGGCGAAAAGCGGCTTGCCGTCCGGACCGATGATCATCCCCTCGCCTATGCGGAGTTCGAGGGGACCATCCCGGAAGGGGAGTACGGGGCGGGGGAGGTGGTCCTCTGGGACCGCGGTTCCTACGAGCTTGTCGAGTGGAATGACGAAGAGAAGATCGAGGTGGTGCTGCACGGGAATCGCCTCGAGGGGAAATATGCGTTGGTCCGGTTCAGGAAGGCGGGGAAGAACGACTGGCTTTTACTGAAGGCGAAGGAGGGGTGAGGGCGTACCCTTGTGGGTCTCCAGTGGTCAGGTTTTTAGAGTGAACATTCTCCGGGGAAATGCCTGTATATGGCCCTGGGCCACACCACTTCCATACTATTGTGGGGGCATGCCCTCTGTTCCCTCGTTCAGAGACTGTCTCTGCTCTCATCAATTAATTTGGTCAACCGGCTCCGTAATGTCTTCACCTGTTTTTCATCAAGCCTGGCGACAGTTGACCTGCATGTTACCAGAAACCGGGGCACCCGCTGTGAAAGGGTGACGGAAAAGGTCTCGGAAACAGTTCTGGTGACATAATACTGTGTTTCCACCCGTGCCTGGCGTGCTTTTTCGATCATCTCACACTCGTCGGGGATAAAATATTCGGTAAGAAGTTGTTGCATAATTTCAATGGTGCAGGTGTGGTTTTCCGACTTGATTCCAATCTTCATGAGAACGGAATACAGGGAAAAATACATGGAATAATATCCGGTCGAGATCTTCCAGTCGAATGATGAAACGGAATGCATGGCCTCCATCGCCTCTTCGGCCTTTTTCAGGTATGCAGATGAAAGATTGTCATTCGGTTCGACGAGCATGATACCGTTTTTAATTCCGGCGCACCACGTTAATCGGTCTTTCATGCCATGACCTCCCTGACAAACGATTCCGCGTTCTTCCAGACAATATGGTTCTTTTTCACTTCAGTAAGAAGAGGATCGAACTCTCCCCGTGAAGTGAATGCATCTTCCGGGTACACGATGGTATTAATCTCGACACCGTACATTTTCTCAATTTTTTTGACGGCCTGCTCATCCGTGGCCCCGGCGATGAAGATATCGATATCAGAATCCTCTGTAGCAGTTCCTTTCGCATAACTCCCAAAAAGAACGACAATCCCTTCTGAGACAGAGGAGATTTTGGTTAAAATCTCTGCAACAAAGAGATGATTTTGCATGAAGCGGATTTTTTTATAGATCTCGGCGAGGACGAAATACTGGGTGGAAATTTCACCCGGTTTAATCCGGAACAGCCGGATTTTCCCGCGTTGAGACGATTCAAGCACTTGTTTTTCCTCAAATCGTACGAGGAGGGTCTGCGCAGTCCCGTGACTGAGGGGGAGATAGGTACAGATCTCCCGGATGTAGTATTCGCGGTCATACCCGTTGGTGAAGAGGGTAAGGACCAAGAGCCCGTTTTCATTTATGTCTAATTTATTAGACATATGTCTTATTTACTATACGATGTGGCTTAATGGTTTGTATCGTTCGGACGGCATCGGGTGGCAGACCCTGCGGACGGGTTCCGGAGTACCTTCATATAAGAAACGCTTAAATATGTCCCCTTTTGGCCAAAAAGGGCCATAAAGACGATCGACACAGACGCGAAATGCGGGCGGATCGTGAGGTCTCCCTACCATCTGCACCCTGGAAAAACGGCTGCCGGTAATGAGCGAATATAGTCCTTGGAAATGGTCCCGTTTGGCATGGGGAGCGAGGAGAGCGACTCTTTTTTGAAGGCCTGAAAATTGCCGAAAATAAGGGTAAATCGGGGATATTTTAGGGGGGTATGGGGGGCTGTGGATCTCGCTTTGAGTCGGTTTCGGACTGAAAATGATGCCGACTGGAATTGAGAATTGGGCTGATAAACAGGGAAGAGTTATTCTTCACATTTGAACTCGATATCGTCATCCATGTGCTCATATCCCCATTCACAGAGCAGGTCGAGGATTGGCATCAGGCTGAGTCCTTTTTCCGTGAGCGAATACTCCACCTTCGGCGGGACCTGAGGGTACACCTTTCTGGTGATGAGACCATCCTTCTCAAGTTCGCGAAGCTGTTTGGTAAGCATTCTCTGGGTGATCTTCGGCTGCACACCGCCCATTAGCTGACTAAACCGGAGTGTCCCGTCTCGTAACTCATAGAGGATCAATGGTTTCCATTTGCCTCCAATCACATCGATTGCGGCATCGATTCCCCAGCTGTATTTGTATTTTTTCGGCGTATCGTCCATTAGTATACATCCTGTAAGTATGCAACAAACATGTTAGTATATACTATATAATTTGTTTGTTCCAAATATATACTTAACGAATTCGGGTGTCGAAAGACCCCCTGGAGAATGAGATTAATGACAGACAGATCGACACTTGTGGCATACTTCTCGCATTCCGGCAACACGCGTGTACTTGCACACCAGATACACGATATTGCCGACGGGGATGTCTTTGAGATTGATCCGGTCGATCAGTACCCCCGTGAGTATAATGCAGTCGTTGGGCAGGCACGCTTGGAGCTTGACCGGGAGTTCCTGCCTGAACTGAAGACGAAAGTTGCAGACATGGACTCCTACGATGTAATGTTCATCGGGTATCCCAACTGGTGGGGTACGATTCCCCGCCCGGTTGCATCGTTTTTGTCTGCGTATGATCTTTCGGGCAAAACCATTGTTCCGTTCTGTACGCACGAGGGAAGCGGTCTCGGGCGAAGTGAAGCGGATATACAGGGCCTTTGCCCGCGGTCCACCGTTCCGGAGGGCCTCGCCATCCGGGGCAGCAGGGTACATGATGCCGATGAACTGGTACGCCTCTGGCTCCGGGAGAGGGGATGGCACAGCAACCCGGTACCCCCCGGCACCCATGGTAGTGAAAATCATTCGAATGTAGTGGAGATATGAAAATGTCAGGAATTGAACATACAAGAGAAGCGGGTAAAAAAACCTTTGAGCTCAGTGAAAAGGTAACGGTTGAACAAGTATCCTATACGAACAGGTACGGAATTACCGTTGCGGCGGACATGTACCTGTCAAAGGATATCGACACGTCGAAGCAATATCCGGCACTTGTCATCGGAACACCATACGGTGGGGTAAAAGAGCAGGGCGCCGGTATTTACGCACAGAACATGGCAGAACGGGGATTCGTTGCCATTGCGTTCGACGAATCGTATAACGGAGAAAGCGGTGGAGAACCACGGCACGTCTCCTCTCCGGATATATTCGTCGAAGACTTCAGCGCAGGAGTGGACTTTCTGGGTACGCGCCCGTTCGTAGACAGAGAAAAGATCGGAGCGATCGGTATCTGCGGAAGCGGAGCATTTTCCATCACTGCAGCTCAGGTCGACCCGCGTATCAAGGCCGTTGCCACTGCAAGCATGTATGATATGAGCAGGATGATACGAAAGGGATGGGAAGACTCGATGACTGATGAAGAGCGTGCCCAAACGTTGGTTCAGCTTGGCGAGCAGAGATGGAACGACGTTGAAAATGGCAGTCCGGCGCTGCCCGATGGATTCCCGAGTGAACCCGCGGGTTCCATTCCGGAAGGACTGGACCCCATCACCAGTGAATTCTTTGAATACTATGGCATGAAACGCGGCCATCATCCGAATGCAGGAGCGGTATTCACCATGACGAGCAGCATGGCATTCATGAATTTCCCGCTGATGAACTACATCGAAACCATTTCGCCACGGCAGGTCCTGTTCATCATCGGTGAGAATGCCCACTCGAGGTATTTCAGTGAAGATGCGTATGAAATGGCTGCAGAACCCAAGGAACTCTTCATTGTTCCGGGAGCACGACATATCGACCTGTACGACCGGACCGACATGATCCCGTTTGACAAACTGGCATCATTCTTCGCAACGATGTAGGGTGAATACTGGAATATCGGAGTTCCAACGAACCGAAATGTGAACACTTGCCCGTGGATGAAAGGCGGAAGACGTACTTTTTTTGTTTCCCTGTGAGTGATCGGTCGATCACAACGCGGCGAAACAAATCAAACACCGGGAATCCCCCATCATCCATGGATAAAAGATACCCTGGTATGGTGGGCGGATTATCCCGTTCCCATTGAAAGAATCGGGTAAATCCGGGGAACCGGTTTGAAAGGAAGAAAAAGTTGAACGTTTGATGATCGAAGGTAAGGCGATACCAATGACAATTCCACAACAATTCGAAGAGCGTATCATATTCCCTGTTGGAGAGAAGATTGAGAATGAATATTTCAGGGGACCGGCATGGCTCGGCGTCCTCGTGGCCCCCGACAGCGCATGGAACTGCCCGATATTCAACGTAACATTTGAACCCGGTGTACGAAACAACTGGCACAGGCACCCCGGTGGCCAGATCCTGCTTGTCACAGCAGGCACTGGCTATTACCAGGAAGAAGGGAAGACGGCACGGCTGCTCAACAAAGGCGATGTCGTGCAGATCCCGCCGGATGTCAGGCACTGGCACGGTGCAGCGGCTGACAGCTGGTTTTCTCATATTGCCATAAGCACGAACGTGCAACAAGGGGATGTCGAATGGATGGAACCCGTGACAGATGAGGAATATCCGGAATAATGGTAATCCGGTGATGCTTCAACTATCACCCATCATTGGAAGTGTGAGTAAACTCCCCGTGTGATCAAAAATAAAAAAATAGCTGGAAATTCCCGTCAGCTCACTTGATCTTTTTGTTGAGCTTCTTGAGCTTCTTCTTGGCGGCGTCACTACCTCCGGCCGCCTGCTTCTCAAGCTCTTCTGCCTTGGCCTTCTTCGCTTTGTTCTGCTTCTCCATTTGTTTTTTACTCATTGCCATGCAGTTACCTCGCCAGGCCTAGGTCTGGTTGTATTTATATTATTTTATTCATTTAAGGCAGTGTCGTTGTCGGCCTTGGCAAGTGCCTCTGTCACTTTGGTACCGGGACAGTCAGGTCCGTTTCTTTTGAACGGAGAGCGACTCATGCGCCCATTCGATCAATTCCTCCGGGTTTTCCAGGATGTCCGGGGGTATCTCGTAGTAGGACGACATTGGCGGTTTGTTTGGGTACGGTTTGAATGGTGCGGACCCTGCCGCCACATATTTGTCCCGTGTTGTGTCATCAACCTTCAGATAGAGAACATCATCAGCTACAAGGCCAAACATCAAACCGTCACGATAGAGCCCGGCACCGCCGAACATTTTTCGTACGGTGACGCCGCCCCACGCTGACACCTGATCAAGAATATAATCAAGAAATTCGTCCGATACCGCCATATGATAGTTCCCTGAGTTTCCAAAGAACAAGAGGATGCCGCCTAATGATCAGTCTGTATCGGCTTTTTTGACGGCGTCACCCAATAGAAACCCTCATCCCCATGGCACACCACTCTTCTGGCATGAAAAACATCGAAATGAAGCTTGAGGGCACCATCCTCACGATGAAGATTGATATATCGAAGGATTTCGGCCCGTCGAAGTCCGGCAAGTCCATCACCATCGCCTCGACGGAGGGCAACATCGCCGTACCCGGTGCCGAGGAGGTCAAGGTCGGGCTGAACGTGTATAAGAGTAAGAAGTGACCACGGTTTCAACATAGGGGCACTGCCATGAAACCGATGGACGAATCATCCTACGTTGACCGGACATTCGAATCACTGGACTATGCGGATGCGGAATTTCGCGGCATGGAATTTGAGTCATGCACCTTCCGGGACTGTACGTTTTCGGGCAGTGATCTGTCGGGCACTGTCTTCACCGACTGCCGGTTCATCGACTGCAACCTGAGCACGGCCGTCCTGACTGGCACCGGCTTGAAGAATGTTGCATTCATCGGCTGCAAGATGACGGGCATCGACTTCGGCGTCTGCAATGATTTTCTGTTTTCCGTGACCTTCACCCGGTGCCGGCTGGAGTATGCGGTATTTTTCAAAAACGATCCCAGGAAGAGCAGGTTTGAAGAATGCAGCATACAGGACGCGAGTGTTAGCGAGTCGGATATGAGCGGAGCAGTGTTCTCCGGCTGTGATCTGTCCCGTGCCGTTTTTGTCCGGAACAACCTCACCGGTGCTGATTTTGCCACCTCGGAAAATTACTCGATCGACCCCGAAGGAAACTCCGTCGGCGGGGCCGTCTTCACCTATCCCGGTGTGCTGGGACTTCTGGACAAATACCGTATCATTTTGAAATGACTGGGGCCGTTGTTTCTCCTGTGCGAGGGAAAAAAGGTTGGGATTCAGTGATCCCCGGGATATCGAAGCTGTTGTCAGGGGGGGTGGTCCCTCATTCCCATTGTCCCGTGGTATTCCACCATAGTGCCATCCCGGTCCTGTTCGGATTGAAATAATACAGGGAACAGAGCGCGGGCGGATATTTCCCGGCCCGGTATCCTTCCAGCAGGAATAGCGCTTCATTTCCTACCGTGGAGGTCTGGTTCTCCGGGCAGTACGAACTTATCGGCGATACGACGGGAGCGGCGGGCTCTTCGGAATCGATCTCATGCATCAGGAGCTCTGCATCCTCATGCGTTATCCAGCCCTCCGGTACATCAAGCACCATGACCGGTTCATTGGGGTGCATGCGCAGGTCATTGAGAAATTCAACCGGAGTATGGGTCTCAAAATAGCACGAATCCCCCATGGAGAGGTGTGTGTCGGTTCTCCCGGTCAGGTGCTCGAATGAGCATGCAGCCGCAGAGATATTCGCAGGCGTATCCACAGGCGTATTCGCAGAGGCATCCGTAGAGGTATCTGTTGGAGTGACCGAAGGGAGCGCCGTCCCGTTGTCGGTACCGGCGTCGGGGGAAGACGGACCGGTGCACCCGGCACTCAGGAGCAATGCAGCTAGTATGATACCAACCGGGAGGAACTGAATTATTTTCATGTAATGTGATGATTGTGAAGTTTCGGATATAACTGTTGATGCTAAGATAATCCTGTAATGTACTTGGGAAAAGAAACAGAGGGGGTACGTTGTCGTCTCCGCTGCCTGCTGGAATTTCTGCTGCATGCGGAGATGACATCTCATGATCGCACGTCCTTCCGATATTAAGTTAGGAAAATGTGTACATTTCCCACAAAATAAGTTGTAAAAATGTGTACTGGGCACACATAATATATACTTAAATGAGCAAATGTCATTTTATGAAACGGTTCATGTACGATACTTTACTCAAATGGAAAGAGAGTGGAGATCGTAAACCGGTGATTATTGAAGGAATTCGCCAATGCGGGAAAACCTGGATATTAAAGCATTTTGGCGAGTCAGAATTCAAGGATATCGCTTATTTCAACTTCGAATATGATGACCGATTGCAAAAGATATTTGAAGGCGACCTGAATGTATCAAGAATTATCAAAGACCTTGGCATTCTGAGGAATACATCCATCCGGCCCGGAACAACCTTCCTCGTATTAGATGAAATTCAGATCTGCCCTCGTGCGATAACCTCTCTCAAATATTTCTGCGAAAACCTGCCCGAACTCCACGTTGCTGCCGCCGGTTCCCTGTTGGGAGTGGCTATTGCACAGATGGGAAAGAATGTCTCATTTCCGGTCGGCAAGGTGCAGATGCTAAAGATGCATCCCCTAAATTTTCCGGAATTTCTCCTGGCAAAGGATGAAGAACTCCTGTACGAGTACCTGAATAATCTATCCCCGGATGAAGAGATATCCGCTGCATTTACCGCCAAACTGGAAGAAGCATATCGTGAATACCTGATTACGGGAGGGATGCCGGAGGTTGTCAGCTCATGGATACAAAATCGCGACATCGGGCTTGTAGAAACAATACAAAGCGAGATTCTTGGCAATTATGAAAAGGATTTCGTGAAATATGCGTCTGTTTCCGAATTTCCAAAACTTACCCTTATTTGGAATGCAATCCCTGCACAGCTTGCAAAGGACAATCAGAAATTCATATTCTCCCATGTAAAGAAGGGAATGCGTGCCCGCGATTTGGAAGATTCCCTCCAATGGCTTATCTCGGCAGGGCTCATCTACAAGGTCGAAAAGATCGAGCGGCCCTATATTCCGGTGACGACCTATGCGGACATTACCTACTTCAAGATCTATTTCTCGGATGTAGGACTGTTACGCAGGATGAGCAAATTTCCGGCAGATGTCGTTTTTGACACCTCTTCACTGACCGCCGACATGCGGGGGATTCTAACGGAAAATTTCGTGTTGACAGAACTGATTGCAAACGATTTCCAAAGACCCTTTTTCTGGAAATCCGGCGGGACTGCCGAGGTTGATTATATCATACAGGAAGGTGTTGATGTCGTTCCGATCGAAGTCAAATCAGCAAGAAGGACTCGTTCAAGAAGCCTTACGGAGTACAGAAAAAAATACCGCCCGCGTATTGCTGTCAGGTCCAGTCTCAATACTATTGCAAGACATTCGGATGGATACGGCGAGGTTCTGGAGATTCCGCTCTACCTTATCTGGAGACTGAAGGCCTATCTCTGAGGATTTTTCAAGAGATGTTTATTTATTGGATATCCTGGTCTGAAAAAGGGAAAGGAACGACGAAGACATCACCTTTTACAAATTCTTCCAGGCCTCATCTTCTTCTTTTGAATCCCAGTCTTTTTTAAGAGTCTTCTCCGCTGAATATGCACATGAAAGCGTTTCGTTTACAGAACTGAGAGGCCCATCGTTCAATTCTGTCCTAAGTGCGTCGGCAAACCGTTGCAGCAGGGCATGCCGTTCTTCGGCGATCTCTTTTGCGGTGTCTGTGTACATCAGTTCTCTGAGTTTGAGCAGTTTTTCATGGATATGCGACGTGGCATCTTCAATACCGTCACCGTGTTCTCCGGCCTGCATAAAGGTCCGTGCAATCCCGACCGCCCCCATGGCATCGAGTTTGTCGGCGTCGGAGAGGACCTTTGCCTCCGTGGTTTGCGGTGTGGTGCCGGTGCTGTACCGGTGGGCGCGTATTGCATGGACGATTGCCCGGATGCGGCGTTCATCGCAGCCATGTGACCTGAGATATTCTGCTGCAATCCGTGCGCCTTCCTGTTCGTGTGGAATGCCGGTTTCCTTTTCCAGCGGACGGGCAACATCGTGAAAGAGAGCGGCAGGAATGAGGATCTGCATATCTGCCCCTTCTGCTTTTCCAATCTCTGCGCAGAGGCGGGTGACACGGAGCGTGTGATCAAGACCATGTGATCCTGACTGTCTGAAGAAGGTTTCAACAAAGGCCAGCATCCTCTCAATCCCGGTGTTGTCCATGGTAAGAGAATTGCCGGGCAGAAATAAGGCGGTTGTCATATGCAGGTCCACGGTTTCTGCTATCTGAGAATGGTTGTGCCGGAATTCAGACATCAGTGATGTTGGTTCCCCTGACCAGCAGGAATGCCATGATAAAATAATTCAACCGCTATTGCCCCCATGCAGGTTGCCGTGGCATGAAATCCGGGCATGCCAGCAGCTATTGAATCAGGATTGGGATAGGTGTTCATGACGATCGACACAACCGTCACCAGTACCCCGTCCTACGGCGCCTGCGGCCTGCCCCGGACTTCTCTTCTTATGGCCCTACAGCGTCTGCTGCAGCGTCATACTCATGTCCAGCGGGCCGTCCGCGAACTCTTCGAGATCGGCACTCTCCAGAAACGCGGTCGTCGTGGCAGCCATTCTCTCCTGCGCCCTGACCACCGCCGAGAGCGGACCCCCGATGAGGTCCGCCATCGGAAGGCCGTTTAACTTGTCACTCTGTACGGTGGGTGGTGATGATGGTGATGATGATGCATCGGGGGCTGGTGCTGCTCCGGTTCCGGCTACGGCTCCGGCACACGGACATACGGCGCTCCCGATCACGGCACACAGAAATGCAACCGCCACCACACTGTTCCATATGTTCATCTTTTGACACTCCCTGGGTCGATAGGAGGGGTGGGGTGCTGTGGTATATATTACCTTACTGTTTTTTCAGGTACTGATCTGGAAGATGGGGGTGACGACTGATGGTATGAGGTTCATGGATTCTTACCGACGGAATCTGCCATATAATGCCTTCGCGGACATTGAGGGATGAATCGATTTTCTTAAATACGAAGTCAATCAGGATCACTTACATTGCATTGATGGAGTTCATCCCAGTCAGTGTTAACCAAAAAGTCGGATAATATCCACCAAACGACAGCATCTACACTTATACGAGAGCTTTTCGAAGCGCAGGGTCAAGGGGGGCTTGCCCTACATAGTCTCGTCGTTTTTTGTGCGCAGGCATATCCGTAGGTGACCGGAGGGTGGTGAATTTTCAAGAGTGCAATTGAGGTTGATGGGTATGAAATTTAGAAGAAGGGGAAAAATAGTATGGGTAAGTCTAGGCTTATTTTTGTTAATACCGAGCATGCTTTGTGGACAAGCAATAGCTGTCGACTTCGGAACCTATCCCGGAAGTTCTTATGAATTTGTCACCAAGTGGGGCACAGAAGGGTACAATGACGGGCAGTTCAAGTTTCCGAATGCCATTGCGGTAGACAGTTCTGGTTATGTCTATGTGCTTGACCATTCTGAGCAACGTGTCCAGAAATTTACTTCTGACGGGACATTCGTTAGTAAATTAAAGTATGGTGATTTCTGGGGTGCCAAAGGCATCGCTGTTGACGATGATGGAAATATCTATATTTGCGATACCGAAAATAATCGCATACAGAAATTCGCCCCCAATGGGGCTTTATTGACCAGATGGGGCACAGAAGGGTACAATGACGGGCAGTTCAAGTTTCCGAATGCCATTGCGGTAGACAGTTCTGGTTATGTCTATGTGCTTGACCATTCTGAGCAACGTGTCCAGAAATTTACTTCTGACGGGACATTCGTTAGTAAATTAAAGTATGGTGATTTCTGGGGTGCCAAAGGCATCGCTGTTGACGATGATGGAAATATCTATATTTGCGATACCGAAAATAATCGCATACAGAAATTCGCCCCCAATGGGGCTTTATTGACCAGATGGGGCACAGAAGGGTACAATGACGGGCAGTTCAAGTTTCCGAATGCCATTGCGGTAGACAGTTCTGGTTATGTCTATGTGCTTGACCATTCTGAGCAACGTGTCCAGAAATTTACTTCTGACGGGACATTCGTTAGTAAATTAAAGTATGGTGATTTCTGGGGTGCCAAAGGCATCGCTGTTGATGATGGTGGTAATATCTATATTTGTGATACAGAAAATAATCGCATACAGGTCTTTAAACCCATAAATGGAGTGAATCCACAGCAATTGGACACCGGGTTCATTCTAGGAAAACATGGCTACCAATTCTATAATTTCGATAAATCCCCTCTTTCATGGAATTTATTTGAAGCAGTCTACGGAAAGGATGAGGTCACCTATTCGAATGGCAATCCAACAATTACAGCAAATGCATTCTATTCTTTAAATTTTAAAAATAGTGCAACCGGTGGGTCTTGTTTCGGTATATCGGCAAGTTCACTTGATTTGTTCCAGAATTCTCAAGATGGTGAGTATGCATGGAATACCGGGATAGCAGAAACCCTTAATCTTGATAGATCATGGTCATTTTTCGCAAATGAGAAAATTCCAACCTCGCTATCAACCGTGGAGGATTTCATCGAATATTACCACCCTCAACAAATGGATCGCGCCTGCCAAAATGATAGGGATTACTATCAAGGGAGTATTACTGTCTATAATGAATTAAAATCAAGGATGGGGAATAAAAATGCCTGGATTGCTGATCCCGTTGTTCTTGATATTTGGTGGATTGATGGTCAAGATTTACATGGGCACACAATTGTTCCATATAAAATAATTGAAGATAACAATGTTGCTAAAGTCTATGTTTATGACAGCAATTATCCTTTAAAAGACTATGCTGATTATGAATTTTGGGTAGAATTTGATCAAAATACGAATTCGTTACAAACTGGCTATGATTACTATTTTAACGGACAGAAATACGAATTTTCATTAATTAATATCGATGTTGTTACCTTGGTTCGTCTTTCTACTATCAAACAGGACTCGGATATTCCATTTTGGGATAGTGTATCATCGATGATAAGATTATTTTTTACAAGCAGTGACGGTGATCACCTTGGATACTACAACGGCGAGTGGGTGAGCGAAATTCCGGGAGCGTACAAAGTCACCATTACAGGAGATAGTTCTCAATACCCTGAAACCTATTACATCGGTGATTTAGACCTAAAAAGGGAAATTGTTGGAACAGATTATGGTGTCGGGAGTGTGTCGATAATTCGACCAAACACATTGGTCACGGCTAACATATCGGTTACACCTATCTCTGTTGATGAACTTGTGGTTCCTCCGGACGGTTCATATGCTGAATTTATTTCAGGTCAGGGAACTGATTCGCTCGAACTAAATTTTGTGAAAGAAACTGATGAGTTTGGCAGAATGGCAGCAATAAATGGATTTTCCTTGAAAACTGGGGACGCTGCCGGGCTCGCCTTCGAAGAAGATCTCCAGAACATAACTCTCACCAACACCGGGACTGAGAGGGAATACACCCTCATTCTCGAACAGGTCGGCTCCAATGCCGGAACCTTCGAAAACCCCTTCCTCACCACCCTTGGCCCCGACTCATCGGCGAAGATTATTCCCGACAACTGGGACGACCTAGAAAACACCTATCTAAAAGTGGAGCATGACATCGGCAACGACGGCATCATCGACGAGACCGAGATCGCGACCGAACTCGTTGCGACCGTGGATCTTGACCCCGATGTGATCAAACTGGGAAGCAAGGGCAATGTTGTCACCGCCTATATAGAGCTGCCTCCCGAATATGGTGCGGATGACTTCGGCGAGGGGCCCGTCCGGCTCGTTACAGTAAATGGCCAGTATGTCGATCTCCCCGCCATCGAGCCGAACACGGTGGGCGATTACGATGAGGATGCCATCCCCGACCTGATGGTCAAGTTCGATCGGCAGATCCTCGAAGAGTTCCTGACAGAAGGAGAGAATGAAATCTCCGTCCTTGGAACGCTCAGCGACGGGATGTATTACAGCGGTGTGGACGCAATCCGCGCCAAATAATTATTCACTTTTTTCAAGTATTCCTACAGAGGCCCGCCGCCGGAGCGTGACTGCAGAGTAGTGACACGGAGGGGTCAACCCCCCGTTCGAGCTGCCGGACGCCGAATCCGCAGGATGAGGTGGTCGGGAGCGACAGAGATCCCGGACATGGAGTGCCACGGCAGGCCCCCTGTCCCGAAGCGAGCGGAAGCGAGGGAGGGAGCAGGGCCGTACTCCAGACAATGGAGATGTGAGCACCGGCCCCATATTTCATGGCCGCCTCTCCACCTGATTACTTGGAAAGCAGGCTCTTCGAACTCATCCTTCTTACGGATCCCCGTCCGATTCAGTCCTCTGACCGGGTCTGTTTCGGCCAGATGGAATCCCGGTTGTAGGCGATGAGCAGAAGCACAAAGAGGAGGAGCGGAAGGCCGATCGCAAATATCCTGCCGGACTCTGTATGCCCGACCATCAGGTTGTAGAGGGCGTGGATTATCACCGCGACCGTGTACAGCCCGAAGAGGATCGATGGCAGTGACCGTCTCGAGAAGCCATAGGTCAGGAAGATCCCGTACCCGATGATCGCCGTCATGCACCCGTGCATGACCGAGGTCGTGATCCCCCGGACCACCGCATATGCAACTGCCCCCACGCCGCCGAGCATGAAGGTCGAGATATATACGTAGTTCTCCAGGATTGCGAATCCGAATCCTGACGCCATTGCGAGCACGAGCAGCTCCTTGGAGTACCGTTGCCCGAAGGCCAGCAGAAGGACGAATAGCGGCAGGGCTTTGACGAACTCCTCGACCACCGGAGCAATCGATACGTCGGTGAGAACCGTGCCTGCCGCAAGGGTAAGGGAGAGCGCATGAATGACGTAATAGGAGATCACCGCCGCCGACAGACCCCAGATCAGGAACGCGAGGATCCTCCGCTGCCCGCCCTCAAGGAAGATCAGGAGGAAGAACAGCGGCAGCGAGGCCGCCAGGTAGAACTCGAGGATCATGGCTCCTCCTCCTTTCCATACCCGAGGTACGCGAGGGCAAGGAGCGAGAACGCGATCGCGGCCATTGAGCCGGCCGCGTTCAGGGGCCACGGGGGGTCCGGCAGGGTGGAACGGAGTGCGTAGAGTATATGTGCGAGAGAGAAGACGATGGTGCCGCCGAACAGCACCGGGAACCGGTGAGCCGAACGGAGAATCGCCTCTGACAGGAGGATAACAGCGAGGACAAGGATGACGAGCGTAGTCAGGGTCTTCGCGTTCACCCCGAGCAGATACACGAACCCAAGACCGAAAACGAAGAGGGGCACCGCGATCAGTGCTGCATGCCACCATGGGAGGGAACTGCGTGGCATCCCTTCCAGGTACCCGGCGATCAGGAAGAGAAAGGCCCCGACAAACCCGAGATCCGCGACGGTCGGGTAGTTCAGGCCTCCCCCGATCAGGATGAAATAGGCATACCAGAACGCATTGCCGAGGGTCCATGTCGCCCCGGCAAAAGCCCCGTGTGCGAGAAGCAGGTTCGGGGTACGGCGGAGGTAGGTCCAGGCGGCCACACCCGCCGCGGCCATACTGGCCACGAGCTGGGTCGCGTTGCTGATCTCGTTGAAGAATCCGGTCAGATCCCCGCCCACCACCGCCACGCCTCCGAGCAGGCCGAGCGAGACCACAAGCAGCACCACGAGAATGCCACGGAAGACTGTCTCAGGGTATCGCCGATCCACGGGGAGTTGCATGATAATCTGTAGAGCATAGCCGGATAAAAATAGTGCCCCATCATTTCAGGTCAGGGGATATGCTTATTTGAAGGACGCACTACCGTAATGCATTTAGTTTGGTGACACCATGAACCAGAAGAATCTCTCTATTGCGATCGTTGTGGTGGCGGCCTTCGTCATCGTGATTGGTCTGTGGCTCTCCGGGGCCGGGCAGACGGGGTCCCTTTCGGGTGATGTGGCAATCCCCACGGCGGGGCCGACACCACCAACCCCTGTCAGGACCTTTGTCACGCTGGGGGTGACGGTGCTTCAGGAAAAAGAGGATGGTATGATGGAACGTGCCATTCAGTTCTCCGGAACACTGACCGATTCGAGCGGGGCCCCTGTCCCGGGTCGAACCGTGACCATCATGAAAAATGCCAATCCCCCGTATAGCGTAAAAACGGTAACGACAGGGACCAATGGCGCATTCGATGTCATATATGGCGAGTATAGCCCAAGCGCATATTACGCGGTCTTTGCGGGTGACGAGAAGTATCAAGCCTCCCAATCAAGTATTATTTCTTCGTGAGCCTGCTCTGATGGGCGGGGTGCTGGACAGAGGGCGGGGCCCGTACCAGCACCAATAACCTCTCGTTTCAGGTGGCAGGTTTGGAAAAGTGGAGGGGGAGGCTCTCTCCTATTGTCCCATGGTAGTCTACGATGGCGGCTACCGGAACGGAGTCTCGTAACTGTACTACATCGGTGGTATGCAACGGGGGAGCATCCATTCCATCAGACGAATGGTTGCACCGGCGATGATACTGTGCCGGACTCTGATGGCAGGTACTGACTATCACCTGCGAAGGTCGCGACATAGGGATGGCTGCCGCCGGTTTCTGCATAACTGGCTTCGAATCTCCCCGCAAAAGTCGTGACCGTTGCTACGGTACTTCCTTCGGTGCTGATGGTCACCGTCCGATCAGAAACGGGAGAGTCACCCGCGAGAAGAGTTCCCCGAAAGATAATTTCGCGCTCAGGCCCACTGCTCACATACTCATTGTTCACCCACACCTCCAGTGTCAGGGTGGTGTATTGTGGGCCGACGGCGCAGTCGGTACAGCCTGCGAGCGGCCCGGTTTGCCCGGCCCCGGAGAGCCACAGGCCGATCACAACGGCGATCGCCGCCACCATAATGATCACAATGTAGAGATTCTTCTGGTTCAAGTTGTCACCACACCAATTGATATGATTTCCTTATCATCCAACGATAATAAAGCCGCACCCGGGGAGAAGGGAACCGACTCATTTCCCATCGAAAAAGAATCGGGGGATATCGGATGGGATATGGTGCAAAGGGATGTGCTGGTTTCATACATGGAGTGCATCGCGGCATATGTGCAACGAAAAAGAAGGGAAAAAGGAAGCGTGAGCGCTTTCCTCTATGCCCATCCCTGAGGAGATTATGCAATTATTGTCACAACTTAGTCCCTGATTGGTGGGTGCAGATGACCGATTTGTCACAATACGGGATTCCATTATATTCACATCCTTTATAGACTACCATGGGGTCATAGAAGGAAACGGTGGCCTTATTTGCCTTAAATGAGCCATCGGCACCAGTTGTCGTGGAAAACCAGTAATGCCACGTCTCACTCGACTTCTCATAGTACCAGACCTCTAAGACCTGGTTTGGGAGTGGTGCTCCGCTGGACGTCTTGAGAGTGCCCCAGATATCCGTCGGAATCACCCCGATGTAGCAATATGCCTTCAGTTCCGGAAACTCGCTGCAGCAATAATAACTTACATCTCCGGATAGCGGCCCGGTTTGTCCGGCCCCGGAGAGCCACAGACCAATAACAACGGCGATCGCCACCACCACGACGATCGCAATATAGAGATTCTTCTGGTTTATGTTGTCACCACACCTATTGATATGATTTCCTTATCATCCAATGATAATTAAGCCGCACCTGGGGTGCAATACATAAGGAACGCCCCTCATTCTTTTCTTCGGGCTTTTTCCGGGAGTACCATGCCCGGGACGGGGCTGCCTGCCATAAACGGGGAAGAAGAAATTCCGGAGTTCTGCCCACCGCCGTCCGGGTCTCCGGGAACTCTAGGGCAGCGAGAACCACGTCGCGGGCGAACGCTGTAAGCGGGGTGATGAGTGTGGCTGGAAATTGACCTTCATGTACACCGTTGCAGCACATGTGCTGTTCATGGGTGACCAGTACGCGAATGAAGCTCGAGGGCACCCTCTTCAGGATTAAGGTTGACAGATCAAAGGACTCGGGCCTCGGCTGAAAACGGATTAATTATTTTCTACTTATTATTTTATTTCCTAATTAATTTATTATACACCTTCAATTTAAAATTCGAGCTGTTTTTTTAGTATTTAGATATAATTAGTTAATTTTTTGCGCGTTTTAAAAAGGCATAAATACTCATGTTAATTATTTTACTTTGATGGGTGGGTTCATATGACAACTTCAATTAATAATTCATCTTCTGGAGAAAAGGATATTTCGAAAGAAATTTCCTCGGATCCAGAAAGAAATAAAAGGAATTTTTGTAAAGAGATAGATCTCCAAAACAATTATTCCATAATATTATTAATGATGATAATATTATTTCCAACATCACTTGTCATCTCATATCTCTTACTTCCTTTGACACCTCTAACTCTTGAGATACTGAAAAGTATATTCGGCTTTCAATTATGTATTGTAACAATATTTTTATCCCTTACTGTCCTTGTCGTAAAATTAACTGCATCGAACTATTCTTTGAGAAAGATTGGCTTTTTTTTCAAATCACCATTTTTAATGGGCCCAATTGTTATACTACTGATTTCTTCCGTATGCAATGCTATAGCTATAGGTACCTTATTTCCCGGAGATAGTAGTATTGCATTATATAATGAAACAATTTCCAGTGCAATATTAGACAAAAATCATTTTTATGAATCTTTGTATTCTATTTTTACCGGGACACTCTTGATTTATTTTTTGATAATAATGGCGATATTTTCTATTGGAATGGTGGCATTATCAATATATTATATTTTCAACGAATCAAAACCTGAAAATATTATTTGTTCGATAAAAAAAGCGAATAATCTAATATCTAATAAAAAGAGGATTTTTGAAGAATTAGGTTCTTTGTTGCAACAGTTTGCCGATGTAATTCACCCGTCGATCCAAAAATCAGATTTTCATGCAGTAAACACTGGATTACAATGCATTTCTCAAACAATTGATGAATTAAAAGAAAATCAGAATATAAATCCCTGTGATTGGGAACAAATTTCTAAATTGTATACAACTCGCCTCTCCAGGTTTGGACGTGATGCAATTGGACAGAAAGACGAAGATATTGCTATTAGGATAATTAATCAGCATTTGAATTTTTTAAAATTACATATTAACCAACCTCGGTCCGAACGGTCATTAATTCAGTCTTACCAAATAGATCCAGTTATTAATTCAATATCTGATATCGGGATAGCTTCTGTTGAAGCCGGGCTGGGCAGAGCTACACTCGAAGCCTTAAAAGGCCTCTATTTCTGTGGATGTATAGCCGTTGGAAATTTATCAGAATCTGATACAAGTACAGCTCGTTTGGATCATACGGAATATGGTGAATACAAATTTACACTCTTGAAAAAAGAAATCGATGTGGCAATTGAGGAAAACATTTGCATTTCACAGAAGGTTGACACCGCTGAGATGGACTCGGAAGAGGTAAGAAAAAATTTCTTGAATGCCTCAATAAACGCCACTCAGTCAATAAGTGCAATTAGTCAAATTGCCTCACACCGAAATTATGAACAAATTGCGATTAATTCTGTTGACTGTATCGGAAAAATTGGTTGGTCATCATGTAAAATGAAACTTGATTCCAAGAAAGGATACACAAAAGATTTACCTGGAAGAATTATTTGGAAAATGAAGGATGCCGGGATAACTGCGGCTAGTTGCCAATTAGAAGGTGCCACAATTTACTTTGAAAAAATCCTAAATAAAATTGCATTATGTGCTATAGAAGAGTCTAATACAAAGAAGAGAGATGCATATCGACCTGATCAATATCCGATTGATATCATCCATGCGGATGAAAACAAACTATCCCACTATCCTGTTGACATTGCTAAAGCTCTCCGGGAAATCGGTCAGATTGCAGGTGAAAATAAACTTGAAAGCGCAATAATTCGTAATTCACTGTATTTGTCACATGTTGGGATTGAATGTGTAAAGAAAAATATCCACTATTTTTCAAGAGGCGACGCATTCTCTAAAGTTGAACGAGAATATCCATCGGTTAGAGTAGTTTGGTGCCTGAAAGATTTAGGCAAGTCAGCGGCAAAAAATGGTATAGAGAAAGGTACAGTCCAAGTTATTGAGGACATTATTAAAATTCTAAGTTTTGCAACGGATAGATGGCATGATAAATCCATTGATAAAAAGGAATTTGATAAAATCTCAACTAAATCCGTTAATGGTCTGAAAGAGATTTGGGAGAACTCTTCCTCGAATAATTTGAGCGAAGCTCGGAATAAGATTATGATATTTATCAATAGGGAAGTAGATCGTACAAAAGATAAGTATGATTTTAATATTATTGAATATGTTGATAATATTTCCCGGAAAGAATTGGAAATAGTTGCTGATGATAAATTCGTAAAATTGGTGGATCAATATCGTAAGGGGCCATGGAAAGCTAGCAAATATATGCAAATGCAATTATTCGATGTTCATGAATCCTAACCTTCTCCTTATCTCTCTAATTTCGATGTCATTTTCCGGCAATGAATTTTCAGATTAATCATATCGCAACAGCACCACAGATCTTTTCGGCCTGTTCCAGAACGGTCTTGGTGGCCTGTTCCTGCATGTCGGGTGGATAGCCATATTTTCTCAGAATCCTCTTGACCATCACCCGCATCTTTGCCCGGACGCTCTCCTTGGCAGCCCAATCGATAGTGACGTTGTTTCGTATGGTCACGACAAGTTCTGAGGCAATCATTCTCAGGATTTCGTCCTCCATGACCTGGCGTGCACTTTCGTTCTCTGCAAGTGCGTCATAGAAGGCGATCTCTGCATCGGAGAGGCCGAGATCTTCTCCCCGCTTGACGGTGTCGCGAACATCCTGTGCCGTCTTGATCAGCTCTTCAATGATGATGGCTGTTTCAACCGAACGGTTCTGGTATTTTCTCACCGATTCCTCAAGCATCTCAGAAAACTTTCTGGACTGGACTACATTGCGTCTCAGGCGGTTTTTGATCTCGTCATCGATCAGCTTACGCAGGAGTTCGACGGCGAGATTCTTCTGCGGAAGCTCTCGCACTTCCGCGAGGAAGTCATCCGAAAGAACGGAGATGTCCGGTTTTTTCAGTCCCGCCGCCTGGAAGATATCAACGATCCCTTCGGGCGTGATGGCTTCCGAGACGAGCTGCTGGACAGCATGGTCGAGTTCTCCCTGTGACTTTCTCGTCTTAGATGTGGTCTTTGCAATCGATGCCTTGACCGTCTGCAAAAAAGCCACATCGGTCCGTATTCGTTCGGTCTCTTCATGGGGGACGCAGAGCGAGAATGCGGTGGAGAGTTGCGTTACCGCATCGAGGTACCGCGACTTTCCATCCTTTTGGGAGAGGACGTGCTCCATTGCGGCGGGGATGAGCGACAGGCGTCTGCCGGGATCGCCGGTGTGCCATGCCGACCAGTCGAAGCCGTGCAGCATGTCGCAGCAAATCTCGTATTTTTCCAGCATGAGCGAGACGGCCTCTTCCTGCTCCTCGACACTCAGTCCCTTGTGCTTCTTGTTCTCGTCGGTGTATTCTGCGATGGCTTCCTTGAGTTTTGGCGCAATGCCGAGGTAATCGACGATGAGGCCACCTGGCTTGTCACGGAAGACCCGGTTGACCCGTGCAATGGTCTGCATGAGGGTGTGGCCCTGCATCGGTTTGTCGACGTACATCGTGTGCATGCAGGGAGCGTCGAACCCGGTGATCCACATGTCGCGGACGATGACGATCTTCAACGGGTCCGCAACATCGACATATCGAGCTCGTACTTTGTCCCGTTGACGTTTCGACCGGAAGTGCCTCTGCCACTCCTCCTTGTCGGAGGCCGAACCGGACATGACGACCTTGATGGCCCCTGTCATGTCGTCGTCGCTGTCCCAGTCGGGCCGGAGGCGGGTGATGGCATCATACATCTCGACGCAGATGCGCCTGCTCATGCAGACGATCATCGCCTTGCCGTCGAGAGTTTCGAGGCGCTTTTCAAAGTGGTTGACGATGTCCTCCGCGATGATGTCGATCCGGTGTTCTGCCCCGACCACCGCTTCGAGCTGGCCCCATTTTGTCTTGAGTTTGTTTCTGACGTCCTCCTCTTCGTTCTCCGTCACCTCTTCGAAGGTGCTGTCGAGGAGGGGCTTTTCCTCATCGGGGAGTTCGAGTTTGGCATGGCGGCCTTCGTAGTAGATGGGAACCGTCACGCCGTCCTCGTTTGCCTGGATAACATCGTAGATGCTGATATAGTCCCCGAAGACCGCCTTGGTGTCGCGGTCCTTGAGGGAGATAGGTGTGCCCGTAAACCCGATTGAGGAGGCATTCGGAAGTGCCTGCCGGATGTATTCGGCAAACCCGTAGCGGATGAATCCGGTCGTCTCGCTGACGTGCGGGGTGAAGCCGTAGTGGCTCCGGTGTGCCTCGTCGGCGATGAAGACGATGTTGTGCCGGTCGGAGAGGAGGGGATGATCTTCTTCCTCCTTTTCGGGGAAGAATTTCTGGATGGTGGAGAAGATCACGCCGCCGGATTCACGCGTGAGGAGTTCGCGGAGGTCCGCCCGGCTCTCTGCCTGAATGGGCGTCTGGCGGATATGTTCGTGGCAGCGGCCGAACGTCTCGAAGAGCTGGCCGTCGAGGTCGTTCTGGTCGGTGAGGAAGACGAGGGTGGGGTTCTCCATCTCCCGGCGCAGGATGATCTGGCGGGCGTAGAAGACCATCGAGAGGCTCTTGCCGGAACCCTGCGTGTGCCAGATGACGCCGCCCTTCTTGTCGCCTTCGGGTGCGGAGGCCGTGATGGTGCTCTCGACCGCCGCCTTGACGGCGTGGAACTGGTGGTACGCGGCGATCTTCTTGATGAGCGTCGACCCGGTGTTCTCGAAGAGGATGAAGTCGCTCATGTACTCGAGGAACCGGTCTTTGGCAAAGAGGCCCTTGAGGAGAACTTCGAGCTGGGGGATGACGGAGGATGCGGTCTCGTCGCCGTCGATGGTCCGCCAGACCATGAACCGGTCTTCGTCGGCGGTCAGGGAACCGGCCCGTGCCTGGACGCCGTCGGAGATGACGAGCACTTCGTTGGTGTTGAAGAGCGATGATATCTGCTGCTTGTAGGTCTGCAACTGGGTATAGGCCGACCATATGGTGGCGTTCTCGTCGGCCGGGTTTTTGAGTTCGAGGACGGCGACGGGGATGCCGTTTACGAAGACGACGATATCGGGCCGCCGGTTGTGGTCCCCCTCGACCATCGTATACTGGTTGACGACGAGCCAGTCGTTTCTCTCCGGCTCGGAAGTATCGATCACCCTGACGAGCCCATGGCGGACGTCCCCGTTCTCCCGGTACTCCACGGGGATGCCGTCGGTCAGGTATTGGTGAAAGACATGGTTGTTCTCGATGAGCGCCGGAGACGGAGGAATGGTGAGCTTTCGAACCGCCTCATCGATGGCATCGTCTGTAAGCATGGGATTGATGGCATAGAGCGAGTCCCGGACCCGCCGGAGAAGAAATGGCTGATGATAATCGTCCCGCTCCGCCGCAGGCTCCCCCGGAGCAATCTCAGGCCCGGAGACGACATCGTACCCGAGGTCCGAGAACCACTGGAGGGCCGCGTCTTCGACTTCGGATTCGGTGAATTTGTAGGGGGTCATAAGTCAACATGTAATGCCGTGTTGTTTCATCTGATAGAGATAGGAATAAGGAGAATCTCTTAGTTTCTCATTTCGTTGAATATCCCTTTTTGACAAATAATTGCCAACTTTGACAGTAGCACTAATTAAAAGGCCTATACCAGCTAAAAGGGCATATTCTTCTGAACCTGTAGCAAATGCCCCAGACCCCGCAATTATCCCCAACCATTCAGTTTGTTTGACATCTAAAATCGCTTGGGCTGATCCGTATATGGTCTCTATTTTTAATTCTTTCATTGATTCTTCAAGATAATTTACTTCCTCAGCAATTTTTTCTTCCTGTCTGATTGAAAAGTCAATTACCTCTTTTGGAGTGCTGAATGATGTTGCTTCTATGGCAATAGTGTCAAGGTATTGACGGAATTTAATTAGGTCAGATTGATATCCTTTTTTAAAATCAAGGATTTGATGGATGTCTACCTCATCTTTTGGAATGGGCAGAATATTTTCATAAATAATTTTTGCTCGGGTCTGTTTATCTGATTCATCAATTTTCGCATAAGCATGATTCAGACTGGTTTCATTATCAGTAAGAGGTATGGTGATTTTCGAATCATTAGTTGCTAAATATTCCGCAAGCAATGACATGTAGATATCTGCGGTATTCTCTTCAATGAAAATCACTGGTTTCCCACTCTCAGATACCGAAATATTTCCCCCTAATTTTTTTTGCAAAAGGTTTCTCTTTTCTAATTCGGGGAATATCTTTCCATGCATCTCCTTTGATTCATATACTGGGACATATGAGCCATTTGCTGAGAGATCAAAGAGCTCGTTGTAGCAATCCAACCTATCAAAGAATTCCGAATAAAATTTATCTTGGAGAACAGAGCCACCTCTTGATCGCAATTTTTCTGGATGAAATGGACGGAATGCTTTCTCTTCATGTAATATATTAATGTCCTCATTTTCAAGTTCAAAATAGATATGTTCCTCCCAGACGTTTTCAGGAATAATTGAACCAATCTCATCCCAAAATAGTATTGATTGTCTGATCCAACTTTTATTTGTAATAATTGAATTTGGATAATAAAGTGCAGTCCGCCTCCCTGTCATGTTGCCATCACCGAATAATCCTCATCTTACGCTACTTTCACTCTGATTTCTCCAGAGATAAGCTTTGGGAGGATTTGATCGCGAATTTCGGCGAGGGTGCGGGAATGGATAGCATTGTTAATTTGCATTTCGATTAATGGCGATAATATTTGGTCAATTTCACTGAAGAGCTCCATTGGTGGAACGATGATTTTTGCGTCTCTAAGATTGTGTCTTTTTATATGGCCCATAGTCGTAGCTTTATCTGCAGCAATGGATCTGAAATCTTCCAAAAAATGATGAGTCCAGAGATAGCAGAACCATTTTGGATATAGTTCTGATGAAACTTTGAACAAATGTTGATTGAGTATACCTTCACCATAGGACCAAATGCATATTTGAAGACTCCCAGACCATGAAAATAGAATGTCACCATTTTTGATCAAATATTTTAATGGCACCGATTTTGATGCTTTATCCGTATTTGAGGTAATTCCGTTATTAAGCTCACGAATTTTTATCACCGGCAATGAATCCAGTTCATCTATAGGGGGATACTTTTGACAGGCCAAACCATTCATAAATTCAATATTACAATCCAAAGATTCTACTGTCCACCCCTTTGGCACCTCTCTCCCATCAACTACCTCAAACCCATCCGGAAACAGCGCCGCCGTCTCCTCGTCCATGCCCTCCGGCTGCCGTCCTTCAGCCTTCGCCCGCACCGGATCGAAGTCCACGAACCATGATGTGAAGATGGCCTGCGCTATTGCTTCGAGGGTCTCGTTCATCCGACAGTTTAGCTCTATCTTGTCATCGAGGGCTTTTAGAATATGAACAATAGATTTTTGCTGAGGGAGTGGCGGGAGACAAACATGGAAGGCTTTTGCTTCAGGATAGTAGATCGTTTGATGGGTTGTGCCACTTGCAAAGCGCAAGAGTGCATCATTTTCTGCTAACAAGACATATTTTAAAAAGTGTGGATTAATTTTCTTGCCACAAACCCAATTCACAAAATCTTGGCTTGTAGCCATCGATCGCCCCATGACGACAACATAACCGACAGAAGCCGTTCTTGATAAACAAACCGTATCTGGGGGGAGAAGACGTGCGGAGGAATTGGCTAAACCAAGATCACTAACGTGTTGATATGTATCGAATATTACTTTTCCATGATGTTCAATTGCATCCTTGAGACCTATCCAAGGAATGTCACCATCCCAGTATTCAGGATGCTTCCGGCTAGGAGTATGCCCACTTTCTAGTTGAGCAATATCACTTAATGCCGTCCATTCCCAACCTTGTGGGGTTGGAAGATCGGGCAATCCAACAGATAAAGCATACTTTCCTGCTATTACACCCTTTGTCGCAATTCTGCCCCCAGTTCGGCCAGTTCCAAGAATATTAGAATTATTTGTCGTAATTTAAATCCCCCAAATTTGATTCAATAATTGTTTCCAACTCATGACTCTTGAGAATTTGATTGCGTAACTCCGCCGTCAAGCGTTCCATCTTCTCCGCAAACGGCTCGGCATCATCATCCTCGACGATCTCCGCTCCGACATACCGACCCGGCGTGAGTACGTACCCGTGCTTTGCCACTTCTTCGAGCGTCTCGCTCTTGCAGAAGCCGGGTACGTCCTCATACTCGCCGGCGCCATCATCGCCCCGCCAGGCATGGTAGGTCCCGGCGATGCGGTCGATGTCCTCATCGGTCAGTTCCCGGTGGGTGCGGTCCACCATTACGCCCATCGTCCGGGCATCGATGAAGAGAATTTCGCGTCGTCTGTTGCGGAACCGGTTGTTCTTCTTGTCGCGGGAGAGGAACCAGAGGCAGGCGGGGATCTGGGTCGAGTAGAAGAGCTGGCCCGGCAGTGCCACCATGCAGTCCACCAGATCATCCTCGACGATGTTCCTGCGGATGTCGCCTTCGCCGGAAGTGTTTGAGGACATGCTGCCGTTTGCGAGGACCACCCCTGCCTGCCCGGTGGGGGCGAGATGGTGGATGAAGTGCTGCATCCAGGCGAAGTTGGCGTTGTTCTTGGGGGGAATGCCGTATTTCCACCGGACGTCCTGCCGGAGCTTCTCGCTCCCCCAGTCCTTCATGTTGAAGGGGGGATTGACGAGGATATAGTCCGCTTTCAGATCCTTGTGGAGATCATTTGCGAAACTGTCTGCTGCATGGTCGCCGAGGTTGCCTTCGATGCCCCGGATGGCGAGGTTCATCTTCGCAAGCCGCCAGGTCGTCGAATTGGACTCCTGCCCGTAGACGCTGATATCGTTTTTGCGTCCGCCATGGGCCTCCACGAACTCCTCGCTCTGGACAAACATACCGCCGGACCCACAGGCGGGATCATAGACCCGGCCGTGGTAAGGGGCAAGCATCGCAACAAGAATCCTGACAACACATCGCGGGGTGTAGAACTGACCGCCCTTCTTGCCTTCCGCACTGGCAAACTGGGAGAGGAAATATTCGTATACACGGCCGAGGACATCCTTGGAACGGCTTTCCTTATCCCCGACGGTGATGCCCCCGACGAGGTCCACCAGCTCGCCGAGCCGCTGTTTATCGAGGCTCGCCCGCCCGAAGTCCTTTGGGAGCACACCTTTCAGGATAGGGTTGCACTTTTCGATCTCGACCATCGCATCGTCGATGAGGACACCGATCTTGGGGGACTTTGCATGTGCCTGAAGGTAGGACCATCGTGAGACCCTGGGAACCCAGAAGACATTTTCGGCAAGGTATTCATCGGGGTCTTCGAGGACTGCATACTGCTGGTCGGGTTCTGCGACGTACCACTCGCTCTTCGGGTTGGATACTTCCCGCTTGATGTGTGTATAGCGTTCCTCGAACGAATCGGAGATGTATTTTAGGAAGATCAGGCCAAGGACGACGTGCTTGTACTCCGCTGCATCCATGTTGGACCGGAGTTTGTCCGCAGCTTCCCAGAGTTTCGCCTCGAATCCGATTATTGCGCCGCTATTCGATTTTTTATCACCGTTCGATTTTTTTCGTGCCATGCGGTCCCCTGCGTGCTGAATAATAGTATGATGGGAAAGACCGTGAAAGGTTTTGTGGATTTGATCTGGCGCTGGTTACTGAGCAGTTGCTGCTGGAATTGATTTTTTGTAAATCCCTGGAGATTGGTATCAGAAATGTAAATCTATTAAATTGCCAATATTTGTATTAAAAATAATTAAATACAATAAATGGAAATGGTAAATTTGGTGGTAAATTGTCTGACCCAAATATTGCAATATATCTCGATTTTGAAAATCTATCAATATCTGCTGAAAATTCCTATCCTGATCTAGAAAAACCTCTCAAAATTGAGCCTTTATTAGATTACGCGGCAGGAAGAGGAAATATAACAGTAAAAAGGGCCTATGCCGACTGGTCACAGCAAATTGTTCGTAAATACGAACGGATGCTTGTAACTCATGGATTTGAAATGCGGCATCTCCCTCAAACTAGTATGATTGGAAAAAATGGCTCGGATCTCCAAATGACAATAGATGTTCTAAGTGACTTACAAAATTTGCCTGTTGATACATTCATTTTGGGATCTGGTGATACTGATTTCATCCCTTTAGTACGGAGTATTATTGAAAAAGGAAAAAAGGTGCATATTGTTGGGTTTGAAAGTTCGGTTGGTAATGCTATCAAAAGGAATTGTACGAAGTATAAATCTATGGAGGATTTGCTTGGATTAAATGAGGAAGAAAATATTGATTTGGATGATATTGAAAACTCAGAAGATTTGAGCAAATTCATTGGTCGGAATTTATTGGTCCGATTCAGTAAAACCCATCCTGGAGGAGAACCAATTTTATTATCTCAATTAAAGGAACGTTTGAGAAGGATGGACCCGTCCTTTACAGAAAAAAATCTCGGATTTTCGTCTTTTAAATCATTCATTGATTCCTACGTTGGTGATGTCATCGAAAAACTATATGATGATGATAAAACAGGACATCCTCTCGCGGTTTTTAAGGATATCTCAAAAATTGAAGAGAATGAGAAGATATCGGAGGATGATGTGAATGAATTAGAAATAAAAGATTATATCATCCGACATTTGCGTTATCCACAGAATAATGAGATCCGACTTGATTTTTCGCAAAAAATTATTGATATTTATAAGAAGGAAAATTCTGCCTCTATGAAAGAGATAATTGATTATATTGCAGACAATATCGAATTTGATTATCCAAAAATTGGAATTAAAAAATTTGTATATGCATTAGGACAGGGAAGGGCAATTCATTATGAAAATCAAGATGGCGATTTTTCACTATTCAATCGGCCTCAAAAACTAAACGAAGACGTCCCCGATAAATTTGAAATTGAAAGAATCTATCAAAAAAGAATATTTGAATTAGTATCCAAGAGGTTTCCAGAGACAGACGCCTCAGTAATCAATGAATTTTTAAAATAATTTTATAACTTTATAATATTACCAATCACAATTTGGATTTATTTACTCATTTATGTAGTCCCCGTCTGCCTGATAATAAAAAACGAATATGCGAGGGGAGGGAGTCGAACCCGCGAACACCTGCGTGAGTGGATCTTGAGTCCACCGCCGTTGACCACTTGGCTACCCTCGCTCGTCTTTAGTATAGGGTGTTTAGGTATTTTAATTCCTTGAGTCACTCCCTGCGGGACACGGGGACGACGCAAAAATAAAAAAAAATGAGAAGTTCCCTGATCTGACAGTCTTCACTCCGGTTTTCTCATGATGCAGTAGGTATTTCCGAACTCGTCGTGGTATTTGTCAAAGATTTCGGTCTGCCTCTTCAGCCCATTGATGACCATCAGGGCGCCCTCATCATCTGCATATTCCTCTTCGAGTGCCCCGAACCTCTTCCTCAGTTCCCCGTAGAAACTCTCTTCCCATACGCGTGACGGGAGCCGGAAGGATCCGACCAGCTCCAGCCCGGCATCCCGGATGACCTCAAATACTTCATCTTCGGTCATCATGCCGGGGTGGAATTCGGCGAAGAATTCGCGGGCCTCATCCGAGGGAGTCCGGGTAAACCAGAGTATATCCGAGATCATTATGTGTCCGCCCTGCTTCAGGAGCGTCTTCCAGTACCTGACGGCGTTTTCGATGCCGATGATGGATGCACATCCTTCAGCCCATATAATGTCGAACGAGTCCTCTTCAAAGGGAAGATCGTCCATGGATGCACGGACCGTTGTGACTCTCCCGGAACACCCTTCGGCTCCTATTTTTTCCTCCACCACATCGAGATACGGCTGGTGAATATCTGTTGCGAGTATCCTGCAGGACGGGCACAGGCGGGCAAGGGCCATCGTCTGGACGCCCTTCCCGCACCCGACATCAAGGATCTCACCACCTCCTTTCGGCAGTTCTGCGATGAATGAAAATGCCTTTGCCGTGTGCTCATCATCCCCCGCCCCCAGCCTGGGAAGCGATTCAAAAATCGTAAAAACTGGATTGTTTTCCATATATCATTTCAATTTCAGGATTGGATGTAGTTTGTGGTCGTCCCCGGTTGCGCGGTGTACCGGTCTGGTTTGAGGTATTCTGATCGGAGTTGAGGACCCGCGAAAAATGAGGGAACTATCGCCTCCCATCCCCGCCTCCCCCTGTCATCCGATCCTCACGCTGGCCCCAAATGCCGCTCCCTTGTTACCCACCCGATGACGAGCGCCACGACCACGAGCCCCGCCCCGATGAGGAGGATCGTCGTCCCGATCTGGAAGAGGAAGAAAAGGCACGTCACGATGCCGAGGACGGCGGGGACGGGGACTTTGCCCACATTGATGGGGACGCGGTAGAGCCTTCTCGCGTCGGGCCGCGTGAACCGGAGCACGATCACCGCTGCGTTGATGACGGTAAACGTGATGAAGAGGGTGAAGTTGGCGATGAGGGCGACGTCTCTGATGTTCCCCGGGAGGAGGAAGAGCATTGCGGCGGCGCAGGAGAGGATGATTGCGGCCCACGGGGTCCGGCGGCCGGGGTGGACCCAGCCGATGCGGGCGGGGATGCGGCCCTTCGCGGCCATGCCGTAGAGGATGCGGGAGGAGGCAAGGAGCATGAGGAGTGCCGTGTTCGCGGTCGCAAAGAGCGCGATTACCGTGAAGAGGGCGTACCCGCCGGGGAAGACGCCTGCCGCGACCTCCGCGAAGGGGTTGGGGGAGCCGGCGATCGCCTCCCAGCCGCCGATGGAGACGATGCAGACGGAGACGAGGATGTAGAGGGTGATCGTGATGATGAGCGCAAGGATGAGGGCCTTCGGTATCGTATGCTCCGGCTCGACCGTCTCGTCCGAGAGCTTGACGATCTCCTCGAAGCCCTGGTACGCAAAGAAGATGAGCGCCGCCGCGACGAATATCCCCGAGAGGCCGCCCGGCGCCTCGAAATAATCGACCGAGCCTACGTACGGCAGGCCGATCGCGATGATCCCCACGAGACCGCCCGCCTCGATGAGGGTGAAGATGATCGTAACGGCCGCCGACTGTTTGATCCCTGCAAGGAGCACCGCCATGATGCCCACGATCAGCAGCAGCGCCCCTGCGAGGAGGTGCACCCCCGTCGCCCCGTTCAGGTACCCGGCAAAGCCGAGCGCCACCGTCGAGGCCCCCACGATCCCCGACAGAATGACCATCACACCTATCACAAACGCGGGCAGGTCCCCGAACGAGCTGCGAGTGTACTCGAACTCCGCACTCGCTTCCGGAAAGAGCGACGAGAGCTCCATGTACGAAAGGCCTGTAAAGGACGCAATCAGGGCCGACATGATAAACGACGCCCAGAGCGCATTGCCCGCCGTCACCGCCGCCTCGCCGATCAACGCATATATCCCCGCCCCGAGGATCACGCCGACTCCCGAGATCGTAACGGCCGGAAGACTCAGCGTGCGCCGAAGCGATGGAGAACCGGATGCCATACTGATCTGCTATTGGGCATCCCGCCTAATAAGCCTGCCACCGCCCCGTGGGCACCCGTTTCATTTTTGATCTCCTGCGACAACCTTCTATTTGGTATGCCACACATCTCCTACGTCTGCCCGGCCGCAACCGTCCCCGGGAACTCCCCCCCGCGGGGCTCCCTCTCGCGCCGGTGGGAAGAGGCGCAGGCATGCGGCTGTTCCTATGCCTCCGTCCCGGCGGGCTTCATCTCAACCCCGGACGAGGAGGAGGCGACGGGCCTTCCCATGCACGCGATGCTCACCCCGTCGGCGGTCCGGATGCTCTACGAAGAAGAATCGTCCCTCCCCGACGACTGCCGCTACGTCCTCGAAACCGACCGCTCCTTCCCCCACACCGACCGCAACGGCCGTCGCCACGCCGCCGCCCAGCTCCGGTGGGACGACCGGGTCTGGGTCACCGAGTTCGTCCAGATGCTCGTCTACATCTCCGACCAGCTCGGCCGCCCGGCCGACATCATCCGCATCCACCCCGGCAAGGCCCACGGCGTCACGTATTCGGCCATCGCCCGCTCCATGCGGTTCATCCGGGACTATTACGCCGATGCCTGCGGCGTCCTCCCCTCGGTCGTCATCGAAAACGCCGTTCCCTCCCTGTTGGAGACCGGCACCGACATCCGCCAGTTCTGGCAGACGATGCAGGAGCAGGCCCCCGGGATCTGCGACACCTGCGGCGTCCTCCTCAACATGGGCGCCCTTGCGACGGCCGCAAAGCGCCGGTCCGACCCCGTCGAGTCCCACCTCGCCCAGCTCCCGGCACACGCCCTGCAGGGATTTGCGGTCGCCCCCTCCGCCTCCACGCCGGACGATCCCATCCCGTGGGGCCTCCTCTTCGGCGGCATCGCCATCCTCCCGCATGACGCCTGCATCTATCCCGACACGGGCGCAGGCGACGGCGTCGCTGACATCATCGCCTTCTGCCGCGAACGGCTCGCACCTCCCTCCTCCGCATTTCCGTAAATAACTGCGAAATAGTTCGAATTTATCGCTTCCTTTAAAGGAGGCTACGGCGATACTTCACCATGCAGGTCACCATACCCAAAATATCCCGTAGAAGCGGATGGCTCATCCTCGCCGTCTGCCTTCTCCTCTGCGCCCCTGCGGCGGCAGCGGGGAACTGGACCGTCGAAACCATCTCCGGCACCACGCCGGAACCCATCGCGGCGGACGTCTCCGAGAGGACCATCGTCTATTCCGTCGCATGGGGCGACGCAATCAACTCCTCCACGCCGCGGGGCATCCTCCTCTGCGATGCCTATACCGGAAAGACCACCGTCATCGCGAATTCGACCGAGAAGATGACCCTCACCGGCGCAAACCTCGACGGCGACCACGTCGTCTGGTTCGACGAACCGCAGCTCCTCCTCGATGAGAACGAGACAGCAAACCTCCTCAACACCATCTACCTCTCCTCCGTGAGCGAAGGCACCACGAAAGAGGTCTACTCGTCACCCACCGCCGAGTGGCCCAAGGTCTCCGGGGACACCATCGTCTGGGGCGAATACCCGGAAGACTCCTGGACCGCTTCCCTCGTCCTCTATGACATCAGCGAAGGGGCCGCAAAGGACCTCCTCCATCTCCGCGTCCTCGACGCCGCCGCGGTCGTCCTCGACGGCGACACCATCGCCTACCAGGACGCGGACACCGGCGACCTCACCCTCTACGACATCATCGCAAACGTAACGACGGTCATCGCACCGGCTGTCCAGACGAACACCGCCCACGCGATGGTCGACGACTTCGCGATGGGCGGCGACTATGTCCTCTATACCACCCGCACCCTGACCGAAGACGGAAAGAAGAGAGATGAAACCACCACCCTCTCCCTCTACACCATATCGACGAACACCACCGAACTTCTCAGCCCGACGAAGGGCCTCGTCGAAGAGACAGAAACAAAAACCGAGCTTGCCGCGACCTTCGACTCCCCCTTCACCGACGGCACCACCATCGGCTGGGTGCTCGCAACCGGCATCTCCACCTCGGATGTCATCATCACGACGCCCGGAGGTGACGACCCGACCCTTCTTGCCATCGACGGCGATGTCGCCTTCCCGGCAGTTGACGGAAACCGCGTCGTCTGGGTCGAATCCAAACTCTTCCAAAACTCCCACGTCGTCCTCGCAACAGAGGAGAATACCGTCACCATGACCGACACCCCCGAACCGACCCCCACGCCCGGCTTTGGGATCGCGGCACTCGGTGCCCTTGCGGCACTCGCCCTTCGAAGAGGAAAAACAGAATAAATTTTTTTGGTGAACGGGTGGGGAAACCCGGCACCATTCACATAAAGTCCGCGAGCCCCAGCTGGGTTTCCTTCTCCTTGCCGAAGGTCGAGAGGATGTACATGTCGAGCATCTCCACCCGCTGCCGGGTATACTCGGAGATGTCGTACTCCTCGCAGATATTCAGCGACATCTCGAGATACTTCTTCACCGACCCCTCGTGGACGGTCTGGATGATGTTGCCGCCGCACTTGTTGCACTTGCCCGACATCGTCATGCGGCGGTACTTCGTGTTGCACTTCGTGCACCGCATCTTCTGTTTGGAAAACGCGTTCAGGTTGCCCTGCAGGTCGCGGATGAAGTGCGTATTGAGCACCCGCTCGGCCACGTCCGACTCGTCGACCGCCCGGATGGACTTTGCGAGGTCGAGCTCCGCGTCGAGCTTCTCGAGCATCGTGGTGAGTTTCGTGTAGGTCGACTCCAGCGGCCCCGCCGAGATGTCGGAGGTGTCGTGCGTGAACATGATCCCCTCGTACTGCGCCGGCGTCCCGAGGCGGTTTTCCACGTGGTCGATGAGCTTGTCGAGATCTTTGGGGTGGGTGTAGGTGAGCGTTGCGAGGTAGAACTCCAGCGGGTACGAGGGGCAGGCATCCACGTTGTGCGACTCCTTGTCGACCTCCGACGGGTCGAGGGTGGAGGTCAAGACCAGCGGGGCGTCCATCGACCCGCCGCGGGTCTCCGGCAGGAAGGACTTCGAGAAGTTCAGAAGGCCGTCCATCAGGAGCATCACGCAGTCCTCGTCCCCGTCGCACTGGCCGGTGAAGATCCCGTTCGCCGCAAGCGTATGGTCCTCGTCCACCGTCAGGCAGTAGACATACTCCCCGAGGTTCTCTACCACCTCACGCTTCGCTATCGTATCGTTGATCACCATCCGGCCGTCGAAGGTCGGGACGCAGTCGCCCTCCTTCACCTCCATCGCCGTGATCTTTCTCAGGTACGCAAGCTCGGTCACCACCATCGCGTGGTCCGCCGTCACCGTCAACGACTTCCCCCGCGTCGTCTCGAACCGGATGAGGGTCGCGGGCGCCCGGTGAACCGAGACCGACGTCACCCGGCGCAGCCGCACCCGCCCCGTCGTGTCGATCGCGTGCACCCAGAAGGGCGCCTTCGGGTCCGAGTAGTAGGTCCCCACCCGGTCGAGTTCCGGCCGGTCGAGGTCGAAGTTCTCGACGACGAAGTGGCCGATGGGAAGCTCCCGCCACTCCGAGCCGTCGTAGACCTGAATCATCGTGTCGGCCGCAAAGCAGTTGCGCCGTTTTGCTGCGTGGAAGAAGGGATGGGCGTAGCCCACATGGGCCTTCGAATACCCGATCAGCCGGGCCAAGACCCCCGCCGAGGTGTGCGGGGCAAGGCCCATCAACAATTGCCCCACGAGGTCAGACGGGCGCTCCACCTGATAATATGGCGGAAGGCCGTAGATCTTCTCCAATGACTCGTCGACGAACTTCGCCACCCGGACGAGCCAGTTGCCGCAGTCTTCCGAGACGAGGATGTCCTGTGCCTTCAGTTCGAGTACCTGATCCGCGGACTCCAGCGGCGCCCCGTAGACGTCGCGGAGATACCCGAGCTCGAGGAGCCGTTCGACCGGGGTGCCCACCTCACGGGGGCGGAAGTGGGTGAGCGGGAGATCGATCATGTCGTACCGGATGGTCCCGTCCTTGAAGACGTAGAGTTCGTTTTTCGCCCGGAGGAGGCCCTTCTCCAGCGGCTCTATCGTCCGCTCCTTCGAGATGAGGCCCTTGACGCCCTTCACCAGCTTGAGCTCGTTCTCCCGCATCCCGATGGAGGCGCAGGCGGCCGCATACTCCTCCTTGACCGGGATTGTGATCGTCTGGAGGCAGACCCCCTCCGCCCCGCAGGCCGGGCAGGTGTCGGTCTCAAGCGTCCGGTTGCACCGCGGGCAGGTAAAGACGGCCGTCGTGTGCGTCCCGCAGGCCGGACAGGCGTTCTTGTAGGTCTCCTCGCCGCATGAGGGGCACCGGCGGCGCCCGATATCCGCCGTGATCGTGCCTCCCGCGGAATTCCCCTTCGCCTTGGCGACCTCCTGGAACGACCGCCGGGAGCCCCCCTCATCACCGACCGGAAAGAGGGCGTGGGGCGGGGGCCGCATCTCCCGTGCCTTCGACTTGCCCGGCCGACCCATCCGCCCGCCGATGCGGATGCCGCCCTTCGAGCGCATCTTCATCCCGGCGAGGTACTGGACAAGGGCGAACGCATCATCCTTCGGCGCATCCTCCCACCGGCTCGAGAAGGACAAATCCTGCGTGAGTCCGAGACAGGCGAGGACGACGCGGGGTGTTGCCACCGCCACCCTGCCATCCCTGACCGTATGCGGGACGAGGAGGGTCTCGAGGATCTCCTTGCCCCGTCCCTCGGCAGGTATGGTGAGGGCCCCGTCCGCAAAGGTCCCGTGCTTGGCCACGAACTTGGCGAGCTCCTTTATGTCCGCCACCGGCAGGTCGTCCCACATGTACATGTACTGCGGGTGGAGGTAGGCGCCGTCAAGCGCCATCGCGATCGCCTCCATCTCGTCCGCGGGCGTATGGGTGCCCCCTTCGAGGAGCCACCACTCTTCGCAGTAGGAGCCGGGCATCAGCACGTGGTTGTTCTCGAGAAATTCGCCGTACGAAACGAGCATCTCGCCGACGTCGAGGATCTCGTCCACCTTCCCCATGAGAGGCAGGGCCTCTTCGATCGTGTCCGCCCGGAGGACGTCGCCATTCAGGAGCTTCACCGTCGGCCCCTCGATCGTGTCGACCGGCACGACGCCTGCGGCCTTTCCGGGCCGCTCCACCTTCATCTGGGTTCCGACGGCGAGAAAGTCCCCCAGCAGGTGCAGCGTCGCGGGGTTGAACCCTGCGGATGCAAATCCTGTGTTCCGGGAGCGGCCGTAGCGGAGCCGAAAGCCCCCCGGCCGCATCGGGTACGAGAAGACCGGACGCCCGCCGATGAGGTCACGGATGTACTTGTCCTTCGGCTTGACGCCGGGCTTCTTCTCCTTCTCCTCCTCCTCGTCGTCGTCGGAGGACTTGGATGAGACCCCTGCGATGAGGTCATCGAGCCAGTCCCAGCCCTCGATGCCCACCTTGCGCACGTTCTTCTGGATCTTCGGGGCCTTGAGGGCGAGACCCTCCGCGACGACGAGGGCCATGCCGCCCCGGACCGTGTTCGTCTCGATCCGCTCGAGGTTCCGGTAGGCCGACACCTCCACCTGCTCGGTCGGCTCCCCCTCGATACAGACCGGGCACTCCCGGATGATCGTCCGGAGTTCGGCATCGCTCGGGAGGTACTGGAGGCTCATGATATTGTTGTATTTCTTGACCTCCTCCACGTAGCGTTCGACCTCGTCGTCGCGGGGGATGTACCGGTTCATCCCCAGTCCCTTTCTCACGTAGTCGCCCACGAGAACGGAGAGCGCCTGCGCCGTTCCGCCCGCACTCCGGATGGGCCCTGCATAGTAGATCTTCAGGTACTCCGTGCCGTCGTCGTTTCTCCCGACGCCGACGCGCCCGATGCCCTCGGTCGGCGCCGCCACCACCCCTTCGGTCAGGAGCGCCATCGAGGTGCGGATGGCATGATCGAGGATCTCCTCCCGCGTCTCCTCCCCGAACATCTTCGCGATAAAGTCGTCACCGATGCGCAGTGCCACCTCTTCCCGGGACATCTGCTCCCCCAGCTCACGCAGCCGGGCGGCCACCCCCTCGTAACCGAGGAGCGCCTCCACGCGGTCGGCAAGGTCGGATGCGACCGGGATCTCCACCTCGCACCGCGGGTCGACCCCCTTCGTGCGGGCGGCCCCGGCGACCCTGATGGCGCGTTCCAGCTCCTCATTCAGTGAGGCAAAATAGGCCTCCATCTCCGGTGACGCCTGCATGGTTCAATAATCTCGCGTACGAGGCATTAACCCTTGTCAGGAGTGCACCCACATCACATCATTAATCATTCTTCAGGGTGAGAACTTTGGTATGACGCCCGGGGATGCGACCGCCAGCAATGGCCGGATGCACTGCCCGGGAAGCGACCGGAGAGGTGAAAAGCGATGTTGAATGTCCGTGCATACTGCCTGGGTAAGGCGCATGAGGAAGTGATTAAGGCAATTCTCAGATATGGTGTCGAAGTGGTGACCGAGGACGGGGAGAAGACGCTCGAACTCCCCGAACCCTTCTCCATCCAGGTGAACGAGCCCTTTGCCGACTACATGATCAGCCCCTGCAACATGTTCGGGGAGAAGATGATGGGGCAGTATGTCCACGACCTCCTTTTCGGCACGGAGAATGAGTTCGTCTACACCTACCACGACCGCCTCTTCGACTATCCCGTACGGGGCGACGACGGGGTCCTGCGGGGGAACGGCGACGGGAAGGGCCTCGATCAGATCGCATGGATCGTGGAAAAGCTCCGGGACGAACCCTCCTCAAGGCGTGCCCTTGCGATCACCTGGCACCCTGAACTCGACGAGCCCTCGGCAAATCCCCCCTGCCTCCAGCGCCTGCAGTGCTTCGTCCGCGACGGCGGCCTCAACATGCACGTCGAGTTCCGCTCCAACGACATGCTCTCCGCACTGGGGGCGAACATGTATGCCCTCGTGCACCTCCAGAAACACATCGCAGACGCCCTCGGCCTTCCCGTCGGGTGGTATTCGCACACCTCCGTCTCGGCGCACATGTACTACGAACGCGATCACGAGGAGCTGATGAAGTATGTGGGGGGCCTCGGGATTGCGGATGTGGTGAAAAAATATCCGGCCGGAGCCCTCATCGGCCTCTAAAAAAAATTATTCGTTCAGGTATTCGGCGAGGGCCTCGGGGCCGACTTCGCCCATTTTGTAGAGGGTCATTACCGCACAGCGGTTGACGATCCCCTCCGAGTTTTTGATCAGCTCAAGGAGTTTCGGGATTGCCGGTTCGCCGATGCGCCCGATGGCAAGGGCCGCATATCCCCGCAATTCCGGGTCGTCATCGGCGAGAAGACCAATCAGCGGATCCATTGCCGGCTCCCCGATGGCGCCGAGGGCCGCCGCCACGTATCGCCTGGTGTCGCGATCATCCTCTGCAGTCAGGACCGCGACGAGGTCGTCGACCGCCGGTTCGCCGATTTTCGCGAGTGCCCGGGAGAGGTACCAGCGGATATCGTTGTTCGTCTCCCGCAGGAGCGCACGGACGATCGGTTCGACGGCATCCTTCCCCATTGCCGCAAGTGCGTCCGAGGCACTGCGGCGTTCGTGGACATTGCCGGTTTGTATGACCTGTAACAGACGGTCTGTCTCCTCACGTTCAGCCATGGTACTATCAGGAGGTAGGGTACCCAACGTGATTAGTTGTTCGTTTGGGGTTCGGGGAGGGAAGAGGCCGCCCGGCGGCTTTTCCTGCCGATCATCAGGCAACCGGTTTTCCTCCTCCCCGATGGTCCGGGGCGATTACCATTAAATATCCCTGTTTCCAATAGGGCGCTGAAGGTGACGAAATGACGGAGATAGCACATCTGACGGATACCCAGCTTCGGCAGGTAAAGGACTGCGAGCAGAATCTTGGCGTGATCATGGTGGCCTATGCAAAGGATCACCCCATTGCAGAGCTGACGGATGCATCGATTGCAAAGATCCAGGCCCTTGAAAAGGAACTCGGCGTAATTCTCATTGCCTACCGGTAAGGGCCACTTTTTTTCCGCCATGAAAATCATGGCATATTTATAGAAGCGATCACACAACGTTTGGTTATATGGAGGCGCCTGCACCCGACAAGTCACCCGAAGAGCCCGTCATGAAGACCGTCGAAGTCATTGTATCCGGACAGGTGCAGAGAGTCGGGTTTCGGGCATGCGTCAGGAAACTTGCCGTCTCGCTGACGGTCGGAGGGGAGGTGATGAACCTTCCGGACGGCAGGGTCCGGATCGTGGCCTCCGGCGAAGACATTATTCTGGAAAAATTCATCTCGTCCCTGTACGGCTGTCCACGCGCCGTCGTCCGCGATGTGGTGGTCACTCCCCGGGAGTATGTCGAGTATGCCACATTCTCCGTCGAGCGGGGCGGAATATAAATTAATAGAGAATTCTGAGGTTCTGTTCTCCCCGGATGGCACGGCAGAGGGCAAGCACGTTCTGGTCGATGAGTTCCTGTTCGATGGACTCCTTGATTGCACTGCCCAATGCACGGATCACCTCATCGTTCAGGTGGCAGCGACGGGTGCTCACCTCGAACCGCCCGTCGATGAGCCCCTCCCGGGCAATCGAGAAGACGACTTCATCGATCATCCCGGCCTTCAGGGGGTCGATCATGTCAATGACAAGCGACCGCTCCCCCTCGCGGAGGAACCCGTGGTCCGGGTCGAGCCGGGCGCCGATGAGCGGAATGATCGTGTTGCCGAAGAGCATCGCATACCCCAGCGAGAGCATCGCATTGACCGGGTCCTGGTGGGGCCGGGATGTCCGACGACGGAATCCAAGTTCCGGCCGCAGACTCCGGGACATGATCTCGTAGTACATGTCACCCGCGAGCCGGTGGATACGGCGCAGTTCGTCCATCTTGATCAGGTAGTCGAGGTCCTCAAGGATGCCGATGAGAAGCGCCTGTTCGCCCTCGTAAAAGAGGTCTGTCCCCAGTGCTTCGCTCGTCCGCTCGATCATGAGGAGCCGTGAACGCAGCGTGGCAACCGCAATGTCACGGGCGAAGCCGTGCGGCGGCCGTTCATGCTGCAGTTTTCTCACGTGGGAAATGGGGTCCTCCCCGAAGGGATTCAGGATGCCCACCGGGGTCCCGTCCATGTCGAAGAACGATATGGACGAGCCCTGCCGGAGCAGGCGGGTGATGGCGGCGGTATGGATATTGTGCCCCCCTACGAGGAGGAGGTGCCGTACACTCTCGAGAGGATACTCCTGGTATTCACCCTTCAGGAGCACCGAGAGCGTCGTTCCCGTTGCCTTGATGTGGCCGCCGAATCCGGCGACCATATGCCATGAAACCTCCTCCTGCACGCTTAAAAAACTCTCCTGATTAAGTTCTCCCTTCATGAGTACATTAATTCATCGTTTGCCGCCCGGAATACTTCATTTCCCTGATATGTCGTTGGAAAACTCATAGGGGCAAAAATATGGAATAATAGGGAATATCGGGCAGTATCATCCAGTAATTCAGAAAATTGTAGGGGGATTTATATATCTTGATGTCTATAATTGGCGCCATGGAATCTATTGATGACGATTTAATCGTGGTCACGGAAGATGAGCTGATTCATGCCGCCTGGTGGGTCTTCGTCCTGCAGGGGCTGTTGGGCATCATCTTCGGGCTGATTGCGGTTTTCTTCCCGGGGTTCGTCCTCGGGTTTCTGGCATTCTTCCTTGGAGGCATCATTATCCTCTACAGTCTGTCGGTGGTAATCCAGGGATTTGTCGGCAACGACAAGGGGTCGACGAAGGCACTGATGGTGATTCTCGGTAGTATCGGGATCATCATCGGGATTCTCGCCCTGATGAACATCGAGGTGTTGGGGCTGACCATCGCCATTCTCCTTGCACTCTGGGCCTTTGTCACGGGGTTCAGTCACCTCTGGCTGGCGCTGACGGCAACGGAGTTCAAGTGGTACCGGATCCTCCTCTTCCTCTCGGGCATCATCTTCATCATCCTTGGGTTCTTCCTCGTGATGACGCCCCTGATGGCAACCGCGGCCCTCATCTGGACGCTCGGTATCTTCGGCGTGGCCTTTGGGGTCGTGCTGATCATCCTCGGGCTGATAATGCAGGCCCAGATCAAAAAACTGGCAGACGACAAATAACCCCTCTTTTTTTTTACTCTCCATCCTCCGTTTGTCCCCGAAAGAGGAGTTCACGGCTGTGCCATGCTAACACATAGCAATGTTTTTTCCGGTCTCCGGTGCATAAATAGTGCTACGATTGTACGGAGGGTGCCGTCCCTGCAGATGACAGCAGTGCTGTCAGGCCGCGGCGCTCTATCGGACAGGACGGGTCGGAGACAATATGGAGACGGCATACTGGGACAGGGAGAAGGAGACCCTTACGGGCGACGCACTGGAGACGCTCCAGAGCAAACGACTGAAATGGACGGTACGGCAGGCGGCGGAGGTGCCGTTCTACCGTGATCTCTTTAAAAAAGCGGGTATTGCCCCCGGCGACATTCAGTCGGTGCGGGACATCGAAAAAATCCCGTTTACGACCAAAAAAGACCTCCAGCAGGGCTATCCGTTCGGGTTTCTCGCGGTCCCTCTCAAAAAGGTGGTCCGCATCCACACCACCTCCGGGACCACGGGAAAGCCGACCGTCGTCGGGTACACCCGCCGCGACCTCGACAACTGGTCGGAGCTCATCGCCCGCAACCTGACGATGGTGGGCCTCACCGACGAGGACATCTTCCAGAACGCCGTCAACTACGGGCTCTTCACCGGGGGCCTCGGTTTCCATTACGGGGCGGAGAAGTGCGGCATGACGGTCATCCCGTCGGCGACCGGCAACACGAAACGCCAGATCGAGATGATCGACGACTTCGGCGTCACCGCCCTGCACTGCACCCCGTCCTACGCGATGCACATTGCAGAAGTTGCCGAGAAGGAGGGGACCACCCTCCCGAGCCTGAAGACCGGGATGTTCGGTGCCGAGCCGTGGTCGGACAATATGCGGGCCATCCTCGAGGAGAAACTGGGTGTCACCGCCTACGACTCGTACGGGATGAGCGAGATGTACGGCCCCGGTGCGGCCTTCGAGTGCCCGGAGCGAAACGGACTGCACATCTGGCACGACATGTATTATGTCGAGATCATCGACCCCGAGACCGGCGAAGTGCTGGGGCCGGGGGAGCGCGGCGAACTCGTCGTCACCCCGCTTGTGAAAGAGGCGATGCCGCTTCTCCGGTACCGGACCGGCGATATCACGATGATCATGGAGGACGAGTGCCCCTGCGGTCGCGGCCCGAAGCTCGCCCGGCTCACCGGGAGAAGCGACGACATGCTCGTCATCCGCGGCATCAACGTCTTCCCGTCCCAGATCGAACACGTGCTGCGCTCCATCCCCGAGGTGGGCGACGAGTTTCTGGTCTATGTCGACCGGGTCAACCACCTCGACGAGATGACGATCGATGTCGAGATGAACCGCGAGTTCTTCACGGGCGAGCTCGGCGACCTTGCCCGTGTCCAGAACAAGGTCGTGGCAGCGCTCAGGGAAGCACTTAATCTGCGTACACGGGTAAAACTAGTTGAACCGGAGTCGCTCCCCCGCTACGAAGGAAAGGCAAAACGGGTGGTCGACCGACGGGGTGATACCATATGATTGCATGGGACCCGAACATGGAGATGATGCCCGAAGAAGGGCTGAAGAAGTTGCAGTTCAAACTCCTGAAGACGCTCGTCTACCGGCTGTACTCCTTCTCGAACTTTTATCATGAGCGCATGGATGCGCACGGAGTGCACCCGGACGACATCGCCTCACTTGGGGATCTGGGGAAACTCCCCTTCATGTACAAGACCGATCTTCGGGACAGCTACCCGGACAAGATCTTCACCGCCGAGCAGGAGGAGCTCGTCCGCTACCACGTCTCCTCGGGCACGACAGGCAAGCCGACGGTCGTCGGATACACGAAGCACGACCTCGACATGTGGACGGAGTCGCTCGCCCGGGCGCTCACCTCCTGCGGCCTCGGCCGTGGCGACGTGATCCAGGTGAGCTACGGCTACGGCCTCTTCACGGGGGGGCTGGGCCTTCATTACGGCGCCGAGCGCATCGGTGCCTCCGTCGTCCCGACCTCGGTGGGCAACACCGAGCGTCAGATCGAGCTGATGCAGGATCTCCGGGTCACGGGCATCTGCTGCACACCCTCGTACCTGATGCATATCGGGGAGGCGGCAAAGAAGATGGGCGTCTCTATCAGGGACGATACGCACCTCCGTACCGCCATCCTCGGCGCCGAGCCGTGGTCCGAGCAGATGCGCATGCGCATTGAAGAAGAGATGGGCATCAAGGCCTACAACATCTACGGCACCTCCGAGCTCTCCGGCCCGATGTTCTCTGAATGCACCGAACAAAACGGCATCCACATGTGGAGCGACATCTGCCTCGTCGAGATCCTCGACCCCGAGACGGACGAACCGGTGGCACCGGGCGAACAGGGGGAGATGGTCGTCACCATCCTCCAGAAGGAGGCCCTGCCCATCATCCGGTACCGCACCGGCGATATCACCTCCATCGACACCACCACCTGCGCCTGCGGCCGTACCCACCCGCGTATCGCCCGCCTCTCCGGCAGGGTCGATGACATGCTCATCATCCGCGGTATCAATGTCTTCCCATCGCAGATCGAACACGCCCTCCTCGGCATCCCCGCCGTATCGGGGCACTTCATGATCGAGGTGGACCGGGTCGGTGCCCTCGATACGATGCTCGTCCGTGTCGAGCTCAATCCCGAGGCGTTCTCGGACAAGATCAACGACCTGATGGCGATTCGCAGCATGGTGGCACACACATTAAAGAATGCGCTGAACGTAAGTGTGGATGTAGAGATTGCAGAACCCGGCTCCCTGCCGCGGTTCGAAGGAAAAGCCAAACGTGTTATTGACAGGAGGGAGTACTAATGGACCCGCGAGCATATACCATCAAACAGATCTCGGTCTTTTCCGAGAACAAACCCGGCCGCCTGATGGCGATCGCCGGTGCACTCGAAGAGGAATCAATCAACATCCTGGCATTCTCGATTGCCGAGGCAAACGGTTTCGGCGTCGTCCGGGCGCTCGTCGACAAACCCGATGCGGCATTTAAAAAGCTCAATGCGATGGGGTTCATGGTCTCCTTCACCGACGTGATTGCGGTGAAGATGCGCGACGTTCCCGGGGGCCTCTTCGAGATGGCAAAGCTCCTTGCCGATGCCGGCATCAATATCGAATACTCCTATGCCTACTCCGGCCGTGACGCCGCCGTCCTCATCCTGAGGGTCGACCAGGTGGAAAGCGCGGTGAAGGCCATCATCTTCCGCGGCGGCAACCTCCTGAAATCCGAGGATTTCCAGGAAAAACCCTGAATATATTTTTAACCCCCCCACGAACGGGCGGATCAATGCGAAGGAAGAGCATCAGCCATCCCGTTCGCGCCTAACGGCGTTCCGGCTGGATTTCACATTGAATTCAACGCCACCGATAGCAGACGACAATGACGGGTGGGGGCGGTCCCTCCCCCGTCCTCCCTCTTTTAGGAGAAGAAGAGAATCCTGAGGCCGATGAGGATCAGGATTGCACCCCCGACCACCTCGGCCCTTCTTCCAATGACCTCGGCCACCTTCTCGCCCAAAAAGATGCCTGCAATCGAGAAGAGGAGGGCTACCACCCCGATGACCGCCGCAGGGCCGAGGGCGGGAATGCCGATCACGGCAAAACTCAGACCCACGGCGAGCGCGTCGATGCTCGTTGCAATGCCCAGCAGCATGAGGGCCGGCACGGACTTGATGAGCACCCCGTCGTCGTCGCCAAAGATTCCTTCGAAGATCATCTTGGCACCGATGCCGAGGAGGAGGACGAAGGCGAGGAGGGGTGCGATGGAGATGACCAGCTCGCGTATGCCTTCCCCTGCGGCCCAGCCGATGAGCGTCATTCCCGCCTGAAACGTTCCGAAGGTCGCGGCAATGGCGAGACCCTTTTTCAGCCGCTCCTCTCTGAGCATGGTGGTGCCGGCCGATATCGAGACGGCAAATGCGTCCATCGCAAGGGCGACGGCGATAAGAATCAGTTCTGCTGCGTTCATTGTCCTGTGATGTCCCGCCCCCCCGGAGCGTGGGAAGAGTGCGGGATCCGGTTCCTCTAGTTTTCGCATTACTGGATGAAAAAATCGCGGGTGTGGCCCGGAACTCCCCCCATGGGGATGGGCGGGGGTACCCCGGTGTTCGTCACTTTCGCCGGATTCAGGTTCCCTATACTATTAAGAACATCAATCACCTTTTGGCCACGTATGGAATCTTCACTCCTAGGAAAACTGAAAGGGGTGCTCTTCGCCCCATCGGAGACATTCGACCAGGTGATCCGGCATGACGAGGCAAAGGACGTCGCCGTCTATCTGCTGGTCCTCGTCGTCATATTCAGCATCATGTTCGCCATCCTCCTCACGCTCGGCGTCGGCATGTATGCCGGGGCCCTCACAGGGATTGTTGCCGGGGGATTCTCTCTTATCGCCGTCATACCCGTCCTGTTCTTCGTCCTTCTCATCGGTATCGTGATCTGGACGATTTGGGTACATATATGGGTCTATCTCCTCGGCGGCCGGCAGGGCATCACCGAGACGGCAAAGACCGTCGTCTATGCCGCAACGCCGTCGCTCCTCCTCGGATGGGTGCCGGTCATAGGCGTACTGATGGGGATATGGACACTCATTCTTGCCGTCATCGGCATCCATGAGCTCCATGGGATCAGCACCGCACGGGCGGCCCTTGCCGTCGTTCTCGCATGGTTCATCCCGGTTCTCCTCGGCGCGGCTGCATTCGGATCATTTCTCGCGATGGTGCTGGTCGGAGGGGGATAAGCCCCCTCTTCTCCCTTGTCGTGATGAAGCAGCCGGAAAAAAATGTTGATACAGAGAGGTTACCGTTTCTCCCACTTCAGGAGCTCGGTGAGGGAGGCGAGCGTATCCCCGCGGCGGATCTCCTCGCGGATACGTTTCTCGGTCTTTGCCACCTCGACGGCACGCCGGGCGACCTCGTAGGCGCGGGCCTTCGGGACGACGACGACGCCTGACTCATCGCCTACAATCCAGTCGCCGGCATGGACTTCCTGCCCGCAGCACTGTATCCGTGCCCCGATCTCGCCGAAGCCCTTCGGCTCTCCCGCATTCGGACAGGTGGCGGTCGCGTAGACCGGAAACCCCGTTTTTTTGATATCGTCCACATCGCGGGCCGCTCCGTCGATGACGACGCCTGCAAGGCCGCGGTTGATGCAGGAGAGGGTGGCAAGCTCGCCCCACGGGGCAACGTCGACGGCCGAGGAGTTGTCGATGACGATCACCTCGCCGGGCTGTGCAACGTCGATCGCCTCGACCGGTTTTGCCCAGTCGCCGCCGAAGGTCTGGACGGTCACCGCGGGCCCTGCCATCTTCACGCGGCCGCAGAGGGAGACGAGGCCTGTCATCGCCCCGGTGCGGTGCATCGCATCGGTGACGTTCGGCGCCGAAACCGAGAGGAAGAGGTGTCGTATCTCCTCGGTCGGGTCGGGCTTTTCCTTTGGCCTCACCGAGGGATGTTCGATTGCCTCGACGATTCCACGGGCGGCCCCGGTCACGTCATCGGAGCGGATGATGGTGCCGCCGACGATCACGATGTCCGCCCCGGCCGCGACCGCCTGTGCCGCGGTCACGGCATCAAGTCCGCCCGCCACCGCAAGGGGGATGGTGACGGCATCGGCGATCGCGGCAAGGAGGGAGACCGAGTCGAGGCCTATCATCTGCTGGTCGATGCCGACATGGGCGTTGATGATATCGACGCCCATTGCCTCGAGTTCCTTTGACCGCCCCACCGGGTCGGCCACGTTCAGGAGATCGGCCATCGTCCGCACCCCGTAGAGGCGAGCCGCCCGCACCGCCTCACGAATGACCGCGTCATCCGCATCGGCGAGGATGCAGACGACCGTTGCCCCGGACTTGGCCGCCATCTCGACCTCTATCGTGCCGGTATCTGCCACCTTCATGTCGGCGACGATCTCGTGGCCGGGGAACTCATCGTGCAGCCTGCGGACCGCTTCCATCCCGACGCTCTTGATGAGTGGTGTTCCCGCCTCGATCCATTCGGCCCCTCCCTCGACCGCCTCGTGGGCTATCCGGACGGCCCGGTCAAGCTCCTGCAGGTCAAGAGCCACATGCAGCACCGGCGCATTCATGTACTCTCCTTGCCGACAGACCGTATAAGGCTTGGGGAACGCCAGTTCCGCACACGGCCGAATGCAGGAGAATGCCGGGGATAATGGCCCTGGAAGTGGCGAAACGCGCTGGAAAAAAGGGGATTATTTATTGAATTCTTCCGCGAAGGTGATGTCTTCCAGCTCTTTTTTTGCGGGAATGGTCATCTCTTCCGGGTAGCCGGCGGGAATCAGGGAGACGAGGGTGTACTCCTCCGGCACCTTGAGAAGTGCGCGGACATCCTCGGCATAGGGCATATTATTGCCGGCGACCCAGCAGCTGCCGATCCCGTATGCCCAGAGGGCAAGAATCAGGTTCTCGGTCGCAGCACAGCAGTCTTCGACGAAGAACTTCTCGTCTTTCAGGCCGAAGACGGCAAAACAGGCGGCGGCGTCTTTGATGAATTTCCCGTGCGTCGCAAGGTCGGCGAGCTTTGCGAGTGTCTCCTTGTTCTGAACGACGCCGAAGACCCACGGCTGGCCGTTTCGTGCCGTCGGTGCAAACTTTGCACAGTCAAAGGCGTGGTGAATTGCCTCCTCGGGGAGCGGCATATCCTTGTACTTGCGTACACTGCGCCGTCCCTTGATGATGGTAACTCCAAGATTCATAATGGGTAGTGGCAATCATCTTAGATATAAGCTTCCAAAAGATGCCCTAAAATGGGTCAGAAGGGGAGGATGCCCGCAAAGAACGCCATAAGGTTTGCAAACCCGTCTGCAAGGATGACCCGGGGGTCGATGCCGAGGATGGGCATGATGAAGATGATATAGGCAAACGTCCCGATCATGCTCCCGATATTTGCAAGTGCCGCCACGAGCACCACCTTGAAGAGCGGGATTTTGCGCATCTCGGTGATCGATTCGGCCGCCATGACCGCAGCAAAGTCGCTGCTCTTCGGCCGGCGGATCTTCGCCTCCGTCGCAGCCGCGAACCATCCGGCGGCCATGAACGGGTTGAGGGAGGTCATCCATGCCACGGCAAATGCGGTGACGGCGGAGACGGGGTGGCCGCCCGCGATGAGGGTGCCTGCCGCCGCGAGGATGCCGTTGATCACCACCCAGTAGAGCATCGCCGATATCAGGACATCGATGCCTGCCCCCGAGAAGGCGATGAGCACCAGGAAGAAGACGAAGACGGCGGCGATGAATATGCCGAATGCCTTCCCCCAGGGAAACCGCTTCGGCTGTGCGGTCAGGCTCTCGCGGGGCGGGAGGGTGGCCGGGGCCCGGATGAACCGGTTGATGCCCTCCACGTGGCCGGCGCCGACGACCGAGAGCACCCGCTCGTGGGTTCCGGCGAGGGCGAGGATATTGTAGGCGAGGTAGGCGTCGCGTTCATCGATGAGAGCGCCTGCGCCCTTCGGGGCGAACCGGTGGAACTCCTCCATCGCCGCGGAGATCATGTCCTGTTCGGTCAGCTGGTCGATGTCGATCTCGTCCTCGGTGCCGATACCCGCAAGGGAGGAGATCATGGCCCACCCGATCTTGATCTTCTCGAGGAGGGGCATCAGCGTCCAGAACCGGGAGAAGGTGATGTTGATGTCGCGGTCGGCAAGGGCGTAGGGGATGCCTCGCTCCTCGGCGACCTCGACTGCCGCCATCATCTCCGAGCCGGGGGGAACCCCTGTCTCGTCGCCTATTTTGCGCTGGATGTAGGAGAGGAGCCACTGGGCGAGGATGAGCGAGAAGTTGCCGCTTTTGAGGACGTCCTCCACCGACGGCGGGGGGGCGTTCCCCTTGAGGGCGGCAAGGCGGCCACGGTCGAGTTCGATTGCAATGATGTCCGGTTCGAACTCATCGATCGCCCGGCGCACCTCATCGACGCTCTTCTGCGAGACATGGGCAGTCCCGACGATCCGTATGTCACCCATTGAGGAAGGTCACCCCTTCGCTGTCGATGACGCACCGGTCCCCTCTGGCGAGGTGTACATCGTTGAAGACTTCAGACGTCTTTTCAAACTCCTTCTCCTCCATGGCGGAGCGTTGCACGAGGTCTTCTGCGATGGTTGCCGCCTCCTCCCCGTTGGTCTTCCCGTCCCCGAGGCCGGGGCACTCCGAGATGCAGAGCCTTCCGTCCATGAGCATGAACGGGTAGGTCCTGCAGAGGGAGGGGCGGTGGGCATAGATGGTGCACCGGCGGTCCTCCCCGAAAAATATGCAGCCTCGTTCGGTGCGTTTCAGGCACCAGGCGAGTGAATATTTGGCCCCCGATGGGTCGTCGATGAACTCGGGGTACGGTTCTGCAACCGCGTCCCACCCGAGGCCGGTCGCCGCCATGATGGCACGGATCTCATCCGGGGAGACCATGACCTCATTGCCGTCCTCGGGGCCCCCGGCACAGCACCGCCCACAGCGGCGGCACACAAATCCGGTCCGTTTAATTTCATCCCCGAGGTGCGTCGTGGTGTCCATGCGGTATTAGTCCCTGTCCAGCGTGATGCTGTTGAAGTTGTCGTACAGACGGAACCCTTCGAACGTGTGGCTCACTTCGGGGTGCCACTGGATCCCGAATATCTGTTCATCAGGTTTTGCCATCGCCTCCACCCCGCAGATCTTCGATTGTGCAAGAAGGGTGAACCCTTCGGGCATGGTCTTTACCTCATCGGCATGCGATGCCCAGACACTGATGCGGTCGGGGTAGCCGTCGAGAATAGCGTCATGTTCGAGAATCGTGACATCAACCCCACCGAACCCGCCCGAGGTTCCCGGATTGACCGTACCTCCCCGGCGGGTGGCGATGATATGCAGGCCGAGACAGATCCCAAGGACGGGAAGGCCGAGATCCACGTATTCGGGGGCCCTGTTTGCCCGTTCGAGCGACGGCCCTCCCCCGAGGATGATGCCACGGCACCCTTCCAGCACGTCTGCCGGAGGAGTATCGTTTTTGATCATCTTTGCATCGATGTCGTTGTCCCTGAGCATGCGCAGTATCAGGTGATTGAACTGGCCGAAATTATTGACCACATATATTGGACGCATCTTCAGATCATATGGTCATTTAAAAGGTATAGTCTTTTAGAAGGTGCGGGTTATGGCTCCGTCCCCGCCCGAATGGCACCGGCGATGGCGGTGGCGGCAAATCCTTCTTCCCCGGCAAGGACGATGGCGCCGCCCGCCCCCATCCCCTCCTTCACCGAGCCGATGCACTGCCGCCGCGTCCCCGGATCGATGGGAGGTTCGGCATAGTATACCGTCGTCCCAAGGGCCGCGGCGATGGTGGGAAAGGAGGTGTCCGGATCGTCCCTGAGCCAGCCGGTCGTCGCAATCGCCGGCAGCGCATCCGCCCCTCCCGACTTCATCAGCGCCGCCACGGCGCACATCTGCACCCCCCCCGCAAGGACGACCCGCCCGGAAAACCCTGCGGCAAGCCCGACCGCGGCTGCCATCATCGGATCGCCGGTCTCACGGATGACGGCAAGCGGTGCTGCAGGGGTGTCCGCGCCGAGACGGCTCTGCACCTCCATCCATATTTTCTCCTTGAGGAGGGCGGGGCTTGTGGGGAAGGCCGAGCCGGTCCGGGCGGGATACCCGAGCGTCCGGAGGACGCAAAGGGCGGTGGTGGTGCCGCCGGGGACGCACTCGCCGATATAGAGGGTGTTCGTATACCGTGAGAGGAACCTGCCGAGGGTGCACCCACGGCGGTAGAGGGCACTTGCCTCCGGGACGGCGGAGTCCGTACGGGGGTCGCGGCCCGGGAGGGTGCCGAGGGTGACGCAGGGGAAATCGGGAATGGAGCCGAGCCCGGCATTGACAAAGAGCGGCGTCACCTCAGAGAGCCGCAGGCAGCTTCTCGTGATGGATGCCGGCGTCGGGCACCGCGGGAGCGGGCCTCCGTCGAGGATGTAGGCGGCATCCCGAAGCGGCGTCTTCCATGTGTCCTGCGGGTCGCTGCCCGCACCCGAAAGTCCGGGAATGAGCGAGAGGCCGGTATGCGCAAGGATGAGAACGAAGGCGGGAGGAGAGATGCCCAACTCCCTGCGGGCCTGCCTGAGTGTCATAGGTACCTCCCTTGTGGCAAGGAAGGAAGAAGAATGTTCTGATGCCGGGGAGCATCAGCGGTAGTCTTTCACGAAGTCCAGGATCTTCTCCCAGATGGCTTCCTTGGAGTGCCCCATCATCGCCCCGAGCCAGAGGGCGCCGCCGGCACCCGCCCCTTCCTTGACTTCCCCTGCACAGTAGCGGGCAAGCCCGTCATGGCCGATGTTGCCGAAGTCGGGGTCGACGATCCAGGTGGTCACCCCGATCTCCTCTGCCGTCCGGGAGAAGGTGGCATTCGCGTCATTCTGGACATAGGTGGTCGTAACGACGGGGGGCAGGGGAAGGTCCAGCCCCTTCATCACCGCAGCGACCGCAAGCATCTGCGTCCCGCCGGCAAGGACGATGGTTCCCGCGTACGTGGCGGCGATGCCTGCGACGACCGGCATCATGGGGTCTCCGCAGACCCGCACCACGTCGAGGGCGCCGGGGGCCTCGTCCTGCCGGGTCCTCGCGAGGGCCGCTGCGACGATCTCCTCCTTGAGGGTCGCCGGGTGGTCGATGTGGCTGGAACTGACAAACGCGTCATAGCCGAGCGAGCGGAGCACGCACAGTGCGGTCGTCGTGCCGCCGGGGACGCTCTCCCCGAGAACGAGGAGATCGGAGTACTGGCTCAGATAGGTTCCGATGCGTCGGCCCCGTTCATAGAGCGCATGGGCGTCCGGGACGGCATCCCCTGTCCGCGGGTCCTGGCCGGGGGTGCCGTAGACATCGAAGGAGGCATACGAAGGGGGCATCGCGAGGCCGGCGTTCACGACGAAGGGCTGAAGGCCGCAGAGTTCCGCCATCGCCCGTGTCAGGGTCGCCGGGGTTGCGCAGCCGGTCGGACTGACCGGGATGACCGGGGCGCTGGTGATCTTTCCGTTGACGATGATCTCGCCGTCGAGAACGGAGGTGGCAAGTGTCAGTTCCGGCGTGGGGCCCGCGGCAGAGATGCCGGGGATGGTGGAGACGATGGTATTGCCGATGACAACGCCGATCATCGGGCGGGTAAAGGTTATGTCCGGATATTCAGAGAGGTAGTCCATCAGGCAACAGGTTGCAGGGGCGGCGTATTAAAGATTACAATATTTATGCCTTAACTCAACTTTGCTTGTGTTCATGGCAAGTGGTGCTTCGTTGGCGAAGCGAAGAGGAAAAGACTAACCGCCAGACGAAGAAATCCGTGAACAGGATATTTGTTATGGCATTCTCTGCAGTACGGGCGCTTCTTCAGTTCACCACCATCCTTCCGCTGGGGAGGCATGCAGATTATGATGCCTTTGCCCGGGCATCGTGGATTCTTCCGCTTGCCGGATACATCACCGGCGCCGCAGGGGCGCTGGTCGCCCTTCTCATGCCGACTCCCGTGCTTGCGGCGGCGGGCGCCCTTGCGGCCGTCCTCGTGATGAGCGGGCTCAACCATTTTGACGGACTCCTCGACTTCGGCGACGGACTGATGGCCCATGGGGGGCGGGAGAAACGGGTGACCGCCCTGACGGACCGCCAGATCGGAGCAGGGGGCGTCGGTGCGGGGATCATCGTAACACTCCTTGCCGTTGCGGGACTCCTCTCCGTCACCGCCGTGGCATGCGCGGTGATCACCGGGGAGGTGCTTGCCAAATGGGTGCAGGCGGCACTTATCGCACACGGCCGCCCGTTCAGGGACGGCATGTTCTCCTATATCAACGCGTTTTCGCGTCCGTGGTTCTCTGCGGCAGCCCTTCTCCTCTGCCTGCCGCTCCTCCTCCTTCCCCTCTCTCCGGCAGGGTTCGGCGCGGCAGGCCTCGCGGCGGCCGGGACCTTCCTTCTCGTCATGGGGGTCGCAAATCATCTCTTCGGCGGCATCAACGGGGACATAACAGGGGCGGCGAATGAACTGACCCGTGCCCTCGTCGTCATCGCACTGGCTATTAGCGGGGTCTAGCCCTGGAAAGCAAGAATTGAAAGATGTATTTAGGGTTGTTGGGAAAGGATCAGATGGAATAGAGGTCCCTGAAGCCCTTGTTTGCATCGTCCTTGCAGGCGATGGCGGACCCGTCCCGGATGAGGGTGTTGAACATCATCTGGGCATTCAGGAGATCATCGTCGGCAGCCATGCCATATCGCATCTTTTCGGCCTTCTGCTTCTGGGGCATGGGTATCAGGCGCTTGCCGACTATGACGCCTTCGCAGTTGGCACAATATGCACATCTGCTGTAGACAGAGACCTCCCCGTCTGCACAATCGACTTTTACCATGTCATTTGGACCGGTTCTTTTGAGCGGAAGTGTCTTCATACAAAGAACTAGGTAATGCGCGAATCAGATATGATGGTGTCGATACCTGATTTTCAGGGGATTTCGCTTGAATCCCGCGCCAAAGAAATCTTTTATATAGCTAGGTTTCCTATTAATAATACTCGTTTCAAAACGACCGGGCTCTCTCCAAAGGGCCTATTATCACAATGGAGGTTATAGGATTATGGCAGCAGATAAGCCACACATGAACCTTGCTGTGGTCGGGCACATTGACCACGGAAAGTCTACTACTGTCGGTCGTCTTCTCTTTGAGACTGGTGCAGTCCCTGCACACATCATCGAGAACTACCGCAAAGAGGCAGAGTCGAAAGGAAAAGGCTCTTTTGAGTTTGCATGGGTTATGGACAACCTGAAGGAAGAGCGTGAGCGCGGTATCACCATCGACATCGCCCACAAGCGTTTCGACACCGACAAGTTCTACTTCACCATCGTCGACTGTCCGGGCCACCGCGACTTCGTCAAGAACATGATCACCGGTGCATCCCAGGCCGACGCGGCACTGCTCGTCGTTGCAGCACCCGACGGCCCCATGGAACAGACCAAGGAGCACGTCTTCCTGTCCAGGACCCTCGGTATCAACCAGCTCATCATCGGCATCAACAAGATGGATGCAGCAAAGTACTCCGAAGAGCGCTACAACGAAGTCAAAAAGCAGCTCTCCGACCTCATCAAGATGGTCGGGTACAAGCCCGATGACATTGCGTTCATCCCGATGTCCGCATTCGCAGGTGACAACATCTCGTCCCACTCGGAAAACACCCCGTGGTACAAGGGCCCGACACTCCTCGAGACCCTCGACACGCTGGTCGCACCCGAGCTTCCGGTGACCCTTCCGTTCCGTCTCCCCATTCAGGATGTCTACTCCATCTCCGGTATCGGCACCGTCCCCGTCGGACGTATCGAGACCGGTGTCATGAAGAAGGGAATGAAGGTCTCCTTCATGCCGGCAAACAAAGAGGGTGAAGTCAAGTCCATCGAGATGCACCACGAGGAAATCCCCGAGGCACGCCCCGGTGACAACGTCGGATTCAACGTCCGCGGTATCGGCAAGAACGATATCCGCCGTGGTGACGTCTGTGGTCCTGCAGATCAGCCCCCCACAGTCGCAGAGGAATTCACTGCACAGATCGTGGTTCTCCACCACCCCAGTGCACTGACCGTCGGCTACACGCCGGTCTTCCACTGCCACACCGCACAGGTGGCATGCACCTTTGTTGAACTCCAGAAGAAGCTCGACCCCCGCACCGGCCAGGTAAAGGAGGAGAACCCCACCTTCCTGAAGACCGGCGACGCTGCAATCGTCAAGCTCCGCCCGGTCCAGCCGATGGTCATCGAGAAGATCAAAGAGATTCCGCAGCTCGGTCGTTTTGCCATCCGTGATATGGGTTCAACCATTGCAGCAGGCATGTGCATTGATATCGATGCCAAACAGATGAGATAATCTCCTCTCAATATTTTTTGGTGACATATCATGCAAAAAGCCAGAATCCGCCTTTCAGGGACTGATTTCAATAAAGTAGAGATGGTATGCGATCGGATCAAAGAGATTGCAGAGCGTACCGGAGTAAATCTTGCAGGCCCGATTCCCCTTCCGACAAAGAAGATGGTCGTACCTGTCCGCAAGAGCCCCGACGGTGAGGGTACTGCGACATGGGACCGCTGGCAGATGCGGGTTCACAAAAGGCTCATTGATCTTGACGCCGATGAACGTGCACTGAGACAGCTCATGCGCATTCAGGTGCCGAAAGATATCGGCATCGAAATTGTCCTGGAGAACTGAGGGTGCGGCGTGAAAGCCGCAGATTTCTCTCCTAAATTTCGGGGCATTTTTACTTTTGAGCGTATTTTTTTCATCATCATCATCGCTGCACTTCTCGTGCGGTTTCTCTTTCTGGACCTGAAGCTCTTCCACCATGACGAAGCGATTCATGCGTGGTTTTCCTACCGCCTGCTGACCGAGGGCACCTATACCTATGATCCCGTCTATCACGGACCGTTTCTCTATTATGCCACCGCAGGGATGTTCGCCCTCTTCGGCGATTCGGATCTTATCGGACGGGTGCTTCCGGCCGTCCTCGGGACCGCGACCGTCGCCCTCGTCTATCCGGTGTACCGCCTCGGGTACCTGAGCAGAAACGGCACCCTCATTGCGGCGCTGTTCCTCGCGATATCGCCGAACATGGTCTACTTCTCACGGTTCCTGAGAAATGACATATTCGTCGTCTTCTTCACCATGCTCCTTTTGGTGGCGGTGCTGTACTACCTTGAGTGCCGGCAGCGCCGGTATGTCCTCCTTGCGGCCGCCGCCGCGGGGCTGGGGATGTGCTGCAAGGAGAATATGCCGATTATCATCGGCACGTTCGGCCTCTGGCTGATGGCGCTCGTCTTCTGGAAGAAAAAGATCTCCCTGCATACAGGGTGGTGGAAGGACGTCCTCCTCTGGGTGGGAGGAACCGTCTGTATCATGGCGGTGCTCTACTCCTCGTTCGGGACGCAGCCGGAGGTGGTGATGACGGGATGGCTGGATGCCATCGACCACTGGACGGCGATGCACAGTCAGCAGCGCCTTGGCGGACCCCCGTACTTCTACATGATGCTCTTCCTTCTCTACGAGGTGCCGATCGTCCTCTTTGCCGCCATCGGTATCGGTCAGTTTGCTCTCCCCGGACGGGGTGCGGCGAAAGAGAAGGGCGGACATTCCGCGGGTACGGATACGGGGATGGAAGAGACGGGCTCCTCGCGGGACTTCGGGGCCGTCTGCGCCCGGGCACTCGCCCAGCTCAGGGGTGAGGCGGGGGCCGCGGCCCCTCCGGCGGAGATGTCCTCCGGGGGGGTTACGGGAGAAGGGGGACCGTCGTCCCGTCTCTCCTGCACCCCGGAGCGTCGGCAGTACGAGTTCATGGCATTTGCCATCTTCTGGATGGGTATCTCGCTTCTCGCCTATGCCTACATCGGGGAAAAGGTCCCGTGGCTGATCCTGCATCAGCTTCTCCCGATGATCTTCGTTGCGGCCTACATGATGTCCTCGAAAAAGGCGGTCATTGCGGTGATCACCTCGCTCTTCCTGGTGGTGATGATGGCCCACGTCGCCTTTACGCCGGCCGACATCAACGAGCCGATCGTCCAGGTGCAGAACTCCGAAGACCTGCGGACCGTGATGGCATGGATCGACGCATCGGACAGGAAGGCGGCGATCACCGGGGAGCATTACTGGCCCATGCCATGGTACTATCGTGGCGGGGGGTCGGAGAAGATCTCCTATCTCGGTTCGGTCACCAATCCGGAGTATTTTGCAGATGGCGAGTACGGCGTGGTGATCAGCGACTATCCGGCAGGGTTTGACGAGGTGCCGGGGTATGAGCATGTGCTCCTTCACCATTCCTACTGGTTCTCCATCTATGACAACGAGGACCGCCTTGCCGAGTATTATTTCAGACGGGACGGAGAAGTCGGCAGCGTCAAATTGAATGTCTTCGTCCTGTCGGAGGGGGCATCCGGCCCCCCCGCTTCTTCATTCTGAAATTTTGAGAGCCTCTCCGGACTTCATTCCCCGGCATCGTGCTTCCATTGAAATGTCCGGGGGGTAATCGCATCGCTTTTTCCGGCCGTAATGGGATACAAAAAAAAGTGTGATGGCGATTATGTCCTGACGAGTTCGATGGCTTCTTTTCCCGTCATATGCTCAATCGTTATTTGCACCACGCAGACCCTGTTCCATGTTCTCCGTATCTCCCCGGCGCCCTCTTCCTCATAATCGCCGGAGTATTTGCGGACAAGGAGTTCGAGTGCATCTCGTTTCATTGCATCATCGGTGAGGATGCGGGCTTGTCCAAAGGCGATGGCACTTCTGAAATACGTCGTGAAGTTCTCAGGTATGATCTCGTCTTTGTCAATTACGCAGAAGGATACCTTGCTGTTTCTGCTGATGGCGTCCAGTTTGTGGCCGCTCGTAGCGCAATGGAAATAGATGCTACCTGAATCATAGGCGTAGTTCAGGGGGACCGCATAGGGATAGTCATCATCGCCGCTGACGGCAAGGACCCCGGACTGTCCACGGCAGAAGATATCCTCTGTTGCCTCTTTTGGCAGTGACTGTTGTATTCTCCGCATATCCCGAAAGGATGCCATGAGTACTGATACACGGCGATTGATGAACTGTATTTCGAAATTGAACCCCACGCATTCCATGCCGGGGGAAAAAATGATGAGTTTGGGGGGGTGGAAGATACCGGGTGTTAGCCCAGCTCGTCCCACTTGGTGTGGCGTTTATACACCGTATATCCGATGGCTCCGATGATTACCACGGCGACGATGATCAGGATGTAGGTGCCCAGGCCGCTCAGGTCGGGGAGGAATCCTCCGTCACCGATCTCCTCGCGGAGGTCCTCTGCGGAGGAAAGGGCCTCATCTGCAGTCAATGCCGCTTCCTCGGCGTTCAGGCGCGCCTGATAATAGTCGCCGTTGTCCCGGAAGTCCTTTGCCTGGGAGAGCTGGGTCTCGGCGATGGAGAGTTTCTTCTCGATGGAGGTGACGCGTGAGTCATCGCTCATCGTACGGTTTTCCACGAAGTAGGTGATGTGGGTGTTCGTCGTATCGATGGTCGTCTGGGCATCACTGATCAGCTTGTTTGCATAGGCTGCCTTTGCGAGGTCGTCCGCCTCTTCAATCAGCGTGCCGGCCTCCGCGAGATACTCGTTTGCCTGCGTATAACTGGAGGTCTTCGCGTTCGTGATGGCCGTCTTTGCTTCCTGGTACTTGGCCTCGGCATCTGCGACATTGACACCCTCGGTGGCGATGGTGTCGATGGTGGTCCGAAGCTCGGCGAGTTCATCCTCACGGACGTCAAGCACCTTGTCGATGTCTTCGGGGTTCAGGACGGTCTTTTCTATCAGGTATTCACCTGCGGAAACGATATTGCCGTTTCCGTCAAGCTCCCGGATGCGAATGACCTCAATCTCCCCTGTTGAAGAGACGGCAGGAGCCTTCCCTTCGAGGGTGATATAGATGGCGACCTCATTGGTATCGGGATACGAGAGTTCCCAGCCGGAGATTCTGACATATCTCGTCGAGACGGTCCGGGTCTGTTCAATGTCATTGATGGAAACGGTGTACTCGTATTCCGGATCGTCGAGATCGGTGTAGATCTCAATTTCATTCCCCGCGTTGAAGGTCTGATCTCCGGACCCTGTCAGCTGGATTGCAATGTTCGTGATGATGCGGTCCCCGGGGGATGCGGGGCCGCTCGGATCAACGTCACTAGACTGTACCGAATATCCTGCTGCCATTGCCGGCGGAACCAGACATAATGCCAGCAGGATACAGAGAATCGCGATAATTCCACGTTTCATGCCTCACCTCTGCATCTGTTCATTCAAAGAGCGGGTCAACTTCTTCGTCGTCAAACATCGTTGCCCGGCGCTCTTTCGATTTAATAACATCTTCCTTGGTCTCCTTTGCGATAGCAAGGAGTTCCCTGATACGGGGTGCATCTCCGATGGTTGCAAGCACCACCACAGCCGCAACCTTTGAACTCTCTGTCGGATAGTCACCGCCACGCACCTCGACACCGGCGATATTTTCCTCGACCCAGGACTTCGATTTCTCGACCCCTTTGCGGTCCATCTCATTGGGTGGACCTGCGATAAGGACCAGGGCACGCTCCGCCGTCGTATAATCACACGGGAGCGTCAGCCGGCCGAGCATTGCCCGCCGGACAAGACCGATGATCTTCGCGGATTTGTCTTCTCCGGTCAGGACCTCCTCGGCTGCCTCTTTCTTCTTGAAGCCTTTCAGGAGGCCTGCCGCCCGTCCCTGCCGCTGCTTGGTGCTCTTGCTCACCGTCTCGGAGATGGCATAGCCGACAGACGATATGCCGCCGCCCCGTAGGGTATTGATGATCTCACTGGAGTCGACGACCATCTCACCAACGCCGCTCTTGCCGACCTCGCCTGCCCGGAACATGACGCCGAACCTGCGGACAATTTCGTCATTGAGACGCTGGTAGGCTCCGCGGACGCTCTCGCCCTCGTTCTTCCACGCACTGTTGTCGAAGATGAAGGTGTTGTCTGCCTCATTGACCAGGGTGGACAGACTTCGGGCTGCATTATACGAATAGAGCCGACCTTCTTCTGGAGCGGGGAGGATACCCAGGGCATAGACCGGTTCCCTGTAGATCCTTTTCAGGTGGCGTGCCAGCACCGGAGATCCTCCGGAACCGGTACCGCCGCCGAGGCCGGCGACGATGACAAATGCATCAATGTCGTGCGTCCCGCGGTTGTCGATGGTGTTGATGATGCTGTCAATTTCATCTGCGGTGATCTTGGCACCGGTGACGTTGTCGGTGCCGACGCCGTGGCCCTTGACAACTGTCTGTCCGATGAGAATTCTGTCCTTGAGCTCGATCTGGTCGAGCCCCATGAGATCGGTCCGGGCAGTGTTTACTGCAATGGCTCGGAAGGATCTCGTGGGATGTTTTTTGTCCTGTTCAATGAACATGTCGACAATTTTGCCGCCGGCCTGGCCAAACCCGATGAAAAAAACTCTCATGAATATACACCATCCAATGGTTGAAGATAATCGCCTCTTCAGGTTATTAAAGTGTTTATTTCTTAACTTCAAAAACTTTCTTATGACGGTTGATAGCATAGTATACTTGAATGAATATCTGCATCATTGGCGGAGGATTAACGGGTCTGACGGCGGCGTTCGCTCTTGCGGACGAGGCCTCCGTGGATGTCCTGGAAGCCTCCTCTATAACTGGCGGACTCCTCTCCTCGACCCGTGTCGGTGATGCATGGATTGAGAATTATTATCATCACTGTTTTTCAGGTGACCGTCTCCTCATCGGACTCATGGGAGAACTGGGCATAAAGGGAGGTCTCGAGTGGAGGAAGGGGAGCACCGGATATTATGTCGACGGTACCATCCATCCCCTGACGACACCCCTTGAGATCCTCAGATGTCCCGTTCTGACGCTTGGGGACAAATACCGTCTTGCCCGCCTCACCCTTTCGGCAAAAAAGTACAACGCAGACGAACTGGATGATGTGACCGCACGGGATTTTCTTCTGGAAAAGTGCGGGAGGCATACGTACGAAGCGTTCTTCGAACCGCTCCTGAAGAGCAAGTTCGGTGCGATGCGGGATCAGGTCTCGGCGGCGTGGATGGTGTCACGGATCGCCATCCGGTCGGACCGCGGGCCGGAGGGAGAGCGGCTCGGGTACCTGAAATTCGGCTACCACACCCTTGTGGACGCACTGGTCCGGGCCATCCGGGAGAAGGGGGGGGCCGTGCATACAGGCATCGCCGCCCACTCGGTCCGGCAGATGGAGGACGGGACATGGGAGGTGAACGGGGCCCCCTATGACGCCGTCATCTCCACCATCAGGCCGTCGGTCCTCGAAGGACTCGGGGGGCCCGCCCTGCCTGATATTCCCTATCAGGGGGCTGCCTGCCTGACGATGGGCCTCCCGCGTGATGTCACGAAGGGTATCTACTGGGTGAATATGAAGGACGAGGCACCCTATGGGGCGGTCATCGGACATACGAACTTCATCCCGGAGGAACGGTACGGGTCGCATATTGTCTACCTCGCCTCGTACTTCTCCGAACGTCTCCCCGCGGATCACGAGCAGACGATGATCAACGACTTCTGCCGCCGGTTTGCCGTGCGGCCCGAGGAGATCGAGTGGCATTTCATGACCGTCGATACTGCAGCGGGGCCGGTGTACACGACCGGGTACCGGTCACTCATTGCCCCCTATGAAACGGACGGCCTCTATATGGCGGGGATGTTCTCCGCCCCGAACTATCCCGAACGGAGCATGGAAGGCTCGGTTGCGGCGGGTTACGAGGTCGCGAAGCGTGTGATGGAGGGACGGGCATGAGCGAGTACGAGGTCTGTGCCGTCCTTCCGGTCTTCAACGACCGGGAGGCGCTGGAGACGGCGATTCCCGCCTCCCTCGGGGCCCTCGAGGAGATCACCGGTTCCTTCCTGCTCGTCGTCGCAGAGGACGGCAGCACGGACGGAAGCCCCGAACTCGTCCGTGAGTGGGAGAAGAGAGACCCCCGTGTACGGCTCTTCCATTCGGACGAACGCCTCGGGCGCGGGGAAGCCCTCAACCGGGCATTCCGGTCGGTCGATGCCGACATCGTCTGTTATTATGATGTGGATCTCGCGACCGACATCGCCCACCTCGGGGAACTCATCGGTGCCATCCGGGACGGCTATGACATCGCCACGGGGTCCCGGCTGATGAGGGAGAGCGACATCGTCCGGACACAGGAACGCGAGGTGGCGAGCCGGGGGTACAATATGCTGGTGCGAACGGTCCTCGGGAGCACGCTGCAGGACCATCAGTGCGGGTTCAAGGCCTTCCGGCGCAGCCGCCTCCTCCCGCTCATCCCTGAGGTCGAGTCGCACCACTGGTTCTGGGATACCGAAGTGCTCGTCCGGGGACAGAAGAGAGGATACCGGATAAAGGAGTTCCCCGTCCGGTGGCGGACCAGCGACAAGACGACGGTCCGGTTCAAGGATGTCTTTGAAATGGGTTCGGCGATCTTCCGTCTCAGGTGGCAGCTGCATGCTCAGAAAGATTAGCGCCATCGTGCTGCCCACCGTCCTTGCGGTCGCGATCGTCGGGTTCATGCTCGCCCGCGTCTGGGACGATCTCCTCGTAGCCCTTGAGCATGCCGTCTATTCCTATCTCCTCCTTGCCGTCCTCATCTGCATCGGGGCATGGTTTCTGCGGGGATGGCGGTACCGTTACATCCTCTCGTCGCTTGCGGTCACGGTGACGCTCTGGCTCTCGACGGCCTGCATCTACCTCTCCCAGACGGCAAACCTGATAGTTCCCGCCCGGCTGGGCGACCTCGTCCGTATCTTCGTCCTGCACCACGAGGCGGATGCCGGGTACTCGGTGAGCCTCTCGTCCATCGTCGTCGAGCGGTTCTTTGATATCATCACGGTGGCGCTTCTGGGGGCGCTCGCCCTCCCCTTCGTCCTGAATGTCCCGGACTGGTTCGTTACGATCATCGTTGCCGCCATCCTGCTCTGCGGGGCATTCGTCGTCTTCCTCCTCTTTGCGGGCAGGTTCGAGTCAAAGAACAAATACCTCGCGATGGGGCTTCGGCTCATCGGGCAGGTACGGGAGGCGTCGCTTTCGGTGGCGTCGGTGACCGTCCTCTCGGCAAGTTCGATTGCCATCTGGATCACCGACATCGTCATCTGCTATGTGATTGCGCTCATGTTCGAAACGCCGGTCCCCTTCATCATCGTTGCCCTTGCGATCGTCATCGGCAATCTCGTCAAGGCGGTGCCGGTCACGCCCGGCGGGATCGGGACCTATGAACTCGCGGTGGCTCTCACCCTCGGGCTTGCAGGCGTTACGCCGGCCGTGGCGACGCTCATCGCGGTCATCGACCATCTCGTGAAAAATCTGGTCACCCTCGGTGGCGGCATCGTCTCCCTCTATCTCTTCGGCGACTGGTCGGTGGACCTGATGCGCCGGGCCTTCTCCCGTTCCCTGCAGGTGGAGGAGGCCGGGAAGTGATCCCGGCGGGGGAGCAGGCACTGGCCGTCATCGGCTGGCTTTGCATCCTGAAGCTCCTGCAGCTCGCCCTCTGGCCGTGGCTGAAGGAGGGGTTCGGAAAACTCGCCTACGGGGCGGCCTATCCGCTCTCCCTCGTCCTCTTCACCCTGGTGAGCTGGTACTGCGGCATCATCGGTGTTCCCGTGCAGGCGGCACTTCTGCCGTTTCTCCTCCTGCTGGGCGCGGGTGTGTATCGGGGGAAGTATTCCCTCGCCGCCCTTCGCGGGGAGGTGCGGTGGGACGTTCTCTTCCTCCTCTGCTTCACCTTCATGCTCGAGATCCGGTTCTTCAACCCCTCGATATCGTATGCGGAGAAGTTCATGGACCATGCCTTCCTCGCATCGATAATGCGTGACCCCGTCGTCGCCCCGCCCGACCCGTGGTATGCGGGAGGCGACCTTGCGGTCTATTATTATCTCGGGCACTGGATGATGGGGGCCGTAGGGCTTTCGGCAGGGGTGCCCTCCCCCGTCGCATTCAACCTCATCCTCCCGACGGTCTTTGCAAACGCAGCCGCGGCGCTCTATGCGGCGGGCCATGTCCTCCTGAAGCGGTTCCGGCTGCTGCCGGTTCTGGCGCTCTTTCTGGTGAACCCCTCCTTTCTCGTCCTCGCCGCCTCCGGGGCCGGGGCACATGATATCCTGTGGGGGGCGACGCGGACGATTACGGACACGATAAACGAGTTCCCCCTCTTCTCCTTTCTCTGGGGGGACCCGCATGCCCATGTGATCGCCCTCTTCAACCAGGCACTCCTCATCTTCATCCTCGTCTATGCCTACCACGAGTGGAACCACCGCTCGGAAATCGGCCGGTGGATCATCGTCGGGGCGGCGGCCCTCTCCCTCGGGTCGATGCCGGGGATCAACTCGTGGGACGTCCTCATCTACGCCCCGGTGATACTGGTGGCGGGCCTCCTCATCTGGCGGCGGGCCGTCCGTGAGGGGTCCGGCGACCCGTATCCGTGGCGGTTTCTCGTCTGCGTCCCGCCGCTCTCGGTGATTGCGTATCTCCCGTATTACCTGATGCTCGATTCACAGGGGATCTCAGGGGTGGGCATCGTCCTCTTCCCTTCCGCCGTGGGCGAGTTCCTGCTGGTGTACGGGTTTTTCATGGCGGTCTTCTGGATGGCCGCACTCCCCGACCTGAAGGTGCGGCCGTGGCTCGTCCTTGCCGCCGCCCCTTTTCTGGTCGCGGGCTATGCTGCGGCGGCGATCGCCGCGGTGCCGGCAGCCGCCTTTGCCCTGCGAAAGAACATGCGGGCGGCCGACCTTCTGGCGGTCTTCGGCCTTGTGGTCATCATATTTACCGAACTCTTTTACCTGATGGACGGGATGGGAGATGTCTACTACCGGATGAACACCGTCTTCAAGTTCGGGCTCGTCGCGTGGATGATGATGGGAACGGCGGCGATGGCATATGTCGGCGGATGGTGTGCCCGGTTCGTACCCGGGGGGCGCATACCGCAGGGGGCGAAGACCGCGGGAGTGCTCCTCATCATCCTCGTCCTCCTCGCCGCCCCGGTTGTGATCCCCGACCTGAGCTACGGCTACGGGGGAAAGACGCTGGACGGGCTCGCATGGGTCGGCCTGCAGCACCCCGGCGATGCAGAGGCCCTTCCGTTCGTCTCCTCCCTCCCGGCGGGGACAGTGATCCTCGAGGCGGAAGGCGGAGACTACGTCTACTACTCACGGATATCCTCCTTCACCGGGGTTGCGACCGTCATCGGCATGCCGTTTCATGAACAGATGTGGCGGGGGGACGAAGGGATGGTCGGCACCCGGATGGCCGATGTCCGGGCGATGTATGAAGACCCGGAGCGTGCCCCTGCACTCTATGAGGTCTACGGTGTCGATTATGTCTATGTGGGGACGCCGGAACGCGAAGAGTACGCGGTCTTTCTCCCCGAAGATGCGCTCCTGCCCGTCTGGAGCGGGGATGAGGTCGTCATCTACCGTGTCCGGGAGACCTGAACGCCACTTCGCCGCGAGCGAATTTCCCTTAAAAGAAGGGGATTCAATAACATTTATCCGTGAAACTGTCGATATAATATGGCTACATCAATCACTGACTGATGAGTGATGAAGGAGTACCCATTCGAATAGCGGGAACCGCATGGTCGGTCCCTGCCTCTATGCTCCTGAATGAGGTGAGTTATGTCAAAGGTATACGCAAAATTTGAAGTTCCGGACGAGATCCAGAACAAAGCCCTCGAGGCACTGGAGATCGCACGCGACACCGGCAAGATCAAGAAAGGATCCAACGAAGCAACGAAGGCAGTCGAGAGAGGACAGGCCGAACTTATCCTTCTCGGCGGCGACGTTGAGCCGGAAGAGATCGTCATGCACCTTCCCGCACTCTGCGACGAGAAACAGATCCCGTACGTGATCATCAACAAGCAGAACGATGTCGGTGCGGCAAGCGGCCTCGACGTCGGGTCCGCTGCAGCAGCCATCGTCAAGGCCGGGAAGGGCAAGGAACTTCTCGATGAGGTCGTCGGGCAGATTACCGCTCTGAGAGGGTGAACTGACCTATGGCAGACGCAACGCCCGCAGAAGTCATTGAGGTGATCGGTTCCACCGGTATGCACGGCGAAGCCATGCAGGTGAAATGCCGTATCCTCGAGGGCAACAACAAGGGGCGGATCATCACCCGCAATACGGTTGGTCCAATCCGCGAGGGGGATGTCCTCATGCTGCTCGAGACCGAGCGCGAGGCAAAGAAACTCTCGAGAAGGTGAAATAAATGGTAGACTTTCATACCTGCACGTTCTGTGGCGAACAGATGGAACCGGGTACCGGGAAGATGTACGTCCGCAAGGACGGCACCATCTTTTATTTCTGCTGTTCCAAGTGCCAGAACAACTATCGCCTTGGCCGCGTTCCCCGCCGTGTCGCATGGACGAAGGCCGGACGCAAGGCACTGGGCAAGGAGTGATCCTTCATGGATCGCACTTTTTTAATGGTGAAGCCGGACGGCGTTCAGCGCGGTCTCATCGGCGACGTCATCGCCCGGTTTGAAAAGAAGGGCCTCAAGATGGTCGCCGGCAAGTTCGAGAAGCTCCCCGAAGAGCGTGTCCTCGAACACTATGCCGAACACGTCGAAAAGCCGTTCTTCCCCGGTCTCAAGTCCTATATCATGAGCGGACCCTGTTTCCTCATGGTCTGGGAGGGAAAGGACGTCGTTGCCATCACCCGGCAGATGATCGGGGCAACGAACCCTGCAGAGGCGGCACCCGGCACCATCCGCGGTGACTACGCCCTCGAGATCGGCATGAATGTGATCCACGGCTCCGACTCCGACGAGACGGCGGCCCGCGAGATTGCCATCCACTTTGCTCCCGAAGAGATTGCCCCGTACGCCCGTATCGACGAGGCATTCCTCTACGAGTAAGGTGCAGACAGGCATCATACATTTTTTCTTTAACCTTCACAAGATCCCGGCTCCTGAGCGGAAGCGCCCTCGGGCGGGCTTCATTGGATTCAATCCATTTATCTGTATGTGGGTGGTAGAAGTAGATACGAATCCTGGGATGTGCAGGTGCGGCGGTTTTGTGACATGGATGCTGAAAAGAAGGTGATTGCAGGGGGCCTCGTTACCGCCCTGAGTATTGTTGTGGCAGGGGTACTGATCGGTGCACGGATACTTGGGGCCACCGTCCCGTATGCAGGGTATGTCCTTATCCTCTGTGCCGTGGTCGTCGTCACCGGTGTCATGGTGATGAACCGGAATGCGGGCGGTGAGGATGGTGTCTCCCCATAAAGGGGTCGTCAGGATCTGCTGTGCACAGGTAGGGTCCCGCTGGGACGCACCGGCGGTGAACCTGCGACAGGCGGCCCGCTGTGCGGGGGAGGCAGCGGAGCATGGAGCAGACGTCATCGTCTTTCCCGAGCAGTATGCGACCGGCTGGGATCCGCGGGCGACATCACATGCCGAACCGACGGGGGGCCCCGTCCAGTCCGCCTATGCCGCGATCGCCGGTGAGTCCGGCATCACGGTCGTGGGGTCGGCCCGCATCATGGGTGATGCCGGACTCACCAACTCCTGCGTCGTCTATGGGCCGGAGGGCGAACTCCTCACCTCGTATGCCAAGATGCATCTCTTCTCTCCCGCCGGCGAGGAGATGGTCTATACGCCGGGAAATTCTTTGGGCTGTTTTGCCGTCGGGGGCGTGCAGTTCGGTCTGGCCGTCTGTTATGACCTGCGGTTCGGCGACCTCTTTTCCGCCTATGCCCGGGCGGGAGTGCACTGTGTCTGCGTGCCTGCCGCATGGCCCTGCGAGCGCCTGCATCACTGGCGGCTCTTCCTTGCGACCCGGGCACTGGAGAACCAGTACTATGTGGCAGGCGCAGGCACGATCGGGACGACGCCCGTCGGGGAATACTGCGGAGGCACGGCCGTCATGGGGCCGGACGGTGAGGAACGGGCGGCGGCAGGCGACGGAGAACGGCTCCTCTTTGCCGATATCGATGCCGGCGAGGTCGGACGTGTGCGGGCATCGTTTCCGGTGACGGCCGACCGGCGCGACGACCTGTACCGCAGGCTCTGATGCGGGACCGCGGAGCCCTCCTCTTCCTGTTCCCTCCATCATCTATACTTACCCGAAGCGCGAAGAGTACTGGTATTATGTTTCGTCTTGTCTGCATCGGCTGCGGTGCGACGTATGCCAGTGATGAGATAATCTACCGCTGCAGGAAATGCGATCACCTGCTTGCGGTTCAATATGATCTGGACTCTCTGGAAATTTCCCGTGAGGAGTGGAACCGGCGTCCCCTGCGCCTGTGGAGATACAGGGAACTTCTCCCCGTACAGGGTGAGCCCGTCACCCTCCAGGAGGGAGGAACCCCCCTCTACCACATGAAACGGCTCGGCGAAGAGCTTGGTCTGAAGGAACTCTACGCCAAGCACGAGGGAATGAATCCGTCCGGCTCGTTCAAGGACCGCGGAATGACGGTCGGCGTCTCGATGGCCCGCGAGCTCGGGATGAAGACGGTGGCCTGTGCCAGCACCGGCAACACCTCGGCAAGCCTTGCGGTGTATGGTGCAAAGGCCGGCATGCCGGCGGTCGTCCTCCTCCCCGCGGGCAAGGTCGCCCTCGGAAAGGTGGCGCAGGCCCTGATGCACGGGGCAAAGGTGATCGCCATCCGCGACAACTTCGACCGTGCCCTCGAGATGGTGCATGAACTCTGCGTCACCGACGGGATATACCTCCTCAACTCTGTCAACCCCTACCGGCTCGAGGGGCAGAAGACCATCGGATTTGAAGCAGTCGACCAACTGGGCGACGTCCCGGACCGGATGGTACTTCCCGTCGGCAATGCCGGCAACATCTCGGCGGTGCACAAGGGTCTCGGCGAACTCATCGAGCTCGGGTTCATCGACCGGATGCCGATGATGACCGGCATCCAGGCGCAGGGGTCCCGGCCCGTCGTCGATGCGATCGAACAGGGCCTCGACCCCCTCATCCCCCAGAAGGACCCCGAGACCGTCGCGACCGCGATTCGGATCGGTGCCCCGGTCAATGCCGAGAAGGCGCTGCGGGCCATCCGGGAGACCGGCGGGACGGCCGAGGCGGTGACGGACGAGGAGATCCTCGCCATGCAGCGTGATCTTGCGAGAAAGGAGGGCATCGGGGTCGAACCGGCCTCCGCGGCCTCGGTCGCCGGTGTGAAGAAGCTCGTCGAGGCGGGCCTCATCGACCGCGACGAGCGTATCGTATGTGTGGTGACCGGGCACCTCCTCAAAGACCCGGAGACGGTGATCAGGCAATGCGAGCCACCGATCGAGATCGATGCCGATATCGCATCGTTGCGGTCAGTCTTGCACTGATCCTCCTTTTTCAGGGCGCCGCAGCCCTGAATGCAACCTTCGTCGTGGGTGAGAACGGAACCTGGTATCGCGGCGACGTGATGGTCGAGGGTATTTCTGAATACAAGTTTTCCGAACCCGGGTTTCTCGGGGAACCGGTGCCTCTTGCCGCAACAAACATCACCGTCACGAATGCCAGCGGTCCGGTCCCCTTCGAAGAAAAGAACGCCGGAACGATCACCTTCCCCGAAGGTGACTATACCGTCGGGTATGACGCCCCGCTCAACGACCGACACCTTACCGTGATACTGGACACCGCCTCCGATGTGACCGTCGTTCTGCCGGATGCCTTTTCGATATCGAATCCGCTGCTGGGGTATACCAGCAACGGTGCATCGGTGAACCAGACGCCTCAGGGGACGATCATCACGTGGGAGGAGGAGCGGATGGTTGAGGTCCGGTTCTACGATGCCTTTCAGGAGCAGATGCTCGTCATCTTCGGGACCTTCTGGGTTGCCCTGGTCGTCATCTTCCTGGTGCCCTATTTCCTGACCCGCAGGAAACAGGAATAATCTCTTTTCCACGGGTCTCGCGGTCGCAACCCACATATAGAGTACCGGATATAAGACTCCTCACACGTGAGGAAGAGATGATGAAATCCGGAATGATTGCCCTTGTAGCGGCATGTATGCTTGTCCTCCTGCTGGTGCTGCCGGCAGCGGCAGTGACCACCACGGTCCCGAAGGGAGGGACGGTCTTTATCGGGGAAGAGGGGCTCGACCTCTCCGGGACCCTTGTGGGCGGCGACTCGCAGATTGCCTACTACGCCCCAGGTGCGGACGTCGGGACTTCAGCGCCTGAAGCTCTCCGTTCGGTCAGTTCCGGGGCGACGTTCTATGTCTCGCCGTCCGACTTTCTGGGCCGGACGGGGGCATGGTACTCGTACCCGAACGGTGTGAACGGCACGGCGGAGATAGCGGTCTTCGTGGAGGAGCCCTACCTGAATGTCCGCCTGTGGGTGTACCCGTCGAATGCCGCTCCCCGGACTGCGGAGGGCTACAAGCTCATCACCGGGGACAAGCTCAACTTCAGGATCGAGACGAACACCTACCCGATCTTCTCCCGGCCGGGCGTGACGGCCGCGGATGACGGCATCGACATCTACGTGACCGAACCGGACGGGACCACCTACACGGCGCTCTTCGACTCGGTGTCGGGGGCGACATCGATTGCCACCGTCAACCTGAAGCCGACATCGTCGGTCTGGTACATCCCGAATCCGTCATCGAAGCAGTACATCTGGGACACCGGCAATCCCGCCTACAAGTCGGGGACGTATGAGTACCGGGCGGAAATTTCCGTCAATGACATGAAGGAGAACTATGGCGGCGGCGACGGCAACGCGGTGCAGGAGACGGTGACGTCCGACATCCTCGGCTCGGCGACAGAACCGCTCACCCCGACCGCGACGCCCACGCCCGATTACATCGAGGCGACCGGCACCGTCGATTTGAATGTCGACACCGGCGGGTATGTGCAGGTCGACACCCGCCTGTGGGACGGCAGCAGCGAAGGAGCGATGGAAGCATATGTCTTCCTTCCGAAAGGGACGCAGGCGTTAAACGAGAAGGCGCAGGCACTCAGGGAGCTCTCCCTCTATGTGGCGGCTTTCCTGCATACGGGCGTCTGGCCGGACGTTCCCGAGGGGCAGAATGAGCTCGTCGCCTACTATCTCGGCCCGGGTACCGGTCCTGACGGCCGGGCGACCTTCTCCCCGGCGGTGGAGCTGGGCATCCTCATCAGCGACAACGCGGCCGTCCACAATCTGTATTGGTTGAACGAGCGCCTTGACCGCTGGGACGAGGTGGACGCAGCGACAGATCCCGACGACGGGTACCTCAAGGCGGACATCACGAACTCCGGCATTTATCTGATGACCTATCCGGCGGCGCCGACGACAGGACCGACGGTCCCGACCGAATCGCCGACGCAGATGCCGACCGATGAGCCGACCACCGCCGCTCCGACGCCCACCCCGGCGCCTCCCGGATGGCTCGCGCCGCTCGGTGCAGTGGCGGTGGGAGCCGCTCTCCTTCGTAGGAAGGGGTAACGGAAGACTCCAATTTTCATTCTTTTTTTAGAGAAGTGCGGGAAAAAAAGTGGCGAATGTCCACCGGATGGTGGCTTATTCCTTAAAGTTCGATATCGATGCCGTACTTCTCGGCATTGGCGTCCGCGATGGCCTGGATCTTGGCGATCTCGTCGGTCACCGGGGCGGGCTTGAAGAGGTGGCGGAAGCGCTTCTGGGCCTTCAGGTAGGCGTCGACCGGAACGCGCTTTACCTTCTTCGCCTTGACGAGCCTGCCGTTCTCCATCTCGTAGTTGACCCAGAGGCCGCACTCGAGTGCCATCTTCCCGATCTCGATCGTCTTGCCGCCCTCGAATCCCCATCCCGTGCTGCACGGGGCATGGATCTGGATGTAGCAGGCGCCGGGCGTGTTGACGGCCTTCTCCACCTTCTTCATGAGATCCATCGGGTAGGCGACGCTTGCGGTTGCGACATAGGTCGCGCCGTGGGCCGCGAGGATCTGGGGGAGGTCTTTTTTCGGGCGGGAGTTGCCCATCGAGTACTTCCCGGCGGGAGAGGTGGTCGTCGAGGCGTCGTACGGGGTGGCCCCGGACCGCTGGATGCCGGTGTTCATGTAGGCCTCGTTGTCGTAGCAGATGTACGTGATGTCGTGGCCGCGCTCGAAGGCACCGGAGATGCAGAGCATCCCGATATCGAAGGTGGCGCCGTCACCACAGACGCAGACGACCTTCTCGGTGCGGTTGTTGTGTTTGAGCGAGGCCTCGATACCGGAGGCGACCGCTGCGGCGTTCTCGAAGAGGGAGTGAATCCAGGGGACCTTCCATGCGGTCTCCGGGTATGGCGTGGAGAATACCTCCATGCATCCGGTGGAGGCGACGACGATCGTATCCTCTCCGGTCCCTTTCAGGATGAGCTTTGCCGCCAGGGCAGGTCCGCATCCACCGCAGGCGCGGTGGCCGCAGTCGAAGAGCTCGAGTGATTTGTCGACCATCTCAGAGCACCTCCTCGCGAAGACCGTAGAACATATCCCCTTCTCCTTTGACCGCAAGCTCCGCGATATTGCGGATATCCTTCTTGCGGATATCCCTGCCGCCGAGACCGGTGACATAGCTGTAGACGCTGATGCCGGTTCCGTTGAGCGCGTGCAGAACCTCGGGGCCGACGGCGCCTTTCATGGCAGAGCCGATGGAGATGTTCTTCTCGAGGACGGCCACCGTGGCAACACCGGCAAGGGCCTTTGCGATATCATTCTTCGGGAACGGGCGGTATGTCCGGATCTTGACGAGTCCCGCCTTGATGCCGTCCGCACGCATCTCGTCGATGGCGTCCTTGACGGTACCGCAGAGCGATCCCAATGCGACGAAGGCGATGTCGGCGTCGTCCATGCGGTAGGACTCGATGTGTTCCGAGTAGTCGCGCCCGAACATCTCGCCGAACTCCTTTCCTGCCTCGGAAAGTGCTGTCGCGCAGCGGTCCATCGCCCGGTCGATCTCGTACCTGAACTCGTGGTAGTACTCGGGGGTGGCATACATGCCCATGGAGATCGGGTTTTTGGCGTCGAGCATGTTGTAGGGTACATACTTCGGGAGATAGGCATCGATCTCTTCCTGGGTCGGGATGTCGACCGGCTCGTAGGTGTGCGAAAGGATGAACCCGTCGAAGCAGACGAATCCCGGCAGGAGAACGTCGTGGCGCTCCGCCGCCTTGTAGGCGATGAAGTGCTGGTCGGTCATCTCCTGTACATCCTCGCCGTAGAGCTGGAACCATCCGGAGTCACGCAGGGACAGTGAGTCCTGCTGGTCGTTCCAGATGGAGAGCGGTGCGCCGAGGGCGCGGTTGGCAATGGACATGATGATCGGCTGGCGCATGCCCGCGACGTTGAAGACTACCTCTGCCATGAGCATCAGCCCCTGCGACGATGTGGCGGAATAGACACGGGACCCTGCCGCGGACGACCCGAGGCATGCGGAGAGAGCGGAGAATTCCGATTCCACGCAGATGTATTCTGCATCGAGGTCACCGTCAGCCACCATCTCGGCGAGGCGTTCGACGATATGTGTCTGGGGGGTGATCGGGTATGCGGAGACGACCTCCGGGCGGCAGAGGCGCACGGCCTCTGCAACGGCGTGGGAACCTTCCATTATCTGCAGCATTTATTTCTCCTCCAGTTCCATTGCGATTGCATCGGTCGGGCACTCCTCGGCACAGAGGCCGCAGCCCTTGCAGTAGTCGAGGTCCACGACGATCTTGCCTTCGACCTCTTCCATTGCGGTCTCCGGGCAGATGAGGACGCAGTTGCCGCAGAGGGTACAGGTTTCGGGGTCGACGACCGGCAGGAAGACCCGCCATGATCCGGTTTTATTGTCGCACGCCTTTCCGGGGGGTGCACAGCATCCGATTCGAAGCGCCATCTCAGGCACCTCCCCTGACCATCTCGTATGCCTTTCGTGCAGCGGCGATGTTCTTCTCTGCAAGAGAGCCTGCGAACCGCTCCTTGAGGGCCTCCTCAAGGGCATCAAGTTCGATCTCGCCGGTTGCGGCGGCAAAGGCGCCCATAAGGGTGGTATTCGTAATCGGCAGCCCGAGGACCTCCAGGGCGACCGATGTTGCATCGATAGTTATCAGTTTCACTCCGGCCGGGACGCCGGGGACGGTATCCTGTTCTGTATTGACGAGGGCAATGCCGCCCTCCTTCATACCGCCGAAGACATTCACATCGGCGATTAGCGAACTGTCCTGGACCACTATGTAGTCCGGCTCGTAGATCTGACTTCTGAGCCGGATCTTTTCATCACTGAAACGGACAAAGGCCTGCACCGGTGCTCCCCTTCGTTCAACACCAAATGCGGGAAAAGCCTGCGAATAGACGCCGCTTTTGAAAGCGGCAGTCGCAATAAGTTCTGCTGCAGTAACAGAACCCTGTCCGCCTCTTCCGTGGATTCGTAGTTCTCTCAAAAAAATCCCCATGTAATTTTACATGATTAATAGATATAAATCTACAGATCAACCGCGAGGCCGAGAATGGTATCGGTTCCGGTGAATACATCGCGTGCAATCCGCGATAGCCCCCGTGCTGCCGCCCATTCGTCAAATACCGAAACTGAGTCGCCCAGAATTGCCTGCACGTCGTCTGCGATGGCCGGCCCCTGTGACCCGGCGACGGCGATGGGGGCGCCCGGGGCGAGGATGCGGAGGGCCGCAATCTCCATCGCGGTCCAGAGGGCAAGGGCCGGTGCCTGCTGGTCCGCGGGGAGGGTGTGGCGGACCCCTGCGTGGAGGAATGCCTCGTTTGCGGTCTCCTCGCCGCGGTCGATGCGGCGGATGGCGTCGACGTCGAGGGCGCCGTGGGTGGTCCCCGGCGCGAAGACACACGCATCGAAGGCGCCGACGACGGCCCCGTCCTGAACGAGGAGCGAGACCGTGTTGGAACTGACGTCTGCGACGATGAATGTGTCCCCGAGCGACTGCTGCGCCTCGTAGGCGATGCCGAGCTTCTCCGGGCTCGTCTGGTGGGAGTAGGCCTTGAAGCGCGGGTCCGTCGGGGACCCCCGGTGAATGCCGGGGATGACGACGGCGGGAATGCCGCTTTCCTTTACCATATCATAGACCCGTGTCCCGCCGCCGATGTGCTCGCCTGCGCCTTCGCGGGTGATGATGCCGCGGTTCTGTACCTTTCTGATATCGGTGATCGCACTGATGGCGTCGCCCATGGAGTAGCAGACGGCGATGCCGTCGAAGGCGCCGTTTCGGGAGAGCGGGGCAAGGTCATCCATCGTGAAGGCGGTCGCATCCCTGCGCGGGATCTTCATCTCGCCGGATGATGTTGCAAACCGCATTGCGGTCGTGCCGTGGTCAATGCCGAGGTACATAAAATCTGTACTATGTTTACCTCCACCTTACATGAAGGGATTGGACGTCCGGGCCGTCTGCGACCGGGAAAACAGGAGTGTGGTGGTGTGGAAGGAGCCGGGGAGGGGCCACGCGGTGTGTCGTCATGATCGTCTCCTCGTCCGGACTTTGATCAGCGACCGGCGGCAAACCGGCGGCGGGCCCACTCCATCAGGACGATGACCGCAATGCCGACCGCCGTGAAGAGCCACGCCTGCATGTCAAATCCGCCGGCGGCGCCGATGGTGTCTGCAAGGAGGCGGGTCGACCCGAGCATGAGCCCTGTCAGGAAACCGAGCATGATGCCGTGGTGGTGGCGCAGGAGATATTTGAGCGCCTTGGAGAAGAGCAGGAGACCCACCACTCCCCCTGCCATGTACGCGATGATGTCGGGCAGGGAGAGCGTCTTCACTGCATTCAGGAGATACTCGTACTGGTTGAGGAGAAGGGTCAGGTACGCCCCGGAGATCCCCGGCAGGATCATCGCACAGAGCGCCACCATGCCGGTGAGAAAGAGGATGGGAAGCGAGTGCCCGAGGGAGGAGGGGGAGAGCCCGGCGATGAGAAATCCCCCGGCAAACCCCGCGACGAGAAAGAGCCAGACCTTCGTCGTCCGCTCCTCGACCTCGAGGAGGATGAGCGCCGACGAGGCGATGATGAGCCCGAAGAAGAATGCGTAGGTGGGGACGGCATACCACTCCAGCAGAAGGAGGATGATGTTTGCCATCAGGAGGGCCGCGGCACCGATGCCCGCCCCGAGGGTGATGAGAAACTTCGGGTCGACGGCCGCGACCGCTGCACGGACACCGTCCCAGTCCCGGCGGGCGAGCGAGACGACGGCACGGGGGCGGATATTGCCGATGGCGGTGACGAGCCGTTCGTAGATGCCGGTGATAAGCGCAATCGTTCCGCCGGAGACGCCGGGGATGATATCGCAGATGCCCATAGCACCGCCTTTGAGAAATATGAGCAGATATTCAAGGATATTCCGGTCGTCGTTCACGGTACAAGTATGTGAAAAGAGAGTGCTTAATGGTATAGCAGACAAAACCTTGCGACAGGTATGAAAGCGATCGTAACCGGTGGTGCCGGGTTTATCGGGTCACACCTTGTCGATGCGCTCGTCGCACGTGGTGACGAGGTTGTGGTGATCGACAGTCTTGCGACCGGGACAACAGCCAACATCGACGGGCATATTGCCTCGGGTGCGGTGAAGTTCGTGCAGGCCGACCTGCTCGGTGACGGCTGGCAGGGTGAGTGCGCCGGCTGCCGGCGGGTCTATCATGTCGCGGCCGACCCGGATGTCCGGGCAAGCGCCGGTGCGGCGTACCATATGTACCGCCAGAATGTGGACGCCGCCGTCCGCGTCCTCGAGGCGATGCGGGAGCACGGCGTCCCTGAGTTCGCCTTCACCTCGACCTCCACGGTCTACGGCGAGGCGACGGTGATCCCGACGCCGGAGGACTACTCGCCCATGGTGCCGATCTCCATCTACGGGGCGACGAAACTCGCGGACGAGGCGATGATCTCGGCCTATGCCGCGACCTACGGGATGACCGCGTGGGTCTTCCGGTTTGCAAACATCATCGGCGAGCGGAGCAACCATGGCGTCATCTGGGACTTCGTCCACAAGCTCCGCGACCGGCCCGGCCGGCTGGAGATCCTCGGCGACGGCAAACAGGTGAAGTCGTACCTCGAGGTCACCGCCTGCATCGAGGGCATCCTCTATGCGATCGGGAATGCAAACGAGACGTTCAACGTCTTCAACGTCGGGTCGGAGGACTGGATCAGCGTCACCGAGATCGCCGATGTGATCGTCGGGGAGATGGGGCTGGAGAACGTTGCATACGACTTCACCGGTGGCGACCGCGGGTGGGTCGGGGACGTCCCGAAGATGCAGCTCGGCGTGGAGAAGATCAAGGCGCTTGGGTGGGTGCCCCCGGTGAACTCGCGTGAGTCCGTTCGGCGGGCGGTACGGTCGCTTCTTGATGCGCTGGACTAAACAGATGAGCAATCCGGCTTGTTGCGATCGCAAAACGGACACCGACAGATACAATTGAGGCAGTTATGAAATACGTGGTGGTTCTCGGAGACGGAATGGCCGACTGGCCCGACCCTGCCCATGACGGCAGGACACCGCTTGAATATGCGAATATTCCGAATATGGACCGGATTGCCCGCGAGGGGCGGTGCGGGATGCTTGCGACGGTACCGGAGGGGTTCGAACCGGGCAGTGACATCGCCAATCTCTCCGTCCTCGGGTATGACCCGGTGAAATACTATACCGGAAGGGGCGCCCTCGAGGCGGTCTCGATGGGCGTCGACCTTGGGGCGGGGGATATTGCCTACCGCTGCAACCTCGTCTGCATCAAAGACGGGGTGATGGAGGACTTCTCCGCAGGACACATCACGAGCGGGGAGGGTGCCGCCCTTCTCGCCTCGCTTGCGGAGGAGCTTGCAGACGTCGGACTCTATCCCGGCGTCTCCTACCGGCACCTCCTCGTCGCCCCCGGCGGCGGGGGGGCGGAGACGACGCCCCCGCATGACATCGTGGGTCGGGAAACAGCGGAATTCCTGCCCACAGGAGCGGATGCGGAGCTCCTCCTCCGGTGCATGGAGGTCTCCCGCCGGGTCTTTGCGGACCACCCGGTCAACGCCCGAAGGGTTGCGGAAGGAAAGACGCCCGCCACCTCCATCTGGCCGTGGTCGGGCGGGGCAAAACCCGCACTTCCGCTCTTCGAGGAGAAGTACGGCAGGACCGGCGGGATCATCTCGGCGGTGGACCTTCTCAACGGCATCGCCCGGTGCGCCGGGATGCAGGTGATCACCGTCCCCGGGGCGACCGGCTATCTCGACACCGATTACGAAGGAAAGGCACGTGCCGCGGTGGCGGCCCTTGCGGAGGTCGATTTCGTGTACATGCACGTCGAGGCCCCTGACGAGGCGGGCCATCTCGGCAGCTGGGACGAGAAGGTAAAGGCCATCGAACGGCTCGATGCGGTGATCGGCATCATTCTGGACGAGGCGGATGCAACGATTGCAGTCCTGCCCGACCACCCGACGCCGATTGCCCTCAAGACCCACACGAGCGAGCCGGTGCCGTTTGCCATCCTCGGCAAAGGAACGGACGATGTGCAGGCCTACTCGGAAAAGGATGCGAAGGACGGGTCGTATGGTCTGATGAATGCACTTGATTTCCTTCCGCTGCTCTTCTCCTAAGGGGAGCGGCGGGAAAAAAACGTTGAAGGACGGCTGCGGCAGGCAATCGTAATCAGGCATCAGTTCCCTGCGTCATCATGAGTGTCAGTGGGGGTAACTTTCATCATCTGCCCCGCCGTGCCGCACCGTTGTCGTTTACATATATGTCCTTCAGATCACTTATCCTCTTTCTCACCGCACGGGTGTAACCCTTACATTCTCATGCAGCATAGTACAGCCTGAGTGACCGTCATGCCCGCACCAAAGAAACTCACCATCGGCGTCTCCGTCAACCTCCAGCGGTACGAAAACCTCCGCCTCACGGTCGAGGGCGAGGTGGAGACCGAGGAGGATGCAGAGGACCTTGCCCTGTATCTCGACCATGTGCTTGCCCGGTTCGGCAGAAACGATCCCGAGACCGCATCCCAGATCGACCGGTACCGGGAGCGGGTGATGCCGGTCACGGCATCTCCCGGTGGGGAGGCTCAGGAGGCGGCACCAGTGGCGCCATCGGAAACTCCGGTCGGCCCCGGCCCTGTCGCAGCTCCCGGCTTTCTCTCCCGCAGAGCAGGCGGTGCGGAGGGTGTCGCAGCGTCAGGTCCCGCACAGGAGTCTGGCATCCCGGAACATCCTGCCCCGGCAGCAGGCGATCACGGCCGCTGTGAGGAGTGTGGGGCGCCCCTCTCCCGGCAGGAGGCGAAACTGAGCCACCTCTTCGTCGACCGCCTCCTCTGCAAGAAGTGCCTCGACACCCTTCAGGGCTGACACCGTGCGGGGGGTGAAAGTGAATATCATCTACCCTTATATATGGCGGAGTGTGATGCTTGAGTATGAAGAAGAACCTGCTGATGTGGGAGGAAACCCTGTTCCAGGATATGGAGGTCTTCGAGATAGACCACATCCCCGAACAGTTCAGCTTCCGCGACACGCAGATGCAGGAGCTTGCCTTCCAGCTGCGTCCGGGCATGCGTGGGGGGCGCCCGCTCAATACCATATGCCGGGGCCTTCCGGGCACCGGAAAGACGACGGCGGTCCGAAAACTCTTCGGCGACATCGAAGAGGCGACGAAGAAGATGGTGCCGATCTACATCAACTGCCAGATAGACAATACGAAATTCGCCATCTTCTCGCAGATATATCGCAAACTATCCGGTCATCTCCCGCCGGCATCGGGGACCTCCTTCAAGCAGGTATTCGACGCGGTCTGCCGCCTGCTGGAGAAGGAGGGGCGGGTGCTCGTCGTCTGCCTCGACGATGCAAACTACCTCCTTTATGAAAACGAGATCAACAAGGTGCTCTACACCCTCCTGCGTGCCCACGAGTCGTATCCCGGTACGCGCATCGGGGTGATCACCGTCATCTCGGACATGACGGTGGATCTCATGAGCGAGGTGGACTCCCGCGTGGCCTCGGTCTTCCGGCCGACGGACATCTACTTCCCTCCCTATGACGAGGAGGAGATCCATGAGATCCTCTCGCAGCGGGTCCGGCAGGGCCTCTATCCCGGCGTCCTTTCCGATGCGATGCTGGACCTCGTGACCGAACAGACGATGAAGAGCGCCGATCTCCGGGTTGGAATCGATCTTCTCAAGCGGGCGGCCCTCAATGCCGAGAATGATGCCCGCCGGAGCGTCGAGATGGATGACATCTGCCGGGCCTATGAGGTCTCCAAGTATCTGCATCTCGCTGCAAGCGTTCGTACCCTGAAGGATGAGGAGAAGGTACTTCTCCGTACTATTGCAGAGCGGTCGCAGGCCGGGGGCGAGATGACGGCAGGAGAGGTGCACGAGGCGGCAAAGGAGACGATGAAGATCGGCTACACCCGCTACTATGAGATGGTGAAGAAGTTCGACGCGATGCGCCTCGTCAACCTCCATTATCGCGAGGGGCGTGGCAGGACACGGGTGATCACCCTGCGGTACGACCCCGCCCGGGTCATTGCAGAACTGGCCCGGTAAGGGCCGCTTCCATACCGCATTTGACAACTCTTATCTATTTTGCTTCAACAATGTATGCGTTAGGAGGATTCCCTCATGATCAGTGTAAATGAATATGCATTGGACCTTTTTGAGGAGCTTGCGGAATATCCGGAGGATTTCAACGCGATATTCCACCAGCTCGACAATGGCGCACGTATCGTCGACTGTGGTGTGAAGGCCAGGGGTGGCTATGCGGCAGGAAAGCGCTTTACCGAGATCTGTATGGGCGGCCTTGCGGACGTCTCGTTCAGGATGGGACAGATCCAGCGCGTCCCGATGCCCTTCATCGAAGTGAGCACCGACTTCCCTGCCATCGCCTGTCTCGGCGCACAGGAAGCGGGATGGAGAATCACCCACGAGAAGTACTTCGCGATGGGCAGCGGCCCGGCACGTGCCCTCTCGCTCAACCCGAAGGAGTGCTACGACATCATCGAGTACCAGGACGACTGTGACTATGCGGTCATCTGTCTCGAGTCCGACCAGCTGCCCTCCGAGGCAGTGATGCAGAAGATCGCCGACGGCTGCAACGTCGATGTGGCAAACGTCTGTGCCGTTGTTGCCCCGACCGCATCCGTTGTGGGCTCCATCCAGGTCGCCGGACGCTGTGTCGAGACCGCGGTCTACCGCCTCGAACAGCTCCACTACGACCCGAAGAAGATCGTCTGTGCGGCAGGCTGCGCCCCGGTGCCCCCCGTGAAGTCCGACTCCACCAAGGCAATGGGCTGCACCAACGACGCGACCATCTACCACGGCCAGATCAACCTGACCATCGACGGCGCCGACATCGCCGACTACATCGACAAGATCCCGTCCAACACCTCGTCCTCGTACGGCAAGCCGTTCTACGACACCTTCAAGGAGGCAAACTTCGACTTCTTCAAGATCGACCAGGGCCTCTTTGCACCGGCAGAGGTTACGATCAACGAGATCTCCGAAGGCAAGGTCTACCACTGCGGCTCAGTCAACACCGAAGTGACCCTCAAGTCCTTCGGCTACATCTGATTTTTTTCTTTTTTTGACCCCTTCAGCTCGTATCCGGGAGCGGGAGCTCCGTCCATCGTGATGGGAGGAGATTATGCGGGTGACGGCTCGTGATGAAGAGGCGATGATGACGGGCGCCGGAGGAGTGGGGGGTGACCGACCTACAGGAATCCTGCCGTCACCATCGCATATGCAAGCCCGGCGATGGCGGCGGCGTGGAGGATGAGAAAGGCGGGCACGAGGAGAAACTTTGTCTTCTGCGTCTTGTGGCGAAACCGGCGCATGCCCGCCCACGCGCCGAACGGCCCGACGGCCGCGGCGGCAAGGAGCGTCCGTTCGCTCGTGCGCCATCGTCCGAGCTCCGCCTTTCTCTTGTCCTGCCCGTAGAGGACAAAGGCGGCGAGGTTGCAGAGGAGATAGAGGGCGATGAGCAGTTCGGGGGCGGGCAGGGTCATCGATGCCGTCTCCTGAAGGTACCGTTCTCCGGCTTGGGAGCAGGAGCTGTCATGGCATCCGGACCGCTATGAGGCATCGTCGTTTCCCTTCTCATCATTCTCATGTACCAAGGGGAGGGAAGGATAAATATCCTGCACAATCGCCGTGGAATACACAGAAAGCAGCCCCCATTTCGACCACCATTGCATAAGGCTTAATAGCTCAGAAAAAAATGAATTTAAAGCACATACCGCATGCGGGCTTGTGGTCTAGCTGGTTATGACATCGCCTTTACACGGCGAAGATCCCCGGTTCGAATCCGGGCAGGCCCATCGTTTTTATGTTTTACCCAAAATAATGGCTAATTCTATCTTTGATTTGTTCAGGAAATAACAGGAGAAAAAAAGAGGAGAATTCGAGTAATCTAAATTTTGAGCCCTTCATCACTGCTCTTTAAAGATATTGTATGCAAATATCCCATCAGATGTAAGACGGTATAGAACATCTCTTCCAGATCTTTTTTCCTCAACGAGATCCCATGATTTGAGTTTTTTCATATCTCTTGACTGGTTCACCTTGTCATTACCACTCAGACGCTCTGAACTTGAGTTAATCATACCAAGTTCGATTAAGATATCCTTGTTTTTCATCCATCCGTCTCTTATATCAATATTCTTGTTACGGACTTTATTACCAAGAATTATTACAACTCTTATAAGATCCGGATAATTTTCCAGTTCACTTACTGACATTTTTGGAATTTTTAATTCAATCAGAGAATCAGGAGTTCTGGTTATGCAGACATTGCCCCCAAGCCACACAGCCATAAGAAAAAGACTTGTGGAAAAGAGGGCTGTTCCGGCAGTAACATTAAATGAAAAAGCTGCATTCTTGTGTTGATTACGAATTTTAAGGATGGCATCTCGAATAACATCTTGATTTAGTTCTGAAAGATGAATGAGCTTAAACTCTCTTCGATTATCAGAATTCACGCGATGTTTTACTTTTGCAATCGCTGTTTTAATATTGGTCTTTCTCTCTTTTAGAGATTCAGAATCACCATTTTGAATATTAAGCATCTCATTTTCGACCATAACAATTACATGCGATGGGTCGTACTTCTGAACAGAAATTGAATAGGTATTGTGGATATTTTCACCTGCACTTATGATTAGCAGATGCTCTTGGTGATGATCTGGCATATACTTACTATTGGTTTGGACTAATAATAGTTTCACATACTATGTAATGGTTACAAAATACAATCATCACTTCGTTTGATGACCTATGATACATGTCACCAAAATCTGTCGTCAAATCTGTGAACTGGCATATTACAAACCGCTGCAATTATTCATGCCGGTTCTGTTTTGCTCAGAATCTTGGAAAGCATGAGGTATCACTTGAAGAGGGGCAAAAAATTCTAAAAAAACTTAGTAATGCCGGAATTGAAAAAATTAATTTTGCGGGAGGTGAACCGCTTCTCCATCCAAGGCTACCTGACTATTGCAAAACGGCAAAAAGTCTTGGTATGACCGTTTCAGTTACTACAAACGGTTCACGTCTTGACCGTAAAATGATAGAATCCCTATCAGGGAATGTGGATTGGATTGCTCTCTCAGTTGATTCCTGCTTAGATACTGTAGAAGCAACTATGGGCCGTGGAAGGGGTGAACATGTTACTAACGCGCTGAATGCTGCCTTTCTGATCCATGAGGCCGACATTCGCTTGAAAGTAAATACTGTCGTAACCTCGCTGACCTGGCAGGAAAATATGAGGCCACTGATCAGGATGATGGCACCAGACCGCTGGAAAGTAATGCAGATGCTGGTAATTGAAGGTGAAAACAAGACCTCTTCAATTGGACTTGGAATAACAAATGGACAATTCCGTGAGTTTAAAGAGCGTCATCGCTCGATTTGCCTCAGTCCGGGTGTATATCCGGTTTTTGAAACCGCGGATGATATGGAGGGATCATATTTCATGATCACTCCTGATGGGCATGTGAAATCGGATGTCGGAAAAAAGATTACACTGTACTCTCTTGATGATGTTCTAAGAGAGGGAATTGATACACTCGTTGATTCAGACAAATATCTGGATAGAGGGGGACTATATAATTGGAAGAATTTATGTGAGGATAATATAAAGGTGGTACTATGAACATATCCATTCGAGAAAAATATGTCCCTTATTTTATATACGAATTACATCGACACCAGCAATATCAAGTGCTTGCAGAAAATGTTCAAAACTGGGATGACGAAAAAATATCGCAGGAAAATATAAAATCAAATCTTCTTTCACTTTTTCAATATCGAATGTTCACTGACCCTGGATTTTATCAGCATGTATTTGAAGCAATTCAAAATGATGAAATAATAATTCAGAATACCATTCGTTATCTGAAATATCTCTGGTATTCATGGACAGTGGATCCTTTATCCTATTTACAGGAACTTCCCGCAAGCAACACGGAATTTGAGGAAAGACTGGACGAGATTTGTGATAAACTGTGCACTGGATGCGAGAATTCTCTTGCAAAATATCTATACAAATATCCCCTGCATTCTGTATTGGATTATTCATTTATTCTGGAACTCCGAAACCTGTTGAAAAAGGAAAATCGAGACTTTTGGGAACTGTCCTTTCTTCAGTTGACAAGAAATTGCGGTCCGTATTCTGATGTTGGGATTATCGCATATCTTGTAACAAAAGGACAGAAAGATCTTAAATTATGGAAAAAATTGGAACTGGAATGGCTGAAGTACTTTAACAATGAAATAACTTTTGAAAAAAACCTCTATCCAAGGTACTCGAATTTTGTGGATGATGATGAGGTTTTAGCCTCCAATGAAGAATTTGAAAAATTAGAACGATATTTCTTTTCTCCTGCTAGAAATAAAGAACCGGAAGCAAGCCTTTTCTTTTCTAAGACAAATTACTGCTTGGATTTACGTAAAAGAATTGCTAAAGAATTCCATATTGATAATAAACCCTATTGGGAATTTATCCCACCAAAGTTTGAAGATTATCGATCTTCGGAAGAATGTTACTTCGAAGAATTTCGTGCAAATCTCATACAAGAATCACGGCCTTTTGTAATTTACCAGAAGTTTACAACAGACTTTATGAGTATTGCTGCCGAATTCTGGTTTTTATCAAAGACAGAACCGGAAATGCTTTCTTTATTGAATCAGGAATGGGAATTTTCAACAGAGAAGATGCTGGTCTCATTTGCTGATCTGCCCTTGTCTGTTATAGGCGATCATGGAACCTCATATCTCGATTACGGGTGCGCAGACGAGGCATTAGCGATATTTGAATATTATCTTACCTGTGCAAAAACCCCGGAAGAGCATTACCATGGACATATGAACATAGCAGAGTGTCACCGGCTGCATAAGCAGTATGATGACGCTTCTTCTCATTATTTACAAGCAAAGGAAATCGTTGCTCCCTTCCTCGGAACAATGAATTGGCATGGTCTTGATAAGGAATTTCAGTCACCCGAAGCCTATGGGCGACTTGCCGAAATCCATATTCGTGAGATGAACTATCTTTTGAAAAAGAAAGAACTTAAAATCAATCCGAAAAAAATCCTGAAAACTTCATTGATGGCTTTCAATGAAAAAGATAGATTGGCAAATAATATTTTTAAAATTTATCGCCGTGTCGGTCTTGGTAGAAAGGGATCAAAATTATCAGATGAATGGCACGCCTACTCTCTGAATGATAGTATAAATGAACTGAATCTGCCAAAAGAAAAAGCGGAATCTCTTCGAAAAGAACAAATTGAATTTGAAGAAATGTGGAGGCAGGTCAATGCCACTTTTGAATACAATGAAATGGATCCGATTTGGGAGGATCGTGAGGAGCGGAAAAAGCAGTACCAGTATTTCACTAAAATCTGCAAAAATGCATTCCAAATCTCTCTAAATTCAAAATATTGTGAGAAATTGTGCAATCTCCCAAAATTCTATCCAGAGGATATTACAATCAATCGCCAATTGAAGCTGAATTTAAATGTTGAAACGATATATCGGTCAGAGCAAGAATTCTATCTACAGTGTATCTATGAATATGCTGAATCATTATACAAAATCGGGAATTACAAGCTATGTTCCGATCTGACCCGCGAATACCTGAGATTCTGTAAAGAGATTCATTACTGGGATGCGAATTTGCCTGTAACTGATGACGAACTGAATAAGGATGTTAAACATCTCTTTCATTCAAACCCAAAAGACAAAAAAAACAATTCAATTGTCGATCTTCATGCAGAATTGGTACGGGGGGAAAATTCTCCCTTTAAACAAGTCAAAGTATATCAAGATCTTTGTGCGGCATTAGGTCTATGGGGCATCTCTGCCTATGCAGGGTGTAGTTTGATTATGGAGGGTAAACTGGAGGAAGGTATGCAGATATTCTCTGATGAATTGAAACGCTTATCCTCCTTGCAGCATGAATGGGAGCTTTCACTGAGATTCGGTCATTTTATTGGCATAATAATTGAGAATGCATATTGTTCTGGTCTTGAGGTTCGGAAGAATTTATTTGAATATCTGGAAAATGCAACAATTGAGCAGTTCCCAGGGTATCCAGGTGTTTACCTTGTTTCTGATACATATCTTAGCCATTACTGGTTGCCGGAAGCGGAAATCTGGTTCAAAGGAAAGAAGCATGATCGCATTATCAAACAATTGTCATTGGATGATAAAGGAAGAATGTATCAGATTAAGGGACGCTTCTATCTGAAACGCGGTAGCATGGGTGCTGAGAAAATGCTTAGAAAAGCAGAGGAATCTCCGATCATGTCTAGACCCGGCCAAGAGATGATGTCGCTTCAGCGCGATCTTGCAAATCTGGCTCTGCTCAAAAAGGATTATTCCGGCATGAAAAAGTGCTATGTGAAGATACTTGAGTCCGGATATGAGCCGAATAATGAACCTTTAAAGAAAAAAATGGAGAGTATTCAGAATTATCTCGACAGACATCTTATATTGGATAAACTCTCATCCCCGAAGTTGGAAGAAGTAGTTAGATATTTTGAAAAGGCAGAGTTGGAATCCATTCAATTCTATAATTTAGAAGATTCAGACTCATCAAAGGATAAAAAGGTAGATTGTTCAGATCCTTTGAGTCATTATGCATGGGGGCTTGACAAATATCTCTATCTTGTTTTGTGGACAAAAGTTCGGGATGATGTTTTTAGCAAAAAAATATCTGAATCAGAATACAATGATTTGAAGAATTCAAAGGAAATTTCGCGAAACTCCTGGTATCCTCCATTTGAACGTAATATATATGGTAAGTCTACCGAGAAATCACCAACTCTTGGAAATTGGAAGTATTTATTAGAGGCATTGGATTCAGAAGCTCCTAATCAGGTAATTCTACATATGAGTAATTATCTTGATAGATTAGACCACGAACTGAAAGAAAATATTACGAAAATTGCAGGTATTCTTCATCCTTATCGTAACGATATATGTCATGCCAAGCCAGTTTATTTGAAACCAAATGAGTTTCAAGAAAAAAGATTGAATATCGTGGGCTTATTGAATGATCTCTTTGATAGCATGGCTGATTTAAAATTATAAATTATATTTTTTATTGAAAAATTAACATCCAATGTAAATGGATGCGTGTTTCTTGCTGCAACATTTTGAAAATTTATGAGTAAAGTGTTTATTGTTCCTAGTTAGAATCCGGGCAATTCTATTAATATTTACTCAGTAGTCCTAAGGCAATACCTCCAATACAAACTATCCATGAGAATATGCCAACCGGGCCTGTATCATATTTTGCTATGGCAGTTCCTACTGCTAATAGTGAAAAAAACAGCCAGACAACCGTCAGGAATGAAGGGTTGATATGATTCGAATTATGAAACATTGACATGTCAATTTCCTTTTTTAATTTCAAAAGGATTCATGTTTGAATCCTTTGTTCTTCAATTTGTTTTTTAGAGTTTATCGTTATACTTCGGGAACCTTCCTTGGTTACGCTTGTATCTTGCAAGATCCTCAGTTTCGTGCTTTAATGCGGAGTCCTGGGTGCGTTTTGTAGAACTGGAATAATTGGTAAATCGCTTTCCGTCTCTTTCATGCTCTGCAATACGCCTGTCTAAGTCATTAGTAATTCCCATGTAGACAATTTTGTTCCTGTCACGAAGTGTATAATTCACGGTGTCTCTTTTTTGCGACAAGTAATCACCAGCCCCCCTCATTTTATCGCGAGGTTTCTGATAAAAATCTCCGTGAAGAAAATTTCTGTCTTAGCTTTCTATATTGAATGCCGTATATTGTGAGATTAATTCCCGGAATTCTTTGTCACAGAATAGATATTGTTAATATGGTAAATATTTTGCTCACTTATTAATATTAGCAAATAATAGTATTTAGCATAACTCATTTTTTAACAAAATTCATCTATGTTTAAAACAACAGGGAAATTATGAGAAATGATTTAGGGAAAATTGTTTATATCGTCCCTCTTGGTCATGAAAGGGACCGTGCAATAGCCCCATTTCATGATCGAAAAGCAGACCTTGTTTATCTGGTAATAAATGACGAAATTCCAGAGAAGGGCGGAAAAGACGATCAGATGCAGAGAAAACAGGATATATATACAGATTTAGTTGTCAATGATCTTAAAGAGATGAATATTCCGGTGAAAATTATTCGGACGGATATGTTTGATCTTAAGATCCTGATCAATACTCTTGCAAAGCTAATCATTATGGAAAAAGAGAAAAAGAGCACTATTCGAATAAATATGTCTGCATCAGGCCGTTTTACCTCTGTTGCAGCCTCAATAGCAGGAATGGCATATGATGTATCAGTTTATTACGTGCACTCAAATGGTTTTTCTGAGACTAAAGAAGACCTTCTGGAACATGGTGTTAGTATCTGTTCTTATGATTCAATCTGGATTGAAGAATTCTCAAATTATAGATTTGAACTGCCAACTGAGACGGAGATTTGCATATTGGAAATGTTATATGAAAAATGTCGTGACAAGCATAAATGGGCGACAACCAAGGAATTGTGCGACCTTCTTCACGATAAATATCCTGACAAATACGAGAAATTACCAGTTTTCCGAGATGTAGATACTAAACATTTTCCAAAAGATGAAAAAGACAGACTCCGAAAACTTCAGAGCAAACTTCTGATGAAATTAAACGGATCGATTATGAGGAAACTTGTTGCAAAAAAATATGCTGACCGAAATGATCCAAATGAATCATCTGTTAAATATAAAATAACTTCATCAGGCGAATATGCCCTCCATTTGTCAGGTTTTGGTGAAAAATTGAAAGTAGAGGATTATTTAAACCCGATCCCCTAAAATCGTCATAATTTACCCTTAATACGCTAGAAAGAGTGCGATGACCCCATCATTTGCTTTAAGCGATGGAAAGAAAATATTCAATACGACTTGTAATGCCAATAATAGGGGCAAATTATGATTTACATTAATTTAGACATTTTTTACAAATTGTTCTGGTGTAGAGTGAAAATATCTCAATTTCTTGATGTCTTCTCCTAAGTTATTGGGGAAATAGAGGAAATTTCAGGGAACCTTGGGAGGTGGACCTCAATGGTTCTCACCTCACCGGAATACATATCTGTGTCAGGATCTCCTCTAACGGAACTTCCGCCGGGTCGTTGAGATAGATCTCCCGGATGGGTCCGGTGATTACCTTGTCATGCTCCTCTATCCAGGCATAGAGAGCTTCGTACGCAGGAGTGACGCTCTCGTAGGGGCCGCGGTGGACGACGCATGCCACGGTCTCGGTCGGGATCTCGTAGCAGGTGATCTCTTCGTTCTCCTCGGTCGGCCCTGAAATGGGAAGGACGACCTCGACATCGGCGCATTCGTTCTTGTCCGCCTCCATTGCCTCCTCGGGCGTCATCTCGTGGCAGATGAACATCGGCGGGCCGGTAATGTCCAGTCCCTTCTCCTCAGCATAACAGCAGAGCTCGGGGATCATCTCGGCAATCAGGCGGTACGGGCCACGTCGCCTGGTGCAGATGACGGTGTGGCGGGGGCTCTTCTTTTCCGTGATTCGATACATGGTCCTCATCCCGCGTGTGTCGGGGGAATACCATTTATAGATTTCTCAGCGGCGGCCCGGATATGAATTGAAAAAGAGGTGGAAGGGGGTGGTTATGCAGCTGTGAAGCTGACGGAGAATGTCTCGTCGTCCTCTGCAGGCTCTTCCCACGGGCGGGCGTAGACTGCATCGAAGGTGCCGTCGCCGCCGTCCGGGAAGGTGACGAACCACTCGTGGGTGCCGCCGGCGCCCACCATACCCTGAGAGGCCTCCAGGGACATGATGTAGGTGTCAGCCGCGATGGCTGCACCGCCGCCGACGGTAGCGTTCCACTGGTAGCCTGTGGTCGGGTTCTCCTCGAGTTTGATGAGGACGATATCGCCTGCGGGCACCGCAACCTCCCCGCCGTTGTCATCCGCCGTGACGGTGATGAGATCGGAGCCGGCCGGGACGACGTAGAAGGAGATGGTATACGTGTCATCGGAAGGCTCGCCTTCCCACGGCCGGTAATAGACGGCACCGAAGGTGACGAGGCCGGTCGTCCGCGGCTCCATTGTCCAGCCGTGCACCCCCGCGGCGCCAACGGTTTCCGTCTCGGGCGGGGTGTAGGTATCCTGTGTGATCGCAAGGCCGTCGGATCCCGTCACCTTCCAGACGTAGCCGGTCGAGGGGTTGTCCGGGAGCTTGATGATGATCGAGGCGGTTTCGTTGACCGGGATGACCTGACCTTCGTTCGTGTCATCGACGAGCACGACTTCGTCCGGGTCCGGGACCGGGATGGGGGACGGCATCTCCGCCCCGTCGCCGTTGTCCGCCGTCGTACATCCGGCGGCACCGATGACTGCACCGAGAATGCACGCGAGCAGAATTGCGTATATTGGTTTCATGGTCAATCAGGAGAGTATCGGCGCGGTCCCTTTTAAAGAAAGCGATGAATTCGAACTTTTTCGCAGTTATTACACAAAAAAGAAGGGGGGAGAACGGCAGTCTCGCCGGACGAACCAGCACCTTTCATGTGACGATAGGAAGGGGGAGAGTGATTCTCCCGGTACTCCTCAGTCCTTGCGCCAGACGAGATAGAAGAGCACGATGCCGATGACGGCGAGAATGCCAATCAGGACGTAGAAGAGGTCGGGTCCGGTCGTCTCTGTCTTTGCAAGGAGGGCATAATCACCCGGAGCGGTTGCGGTCGCGGAGGTGATCGCGCCGCCATTGTCCTCAATCGTGGTAGCGCCGGCGAAGACCGGTTTGGCACCGTCGATCCGGTAGAACCCGAACGTCTCCGCATCATAGCCTTCGAGGTCTGCTGCGGACGCCTCCGCTTCCATGAGGATAAAGGGGTCGGTAAAGGATTCCGCCCCTTCGATGGCGGTGAAGTTCAGGGCCCCGCCGAATTGCAGGTACCCCTCGGGCGTGTCATATATCTGCCTGAGAAGTCCGAAATTCCATCCGCTCACGGTCCACGGGCCGCAGGCATACACGGTGTCGGAGAAGACATCCGCCGAAAAGTAATCCGGCCCTTCCATGGTGTCGGCCTCTACCGTACACCCGATTGCATTGTACATCTGGAGGTACTGGATCACGTTGGAAAGCGTCGAGCCCGTAATGCGGGTATCGGTGACCCCTATCCCGAGCATCCCCGCATCCACGTCGCTGAAGGTCGTCTCCTCGATGGTGCCGTTGCCACAGTGTTCTGCAATGATCCCGATGTCGCACCCGAGTACGGCGCTCTTCCGCAGGGCGAACGCATCGACATTGTGCAGCGTGACTCCGCTGGCACCGCCGTTGACCCGGACCTCCTCTATTTCAATGTTCTCCGAAGAGGTGATCTCAAGTCCCGACTGGTCGGCGAGAATGCTGGTGTCTGAAACTGAACAGTTCACACAGTCGGAGAAGAGAATGCCGGTATCCCCGGCGACGACGTTGCACTCCCTGACATGCGAACCCGAGGAGGCATTGAGCATGATGCCGATGGCGGGACCGTCACAGGCAAGATCACTGATCGTCACCCCGTCCGCCTCAATGATAAAGGCGGCAAGCTCACCGTCCGTCCCGATGGACACGCCGTCTGTGCCGAGAACCGTCACCGGCGTCCGCACCACGATGTCGCCGGGGTAGGTTCCGGCCTGGACGGCGATCGTGTCGCCCGGAGATGCCGCATCGACGGCCGGCTGGATGGTGGTAAAATCGGCTCCCGACGGAGCGACCACGAGAGTCGCCCCCTGCACGCCTGACACTGCCGCCATGAGAAGGAGCACCGCCAGAATGCTGTAGTGTATCCAATGTGTATGCATTACTGTTTCACCGCCCTGAGGGTTACGTCCCGTGTAAATGATGAATCCATATCCATCCGCGCTTCGTATTCGTAGAACGTGAAGAGCTCCCCGTGGTACGAGTTGCTCTCCTGCACCGACCAGCGTCGGGTATAGACATTATTTCCTGTTTTTGTGAGCAGGCCGGTTACCTTTTGATCCGTCATCGCCGACATCTGGTCATCGACCGAGTCCGCCTGAATCCGGAGGAACCGGATAATCCCGTACCTCAGGTCGTCATCGGACACCCGCGGGAGTGTCTCTGCCACGATTCCTGTCACCGGTGTCCGGCCTGGAATCTGTATGGCCCCCGTGGTCGGGATCTGCCCTCCGCTCTCGGCGGTCTGGCCGCTGCCGCCTGTCTTGAAGAGGACTGACCCCGCGTACTGGATGGTCCCCGAGACGTCGAAGGCCACCGGGAACGGGGTCAACGGAATATCGAGTGTCGACAACCGCTCCTTCACGACGGTATTGATGCTCTGGTGGTCAGTGATCTTACCGTTCACATTCGACCGGATGAGCCAGCGCTCCTCGAAGGGCACTGTATAGGAACCCTCCCATGTTCTCCCCTCGGAGTAGAGGGTGAGGGTGTCCGTATAGACAAACGAGCCATCGGTCAGCTCCTGGCCGGTGTTCTTCTCTCTCTGTGTCGTCGTGTCGATGCTCAGGGTGTACTGGTAATCACGCAGGTCGTACTGGTCCTGGAAGGAATACTCGTAGATGAGGTCTCCTGACTCCTTCCAGTCGACCGTTGCAACATACTCGTCTTTCTTCACCACGATCTCCGCCCATGCCTCAATGGCGTCCTGATAGCCGGTGCCAACGTCCTGGAAGAGGATGCGCAGTTTTTCGAGCCCCTCCTTTTCACCGGCGACAAACTTCAGCACCGCCGTCCCGTCGGCGGCAGTGACGGGGTTACCGTCACCGTCGACTGGCCCCACCACCGAGACCTTGGCGCCCGTAGAGAGGCGGTGGGTCTCGATGTAGAGACTGCGCCCCTCCAGCGGCCGCTTGGTGCCATCCGTATTGAGCTCGAAGAGCGAGAGGTAGATATCGGTTGCCCCGCGGGGGGCGATCTCGGCATCATTCGGATATGCCTCGAGGATGACGCCGGTGATCGCAATCGTCGCCTTCGACCGGACCTCTTTGTGTCCCCTGCCGACGGTTGCGATCGCGACCGTGTCGCTGCCGGCACCGACGCCATGCGACCGGGCAAGATGGTACGTGGCACGGGCGGTGCCGTCGGCACCGGTGGTGGCGACCTGCCAGCCCTGGTAGGCGGCGTCTTTTGATGCACCGTCATCGGTCGTCACCCGTCCACGGGCGGTCTCTGACTCAAAGTAGACCTTCGTCCCCGGCACCACGTCCCCCTTACAGTTTCTCACCGTAACCGTGATCGTCGTGGTGTCCCTGATGTCCTCTGCCGTGACCGATTCCGGCCGGACCGTCACCGAGAGCGAGGGGGCACGCGGTGGGACGGGGTTTGCTGTCTCGTGTGTTTCTATGAGTGCCGAAAGGTCGCCGAGCGCTTCCACCTGTGTGTTGACGGCGCCGATAAGTCCCTCCATGGATGCCGTCTCCGTGCTGCCGCGTGCAATGACGGTGAAGAGGTCGGCATCGATAATCGTGGTTTGGACGACGTACCGCGATCCCACGGTGCCGATGGTCAGGGTGGCAATATACTCCGCACTGGTACTGCGGGCGATGGTTGTCAGTGCCTGCGTCTCACCGCTGTCGGTGCCGAGGAGAATCTTATCATGCGCGAAGCCGAGCACGTTTCCCACGTCCTGTGCCGACAGGATTTCGACGGCAGGATTTGCATTGCGCAGCCCGATTGAGAATGCGTCATTGAGCGCCTGTCCCTGTTCCTGCGTGATGAGATCCGAATTCACCTTCGTTGGCATCAGATAGACCTTCGGTGCCGGGCACCCGTCCGCAGCCGCCGCCGGGATGATGGCAGCCCCGGCCACCGCAAGGACAAGCATCAGGACAAGATAGCGTTTCATGGGATCACCTCCGTCGGAACGAGGGCGGTCGCCGGCTGGACGACCACCCGCTGGTGTACCGTCTCCCCCGGACTGATACGGGCGCGGTTTGCCGGGTCGACCGGGATGGTCATCATCTCACCCGCCCCGGTCGTCACCTGCCCGCCGTACCAGTAGGTGCCGGCAGGGACGCTGAAGGTCACTTTGTCGTGATCGGTGCCCGTCTCCTGCTCCGCGACGATTGCAAGCGAGACTGCGTCCATCAGCCAGATCCGGCTCGATGAGGGCATGCCGCCGGTGACGGAGAGCGGGAAGGAGAGGGTAAGCGTCCCCTCCTCCCTTGCCACCGTGAACGTAGCAATATCCTGTGCGACGAGGGTATCCGTGCTGTTGTAGAGCATCGATCGGATCAGGTAGGTCCCTTCGCCCCACCCGGCATCGACGGTCTCATCGAGTATGGTCTCGAAGAGGGAACCGAGGGGTGCATAGTGACGGGATGCATACGATTCGGTACCTGCCGGCAGATAGGTCGTCGACCCGTCGGGGTGCTCCATCAGGATGACGAGCGTCTCCTCTTCTGCACGGGTGCCGCCGGTTGCGGCATGCATCACCTGAAGCGGCATGTCGTCGCCCAGAATGTCGCGGTTGATGTAGAGCCGGACCGCGGGTTCCGCGCTGAAGAAGACCGGGACCGGGGAGAGGGAGACCAACCGGTCACTCCCCTCCGGTTCGAGGGTCGCCACGAGTTGGTAGGTCCCTGCGAGATCTGTTGCCGAAAAGCTGAGGCTTCCGGGGAGACGGCCGTAGTGGTTGCCATGGACATAGGCGTCATCGAGCGGTACGGCATCAAAAGACCCGTCGGGGAAGGAGATGATCTCTCCGTCCGGTGCGACGAGGTACACCCTCGCGGTGAAGCGATCCTCCGGTGCGATGCCTGCGATCTCCACCCAGACCATCATCTCGTCACCGGACCCGAGGGACTGGTCGGGGGTATAGACCCGGATGGAGGGAGCCGATGCCGGCAGGTCGGGAACGAGGGCGACGGTTCGCACATGCCATGAGGACAGATCCGCCATCCGGCCTGGGTTTTGGGTGTGGACGAATGAGATAATGTTCTCGTCATCCGGGACGATCCGGTCCGCCGGGACCGATATCGTCACCATTGTGTACACGCCGGCGGACGGGGAGGAGACGTTCTTGAGGAGAATGCCGGTTCCTGCAGCAGGGATGACGGACGTCTCGCCGCCCGGCACACCTGCGAGCTGCCGGTTCAGGTAGACGGATACCTCCTCGTTGGCTGTGGTTTCAACCTCGAAGGAGAGGGTATAATTGACTGTCCTGCCGGTGAACGACACCGCGGCATCATCGGGATAGGCCGTCGTCCCGAGGGGTTCGCCTTCACCGATGGCAAGCGGGATCACCTCGAAGCTGACCGAACCCTGCCCGTACCTGCCGAAGTAATCGACGCCCGTCACCGTTATCTCATGGGTGCCGAGGGTGAGACGGTCCAGAGGAATTGCCCTGCCGGGTGAAACCCGCACGTATGCCCCGCCGTCGAGCTGGTAGTAGGCACGGGCGAGGGGGGAATTTGCCGAGTAGGTGACCTCCGCCTGACGCTCGACGGTCTGTCCGGCGTCGGGGGTGATGATGGTGATCAGAAACGCCGGTTCTTCAACGACGGGGAGAGGGTAGTCCAGCGGTTCGGGGGTGTCATCGCCGGTGTCGGCAATCGTCGGTTGGGGTGTTGGTTCCGGCTCCGGCGTCGCCGCATCCACGCTGAAGTTCACCATGGTCGCATTGGTATTGCCGATGATGTCGTCCATGTAGACCGCCACGGCATGGGTGCCGTTTGCAAGGCCCGTGAGGGTGGTGCCCGCGGCCGGACTGAGGGGAGTGCTGTTTGTGCCACCATCGAGTGCATACCACCAGGAGAAGGCATCGCCGTCCGGCGACCAGACGTTCAGAGCGACGTCACGGAGAGGGTAGGTGGTGTTCTCCTCCGGCGAGGAGACATAGAGGACCGGCGGGGTGGTGTCAACCGTTGCGGTGAAGGTCACCGACGAGCTGTTCTCGTTGCCGGAGGTGTCATTGGCCCAGACCTGAAGGGTGTGCTCTCCCACGCTCATGGCCGGAAGCGTGATGTTCGGAGTGAAGGTCACATTGGCGGCGGCATCGAGACTGTACCACCACGTCGCGACATCCGGGTCGGGGCTGGAGACTTCCAGCAGGACGGCGGCGCCGGGATAGCTCTCTTTCTCCACCGGGGTGTGGATGAGGACAACCGGCGGGATGTCGTCAGGGACGAAGGTGTCGAGGAGGGGGTGATGATCCTGACCGGGAGTCGCCCCGCCGGTGGTGTAGGGCAGCTCGGTGTCGCCCAGTCCGTCGCTGTTCAGGTCAAGGCCTGCATAGTCGTCCCAGTAATTTCCGGCAATCCACGGGCCGCCGAGAATGTTGGTGCCCGCCACGGGGGTGATATTCCAGCGGGTGCCGGTCCCCCAGTTCTGTGCATGCGCAACGGTATTGCTGAGGAAGCGGTTGTTGTAGAAGAGCGAGTTATCGGCATAGCTTTTTAGACCAATACCCTGTCTGCCTGCAAAGGTGTTGCCAATCGTACATCCCGTCACCGTCTGGTTGTTGTTGTCACCACTGGAATCCCAGATGCCGTATGACTCTTCCGTCTCGGTGGAGTGCCCGTTGTTGGTGACGGTGCACCCGGAGATGAGATTGTCGACACAGTCATACGAGAAGGTGATTCCCGTCGGATTGTTGGCAGTCACGGTTGTATTGGTAATCCGGCCAGCGGTCATGTTGTATGCCCAGATTCCTGCCATTCTACTCCCATCAACCACATCATACCCATTTGAGTCGGTTATGGAATCATTGATGGTGATATCATACCCGTCCCCGATGAGTATGCCCTGGTAGGCATTGCCGTGAGCAGTGACGGAATCGATGGTGACATTCGATGAACGGTAGATGAAGAACGACTGGGCATTCTTCTCCAGGTACAGGTTCTCCACCCGGATGTCGCTGCAGCTGATGAGGGCAAGGTACCCCGGTGCGGGAGAGAGGGTCGTGTAGTTGTACACCTCTCCTGTCGCACCCACGATCCAGTAGATGGGGGCCCCTTCCACCGTGTTCGTGGTATCGATGACGTTGCGCGAGGGCCTGCTGCCTGCATAGACCACATCGCCGTCAAACCCAAACCCGTAGGTGCACCCTGCGATGGTATTCCCACTCATCTGCAGGTTGTCGGCCTGTTCAGTGAGCAGGATGCCGAACTTGTAATTTTCGACGGTGTTGTTGCGGACGATATTGCCGTCTTCCGATATGTCGATCCCCGCAAAGTGGTATTCGCACGGTCCCAGAACCCGATTGTCTTCGATGGTGTTACCGTCACCGAGGATGTGGATATATGTCTGATTCAGGAGGGTGTTGTGAGAAAGGACGTTGCCGCCGGTGTCCTCGATTAACACCTCTCTTCCATAGCTGTCATCATAGCCGGAGGGTGTCCACCCGGCAGGGTCAAAGGTATTGTTCTCTATCCGGTTGTTGGTGGCATAGTTGTTTACTGTTGTCGTCAGGTACGTGTTATGGAGAATCCACGTTTTGCTGTTGGTGACCGTATTGTTCGCAAAGAGGGTGTTTCTGGCATAGTTGAGCCAGACCCCGTAATAGGTGCCGTTGATGGTGTTGTTGCGGATGATGTTGTTTGAGGATGTGGCGATGATGCCGTACAAGGAATCATCGATCACGGTGTTGCGGATGGTAGTGTTGGTACTTCCGATCCTGACTGCCGCAGACTCCAGTGAAGATGAACGGCTACACCAGGCGTCACGGATGACAAACCCGTCGAGGATGCAATCGCTCGTGTGGAACACAAAGACATCGCCATTGAAGGGGTAGGGGTCGGTCGCATTTCCGCTCACCACCGGCCACCCGACACCGGTCAGGTTGACCCGGGTGGTGACATCGTGGTAGCCGGAGTAGTTCCCGGCATAGACGAGGATCGTATCGCCGTCCATGGATACTGCAAGGGCATCGGTGATATTTTCGTAGTCGGCGGGCGGCACCGGAATGTCGCCGTTGTCATCGTCCACGGTGATAACCATGGGGAGCCGTTCGAGGGTGGTGAAGGAGCCCGTGCTGCTCGTCGTGGTGCTGTCAGCATCATCCGTCCGTTCCGCGTAACAGCGGTAATAGTAGGTGGTGTTCGAGGTAAGCCCGGTAAGGGGAATGGAAGGTGTGGTGGTGGCATTGTCCCAGACGGACCATGAGGCACCGGCAAGTCCTTCGTCCGTGCCGTAGAGAACGCGGTTGTCGCTCTCCACGCTGTTGCCGATCGTCCAGCTTATATTTGCACCGTTCGGCGTGACCCCGGATGCCGTGATGCCGGAAATGGCGGGTGAAGGTGCGGGAATGGGTCCACCGGGCACCATCAAGGGGTAGGGATCTGAGTTTATCGTTGGCCCTTCGCCGCCGGAAATATTGTAGGGCGTATCGCCGATTCCATCGTTGGGATCCTCATCGATTCCGTCGTAGTCGCTATACCAATTGCCCCTTTCAAGAGTCTCGTTGTACCAGAGGTTTGTCGATGGGGTGGCACCGCTCTCAGCAGCATTGTTGTAAAATCCGCTGCCTATCTCACAGTAATTGTCGAGATTATTGTAATAGACCTCGTTACCTGATGAATCCTCGAGGGAAATGCCGGGCCAACCATCGTTGGCGTTGCCAGTACAGGTATTGTTACTGACTGTGCTGTCAGTCGTATCTAAAAGGTAGATGCCGCCACCAAAGTTGTCTTCGCAGGTATTGTTGAAGATGGTGGCCCCGTCCGAGCCCCTTATATATATGCCGACATATCCAGACGACATGATCCGATTGTTCCTGACCACCGTGTTGTTGTTCAGACGTACGTAAATGCCAGCGTAATCGGCGTTTCTCACCTCGAACCCCTCGAACACCACGTTGTCTGTTTCAAGCCTTACGGCATCGTTATTCTTCCCCGTCCCGTCGATCACCGGCCAGCCGCTTCCGGTCAGGGTGAGTTGCTTGTCGACGATGATGTTTTCATTATACGTACCCCCGCTGACGATGATGGTGTCCCCGGCGGAGGCACCATCAATCGCCCCCTGAATGGTTCCATACTGTGCCGGTACATTAATCTCTTCTGCGCAAACCCCCGGAATTCCCCCACAGACCAGAAGAAGTACCGTTACGAGAACAAGCCACCTGATTTTCTTTCCTTTTCCATACTTTATCACAGGAATCACCTCATCCTGAAAAGAGCACGTGCGCTCCCCCCAAACAGGCATTTATTGGTATCGGTAACAATGGAAAGTATGTGTAAAAATTTATAACATTTTGGATGCGGCGAAGCATTTGCAATGATTTTTATTGAATATCGCGTCGTTTTTCACTGGAAGTGGCATGGTGAAGTTGAATGATGGAGATATCTGAATTGTGAGGTATGAAGCGGAGGTAATGTCCCTTTTTGCTCAACGGTGGACCCCTTGTCGGGAACATATATATTGGAGTATACTGATTCATCACCGGATACCCGGCACCTGAGGTGAAGGAAGATGAAGAACAGGAATGCACTGGTGGTGGTTGTCGTGTCGATGCTGTTGATCATTTCAGCCGGGTGCACCGACGGGGTCTGGGACCGCTTATGGGGCACGGGAGACAAAGTGGATGACCTCTCCACGGGACTCAATGATACCGACGGTTCGGGTTCATTATCTCCCGCTGGTGGAACGCCGACGCCCTCCATGGCCGCGGCCGACACGAACGGTACGGGGGCCGATATCACGCCCGCGGGGGTGGGTGTTGGAAATGAATCGACGAGTGCATTGCCCACACCGACGACGGTTGCCCCCGTCTCCACGACAGAGGCCGGAGACGATGATGAGGGGGAGGCAGGTTCATTTTCAATCCAGTACACGCCGCCGGACGGCTATGTCGCAGAAGAGGGCGAAACCCTCGCGATGATCTTCACTATCGTTCCCGTGGGAGGATTTGATGACCCGGTGCGTGTCACCCTTGACCTGTCGGTTCCCGACCCGGTATTCGGTATATTTTCCCTCTGGTCCGAATCCTATGATATGGGAACCCACATGCCCCCCTACCCGCCGATCACCCAGACACTTCTCCTCGACCCCGAAAATCCTCCGGATGAGTATGCATGGGTGACGGATGTCTACGATACGGCACGATCGGCGGGCATCTCCGAACTTGATGTCAAGGTCCATGTGTCAGCCACGGGGGGCGGAATGACCGTGGAAGAACGCCCGGTCTACCATGTCCGTCTTGCATGATGCGTGGTATTGAACCGGGATAGAAATTATTTTTTGAGAAGAGAGGATTCGCCATCGTGGGTGCGGACAGAGAGGGAAACCCCCTGCCGGTGGATGCGGGAGTGGCAGCGTTCGCAAAGGGTCGTCAGATTTGCCGGAGCATCGTTCGTCCGGTCGCAGTCGAGGTGGTGGATGTGCAGGTCGGTTTCGACGCCGCAGATGGTGCAGCGGCCGCCGTCCCGTGCGAGAATCTCCTCCCTGAGTGCCTTCCATGCCTTCAGGGCATACTTCTCCCGTACTGTAATCCTGATTCCATAGAGTGTGCAGACCAGGCCGTCATCCGAACGCCGGGACCGGGGGCAGTGGTAACAGAGCCTCCGGTAGCCGTTCAGGCCGGGCTCTCCGTTGCAGAGCGGGGTCCCGTTCCCGGCAAAGGAATACAGGACGAGCTGAAGATCTTCGGGTGCTGCACGTCGACGCATGAAGTACTTCGGTGTCTGTCATGGACACCCCTTGAATATTCAGGTCTGTGCAGGGTGAAACTGGTTCCGATGCCGGGATGAGGGGGGTGTCTGCCGACGCGAAACGCAAAGGAATCCGAAAGACGGGAAGATATCCGGTGCAGGCACCTCTCATTATGTATTGGGGCAGGAAGGCGGGTTGGTGGTCATCGCCCTACTGTCCCTGCTCAGGTTCCACCTCTCCCACCGGGAAAACTGCAAAAGGTATAATCATACGGGCGAATATTTCTACAACGACAGGAATCGAACCAAACTACATGGACACAATTACCTATGGCCGGAAACGGCACAAACTGGAGGAAGAAGCAACGCGCCAGGCCACGGAGATAGAAACCTCCACCATAGATATGCAGCGGCCGTCTGGCCGGGAACACCTGACACGGCTGATCTTCTTCGGGGTAATCCTCCTGAACCTTGTATATGTGACGGTTCAGCCCGGCTATGCCGTATTCTGGGTGGTGTCCTCGTTCATTCTCCTCATGGTCAATCCCTTCATTTTGATGCTTCCGACGGAGAAGGGGGATCTGGTCTTCCCGGAAACACAGAAGAAGGCGGATTTTCGAAAACTCTTCCATGAGGCCGCTGTCAGTGCGGGCACAATCAAGCGCGAGAGGGCGTCGTATGCACAGGCGGTATGGGATCTCTTCTTCATGAACTGTCAGCCAATAGCACCCGGATTCATCATCCTCTTCGTGGTCAACATGATCTTTGCCGCTGCCGGAACCTTCGTGACCGGCGGGTTTGAGCAGAGTTCGGGGATCGCCATCATCATTCAGTCGCTCATCATCATCGCCTTCTACGGGGGGATCCTGTATGTCCGCCCCTATTCACCCGGTTTTTTCAACTCGATGATCGGGGTGAAGACCGACCTGTCCGAGAAAATCCGCACCAACTGGCAGGATGCGTTCAAACTGATCCTGATTGTGGCATTCGCTGCGGCGTTTACGGGTGTGCTGTTCATCGGTGCCCTTCTGTTTCCCGGCCGGACCCTCTCGAATTTTCTGCAGATGGAAGAGGTCGTCATCGCCACCAGCCTCGTACCCCTTTTTCTGATATTCATCTCCCAGCTCGTGATCCTCCGGTACTTCCAGGGGCGGTACTCCCGGACGCTCCTTCTCCGGATGGCGGAATACTGGAAGGAATTTCTTCAGAAAAAAATCATTGGGAATGTGCAGAAACTCCCGCGGGAGCCGGAACCGGCTTCAGAGCGTGATCTGGAAAGCCTCGAACGAGCCTTCATCAGGATAAACATGTTCAAGATCGATTATCAGGACTTTGCGGGACTCTTTCCGGTCTGGATGATCGTTCCGAACCTGGATGTTCTGATTGCCCGGGAGAAAAAAGAGGAGTAATTTCTCCTCTTCAATTTTGTATAATCAGGTCCTGCTGTTGAGAACGACGCCGTAGTTCCACGGTTTTGAGGGGTCAATCTCCGAGGTCCTACCTTTTATTTGCATGACATCCCGGGAATAGGGGGGGTCAACATTTCCGGGGAAGATCAGTTTTGTCATTGATGTATAGGGGATTTTGGCATCGATGATATCCTGGTATGACTGTGGGTTGAAGTCGTAGGGGACGGATTCATAGTTGTAGGCAAATGCTGTCAGGAACATGTTGACACCCTCGCTTCCCATGTTCTGGGCGTGCCCGCCGGATGCATCGACGAGCGTGGTAACCCTCACTCCCATCACATTGGAGATTGCCCTTGCACTTACCTCCACATGGACCGGGTCGAAGACAGGGTCTTCCCGGATAATGATGGGTTCGGTAATCAGCCAGGTTTCTTCGGTTGTTGTCGGCGTGACCGGTGAAGGGACCGGTACGGGGGAGGGGGTATCATCGCCGGCAAGGCATCCACAGGAGGCTATAACCATTGCCACAATTCCCAGGAGAAGGAGTACGATTCGCATATTGTGCATGTGAGGAGGTTTACGTCCAACTATATAGGTTCATACCCTCTTTCTCCCATTTGATGGCTTCAATACCTTTATCATCCAGATTCCACAAAATTAGCTATAATCTATGACTTCAGGCGAATATCCAACGGCAAAGGTCAACGGAAAGGACATTCCGTATGATCCCGATGTGCTCCGAAAAATTCAGGAGCATCCCTGCTACAGCGAGAAGGCATGCCACACCTTTGGCAGGATGCATCTCCCGGTGGCACCCAAATGCAATATCCAGTGCAATTACTGCATCCGTGACTTCGACTGCGTCAACGAGAGCAGGCCGGGCGTCTGTAGTGAAGTGCTCTCTCCACAGCAGGCCATCGAACTCGTGCGGCAGGTCCTTGCCAAATACTCATATATTAAGGTCATAGGCATAGCAGGGCCGGGCGAACCTCTCGCGAACGAGGAGACGTTCGAAACCCTTCGCCTTCTTAAAGAGGAGTTCCCGGTACCGATCAAATGCCTCTCAACGAACGGTCTCGTGCTGCCGGAAAAGATCGATCTCCTCGAGAAATACGATGTCGGCAACCTCACCGTCACCCTCAACGGGATCGACCCTGCAATTACAGAGAAGATCTATGAACACGTCACGTGGGAAGGTCAGAAACTGCGGGGCCGTGAAGCCGCAGAAAAACTGCTTGAACAGCAGCTCAGGGGCATCGAGATGGCCATCGAGCGCAAGATGCTCGTGAAGATCAACACCGTCGTTGTTCCCGGAATCAACGACCACCACATTGTGGATATTGCAAAGAAGATGGGAGAGATGGGTGTCTACACCTACAACCTGATCCCGGTCATTCCCCAGTACAAGTTTGCAGACATCATCCCGCCGACCCCCGCCCGCAAACGCGAACTGCATGACGCCTGCGCCCCCTATGTCCGGCAGATGCGGCACTGCGCCCGCTGCCGGGCGGACGCCATCGGCCTTTTGGGCAAGGATGTCCAGAACGAAGTATACCGCAGCGGATGCGACGGCTGCAAAGAATAATTTTTTAATAAACTGATCCCCGGAGGAATCGCACCCCGGGGGAATTTTTTTTCACCTGATCATTCCGCTGTGTCGGTCCGGGAGTGCACGGTGAGGTTTTGCGGCACTGAGTGGTTATCTCCTGTCCTGTTTGCCGGAGTTGTCCTCCTCATCACTGGTGGCAGAAGCGGTTGTGCGATCGTCAGATAACCGGATCTCATCGCGTACCCAGTCCCACTGGGATGCCGCCGCGAGTGCGGCAAGGATCACCGCCGCCGGGATGAGTACCCCTTGGCAGGCAGGAAAGGAGAGGACCAGCTGAAGGAGAAGTCCCATGCCGATACCGATCACGGCAGCGGCAACGATGATGCGTGTGAGCGTCCTGCCGTTCATCCATGAAGTGTGTGGGATGGAAGAGCAATGAAACCTTCTTTTGGGTGATGCACGTGGAAAAGGGCGTTACTAATAGTTACACTCGGCAGAATGTCCCGTAACAAATTGTTACTGGTTCGTGCCGGGCTGTGGACGGAAGGGATGGCTTCGGGCACTTTCGCCGCCCGTCCCCATGTCTCATATCCCTGCACCTGCTACCGATCGTACATGGCACAGGATGTTGTATTCAGACCAGCCGAGTATGTCGAGCGGGCACTCTTCACGATGATTACGGCCCCCCGTCCCCTCCTTGAGGAGACGGTTGAGGCGCTCCTTCTCCGGGTCCGGGGGGAGGCGGTGGTGGTGGCAGGTTCGGGCAGGCCACGCGATCAGGTCTTTGCGGAGATTGCCCGCCGTCATCCCGGGGTGCAGGTCCTCCGGGCGACGTCGCCGTCCCAGATCATCTCCCTTGCGGCCGGGTTTACGCCACCGCTTATCATCGTCATTCATGATCCGGACATCTATGACGGTGACGACGATGCGGCACGGCGGGTTGCCGTGATGCTCAGGGAACATGCGTGGACTGCGGCAAACCGGATCGTCCTGATGGGGCGCCCGGGAGAGGCGTTTTTGGATGAGATGTGGCCCGCTGCAGGGAAATACCTGTATATCGAACAGGACAGTGAATGGAAGAACGGACGGATGACCTGCGACCGGCAGATGACGCTCGATGCGATCTGCAGCGGGTCTCTCTCCTGACCGGCCCGATGCCATCCGAAAGGAGGATACTCCATCCCGATCAACGATATACCATGAGCAGTGCGCACCCCGTGCAGGAGGAACGGATTCTGCACCTCGTCAACCTCCTTATTCTTGCAACAACGGCGCTCTCCTTTGCTGTGATCGGGCTCCTTGCCGCAGGAATACTGCCGCTGATGTTCGTTAGCCTGGTGTACCTGCCGGGCCTTCTTCTGACATGGTACTACCGGGAAAAGGGATTTCTTGCCGCCACGGGAATTGGTGTTGCGATTCTGGCCATGGAGTTATTCTTCTCCGGCATGTATGATCTCTTCTTAGGGACCACGGTGTTCGTCCTGCTGTTCATTACCTATCTTGCCATCTGCGGTCTGATGACCATCGTCTCGGTCATGATCCATCGCGAGCATCAGCGGGTTCAGGGCATTTCCGACTCGACGGGAACGGCACTCATCATCATCGGCAGGGACCGCTCCGTGCGGGTGGTCAACAAGGATTTTGAGGCGCTCTTCGGGTACGGGGCCGAAGAGGTCGTCGGGGTGATGGGCGTCGATGCCTTCTTCACCAATGAGGGGCGTGCCTTCATATCGCGTGCCCTGGCGCAGGAGAGCGGTGGGCACTCATCGGTCTTTGAAACGAAAGGACGGACGAAGGACGGCGATGAGATGGACATCCTCGTGACGTTCACGAGATATCCCGCAGACAACGAGGCGGTCATATCGGTGATCGACATCTCGTCGCGCACCATGGCCGAGACATCGCTTGTCGAGGCGAACCGGAAACTCGCCCTTCTTTCCGGGCTGACGAGGCATGACGTGCACAATCAGCTGGCGGTCATTCTCGCTTCGGTTGATATCATGCAGGATGGCGGATGCGGGAAGGACGACCCCGTCTGCACGGGTGCCATCTCCGCGATAGGGAGGGCTGCCGAGACCATCCGGCAGCAGGTCGCATTCATGAAGGATTACGAGGATATCGGGGTCCACACCCCCCTCTGGATGAACGTCCGGGCTGCCTTCGATGCCGCGGCAAAGATCATGCCGCTGGACCGGCCCGATGTTCGGATCGACGCCGTCGGCGCAGAGGTCGGGATCTTTGTGGACCCGATGTTTGCCCGTGTCGCGCTCAACCTCGTCGACAATTCGCTCCGGCACGGGGGTGACTACCTCTCCGCCATCACCGTGCGGGCGGAACCGGTACAGGAAGACGGGACGCTCAGGATCATCTATGAAGACGACGGCGACGGTGTTGCCGTGGTGGACAAGGAACGGGTCTTTGAGAAAGGGGTGGGAAGCAACACCGGATTCGGCCTCTTCCTCATCCGCGAGGTCCTTGATATCACGGGCATCACCATCCGGGAGACGGGGTCGCCGGGGGGCGGTGCCCGTTTCGAGCTCACCATCCCCGAAGGGGGCTGGCGGTCGGCCTGACCGGTGTCTCTCTGCCTGTGGAAACAGGCGAAACAGGGGGCAAACCTTCACAATCTCAATATACCCCTACATCCTATCACTAAAACATGAGTGCAGGACTTCTTCTCATAGATATCCAGAATGATTATTTCTCCGGGGGGTTGATGGAACTGGTGGGGATGAAAGAAGCGGCCGCACGCGCCTCCTCGCTCCTGAGCGCATTCAGGGAGGAGGGTCTCCCCGTCATTCACGTTCAGCATCTCTCCACCAATCCGAATGCCGGATTTTTTATTCCCGGCACCATCGGGGCGGAGATCCATCCCCTTGTAATGCCCTATCCGGAAGAGATCGTCATCGAAAAGCACTTCCCGAACAGCTTCCACAATACCAAACTCGGCGAGGAACTCGCCTGGACGGGAGTCGAAAACCTTGTTATCTGCGGTGCGATGACGCACATGTGCGTCGATGCGACCACCCGGGCCGCCCGCGACCTCGGGTACGACTGCACCGTGATCGCCGATGCCTGCGCTACCTGCGACCTCGAATTCCGGGGGACGCATGTGCCGGCGAATATGGTGCAGGCGGCGTTTCTTGCGGCCATGGAGGTCTACGGCGAGGTCTCGGACACATCGACCATCCTGTACCGGCTGAGCGGGATCTGAAAGGAACGGAGAGATGAGATTATCTGAGCGACGCTTCAGTCTTCTGCTCCTCTGTCTGGTGGTACCGGGAATTGCCGTATTCGGTGCGGGATGCCTTGATGGCGGAGACGATGAAGGGGTGACGGACCCCGGCATCGAGGCCTCGTATGAAATTGCGGAGGCGGATGCGAGGGAAGCCCTGACACAGACCATCGAAGAGGAGATTGCCGCCTCCCCCGCCCTTGCGAATTATTCGGTCGACTACTTCTACGATGGGTCTCCGCTTACGATGGTGGGGGGTTCGGGGATGCATCCCGGGACGGAGGACGCATATTATGTCTTCAATTTCCGCCATGAGATGCCGTCCCTGAAAGATCCCGTGAACGTCCGGGACGAGGTGACGATCACCATCGTCGTCGAGGGCGGCGAGGTGACCGAGCGGATGATTGGGATGGGCGGGATTAACTTAAGTGAGAATGAGAATTTGAAGTAAGGATACTAACAGGAGCCAAATTCATATATGAAATATTTAATCTAATTATTTCTATTTAAGAATTCCAGTATATTTCATGAACATTATTAGAGAAGTAATGAGCAGTGTCAATGATATCATCGATCCAATACTGAGAAAGTGGGACAAATTTTCTTTAAAGAAGAAATATACAAAAGAAAAAATTGAAATTAAAAAGAATATTTTAGTATACTCATTACAAAAGTATGCAAAAAACAAAGGTAAGAAGAAAATTAATAATAACCAACCAAAATATGAAAATATTTCCTTATTGGTCCGCTTTAAGATAATCTCTATCTTATCACTACTTATTTTAGCAGTCCCGTCTAACTCACTTTTATATGGTGTTTCAATTGCTTTCTCTTCTGGTATCAATAAAGGAGGATAAACTTCTATCTCGGTAGAATAGCTCTCAAATGGATAATAAAATCCATTTGATTTTGGGATGATCCATTCTTTGAAGTCAATTTTACTATTAGCACTGATATCTTTTGTTGAATTTATTTGTTCATCGGCAGAATAATATTTGAATTGAATCTTAGATATTTGTGTTTCATTTAAACTGACTGTGATTTCTGGTAGTACCTTTAAATTTTCAGATATTTTTCCCGGATAAATGTCATCGATTTTAATATCAGCTTTTACAAAAACAGGTCTAAAGTAGATTTCCAGTGATTTTTCTTCTTTTCCAATAGTTTTCCTTTGAATAATTAAATAATAGGATTCATTAATCTCTCTAAAAATATAATAAAATTCATCTGTATTTTTATTGAAAACTACTGCAATACCTTCTCCATAGATATACAGAAAATTCTCAGAAATAATTAGATCAAGAGTATCTTCGATTTTATTTTCTCCAACGAAAATTGGCCACTTTCCAAGTTCAAATATGAATGGGGAAACGTGGTTAATATTTTCATTTTTAATTTTATATTTGACTTTAAAATTGGCTTGTTTACCAATTTTTTGAGTTAAAAATGAATTAATCCCATCTGTTCTGGTCTTGTATGTGTTTATAGAAGATGTATTCTGAATCTTATCTTGATCAAAATTTGAAATGGTTGTTTTCTCTTCACTTAAGTCTGGAAAATTTCCATCATTTCTTTCAGGAGTACCTATTGAAAATGTTGTATTTTCGTCTGTGACAGTTATGCCATACAATAAATATTCGAATTCAATATTTTCATCTGTATGATTTAATATGTCCCCTCCGTAGGTGTTTTCGCCTATTTGGTAGGATCCTTGTTGGGACACAATTATTGGTATATCATCATACTGGAATACTGGCTTTTCATTTTTATTGTAAATTAAGTTTGGATTTGAAGACGCAGATGCAATCAAGCTAAAAAGAATTATTAAAATCGCAATTGGGGAGTAATATTTCATTATATGCTATATTCTATCAATTAGTATTATAAAATTATTTTGGGTGTGTAAGAATTTAAGATATGCTTTTTTTACAAAAAAAGAGAGTTTTTCTTCAGATATACCGCGGCTTCATGGAAAGCCGTGTGGGGGTGTATATCTTGCGGTAGGGCATCCCTGCGATCTCTTCTCTCACCGTCTCGATGAGGTTGACGGTGGTCAGGTTCTTCTTGAATGGCTTTTTTGGTTCGGAGAGTGCCCGGACGGTGACGGTCAGCTCGCCGGACTCGACCTCGGCGTCGCCGATGACTGCGACGTACGGCACCCAGTCCATCCCCGCCTCGCGGACCTTCTTGCCGACGGACTCCTCGCGGTCGTCCCAGTCGCAGCGGACACCGGCGGCGTTCAGCGTGGCGCAGACATGCTCGGCGTACTCCTGGTGGCGCTCTGCCACCGGCAGGAGACGGACCTGCGTCGGGGCGAGCCAGACGGGGAGCATCGGGACATCCATCGTCGCGGTCTTCTCGAGGAGGGCGCAGATCACCCGCTCGACCGACCCCGTCGGGGAGCAGTGGAGAATGGGTGGGAAGACTTCGCCGCCCTCGCCGTCATAGTATTTGATATCGAAGCGGAGTGCCGACTCGACGTCGATCTGCACGGTCGGGTTCTCGATTGGCCTGCCCTGCCCGTCGATTGCCGCAAGGTCCACCTTGGCGACCCAGTAGTGAACGCGGTCGGAGAGGATTTCGATGAGCATCGGGACACCGGACTTCTTTACGATGCCCTTCACCCAGTCCTCGTGCTCGGCGTAGAAGTCCTCCGTGCAGCGGAAGACCGCCGCAAATTCCGTCTCGAGGTCGCGGCCGGTCTGCCATCCCATCATGAGCTGCTCCTCAAAGCAGGTGAGCGTCTGATCCATGTCGCGGCAGAGGGTGTGCATATCCGGCATCGTGAAGGCACGGAGGCGTTTTAAGCCGATGCACTCGCCCTTCTGCTCGTGGCGGAACGAGTAGGTGGAGAGCTCGTACATCTTCATCGGGAGCGTGTTGGGGGAGATGTGCATATCCCGCATGATGGAGAACATCCCGAAGCAGGCGGCAAAACGGAGCATCATGTTGCGGTTGCCGGACTTGAAGCGGTATTGGCGCTCGCCGAACTTGCCCGCATGCTCATTGATGGCGGCGTCGCCGAGGTCGTACATCACCGGGGTCTCGACCGGCATGCCGCCGTAGTCGAGGACGAGGCCCAGCACGTAGTCGGAGAGGAGGTCGCGGACGATCTTGCCGCGGGGCATCCAGCGGTGGTGACCGACATCGGAGAGCGGTTCGTAGTCGACGAGTTCCTTTGAACGCATCAGGTCACAGTGGAGGGGTTCGCCGCCCTGTTCCACTCCGAGGCCGGTCTCCTTTTTCACCAGTTTTCCGAGGGGTGTATCATCCGCATACTCAGCGGTGTCCTTCGTCTCCCCGTCCGGCGTCATCACGAAGAAGGTGTGGGTGACCTGCTTTTTGGCCGGTTTCTCCGCCGCCTCCTCGGGGGTGATCGTCCGGGAAAGCTCTGAGAGCGGGTGGCCCTTGCAGGAGACGGTGAATGATTTGTACCAGCCGAAGGGCGCACGTTTGACGGTGAACCCTTCCTGCTCACGGCAAATCTCCTCGATCCTGGTGAGCGCCTGCACCGCCGCCTTGGGCGACGAGAGGTCGTTTGACAGGTGGGCATAGGGGTAGATCATGATATTGGTCGTGCCCAGTTTTCCCGCAGTCTCGAGAATCTCCGCTGCGGTCTGTGCCGCAACTGCTTCGAGATTGTCTTCGTCAGCCGTCTCGACGGCACAGAATGCCGTCAGCGCCTCGTCGAGCGCGTCCTCGGGGATGATATCCTCCTCGGCTACCGGGGTCTTTTTCTGAGCCTGGTATTGTATGTGATCCGAATGAATGAGCAGAAGTCGCATGGTGGTGCTCCTTATAAACGCCTATAAAATTGGTGGTGGTTCGTAATTAGGGTATGGTTTGGATTCCCGTCGTGGCCGACTGGTTACTGGCGTACGTTGCGGTGATACCGGGACAGGGTCGCCTGCCGCTGGTTGAGGTATTTGGCGTCTCCCTTTGAGCCGTAGGGCTTTTCGGCACGCTCGGTCGTGTAGAAGACCAGCTGCCCGATGGGCATGCCCGCATAGAGCCGCACCGGCCGCTGGTTCGCATTGGAGATCTCCAGGGTGATCGTCCCGCAGAATCCCGCATCGATCCAACCACCGGTCTGGTGGAGGGCGATGCCGAGACGGGCGATCGAGGACTTGCCCTCGATCGTCGCCACGACATCGTCGGGAAGCCCGATACACTCGAGGGTCTCGGCGAGGAGAAACATGCCCGGGGGGACATCGATGTATTCCGCATGCGTCTCGTGGACGCCCGCCGTAATTGTCTCCTGGTCATAGGGGTCGATAACGTCATCCGAGTCCTCATACCAGACAAAGTGGTCTCCCAGACGTATGTCAAGAGAATTGGGCTGGACGAATTTTCCATCGTATGGGTCGATTTTGATATGGCCCCGTTCGATGCGGTTCTGGATCTGCCAGTCAACGAGAATCATTCAGGTTTAGGTTGTCCGCACTGGTAAAAAGGAATTCTCTTTGCTGACGCAAATGATGCCCGGCAAGGTGGAGCAGGAGCGCCCTATTCCTCTCCATCACCGGAGGGGCAGTCGTCGCCGCTGTCCTCCCGCCCCTCAGATTCCCCGTGTTTCCATGGTTCGATCATCCATTCAGCGCGTCTGAGGAGCCCGTGCATCGTCGTCACCTCGCGGGGCGTCAGCATCGTACGGCCGAAGATGCGGCGCATCATCGTCATCGTGTTCGCCCGTTTGTATTCGAAGTGATCCACGAGGTCGAGGAACCTGTCGATGTGGTCGTAGAGGGAATCCATCTCCTGGCGCGAGGCGAGCAGATAGTCGCCGCGCGGGAGGTGGGCAAGCTCGTAGCAGACCACCCCTACCGCGTGGGAGATGTTGAGGATGGGATATTCCGGTGAGGTGGGGATGGTACAGACGACGTCACACCGGCGCACCTCGTCATTGCCGAGACCCCAGTTTTCCCTGCCGAAGAGGATGGAGACGCGCCCATCCACCGGCAGGACCATCTCCCGGAGTTCGGCCGGGGTATAGTATGGCATCCGCATGGCATGTGATATCGTCTTGGAGAGTTCGCCGGTGGTTGCGACGAGGAGGTTCGACTCTGCGATCACCTCGTCGAGGGATGATACAATCCGGGCACCTTCGAGGACATCGCGGGCGTGCGAGGACCGGGCAATGGCTTCATCGCCCCATGCCGGAGGGTTGATCATCGTAAGAAGCGTAAACCCAAAATTTTTCATCACCCGGGCGGCAAATCCGATATTCCCCTCATAGAGGGGTTCGACAAGGACAATTTCAATCTCGGCCATAAAAAATGAGATCCGGTTTTCGATTATTTGACTGCCTTCACGGTCGCCTTCAGCGCATCGACGCCTTCGTCGTAGACTGCGTTTCCGACGACGATGGTGTCGGCGTACTGGCCCATCTCCGCCGCCTTTTCGGCGCTATTGATGCCCCCGCCGTAGAAGAGACGGCCTTCTGTGACGACGTCCGAGACGGCGCTCACGATCGCCGGGTTGCCGTAGGTGCCCGAGTACTCGATGTACGTGACAGGGAAGCGGAAGTAACGGTCAGCGACCTCCGCATATGCCGCCACGTCCTCGGCGGGGAGGTCGCATATGGCCCGGGTAACTTTGCCGACTGAGGAGGCCGGATTGAGCACGATATATGCCTCGGGCACAACCATGTTCCAGTCGACGGTGTTGTGCCTGACCCAGTACTGGTGTTTGCCGACCATCCAGACCATCTCCGGGGTGTTCAGGACCGATGGTACAAAGAGGCCGTCGATTCCGTCCATGATGACGGCTTCGGGGCCCGCCGGTTCCACCACCATCGGAAGGCCGTATTCGCGGACCTGGTCGATAAGTTCTCCAAGGTTTTCCTTTGTGACATTCAGCGTCCCCGAGAGCATCAGGGCATCGGTCCCGCTCGTTGCGATCTCCTCCGCATCGGCAGAGCTTACGACCTTGTCCGGGTCGAGTTTGGTGATATGTCTCCATTTCGTCCAGTCAATCTTCATAGCAATCTTTCCTCTCAGAGCGCCTCCTGAAAGGCACGTATCTTCTCTGCCGGTATGCCGGTCATCTGTGCTGTCTTCTCCGGGTCGGCGGCCGCAAGACCCTCTGCATCGTAGATGCCCGCCATGGAGAGGTGAAGGAGCGCCGCCTCCCCAAGGCCGGGAATGGCAAGAAGCTCCTTTCTTCCGGCATCGACCATCTTCTGCGTCACTTTTTCCGGTGTGGCGACCCCCATCCCCTCGCAGACTGCGGCGGCATGTTTTCTGGCCGTCTCCACCTTGATACCTGAAGCTGCGGAGAGGTAGGCCGGGTGAAGGGCACAGAAATCGGCCGGGGTGGTGATCCCTGCTGCCATGTACTTCTTGAGACTGACTGCAGGGACGCCGTACTCCCTCAGAAGCCTCGTATTGTGCTCACCACGGACCTCTGAGAGGAGGCTCTCCGCCTCGGCTTCCGAGAGGTGCATCTTTGTAAGGGAGGCCGTATCCATCGCCGCGAGGGTGCCGATGTCATTGATTCCTGCATCGATAAGGGCGGATGTGACCTTGGCAGGACTCCTGCCCCGGCGGGGAACAACGTGTTTGCGAACGAATTTTTTCATCTCGGTGCGGCGCCGCATCACCTCAAGGACATCCTCGGCCTCCGCCTGGAGTTTCGACGTCATGGCGGCGTCGGTGCCGAGTGCGTCCGCGACCTCTCCGGCGGGGCAGTTTGCGACATCGTACACGCTGTAGATATGTGCCGCATGCAGGCGTTCGATCATCCCATCATCGACCGATGGCATCATCTTCAGCCCTTCACGGTTCGAATCGATATGGTTACAGAGCGGACAGCCGATCTCCCACGGCCGCGCCCCTTTGCGAATCAGCCGGATATGCCGCAGGCCGTGAACCGGGCAGACATCATTCTCCCGGATGGCGGTGCCCCAGTTTGCCGAGGGAAGGCCGATGTTGAAGGTACAGTCGGGATAGCCGGTGCACCCGATGAACTGGGACATGCCCTTCGTCTGCCGGATCATCAGATCCCTGCCGCAGACCGGACAGGGGCCGATGATCTTCTCCTCATCGGTGCGTTCCATGATCTCGCTGCCGATGTCGCATTCATGGGCCTCGAGGCGGTCGAAGACCAGGTGCAGCATCTCTTTCGATTCGGTGATGACATCGCCCGATGCCCGCTTTGCCCCCTTGATATCCTCCATGTGGTTTTCAAGGGTGCTCGTCATCTCTGGTTTGGTGATCATTGAGGCATAGTGTTCGAGTGCGTCGGTGACACCGCGCCCGACGAGGGTTGGGCGGAGGGGGGCTCCTTCGATATACCGGCGGCCGATGAGCTTGCCAATCACCTCATGACGGGTTGACTTCGTCCCGAGGCCCAGCTCCTCCATCGTCTGGATGAGCTTTGCCTGCGAATAGCGCGGAGGTGGAGTAGTCTCCTTCTGTTCGTTCAGCACTCCGAGGATGGGAAGGCGCTCACCCTCTTCAAGGCGGGGGAGCACTGTTTCCTTCGCCTCGCTGTAGGTGTAGACATGCCGGTATCCTTCCTCAGCGAGCCTTGATCCGGTGGCAGTGTATTCCTCGCCGCCTGCATCGAAGAGATACTTGAGCGTTGTCCATCGTGCATCCGGCGAGAGTGTTGCAAGGAACCGGCGGACGATCAGTTCATAGACCTTCCACTGGTCGGGGGTAAGGGCGCTCTCCCTTGCCGCACCAGTCGGGTGAATCGGCGGGTGGTCGGTGGAGGACTTCTTCCCCCGCGTCGGCTGCGGTCGCCTGTGTGCCAGGGTCCACTCCACATCGCGGGAAAATGTGGTCTTTTTCAGTTCTTTGAGGACTCCATCGAGATCCAGGGATGCAGGGTAGACCGTATTGTCTGTCCTCGGATACGAGATGTACCCGTTCATATAGAGGTCTTCTGCGATGCGCATCGCATTCGCCGCTGAGATGCGCATCCGCGAGGCCGCGACGATAAACGAGGTAGTATCAAATGGTGCGGGGGCACGATCCGTCCGGGTGCCCTCCTTGACGCTCATAACCGTCAGGGGCTCTGTTGTCCGTACCTCTGCTGCTTGTGCCTCATCCTGGTCCCAGAACTTGTCGTGGGTGTGCCTGGCCTCGAAGGCGTAGGTCGCCTTCCCGGTCTCGAGCGAGAGCATCCAGTAGGGTTCCGGGACGAAGGCTTCGATCTCCTTCTCGCGGTCCACGATCATGGCGAGGACCGGGCTCTGGACGCGGCCCACCGAGAGGATGTTCGCACCGCCCCGTTTGGCGGCGATGGAGATGAAGCGGGTCAGGGATGCACCCCATATCAGGTCGATCAGCTGCCGGGTCTCGCCTGCCGCCGCAAGATCGAAGTCAATCTCTGCAGGGCTTTCGAATGCCTGGTTGATTTCATGCGGCGTAATGGCGGAGAACCGGGCCCGCTGGACCGGGACCTTTGGATTTGCGCTGACAACAAGTTCATAGGCCTCCTTTCCGATGAGCTCTCCTTCACGGTCAAAATCCGTGGCTATGGTGACCTTTTCCGCATGACGGGCGAGCTTTTTTATGAGTCCGACAATCTTCTTCTCGGTCGGTTTTTTCACCGTCCCGGCATCGATAAGGGTGCGTGGGGTGTTGACCTCGCTTCGCCAGTTGCTGTAGCCCGGTTCAAAGTCGATCTCGACGACATGACCCCTCAGTCCCAGCGCGACGGCATCGTCAAAGCGGTAGGTATTAACCCCGTTCTCTTTTCCGGTTTTGACCTTCTCTTTTCCAGCAAGGATGGTTGCGATTCTCTGTGCTGCGATGTTCTTCTCTGCAATGATCAGATGCATGCGCAGTTACCCCTCCAGACCGTCGAGGTACGCACTCATCTGGGTATTGAGGACCTTCGGGTCCGCCCTGCCCCGTGTTTCCTTCATTACCTGCCCGACCAGGAAGTTGAGCGCACCCTTCTTCCCGGCAAGATAATCGCTGACTGCCTGGGGATTTGCCTCCACCACCGATGCGATGATCGCGTCAAACTCGCCGTCCTTCACCTTCGCAAGGCCCTTTTCATCGACGATGTCGGCGGGCATCGGGCAGTCCTCTTCATTGAGGCAGTGATCGAGCATTGTCCGCAGGACCTCGACCCCCGACTTGTCGGTGATCTCATCGTCACGGACGAGGGCGATCAGGTCCCCGATATTGATCGCGGGGACATCATCTATCTTCATGGACCGGTAGTTGAGTTCGCCGAGGAGTATGTCGGCGACCCATGTGGCGGCAAGTTTCGGGTCGACGACTGCAATCTCTTCGTAGAAGTTTGCAACCTTCAGGTCCCCGGTCAGGGTGCGTGCATGGTTGACCGAGATGCCGTAGTCCCGCATGAACCGGTCGCGCCGGGCGTCGGGAAGTTCGGGCAGTTCGACTTCATCAAGCCAACTCCTCACCCGCAGGGGTCGAAGATCAGGTTCGGGGAAGTAGCGGTAGTCGTTCTCTTCCTCCTTGCTTCGGGAGGAGGTGGTAATCCCCCGCCCTTCCTGGAAGTGACGGGTCTCCCGGGTGATGTACTGACCACGGCGGATCAGGTTTCTCTGTCGGGTGATCTCGAAGGTGAGCGCCTTTTCCACGCCCTTGTAGGACGAGATGTTCTTGCACTCCACCCGGTTGTGGCCCTTAATGGAGATGTTGGCATCGACCCGGATGGAGCCCTCCCGCTCCCCGTCGAAGACTTCGAGGTACTCGAGCGTTGAGCGGAGTTTGTTCAGGAACCGCCGGGCCTCTTTCGGAGACCTTAGATCCGGTTCGGTCACGATCTCGATGAGCGGGATGCAGCTTCGGTTATAGTCCACGAGAGAGTATCCCGCCCGGTCGCGTCCGGTCTTGTGCACCAGCCGTCCGGGATCCTCTTCGAGGTGAATGCGGGTGATCCGGACGATCTTTGTATGTCCCTCGTCGTCCTCGATCTCCAGATGCCCATTCTCGGCGATGGGCTTGTCGTACTGGGAGATCTGGTATGCCTTGGGGAGGTCGGGGTAGAAGTAGTTCTTCCGGGAGAATTCGGAATACTCCGGTACCTCGAGGTTAAGCGCCTTTGCCACTTTGAGGGCGTAGAGGACCGCCTGTTTGTTCAGCCGCGGCATCGCTCCGGGAAGCCCGAGACAGATGGGGCAGCAGTGCGTGTTGGGAGGCGCGCCCTGGAAGTCCGTCGAACACCCGCAGAAGAGCTTCGTCTTTGTATTGAGCTGGCAGTGAATCTCAAGGCCTATGATGACCTGCTGGTCCGGTTCCATCTCAGGCCACCTCCTGTTCAAAGGCGAAGGCAACATCCACGATCCGTTCATCCCCGAAGTGCGGGCCGATGATCTGGAGCCCGACGGGCAATTTGTCCACGGTTCCGCAGGGGACGGAGATCGCCGGGACACCGGCGAGGTTTGCTGGGACCGTCAGGATGTCGGCGAGGTACATCGAGAGCGGATCGGACTTTTCTCCGAGACGGAAGGCAATGGAGGGCATGGTGGGGCCTGCAATGACATCCGCATCCCTGAGGACCCGCACGAAGTCTTTGCGGACATTCTCCCGCGCCACCTGTGCCTTGGCATAGTATTTGCCATAATATCCGGCGGAGAGTGCAAAGGTCCCGAGGAGAATCCTCCGCTGCACTTCCCTGCCGAAGAGGTCGCCGCGATGGGTCCGGTATTCGTCGTGCCATGAGCGGATCGTCTCCACCTTCGGGCCGTACCGCACACCGTCGAAGCGGGCGAGGTTCGAGGAGGCCTCGCTCGTACAGGTGACATAGTACGCCGCAAGGGCATATTCCATGGAGGGAATGGAGCAGTCGACGGTCTCTGCGCCGAGACCTTCGAGGGTGGCGATGGCGTCCTGCACCCGTGCCGCAACGGCCGGATCGACGCCCTCGCCGAAGTACTCCTTCGGTACGGCAATGCGCAGACCCTTCATGTCGGGGTCCGGGGTGTGAGAATACGGCCGGTCATAGGTGGTCGAGTCGCGGGCATCGGGGCCGGCGATCACCGACATGAGCGTGTTTACATCCATTACCGTCTTTCCGAGAGGGCCGATCTGTTCCAGCGAGTTGGAGTAGGCGATGAGGCCGTACCGGGAAACACGCCCGAAGGTCGGCTTGAGACCGACCACGCCGCAGAACGCCGCCGGACAGCGGATGGACCCGCCGGTATCGCTCCCGAGCGCCATATCAACCATGCCGGATGCGACCGCTGCCGCACTGCCGCCGGACGATCCGCCGGGCACGCGAGTCGGGTCGACCGGGTTGGTGGTCGGCCCGAACGCACTGTTCTCCGTCGTCGTTCCCATACCGAACTCGTCCATGTTTGTCTTCCCGACGATCGCCGCCCCGGCCTCCCGGAGGAGGGTTATCACATGAGCATCATAGGGGGGAACATACCCTTCCAGGATGCGGGATGCACACGTCGTCGGCATCCCGGCGGTCGATATGTTGTCCTTGACCGCCACGGCTCTTCCTTCCAGCGGGCCGCCGGTCGTCTCGAAGAGGGCCAGATCAAGGGTCGAGATGAAGGCGTTGTGCCGGTCTTTTTCATCAAAAATATATCCACCTTCCACTCACATCACCTTCGGAGCCCTGATGAATCCGTCCTCGGTTTCCCCTGCATTGGCCGTAGCCTCTTCCTGTGAAAGCGACGGCGTCACAACGTCCTCGCGGAGCACATTCTCGAGGTCCGGTATCCCCTCCTCGCCGGGAGGTACCTGATCCAGGATATCAAAATATTCAAGAATATCATTGAACTGTGAGGTAAATGCCCCCAGTTCCTCCTTTGATATGGATATATCTGCAAGTTTTGCAATTCCTTCAACGTCGCTCTCGTTTACCATGTTCTCAGGCCCTGGTTAATTGGTTTATGTACCCTTGCACGGAATTTTTATAACCATTGTTACGTGCACATCGACGGATGACTTTCCATATGCCACTGCCGTACTGCATTGCCTTTTTTTCGTGACAGGCAATCTCTGCGGGCAGATAGTGCCGTGCGACCAGACGCAGCGGGCGTTTTCTCACCCCGCCGAAGACCCGTTCTGCGGCAGGAATGGCATGGGCAGCGCGCACAACCCGAACATCGAGATAGGGGCAGGAAAGGGTGCACCCGAAGAGACCGGCGACTGCCTGGTCCCGTGCCCCCTGAATACGAAGCCCTTCAAAGTCCTGCCGGAAGAGGGCCTCGATATCGTCTGTCTCGAGATATCGTGCATAGCCTCCGAAGAGTTCATCGGCACCCTGCCCCGCGAGGATGCGGCGATGGCCGTTCTCCCCTGCCCATCGTGCCACGAAGAAGAGGGTGGCCGCGATGGAGGCATCGACGGGCGACATTCTCGGGATGATCTCCGCGACCGCCTTCAGTGCCGGTTCGACCTCGTCCGGGGATACGATGACGCTGGTGTGATCAATGCCGATCTCCTCGGCGACACGTGCGGCGTGCAGAAGGTCATGCGATCCTTCGAGACCGACCGTCACGCAGGGGAGGTCTGCAATAGCGGCGATGAGTGCGGAGTCCACCCCGCCGGAGAAGGCAACCACCCCTTCGGTGTTTCGCAGACGGACAGCCGTTTCGATGGCATCCGCGAGGGGCAGTGCCGGCGGGTCGGGATGTACCGTGCCGATCACCGTTCCGTCGACGACGATCTCACCCGGGCCGCACCCGCCCTGGATGATGCCCATCCAGTCGCGGGCGCAGCCGTCGTCCCATGAAAGATAGAACTCTCCGCCGCATTCCCTGAGCCAGCCATACCCTTCACTCAGAGCGTCTGCAATATCGGCCCGTGTCATGACCCTGCCGTTTCGTTCGATCCAGCCGGTCAGCGAAAAATCATCCGTCATTGGTATTCAGCAATCCGTACAGGGATATCCCTGTCCTATATGGGTTGCAGCCGGATACAGAAAAAGAGTGTGGAGTATACCTTTCCCGGGAATTATTCGGCGGTGAGGGGACGAAGTTTTAGCTCCAGCCGTTCGACCTGCACCACTGCCGTCCCGATATAGTTGTCCGGGTTGAGGAGGGCGGTGATCTCATCGGTCGTGAGAAGAGCGGCTACCGCCTCATCTTCGGTGAATACCTCAGCAACCGGACGCTTGTCTTCGAGGGCGGTCATGGAGGCGACCCGGACCCGTTCATGGGCATCCTGACGGTCCATGCCTCGTCTGGTCAGCTCGATCATGACCGACTCTGCCATGTTGACGCCGTGAAGGAGGTTCAGGTTCCGGCGGATATTCTCCTCGCGGATATTCAGGCCGGTCAGCACCTTCGTCATCACGGTGAGGATGTGGTCGCAGAGGATGGAGGCCTCCGGGAAGGTTACCCGCTCGCATGAGGAGTTGGTCAGATCCCGTTCGTCCCATAGGGTGTTGTTCTGGAGGGCCGGTTCGACCATCGCCCGGACGATACGGGCAAGTCCGCAGACCTGTTCCGACTTGATGGGGTTTCTTTTGTGGGGCATTGTCGATGAGCCCACCTGTTTTGAGCCGAACGCCTCCTCCATTTCGCCGATCTCCGAGCGCTGCATCATGCGTATCTCAACGCCGATCTTGTCGAGCGTGGTCGCGAGATTCGCGAGGAACATGACATACTCGGCAAACCTGTCGCGCTGGATGATCTGGTTGGAGACATCCACGGGGGTCAGCTCAAGATACCGCATCATCTCAGCCATCACCACGTCTCCCTTGTCGCCGAGGGAGGCCTGCGTCCCGACGGCGCCGGTCATCTGTCCGACGGCGACGCGGGGACGCATCTGTTCCAGCCGTTCGAGGTGGCGGGCGACCTCGGATGCCCAGATGGCAAACCGGAGGCCGTAGGTTGTCGGCACCCCGATCTGTCCATGGGTTCGTCCGGCGCAGACCACGTATTTCGTTTCGACGCTGCGATCAAGGAGTACCCCGAGGAGGATTTTGATCTTCTTCTCGAAGATGGCGAGGCTCTCCTTGAGCTGGAGGCCGGTTGCCGTGTCGAGAATATCGTTTGACGTCGCACCGTAGTGGACCCAGCGCCCGGCATCGCCGCAGACTTCGGTCATTGCCCGGACGACTGCCATCATGTCGTGGTTGATCTCCTCCTCGATTGCCTTCGCGCGTTCGAGAGATGCATCATGGGCCCGGGTTTCTATTGCTGCCGCGTCTGATTCAGGAATAATCCCGGTCCGTCCCTCGGCGACCGCCAAGGCGACCTCCGCACTGATAATGGACCTGAACCGGTTCTCTTCGTCCCAGACAGCCCGCATCTCCGGTGTCCCGTACCGGAAGTCAATGGGGTGAATTGCCATAGTACCCCAGTATTGGGGCTGTGGAGGTAAAATTGGTTTGGCGAAGGTAGTTAGTCTTTGACCTGGTACTCCGCCTCGATGACGTCATCATCCTTATCCTGTTCGGGGATGATGACGGCAGCAATGATATAGAGGGCGACGCCGAGAATGACATAGGTCAGAAGGGTGAATGCAATCCATGCGAGACGCACAAGGTTCGGGTCGATATCATAGGCTTCACCAATGCCACCGCATACACCCGAAATCATTCGGTTCTTCCGTGACAGTTTCACTTCTTTCATCGAATGAACACTCCAATATTAGTGTGGAACCATGGACATATGTTCTTTCCGCGCGGCAGGGGCAGCTATCCAATACCAATAGTACATGTTACAGGAACCCAAATATCTGAAGAGCAATGGGCACCCTTGATGATTTCTTCCCCTACCCTGCCTTCCGGCCGCACCAGCAGGAGATGCTTGCGACCGTAGCCGGTGTTGCACGTAACGGCGGCATAGCCATGATAGACGCCCCGACGGGAAGCGGTAAATCGAGCGTCATCGCCTCGCTTCTCTCCGAGGCGAACGGGAGAAAAATTGTGGTCGCGGTCAGGACCAAATCCCAGCTGACCACATTTATCAGGGAACTCGAACTCATCCGTAAAAAACAGCCCGGCCTGCGCTATGCCTATCTGATCGGCAAACGCCAGATGTGCCCTGCCACGGGGGAGGGGGATACCTATCGGGTCTGTGAGGGACTCAAGTCGTTTTCAACGGCTCTGCTTCGTGACCGGGCAAAAGCGGGATCCCTCATCCCTGCAAAGGACCGGGTTATCGAGGAGCAGCTTCGGAGGCAGGATCCCGAACACCCTCTCATATGCCCGTATTTCATCAAAAGCAGGGTCTTTGTTGATTCAGGGGAAGGACTGCGCATGGTCCCGTCGGCTTCGCTTCGGACCCGTGCGGAGCAGGTGTCCAAGCAGAGAATTCCTCCCGATAAATTGCATGAATTCTGCGGAGGGCTCTGCCCGTACGAGGTGATGATGCAGGCAGCCCGTGATGCCGATGTGCTCCTGCTCAATTTTCATCATATCTTCAATGGGGACATCCGCGACCAGCTGTATCAGTCACTGGGTATCGAGCCGGAACAGACTTTTCTTCTCGTTGATGAGGCCCATAACTGCGGGGATACCGTCGAGGCCATCCAGAGTGTCACCATCGCCCGTGCGACGATGGATCAGGCGATGAACGAGCTCGGGCGCATGCGGGGAAGGACGCCCGGTGTCGATGCGCTGATCAACCTCTCCCCGAGGGTGATGAATTTTATGGATTCCCTCTCCCGTTCGTTCAAGGAGGAGGACTGGTTCGACCCCAAGAACTTCGAGCGCTTTGTTCTCAACGGAACGCTGTATTCCACGGTGGACGAGATTGTCGACGACCTCCTGCGGGTCGACGAGGTGCACCGCGAGGCACAGATCCAGGCGGGAGACTTCAAGGAGAGTGCCATCGAGCGGCTGACGGAGTTTTTTTACCGGATCATGCGTGCCAAGGACGACCCTGCGTTCCTGACGGTGTACCGCAAGCGCGACGGCGAGGTGTCCCTGCAGGTGCGAAGCATCGATCCCTCGTCCACCCTGAAGGATATCGCTTCATTCCATGCGTGTGCGGTGTTCATCAGCGGCACACTCTCCCCGCTGGAGAGTTATCGCCGCCTCTATTTCGAGGATCTCCCCGTCACTACGCTCTCGCTCCCGAATTCGTTTCCGCCCGAGAACAGGCGGCTCTTCTGTGCGGGGGATATCACGTCCGCCTACAGCATGCGGCGTGACCGCGACCACACTGAACTGGTGGACGGCTATATCCGTGCATATGCCCGTCTTCCCGGCAATCTTGCGGTCTATTTCCCCTCGTATGATCTGATGCACCGGTTCACCGAGAACCTCCCCTCGCGCCTGAACGGCAAGGAAGTCTTTATCGAGCCGCCATCGGCAGGCGATGCCGATGCGGCGCTGAAGCGGTTTGTTGCCCTCCCCTCCACGGGCAGGGAAGGGATCCTCTTCGGAGTCTGCGGGGGGAAATGGTCGGAAGGGCTCGACTACCGCGGGGACCAGCTCTCAGGGGCATTCGTCTTCGGTCTCCCTCTTGCCCCCTTCAATGATGTTCGGAAGATGGTCATCCAGTACTTCAAAAACAAGTTCGGTCCGGAAGGGGAGTTTATCAGTTATACCCTGCCGGCGGTCAACCGGGTGCTTCAGGCCCTTGGCCGTGTCCTCAGAACCCCGGAAGACAGGGGGGTGCTCATCATCGGAGAGTCGCGGTTCCTCGAAAAGGGGGTGCGTCCCGGTCTTCCGGAGTGGATGACGGATGAAATGGAGGTCTGCACCTTCGCTGAATTCCGTTCCGAGGTACAGAAATGGCGGTGATCGAGGGTGCCTGCAGGTTTGGGCTCTGGTGGGTGCATGTCACCTGGTCGAAGGGGACTGTCTACTCGGTCAGGTTTGCACGCGAAGGAGTCGACGGCCCCGTCCCCTCCCAACTGCGTTCGTATCTGAACGGCAGAGCCTGCCGCCTCGGAGAACTCTCCAGTGTGGCCACGGCACAGGGTGCCCCGTATGCCGCGGTGTATCAGGCTGTCCGCCAGATTCCCTGCGGGGAAACCCGTACCTATGCCGAAGTGGGTACCCGGGCCGGAACCAGCCCCCGCGTTGTGGGGGTGGCAATGCGGCGAAACCCTACCCCGCTCATCGTTCCATGTCACAGGGTGGTTGCCGCAGGGGGCATCGGTGGGTTCACCCCCGACATCTCTCTCAAAATGGACCTTTTGAAGCTTGAAAAGAATATTCTGTCGCATATTTAAGGCAGGAAGGCGTATATGTTTCATTGAGGTTTCGTATGAGGATTGCAGTTCTTGGCGCTGGTGCAGTTGGTCTCTCGATAGCCGCACGGCTTTCCACCGCCTGTGATGTATATGCGGTGGCCCGGCCGCGACATATTGCGGCTATAGAGCGGGGGGCCCTGCGTCTCACCGGCCTCTGGGGCGATGAGCTGTATACCTTCCCCTGCGGGACGGATCTTCCGGCAGATGACTATGATTATATCCTAATCACTTCCAAGTCTCTGGCCACCCGCTCCATCTGCGAGGAATTCGGGGGCCGGTTCGGCGATGCGGAGGTTGTCTCTATCCAGAATGGCATAGGGAACGAGGAGATCATCCATGAATATACGCCGAATGTCATCGGCGGGATGATCATCACCGGGTTTGAATGGAGGGGTGATGCCGATGTGCATGTGTCGGTCATCGGAGGGAATGCAAATTTTGGGCGGTTCCCGGACGGGGAGGATGAACCGGTATGTCGTCTGGTATCCCTCTTTGAGGAGGTCGGCATCGGCGCAGAGAGTCATCCGTCGATCCGGACTGCGTTGTGGGGCAAGACTCTCTACAATGCAGCCCTTAATCCCCTTGGTGCCATCATGAACGTTCCCTATGGTGCCCTGAAAGAGCCGCATGCATGGCATATCATCGAGCAGGTTGTGACGGAAGGGTTTGCCGCCGCATCCGCAGATGGTGTCATGTTGGAATGGGCATCACCGGAAGAATACCTTGAGTACCTCGCAAACATACAGATTCCTGCAACCGCACAGCATCGCTCGTCGATGCTCCAGGATATCACTGCAGGCAGGATCACCGAGATCGATTTTATCAACGGCGCCATCGTGAGGATTGGTGAACGATACGGCATTGATACAACGGTGAACAATCTGATCTGCGACCTGATCCATTTCCGTGAATCTTCGATGAAGAAATGATGTGATGAAGGGGGAATACGTGATGCGGTCGGCGATAATTCTTGTTGGAGGGCAGGGGCGGCGCGCTGGAGGCCGGGAGAAGTTCAGGTTCATCTATGAGGGGGAGACCTTCCTATCGCGCCTCATCATCACGCTGGATGAGGTGGTCGATGAGATCCTTATCGTTGCCCGTGATACCGCACAGTGCGCCCGTGTAGCGGAGATGACGCATGTGCGCATCGTTCCCGACCGTCACCAGGGAGTCGGACCCGCAGGGGGACTGCAGGCAGGTGCCTTGGAGGCACGGGGCGATCTGGTTTTTGGTGTGGCATGCGATATGCCCTGCGTCAAAGCTGAGGTCGTCGACCGTCTCTTCAGGCTGGTAGACGGGTACGATGCGGTCATCCCCTGCTGGGGGGGTACAACCATGCTTGAACCTCTTCATGCGGTCTACCGGCCCCGGGCCCTCCTCTCGGCATATGAAGCGTCAACGTCGCATTCCCTTCGCAGTCTGACTCATCATCTCAATGTCCGATATGTCGATGTGGACACCTTCAGGGATGTCGATCCGGAGCTTCGAACCTTTACCAATATCAACCGGCTGGAGGATCTGGAGGAGATTCAGGCCTGCCTGGAGGATGATGCCACCGTATGATGCAGGTGAGGATCATCGCCGTCGGCCGGGCGAAGGAGCCCTTTTTCCGGCAGGGTGTAGAGGAGTACATAAAACGGCTGACCGGGACGGCGAAGGTCACCATCGTCGAACTTGCGGATGAACCTACTCCTGCGGGAGCATCCGCGGCAGAGAAGGCGAAGGTCCTCGATGTGGAAGGGTCCCGGATTATGAAAACCATTCACCCCGGGGAATACTGCATTCTTCTGGACCTTGCCGGGACAGCCATGACATCCGAGGTATTCGCAGGGAAAATTGAGGAGCTCACCCTTGCCGGGACCTCCAGGTTTGCCTATGTCATCGGGGGGAGTCTCGGTGTCTCGGATGATGTGAGGCGGCGTGCCGATCTTCGGCTATCCCTCGGCCCGATGACCTACCCCCACCAGATGGTCCGCCTCATCATTGCCGAACAGCTCTACCGCGCATGCATGATTGCAAAGGGCGCCCAGTATCACAAATAAGGGTGCATGTACCATCGTCCGACGATGATGCGCGGGCACTATTTTCATCCGATACGATTCGCATTTCGCTGTGTCCGCCAGGCGACATGGATGGCATCATTTTTCATCGTTCCGATAGGAACGAAGGCATTTCCTGATTGTCGGGAGTGTGGGGCGTGCTCTCGTTTCTCTGACAACCGATGCCATGGATTGATCGGGAAGAGGCGGGAAAAATAACGGTGGGCGCGTCCGAAAAGAAGAGAATTTTTAAAACAGAACCTTTCTTCCGGAGGCATCCCTGCTGTAGCTGCCAAACTCAGTGCTCTGGAGGAGGGCATCACCGGTAAAGACCGGGCCGTCGCGGCATACCCTGAGGCCGGACGGGTCACAGCAGCAGGATCCGCAGATTCCAACCCCGCATTTCATGTACCTGTGCAGGGAGAACTGTCCCCGCCCGGCGATCCCGTGAGCGTCGAGGATGCCAAGCACCGCCTTCATCATCATCTCGGGTCCGCAGACGCAGATGGTATCATAGGATGCCGGGTCCGCCTCTTCCAGGAGTGCCGTGACAAACCCGTGGTGTCCACGGGTTCCATCGTCGGTTGCGATTCTCAGGTCAACCTCCCCATCCAGTTCACCCGCATAGAGGAGTTCCTCTGCCGTCCGGGCGCCGAGGATGAAGGTGTCTGCCAGGCCGTCGGTCACCAGCGGCCGGAGCGGTGCGGCTCCGACACCGCCTGCAACGGCAAGGACCCGTCCGGTCGGGGAAAAGCCGTTGCCGAGTGGTCCCTTGATGCCAATGAGATCCCCCTCGCTGCGCGAGAAGAGGGCTTCCGTCGCCTCGCCAACCTTCTGGACCGTGATAGCGTTTCGTGCGGAGAGGGCCATCGGTACTTCATCGACTCCGGGAATCCAGACCATGCAGAACTGCCCTGCCCCCGCATCGAAGCGGCGGGAGAACTCAAAGGTCCTTATGGACGGCGTCTCATGGATGATATGGGTGATGACGACCGGTTCGGATGGAATCTCTTCAATCATGGGCGCACCCCACAATGGCGCAGGGGTCTTCGCCCCCGTCGACACGATACAGCTCCTCTGCTATGGCGGTAAAGACATTTTCAGATTCGACAATAGCGCTGCCGATTTCAACGGCGGACGCTCCGGCCATCATCAGCTCTGCGACATTATCTGCCGTCGCAACGCCGCCGCACCCGATAATCGGGATATCACATGCCTCATACAGCTCCCAGACACAGCGAACCGCGATGGGGAATATCGCCGGGCCCGAGAGGCCGCCCATTCCGTTGCCGAGGAGCGGGCGGCGCATCCCGGTGGAAATGCGCATAGCCTTGACGGTATTGATGGCGACGACGGCATCGGCACCTCCTTCCTCTGCCGCAATTCCGAAATCCGCAATCGAGCAGACATTCGGGGTGAGTTTGACCCATACCGGAAGGCCGGTGCGCTTCGCAGCACGGGTGCATTCCCGGACCATCTCAGGGTCCGACCCTATTGCAGCACCATACCCCTCTGCGTGCGGGCAGGAGAGATTGAGTTCGAGCGCCTGGACCCTGCCGGCAAACCATGTTGCCACTTCTGCAAATTCCTCCGGTGTTCCTCCGAAGATGCTGGCGATGACGGGCTTGCCGATGAGCTGGTCGAGTTCACCGACAAAGTCCTTTGAAGGGTTGGGTAGCCCCATGGCGTTCAGGACTCCTCCGTCGAGTACGGCGACACAGGGTCCCGCATGACCGGTTTTTGGTTCAGGGCCAATCGACTTGGTAACAACTCCTCCTGCACCGAGCGAGAGCATACGGGCAAGTGATGCCCCGGTTGTACCCAACACCCCTGCGGCCAGGATAAGGTGATTGTTCAGCCGGACGCCGGCAACATCTACCGGTCCGGGACATAAGACGACCATCTGGTAAAAAATTGTAGTTATTTATTATTAGCATACCCATACTTGATCCATGACCAGCCTTGCGGTGATGGGGGCGGGCCGGATCGGCGGAGAGGTTGCATATCTCGCGACGGTCCTCGGCCTTGCCGATGAGATCACCCTTTATGACATAAATCGTCCTCTGTTGGAGGCACAGATTCTGGAGCTATCACATACAGGGCTGGATGTCCATCTATCAACCGATCCAGCGGCCATCAGTGGGGCTGATATTGCCGTCTTCGCCGCCGGTTCGCCGCGAAATCCGGGTGTGAAGACACGGGCCGACCTTCTTGGGGTGAATCTTCCGGTCGCCGATCAATGCTGCCGCCTGCTGGAGGGATTTTCGGGGGTCCTTGTGACGATCACAAACCCCATGGACGCAAATAATTACTACTTCTGGAAGAAGACGGGTCTTCCCCGGGAGCGGTGCATAGGATTCGGCGGACAGCTGGACTCGGCGCGGTTTGGGATGTTCCTGAAGGAACGCGGGATCGGCGGGCCTGCATGGGTCCTTGGGGAACACGGGGAGCATCAGGTCCCGCTGTTTTCCCGGCTGGACCGTGAGGTGCCTGCTGAAGAGCGTAATGAAATACTGGCCCGGATGCGGGGGTCGAGCATGCCAATCATCAAAGGGAAGGGCGGTACGGTCTTTGGACCTGCCTGGCATATCTCCGCACTCCTGAAATGCATCGCCCGTGATGAGAGAGAGGTACTGCCGGTCTCCTGTATCCTTGATGGTGAATATGGCGTAAGTGACTGCTCGCTCGGGGTGCCGGCACGTGTCGGCCGCAATGGCTGGGATGAGATATTTGAATGGACGCTCGATGAATGGGAGGAGGACCGTTTCCGTGACGCAGCAGAGTCTTCAAGTGTTCTGTGCCGGCGATCAGACGGCTGAGGACGACCGTCTCCGCCTTGCGATCAATCAGGTGGAGTATTCGAACAGCCCCGAAGGCCCGGTCATCCATATCTTCGGTCGGGATGCCGCAGGGACTGCAGCCCATGTTCAGGTGACCGGTTTTCGTCCCTACTTCTATGCAACGGCGGAACGGGCGGATGGTCTTCCGCCGCACCCGAAGACCGAAGTGGACCGCGATGCCTCATTCAGGTCCATTCGCGGGGAGCTCCTGCGCAGGATCTACACCTTCACGCCGGGTGACGTCCGCGAGGTCCGGGACTATTATGCTCCGCATTTTGAGGCGGACATCCCGTTTGCGACGAGATATCTCATTGATATGGGCATAACAGGCGGAATTGAAACCCACGGATGTGATACGGACTTCAGCGGGATCATCCCTGCAGAGGTAAATGCCCCGGCACGTGTCTGCATGATGGATATCGAGTGCGAGGACGAACGGGGATTTCCTGACGCTGACCGCGACAGGATTATCTGCATTACCTGCTGGGACTCCTTTGATGATGTCTATGTGACCTTCTATGCCCACCCGCCGCAGGGAATGAAGGGTCCGGACCCCCGACCGGTCCGTGAGAACCATGAAGTGAAGATCTGTTCCGGAGAATCCTCACTTCTTGAGGCCCTTTCGGAATACATCGCCGACCGCGACCCCGACATCCTCTCCGGGTGGAATTTTGTGGACTTTGATATCCCCTATACCATCCGGCGCATGGAGGTCCTCGGTCTTGCCCCTGACGCCCTCTCAAGAATTCCCGGAGCGGGTGCGAGAAACGCCCTTCGCGGCCGTGCACTCTTTGATCTCCTTACCGGCTATAAGAAGATGCAGGGGGCAAGAAAGGAATCCTATCGCCTCGATGCAATCGCCGAGGATGAACTGGGGGAGGGGAAGGTGAGGTATACGGGGACCCTCAGCCACCTGTGGAGAACTGATCCCGGCCTTCTGGTGGAATACAATGTCAAGGATGTCGAGCTCTGCGTTGGTATCGATACCAAGAACAATATCATCGGGTTTTACCGGGAGATCGCAAGATATGTCGGGTGCCCCCTTGACCGGACCCTCAACTCGTCCAACGTGATTGACATATTCGTGCTCAGGAAGGCCTTTGGGCGGTACGTCCTCCCCTCGAAGGGGTTTGCCGAGGGAGATGAGTTCGAGGGAGCGACTGTCTTCGAACCGTCCCTCGGCGTGAGAGAAAATGTGGTGGTGCTGGATCTCAAGTCCCTTTATCCCATGTGCATGATGACCATCAATGCCTCCATGGAGACGAAGGACCCTACGGGGGAGCTCCGTGCGCCGAATGGTATCCGGTTCAGGAAGAAACCCGACGGACTTACCCGGAGCATCATCGCTGATCTCCTGAACGAGCGTGATGAGAAGAAGGCCCTGCGCGACCGCTATGCGTACGGGTCGCCGGAATACCAGCTCTATGATATCCAGCAGAATGTCCTCAAGGTCATCATGAACACCTACTATGGTGTTTCGGGGTATGCACGTTTCCGCCTCTATGACCGGGAAATTGGTTCTGCGGTCACTTCCGTCGGTCGTGCCATCATTGCACACACGCGTGACATCATCACCGCGATGGGCTACTCGGTCATCTACGGGGACACGGACTCCTGCATGGTGCAGCTGCCGGAATCGCCCCTTGATGAGACGATTGCGGGGGCGCGGGCGATTGAGGCACGGGTCAATGAGAGCTATTCGGTCTTTGCCCGTGAGACACTGGGTGCCGAGAATCACTACTTTTCAATCAAGTTTGAGAAGGTGTACCGCCGCTTTTTCCAGGCCGGCAAGAAGAAACGGTATGCCGGACATCTGGTATGGAAAGAAGGCAAGGATGTGGATCAGATCGATATCGTCGGGTTTGAGATGAAGCGGAGTGACTCTCCCCACATCACCAAGGAAGTCCAGAAACATGTGATGGAGCTGATCCTGATGGGCGCCGGCAAAACCGAGGTGAAACAGTACCTCGGCGGCATCATCACCGACTTTCGGGCAGGGAGATATTCACTCGATGATATTGGGATTCCCGGGGGAATCAGCAAGTCCCTGGAGAGCTATAAGACAAAGGATGCGCAGGTGAGGGGAGCGATCTATTCGAATGACAATCTTGGAACGGATTTCAAGTCAGGAAGCAAGCCTAAGCGGGTGTATATCCGGAATGTGAAGGCGAAGTACCCGAAGACGGATGTCATCTGCTTCGAATATGCCGACCAGGTCCCTCCTGAATTCGAAGTGGATATTGACCGGATGCTGGAGCGTGCGTTGGAGCAGCCGATAAGCCGCATCATCGAAGCCGTGGGGTGGAAATGGTCGGAAATGGACCCGTCGCACAGGACACTGGCTGACTTCTTTTAGGTGGGATGAACAGTTGGGCGGCGGAAGGGTGTATCCATTCTGCAACCCATATGATTCCCTTCTTTTGGTGAACCGATTTGTTTGGGAAGGAAAAACGAGTGCGTATTTTCTGAGCATGTTGGTATGCATCCTTTAATTCACAATTGAATTTTCGGGCGATAGCGCTGTATGTTCCAATTTTCCATTATTTTAGGTATAGGACTCCGGTACGCCGTATAAATGCGCTCTCCGTTGATCAAGGCGGGGAAAAATCTATGAATTGAATGAAAAAAATGTGTCCGGGTTATCCTATGGTGAGAATGAGATCGTTCTGATGGCACAGAACATCCTGCAATACAGACGTCACTGTTGTTTGCGGGCTTATGGGTGGTATCATGGATTTCAAATGCTGTCCAGTTCTTTGCGGTTTCACCTCCTTTCTGTCCAGTATTCTGATTCAGAAAAAGGAGGATATACTATTTACGATTTGATATATATTGGGAACAATGAATTATTGAGATCTATAGGCGCGGAATTCTCCCAAACCCCGCATCCCCTTTGAAAGTACATTGTCTACATATGAAGAAGACGGAGATCAATCAGGCCCCGTGTCCATGAACGGATGGTTTCCATATTGCGGAAATCGCCGGGCTTTATTCCCTCCATTTTCATGGCTGCTTTTTCCCGAAGGCTGAACCCGTCATCCAAGACTTTTCCCGCAAAATACCCGGTTTCCCGGATATCAGTGTAAACCCGGACATCATCGAAAGCATTTGATGCGGCTTTCTTGCGTTCGGGAGAGATATCAATGAGGGTATACCCGCTTAGAAACCCGAGAACCGGGATCTCACGGAGCATATTCTGGTGATCCCGTACAAACGCGGTGATTTCGGGGAGGGCCTTATGATAATAAATGGGACTGCCGAGAATGATTGTCGTATAGGGAGTGATGTCGTAGATATCATGGATGGGTTTTGCTTCTGCGTCTTTCCCGTTTTCCCGTAATGTTGCTGCAATGGTTTCGGCTATTTCGCCCGTCGCACCGAATTTTGTTGCATACGCCACCAGAATTTTCTCTATCATATGTCCTCGTAATCCATGGAATGCTCACCCTGCAGGATATACTCCCTGGAGGGAAATGCAGGTAGGAGAATTTTTGCAGTGTAATCTAATGAATGCTTTTATTAAGTTAAAAAAAATTTGGAAAATGTGTATTATTTTGAGCCTGTTGTTGAATCTGTCATAACTCTGTAATTTTCTGTGCGATATCCGTTGCCCATGCACGGACCTCTTCCGGGGTGGAAAAATCCCCCTCCGGTGCGCCGGCCATGGTAGCTATCTGCATGTCCGATTCACTGAGAACCCCGAAATTAAGTTTTCCACCGAAGGCAGCCTTCTCTTCGATCAGAATATAGAGGAGCATGTCATCGATTGCGGAAAACATGGATTTCAGGCTCTTTTCGTCTTTTTTGCAGAGGGAAACCCCGTCGACAAAAAAGGCAATCCATTTGCCCTCGAGATAGGGTTTGTACTGTTTACAAAATTCGCGTGCTTCCACCAGAATTTTTCCCATATAGACCGGGCTTCCGATGATGATGGCATCGTAGTCATCCACTTTACCTACTTCCATGACCGGGATGAGATCGATATCCAGCCCGGAATCGACGAGAATCTGAGCAATCTGTCCGGCAATTTCCTCTGTTGTCCCGTATTTGGTGGCGTAGGTGACAAGAACCTTTTTGGCACACATATGCATCCCGGTATCCTGTTGAAATGTGTTAAATATTGTGTAATGTCGAGGAGTCGGGGGGTTGGTGATGGAAACGGCTTCTGACAATCCGGTGAACTGCCTGAGGCGCAATCCCTCCATGGGCCCGATTGTAAGAAACCAGCTCCCGGCGGAATCACGAACATGCCCCCCTCCCCGAATCGGGGAGAAGCACAGATTTGAATTGTCGTCGGAATCAATTTCACATGAGGAATGGCAAAATGCCGGTCACGGAGATGAAAATCGTTCAAAAGGGGAGCATTCTTGTCGAAGCCTTTGAGAAGGCATACTCTCCCGCTATCGCCCTGAAGAAGTTGTGCGGTGTCGGCGGCGGTTCGACAGTTACCTATCTTCAGTCCGACAGAAGAATCCTGGTTGATACCGGTTTTGATTTTGAGACAAACCGTTCTGTGGAGAATCGCTCGGCCAACGAGCGGCGTCTCCTTCAGTCGCTCCACAATGCGGGTCTTCGCCCGGAGGATATCGATGCCGTCTTTATTACCCACTGGCATGCCGATCATTTCCTGAATCTTTCCCTCTTCCCGGAAAGTGAATTTCTCCTCTCCCGCACGGCAGTTGAGCGACATGCCCCTGACTATACTGGTGTAAGGGATGGAGAGATGATTGCCGACGGGGTGCAGGTTGTATATACGCCCGGCCATACTATTGATCACGCATCCCTGCTCGTGACAACCGGGCCCCTTCGTTTTCATGAAAGGACACAGAGGGGCGGCAGCATCTCAGGCATAGGTCCCTCGACAATTGCCATAGCCGGCGATGCAGTCATCGATGCCACGTACTATGCACTTGGACGGGTATGGGACTACAACAGTGATTTTTATTCGCACGAGCAGACACTTGAAAGCGAGCGTCTTCTCTGTTCTGCTGCAGATTTCATCATTCCGGGGCATGGCTCAATCTTCATGAATACCAAAAAAACCAGTGCTCCCGGACCTGGTGTGGGTGTCCCGTGATTTTTGGTGAACAGCACACCACATCATGGCTACACAAACGCTCTTGTCGTAATACACCCAATCAGCATTACCTTGGGATGATTCCATGATGGGAATCGGAAACAATTGGCTCCTTGCTGTGTTCATCGCCGCCATCTGCATGACAGTGCCTGCATCTTCGATTGTTTCTGCCACGATTGGTGAAACGGTCGTTCTTTCCGGTAGCGCAGGAGGATATGATGAGATGTACCTCTTTCTCACAGGACCGAACCTCCCCCCCGGAGGGGTACGGATGGACAGCATACCATCGTCAGTGGTATCAGGTGACCCTGCAACCTTTACCCGAACGGTCGTGGACGGAGGACGCTGGGAATACTCCTGGGACACCCGATACGCAGGAGGTATGCTGGACGCGGGGACCTATCTTGTCTGGGCGGCACCGGTTCCGCTCGGCCGGTATGATCTCATCAGCTCCGGAGCGAGTTTTGCCACTATAAGCGTCACTCTCACCAAACCGGACCTTACAGCAGTTATCGCTACGGACCCCACCGGATCGATCCACGTGACCAGTGATCCTTCCGGTGCGATGGTAACAGTAAACACAATGCCGTACGGAACGACCCCCCTTGTGATCGAGTATCTACCTGGCGGCAACATAGATGTGACTGTTTCCAAAGCCGGATATGCAGTCTTTGAAGCGGAGGTCGTCATCCGGACGGGCACTATGGCTGTTTTGGATGTAACGCTCTCGCCGGAAAAGACGCCGACAGCGACACCTGTTGGAACGGAATCCATACCAGTATCCCGGACAGCCCCCTCCGTGCCACCGTCATCTCCTGCGCCCTCGTGCTGGACCATTGCCGGAATTGCCCTTGCAGTCTCCGTGACCGGTATCCTGCGCACATTAAAGGGAAAATAGATTATTCTGATTTTTTCAGGCTGACGCCATTCAGGTCGCACGACCCTGCACAGCTTTCTTCCTGTTCTTTTCCATCTCCATTTCCGTTACTGTTGCCGTTTCCTGCATCGATTACCCTATAGGCATCAGCAAGTACTGCCGCCTGCGCAAGGGAGCCTGCGAGGAGTACTACCTCGAGGATCTCTTCCTTCGTTGCCCCCTTTTTTATGGCACCGTTCATATGATATTCTACGCAGTGGCGGCAATTGAGGGCGGCACCGACAGCAAGAGAGATCAATTCGACCATCTTCGGTTCGATACTGGAGGTTTTTGCAATTGCCTCCTTGAAAAGGAGATGTGAGAGAAGAACCTCCGGTTTTTTTGCCATCTTCTTATAAATCAGGGGGACGGCGCCGTATTCTTCCTTGATGACATTAAGCCACTCTGCAGATGCACCGGCGGTTCCCCGGTCGATTATTTCCTGTAAAGTTTCTTCGTACTTCAATATGCACCAATCCAGTCGCAAAAAAAGGTTTTATGTACTCCGTAAAATACCTGCTTATTCTTCACACCATAATCTTCGTTTCAGAGAATGGACGGATGCGTATGAGGATATAGTTGCGCATACGGGACGGAAGGAGTTCGGCGACATCCCCGATCCGCACACCGTTTTCAATCTCAATCTCCTTCATCAGAGCCGCATAGGGTTCGTAGGGCACTTTCACCCGCAACCCGGCAATCTGTACCGTGATGGGCGTCGGATGCGTCGAACCTGCGGTGATCTCCATTGCATCATCGATGACCGTCATCAGACGGGCAGGACTTACCGAGAGCGGGTCCTTCGCCACCTCTTCGCGACGGATGTTAAGGACCTGTGATATTTCATCCACGAGGGCATCAAGCCGGTCAATCTCTCCCTCCTGCTGGCGCATACGATGGCCGATTCTTCCAATCCCCCCGACATATCCATCAACCGGCGGGTCGATAATTCTCCTGAGTGCCTCGGTGTCCGGACGCCCGGTCAGAATAATCGGCACTTTTATCCCCCGTCTCAGGGCCGGCATCTTGTATTCGATGCACGATTCGAAATTACCGAGAAGAATGACGGCACAGTCATGTTCGTTGATGATGTCGCGTTCCTCGATGTTGAGATTGGCAATCCTCTTTCCGTATCCGCGGGCGAGGCCGACCATATTCGTCTTTGCCCCTGCCTGGCGGAGATATTCTGCAACATCACAGGAGGAGTGGGGGAGATGATGGATCTCAAGACTCGGGGAGACGACGGCAATCTCCGTCCCCACCAGCGGGGATTCGAAGACCTCCCCCCCGAGAGGTCTGCTGATCTTTCGTATCAGCTCAATATCATCTTTGGGAACGAGCGACTGAAGGACGACATCCTGTGCAATCATGTGTTTTTGTACGATGTACCCGCCAAGGTCGTCGATCAGGTCGATGACGATATCATGGCGGTATACACCGCCCTTATAGGTGATGGGAACAAGTGTTGTCATTCCGCTTCCTCCATAAGCCTGAATTTCTCTGCAACAAGAGTCTCGACAAGATCTTCATCAAGGGTATTTTCCGATGCAAGGTAGAAAAATCGGCCTTTGCCTATTGACTCCCGCCTCACCTTGAATCCCTCAGGAGCGATCCACTGAAGGGCATATATGATATCCCGGAACAAGCCTGCAGACGGGTCCATGACCTCGATCTTCTCTATCTCACGAGGATTCAGCCCCGGGACACGGATGAAGACCGTAAACCTGTCCGGCTGATCGATCTGGTCCCTGCCAAACATGTCCCAGAGTACAGTGAGCATCTGGGAGAGATAGGTTTCTTCCCCGATATCGAGGACGATGCCGTCCTCCTTTGCGATGGCACTCGAGAAATCGCCGATCCTGACTCTGCCAGGGATCTGTTTGATGAGGCCGACGGCAAGAAAGAGCGGTGTCTCGGGATCAATATAAATATGGAGCCTTCCGATTGAGTGGCTCAGGTCGAGATCTTTCAGGATATTGTCGGCTATCTCGTGATAGGTCTGCCGTCCCACCTCTTCAGCACATTCAACCTCGAAGTACTCAAGTGCATCCATGGTACTACTCTCCCCTGATGAATCCGGATGACAGGAGCGCCGACCCGACAGAGCCGATATACTGCGAGTGATGGGGGACCACGATTTCAGTCTGAAGAAGCGAGCCCATCTCCTTGACGAGACCTTCGATGAGTGATGTCCCTCCCACCATGATCACAGGCTCCTTGATATCAACCTCCTGCAACTGCTGCTCAAAGACCTGTTCTGCAACACTGCGGCACGCAGCTGCCGCCACATCCTCTTTTGAATGTCCTTCCGCAAGGGCGTTGACAAGACTCTGTGTCCCGAAGACGATACAGTATGAATTCATGGGGACTTCCCGGGAGAGGCCTTTCATCGCAATGGGTCCGAGTTCGGTGATGTCAACGCCGATTCTCTTGGCGGTCATCTCCAGGAATCGTCCCGATGCACCGGCACAGATACCTCCCATTGTAAACGTTCCGGGTATTCCGTCCTGAACTGATATTGCCTTGTTGTCCATGCCTCCGATGTCGATGACCGTCGCTTCTCCGTGCTGCCGGTCGGCAAGAAAGACTGCTCCCTTCGAGTTGACCGTGAGCTCTTCCTGGATGAGATCTGCACCTATCTTCTCGCCGATAAGATATCTGCCGTACCCTGTCGTGCCAATCGCTTCAATGTCGCTTAATTTCAGTCCAGCTTCCGAGAGAGCGCTTTCCATGACCGTTTCTGCGCTCTTCAGCACTTCCGTCGTCGCTGTCCACCCGGTTCCGATGATCTCATTATCCTGCATGACGATGGCCTTCGTGGTGGATGATCCCGAATCAACGCCGAGCGTGATTCCGACCTGTTTTTCACGAGCGAGGAGTGCCCGCCTCCGTGCAATGGTCGTAAGGGCTTCCATCCTTGTCAGGAGCGTCCCTGCAGTGGTGCGTTCGGTAAATGAGTAACTGACGACCGGAAGGTCGGAATTCTCATGAATGTACCGGCGCAGTTCATTGCGGACGATTGCGGCTTCCGAACACCGGAAACAGGTGGCAATGAATACCGCATCTGCCTCAACGGATCCTTCCACCAGTGCCATGGCCCGTGCAATGGCAAGTTTCAGGTCGCCGGAACGGGCTTCCAGTCCGAATTCATCATATGATCGTCGAATGTCGGCGAGGGTCACGTCAGGGAAGAACATCTCTGCATTGACCATCGCCGCCGCATCGTAGATTTCCTTCTGTACCCCGCTGTGTTCAGGGCCGCAGGAGAGTTGTGCCACACGCACCGGCTGCTCACTCATTCGTCTCACCCCCGAGTGCTGTCAGAAATTCCTTTATCGAGGCGACGAACTCGATGCCTTCCTCGTCACTGGTGGGGTATTTAATGTCGAGAAGGGGTATGTCCGACCGCTTTCTGAGGAGGTACATCACCAGTTCATTGGTGCGCGAACATCCCATGCACCCGAAGGCGAGATCGGCATCATTGATGATGATGGCGGCATCCGCCTCATCTATCATCGGTCCATACAGGGCCATTCTGCCCCGTACTCCAGCCGGGACCTCAACTGCGGCCCATTTCAGTCCTTTCTTCGGGTCTTCGGGCGTCATCTGCAGGGGCGGGGAATCAAGACTTGCTGTCTGAATCCGTTCCCTGATGGCGATTGCAGCGCCCAGGGGCTCATGGCCCCAGCGCTCCACCATATCGGAGAGCACCAGGCTTGTGGCAGGATAAATAAATACTTTTGCCATTATGAATCAGTCCTCTTCATTATCGATGATTTCCAGAAGCCTCTCGACCGGCAGCTTCCCCTCATCCATTCTTTTCTTTTCAAATTTCCTGACAGGAGCGGTTTGTGAACCGATCTCTTCCAGTCCATGCGATATATATCGCAGAATCCCGCTTTCAAATTCATGGCCGTAATAGCCGGGTCGTGCTCCCCCGAGGTTTGCACGACACCGCCGGGGGTCGCCGGGAGGAAATCCCCGATCTTTGACAAAGATATGTGCCGGGTCCACCGTGCGGAGTTCACGTATGAGAGTTCGCACCTCATCGGGCTTCCCCGTGACCTGAAGGCCAAAACACGTCTCCTTGATCATTACTCCTTCGGAGATTTCATAGGCCCGGATTGCGAGGGTCTGGGGAGTGACATTGGGAGAGTCGATGAAGACGTATTTCGTCACCGTTCCCACGTATGAGGGAGTATACATCTTTTTTGTCATCGCTCTGCCTCCCTGAGATAGACCGGCTTTCCTTCCCTGAGTCCTTTAAGTTTTTCCGGGTCGAGAATTTTCCCGATAATGTTGGTGCTCTCCATCGGCTCTGAAGTAGGGCCGAATTCGGCGGAGGGGACTGTGCGAACGCCCACGAGGCCCGCGGTCTTGCGTGAATCGTTCGTCATTGCAAGGATGTTTGCGGGCACCTCACCCTCCGGAAGATTCTCCCGGTGGATAATCGTCTTTTTCGACACCTCCGGCTGGAAGAGATAGACATCTTCAAACTTCATGAGTAGCGGCATTTTTCCGATATCATACCACCGCAGTCCGGTAACCGACCTGAAGATATGGCAGGTCTTTGGGGCCTCGTCTTCGAAGAGTTCGATGGTGATGACCTGACTCAGGGGTACGGTGGTAAGGGCAACCTTCCCTTCGGCGAGAATTTCAAGGGTCGTTGCCGGTTTCTGTTCGAAGACGACACTCTGCATCTCTTCGGTGTCGGGTTCGGCGATGATGCCGCGCTCTTTGGCAAGCTTCAACGCATCGGCAAGTTCCATCCCGCGCAAATCCAGCTGCTTCGGCTCCACCTTCACGATGAACGTCTCCCCGCCCCCCGCAAGGATGGGCAGTTCGATTCCCTGTTCTACCTGGCCGACAACCGTATGGTTTACACTTCCGGGGATGTCCTCCGTGTAGATATAGACCGACCCACGGTTTCGTCCCTGAACACGGGTGGTTATTGTTCCTTCAAACCGGGAATGCGGGTCTCCTTCGAATTCGACCGCGCTGTCTTTCATCCGATCATCCCTGATATGGGTGCTGGAGGCGAGGCTGACGGTCATTCGTTCACTCCCCATCGTCCGCAGGAGGTGTTCGACACTTGCCGCACGGGTTGTATCGATTCCTTCTTTCCGGTATCCGTTTGCCGAAGCTAGGACATGGCTGAATATCTGCATGCCCTCCGTCAGAGGAGTTGCCATATCCGTTGTGGTAAATGCGGTGGACGTGTCGGCACGGCTCATCATCCGTTCCATTCTCAGGATTTGATCTCCCTTTGTCCATTCTTCCAGCACTGCCATACCTGAGACCACGTGGGCAACGACACCGCCGTCGGCCTGTGCTCCATGATCGGCAATATGGGGGATGCGTGAAAAGATGAGGTATGACGTTCTGGGATCATATCCGCCGCACCCAAGGATGACATCCCCCCGTGCATATCGATGCTGATGCCGATCGGGGATAATCTCTGAAGAAAATGGTCCAAAGGCAACAGACTGGCGGTCGGTCCATTTTACAGAAAGTTCTGCGGGTTCGCTTTCGCTGTTCAGATATCCGGCAAAATATTCCTCTGAGAAGATCGCTGCCCCTTCTTCCGGGATCTCGATAACAACCTCTCCGGCACTCGTCTGAAGCCTGATATTTCGTGTCAGCGCAGCCTGTGCTTCTGCCGGAGGGATGACTGCAACACTGCAGGAAGAAGGGTGCCCGGGGAGAATGTCCCCAAGGGTTGCACTATCGTCTATCTCCAGCCTCGTGCCATCGAGGCGGATTTCAAACATATTCTTATTACCCCACTAGACATTCGTCATAATCTGGCGCTCCTGCTCCGAGAGTTCTTTGAGAACTTCCGCTGTGGGGCCCATCTTTACGATTTTGCCCCCCCTCATGAGGATACAGCGGTCACAGATGTCGCGCACAAATTCCATGTCGTGGGAAACTACAATAAATGTTTCATCTATTTCTTCACGGGCCGTCATGATCGAGTGTTTCACATCGATCTTCGTGATTGGATCCATGGTCCCTGTCGGTTCGTCGAGAAGGACGATTCTGGGTTCCTTAATCAACACTTGGGCGAGGGCCACACGATGCTTTTCACCTTCGGAAAGCTGATCAGGGCGTCTGCTGAGGATTTTCTTTGCCTTTTCCTCGGTGAATCCTGCCATCTTCAGCGTGATGATCGCCTTTCGCATCGCCAGTTCTTTCGGGAATTCCAGACCGATTGAGTCGGTCAGGTTATCGAGAACATTCCGGTGTGGATAGAGATCGTACTCCTGGTGCAGAAGGCCGATATATTTTTTCGCCCGACCACGCTGATTAATTCCCGGCTTTGTCATGTCGACACAGTCTTCACCGATGCGGACGTTCAGTTCTCCGTCCGTCGGCTCGATGATCCCTGCAATCATCTTGGAAAGGGTTGTTTTCCCGGCACCTGATGTCCCGATAATGCCGAAAATCTCACGCTCTGATACTGTAAACGATACTTTGTCCACCGCTTTGATCATCCCGCGGTCTACGGAAATGTACCGTTTTGCAACATCGCGTGCCTGCAGGATCTGAGCCCCGAGTTTTGCCTCCTTCTGCCCATAAGCCATTTCGTCCTTGCCGGTGGCCATGAATGTGTCGATGATTTCACGGGGGTCCCCGATTGCTTCAATATTCCCGTCAACAAGAAGGATGGCCCGATTGCATGTATCTGTGATGACCTCCGGGAAGTGCGAGGAGATGACCATCGCCATATTATTGTTCTTTGCGGCTTCGTAGAGCATTTCATGGACAATCGCAGCGGTGCGGGGGTCAAGCGTGCCCGTCGGTTCATCCGCACAGAGGAGGAACGGCTCCTTTGCAAGCTGCCGGGCCAGAACGACGCGCTGTTTTTCACCGCCGGAGAGGTCACGTGCGATATGCATCATCCGGTGGGACAACCGGACTTCATCGAGAAGATCCGCCGCCCTGTTGATTGCCTTTTCACCAGGATATCCGATATCCGCGAGGGCATGAAGAACATTCTCGATAACGCGGTCATCGCCATATAATGCAAATGTCCTCTGGAACATGATTGCAGATCTGACCATGATCTGACGTTTTTTATGTGCATTTTCTTCTGCCCAGAAATCAACGTCCTCCGGAACGAGTTTCTTGCCACATTTCGGACATGCTTCTCCTGATTTGCTCGGGAGGTCGACATAGCCGCACCCTTCACATGCAGAGATATGGTAGATGATCTTTCCGCCTGTCGGGGGTTGATCCACCCCACGGAGAAGATGCATCAGCACCGTTTTACCGGCACCACTCCGGCCAATGATGCCCAGGATCTCACCCTCTGCTAGTTCAAAATTGATATTGTTGAGAACGACATTTCCACTAAATTCCATGGAAAGATTTTCAACAGTCAGTAGAGGCGCCATCTTTATTCCGATTAGCTTTTCATTCTATGCTTGTTTAAAGCTTATTATTCGATCATAAAATTGCGCTTATGAGTAACAATCAGGCGAATGACCGTATGATATCCACCACCTCGCGCACAGATTCGATGACATAATCGGCAGTTTTGAAAAGGGGTGCCGGTTTATCCCGCGTCTGTTGAAGAGAAAGGATGGCAAAGTCCGCGCGCTTCATGGCACGGAGATCATTGATGCCGTCACCGACCATGACAACGGTGTCAAACTGGCGCCGCAGATCGTCGACCACCTGCTCCTTGATGGCCGGAGTCGCAAGACCATAGACATTGTCCTGTGGGACGCCGAGATAATCCGCCATCTTCAAAAGTTTGTTAGTCCGGTCCCCGGAGGCGATATACGTCGCAACTCCCATCTTCTGGAGGTCGCTGATGGTTGAGCGGGCGCCGGTGAACGGCCTGCCACCCGAAGTTACCACAAATTCGATTCCTCCGATATCCCTGTTGACGACCACACCGGAGTTCAGAGCCACAATCGATTCTTTTTTGCATGATTCCCAGACCTTTCTGATGCAAATCTGCAGATCCCCGACCGTTGCCCGACGGTCATTATGAAGAAGATCCTGGATTTCCTGTGCCGTCACTGCCTTGCATGCACATGCAATGCCAAATCCGGTCATGCGCTCGCGCAGGAAATCCGAAAGCAGTTTATCCGGATCTTCCCTGATTATTTCCATGGAATGCAGATAGAGGACGACAAGAGCACGTTCTTCGCATGAAAAGGTGAGGGTAATCGTCTCGACGCCCTCCTCGACGACATCGTGGACGACGTCCTTGGTAACCCTGTATGTCCTGAGGAGTGTGCCTGCACTGTCAAAAACAACGGCGATGCTCAAAATATCGTCTCCAAGGCAGATCGTATATAGAGCCTTGTTGTCTATTGTAATGAAATAATATGGTACTTGAAGATACTGCCAGGCGAATTCGTACAATGGAGATACGTGGCGCCGGAAGGATAGCCCGTGCGGCAGCGGAAGCACTGCGCGATCATGCCGCAGCACTCCAGTGTACGAACCTGGAGGAATTTCGGCAGGAGATGCACCGGGCAGCAACCATCCTGACCGAAACCCGTCCGACAGCGGTTTCCCTGCCAAATGCCGTACGGTTCGTCATCAGCAGGATGGATGCGTCCGACTCGGCGGAGGAGGCCCGGACAACTCTCATGGAAAGTGCCGATGAATTCATTTCACGGTCGCATCAGGCTGTCGACATGATTGCAGAATATGGCTCCCGGGCAATACCCGAGGATTCGGTCATCATGACGCATTGCAATTCCGAAGTGGCCGTTGCAACTGCCGTAAAGGCGTGGGAGAAGGGCCGTGTGCGAGAGGCATTTGCAACCGAGGTCCGGCCCCGCAACCAGGGATATATCACAGCAAAAGCTCTCGGAGATGCAGGAATTCCAACGAATTTCATCGTCGATTCTGCAGCACGGTATTTTATGCGTGATATTGACGTGGTGATAACCGGTGCGGATGCAGTGACCGGTGCTGGCGCCGTCGTCAATAAGATCGGCACCTCACAGATTGCTCTTGCGGCGCATGAGGCACGCGTTCCCTTTCTGGTAACCACCGAGACCTATAAATTTGCTCCCGGTACCCTTCTGGGAGATCGTATCCCAATTGAGGAGCGCCCACCCGGTGAGGTGATGGGTGATGATATTACCGCAGGGATGCCGAATGTCCGGGTGAGAAATCCTGCGTTTGACGTAACCCCCGCGGCGTATGTCGACATGATCGTCACCGAGGCAGGTGCCATACCTCCCGGAATGGCTTATGTCATTATCCGTGATTATCTCGGGTGGAAACCTGATGTATGGCAAAAGAATTTTTTGATTGATCACAAAGAGTGAACAATATGCCAGATGTCAAAGCGACCTATTACTTCCGTCCTGACCGGCGGACCACTGCATCGGAAGCGGCTCAGGCCATAGCTGAGGAAGAGACGACCGGAACCTGGACGCGGCTTACGACCAGGCAGGATTACGTCCGGGCTCTGGATGGAGAGGTTCTGGATGTTGAGTCTTCAGGTGCGGGATATGTGACGACCATCCGATACCCTTCCGAGATTTTCGAGCCCGGTAATGTATCGCAGTACCTCTCGGTTGTCGCAGGCAATCTCTTCGGTCTTGGCCGGCTGGAGGCGGTCCGTCTTCTGGACATGGAGTTTCCCGAGACACTGTCGGATTTCCGGGGTCCGAATTTTGGCATTGAAGGGGTGCGTCACCTCATTGGCAGCCGCGACCGTCCTCATGTGGGAACGATCATCAAGCCAAAGGTGGGGCTTTCTCCGGAAGATACGGCGATGGTCGCCTATCAGGCAGCGGTGGGCGGTGTCGACTTTATCAAGGATGATGAGACCCTGACGGATCAGGCATTCTGCCCAATGGAGGACCGTGTTGAGGCGGTGATGGGCCGGCTGGATGAAGCGCGCGATGAAACCGGGCGGATGGTCCTGTATGCGGTGAATGTCTCCGATCGTGCGGACCGGATAGTGGAACGGGCGGAACGGGCGATTGAGCGTGGAGCAAACACCATCATGGTCGATGTGATTACCTGTGGGTTTGGCGCTCTGCAGGCGCTTTCTGAATCTCCTTCGATATCGGTGCCCATCCATGTCCACCGGACAATGCATGCGGCAATGACCCGGAATCCTGAGCATGGGATTGCCATGCGTCCCATCGCCCGGCTCGTGAGGATGATGGGGGGTGATCAGCTGCATACCGGGACCGTTTCAGGGAAAATGGGTCATAATCCCGAGGAACTCATTGGAGACAATGCGGTCCTTACGCAGCCGTACTATGGGTTCAGGGAGGTGTTTCCCGTTGCAAGCGGTGGTCTGCACCCCGGAAAGGTTCATGCAGAACTTGCGGCACTTGGAACGGATATCGTTCTCCAGGCAGGAGGCGGCATCCATGGGCACCCGGATGGGACTGCCGCAGGGGCGCGGGCAATGCGTCAGGCGGTTGATGCGTTTCTCGAAGGAGTGTCTGCGGAAGAATATGCGGAGGATCACGTCGAATTGCGGCATGCGATTTCATTATGGGGCGCAGAATGAGCGTTCCGGGAAGGGAAAGAACCCCTTTTTATCCCCCACGACATAATTCGTATGGATGTACTACTCCTCTTGTCCGACCTGCGGAATTCTCCCGCCGCAGGTACAGTGGGGCCGTGATTGTGGGAGGATGGCAGACAGGAGCCTGAATATGGAAATACCATTTACAAAATTGCACGGGAACGGGAATGATTTCATTCTGATCGATGAGACCGGTTCAGTGGTCATTCCTGATGAAATGAAGGGTGAATTTGCCCGCCTTTTCTGCGACCGCAGGTTTGGAATCGGAGGTGACGGCGTCCTTTTTCTGGTGAATGCCGAGGAGGCGGATTATGGGATGCGGTTGTTCCAGCCTGATGCGAGTGAGGCGGAGATGTGCGGGAACGGCATACGGTGCATTGCAAAGTATGCCTTCGACCAGGAATACGCCAGCGAAATATGCACCATTCAGACTCTTGCCGGCATTATGGAGGTCACGATGGGCTATGATGACGAGGGGAACTTCACCGCCGCAATTGACATGGGCGAAATTCTCTTCGACTGTGCCGATATACCGGCAACAGGTGAAGGAGAATATCAGAAGGAGATTGAAGGGTATACGGTCTATGCGGTCAACACCGGCGTACCCCATGCCATCGCGTTCGTCGATGACATAGAATCCGCTCCTCTTTCCGACGTTGCACCGAAGATTCGTTTTGATGCATCCTTTCCCGAAGGAGCAAATGTCAATTTTGTTCAGGTCATGAGTGATGGAGCCATCACTATCAGGACCTATGAGCGCGGCGTTGAGGAAGAGACATGGTCATGTGGAACCGGTGCAACAGCAAGCGCTGCGGTGGCCCATCATCTCGGCAAAACCGGAAATGAAGTCGTTGTCACAACAAAAGGCGGACTCCTGACCATTCACCTGAATGATCATGCGACCATGGAAGGGCCTGCAGAGACGGTATTTGAGGGACAGATTGTCTTTTAGACCTCCCTCATCCCGTCTTCGGTGATAATAAACGAGAATGACTCCCCGTCCGGGCGTGAGCGGTGTTTTTCCAGGATTGCCCGTCTTCCTACTCCTTTTTTTTCAAAACGGACGATGACCTTGGAGAGATGGGAAAGGACCGTGCCTCCGAGTCCCCGAAGCGTCCCTGTATCAACATCCATGAAGACCTGATTCGTCACAATAACCGGGATGTCATAGCGTTTTGCATATCCCAGGAGAAGGATCATCTGGCGTGCCAGTCGTTTCTGGGGTTCTCCGGCAGGACCACCTTCGGCACGGTAGAGTCCCGTGAATGAATCGACGACGATCAGCCTGATGTCCCGGTTCTTTTTCAGTGTGGTTGCGCAGTCAGCAACCGCCGCTTCCTGTTCGACAAAATCGGCGGGTTCATAGATGAACAAATGAGCAGCCAACGACTCTGTATTCTCCCCGGCAATCTGACGAAACCGTTCGGTGGAGAACCCTTCCGTGTCGATGTAGATGACACATCCACCGTCCCGGAGGGCAGCTACTGCACTGGCTATCGCTGCGGTGCTCTTCCCGCTCGCCGGTTCCCCGTAAAATTGGGTGATGGTCCGGGGAGTGAGCCCTCCTCCTATCAGGCGGTCGAGAGGAGGTATACCCGTCGTATGGGGTTCAGTCACACTTTCCCCCCATTACCTGCTCCCATACCTTATCTTCGGCTATGCGTGCAACCGCCTGGTATCTTGTCCCTGTCATCTCTGAAAAACGGCGGGTATCCTCATATTCTGCTTTCACGGAGAGTGCAATTCCGTTCTTCCATCCGATCTTCACGGGTATCAGACATCTCTGGTCCCCAATGGCGACTTCAGTCGCAATGAAAGAGCGTTCAATAACGGACCGATGCACTCCCTGAATACACCTTATCCCAAGGGTACCAAGTTCTTCAGAGAGGATGGCACAGAAACGGTCGCTGTCGCCGTGGCCGCAGATGACGCGTATCATTGTTCCCGGGCGCCCTTTTTTCATAATCAGGGGGCTGGCGGTTGCATCCCGTGCGCCTTCCCGCATAAGGCGTTCAAGGGTATAGGCAATCACCTCGCCGGTAGCATCGTCAACATTGGTTTCCAGGATATCTATTGTCCCGACCTCACGGGATTCATTACCGTACAGGACCGCGCGCAATACATTTGGTGAATCTGCCGGATTGCGCGTCCCCGCACCATAGCCGATTCCGAGAATGGTGCCTTCCCCCGAATCTCCCTTACCACGGGACGCAAATTCAGCCAGGATGGCGGCGCCGGTCGGGGTGCAGAGTTCACGGTCCGCGTCGGTGAATCTCGCCGGAATCCTTCCTTCCCGAAGTATCTCGATGGTGGCGGGTGACGGGATTGGATAATTTCCATGCGATCCCCTGAGGGTTCCTGTTCCTAGGTGGACCGGTCTGATAATCACATGGTCGACAGCAAGTGAGCAGAATGCTGTACAGGCACCCACAACGTCGGCGATCGCATCATCTGCCCCGACTTCATGGAAATGGACATGCTCTCCGTGAATCACTGATTCTCCCGCATGGATTCTCAGAAAGATCCGCTCGGCCATAGCGATGACTTCGTCCGGTGCATTTGCTTCACCAAGTCTCTCCAGAACCTCTTCAATGGTGGCCCTTTTCTTCCCCGCACCGGTCTTTACCTGCACCGCCCTGATGCCGCACCGGTCTGTCATTGTGATTGCGGGGGGACCAACGACCGATGCCATCGCTGTCGTTACTGCCGTGGTGTCAGCCCCGCATCCGAGGAGTGCACCTATTATCATATCGCCCGCGGCCCCGGAAAACGGGTCAAGAAGGAGAGTCTTCATGCAATACCAGTAATTATTATCAAGAGCATTAATAAGAAGGTAAGGTGAGGGCGAGACAATGTATCTGAAAGTAGATAGTGCGTACCCGGAGGATCAAGGCATGGGAAGATGCCGTCTCGATCTGACGACTATGCAGCAGCTGAGGCTGGTCCCCGGAGATCTGGTCTATCTCGAAGGCCAGCGCAAAACTGTGGCGAAGGTCTGGAGGATGCAGTCGCAGGACTGGGGCCAGGAAAAGATAAAGATCGATAATTTCATCCGGCTCAATGCCGGTGTGAGCATAGGGGACAGAATTCAGATACGCCCGGTTGAAGACGAGATAGAGGCGCAGCGAATCCTCATCGCCCCTCCTGAGGACCTGACCCGCCAGATGCCGATAAATTATAATCAGGCGTCCCTCAAACTCATTGGCTTTCCTGCCATGAAGAATGACACCATTCCCATCGTAGCAGGGTTACCCTTCATGCAGCAGCAGCTGGTCGCCTTTAAGGTAGTCGATATCGAACCCGCAGAAGCGGTGATCATCACTGCCGACACCGAGATTGAGTTCTCGGAGAAACCAGCCGAAGGATTCGAGGGTGTCAGAAAGATATCATATGAGGACATCGGCGGACTGAAAGGGGAACTGCAGAATGTGCGGGAAACGATTGAACTTCCGATGCGCCATCCCGAACTCTTCCGCAAACTCGGCATTGAACCTCCCAAGGGGGTCCTCCTCTACGGGCCGCCGGGAACAGGAAAGACCCTGATCGCAAAAGCCGTCGCAAACGAGAGCGGAGCGCATTTCATCTCCATTGCCGGCCCGGAGGTGATTTCAAAATATTATGGTGAATCCGAACAGCGTCTTCGTGAGATCTTTGAAGAGGCTGAGGAGAATGCCCCTGCCATCATCTTCATTGACGAACTGGATTCGATCACCCCGAAACGAGAGGATGTGACCGGGGAGGTCGAACGGCGGGTCGTTGCCCAGCTCCTGACGATGATGGATGGACTGGAGGAGCGCGGACAGGTGCTCGTCATAGGAGCCACGAATCGCCTCGATGCAATCGATCAGGCACTCCGCCGGCCCGGGCGCTTCGACCGTGAGATTGAGATTGGGGTGCCGGATGAACATGACCGGCTGGAAATCCTGAAAATTCACACCCGGGGGATGCCTCTTGAGGGGGAGGCCCGACTGATAAAACTCCGGAAGGAGGAGGAGGATGCCGACGAGGAGGCACGTGAAATCCTCTCGCAGAAGACGAGTGCGGTTGCAGAAGAAATCGAAGCAAACCAGGATCGGCTGTTGGTTTTTCTGGCTTCCAAAACGCACGGATTCGTCGGGGCGGATATTCAGGCTCTGGCACGTGAGGCTGCAATGCGATCCCTCAGACGATACCTTCCGGAAATCGATCTCGACAACGATGAAATTCCGGAGGAGATCATGGAATCGCTGGAAGTGACCGGGCGTGATTTCCGCGAGGCCCTGCGCGATGTGAGCCCGAGCGCGATGCGTGAAGTCTTCATCGAGGTGCCAAATATTACCTGGAATGATATTGGTGGCCTGGTGCAGGAAAAAGAGGAGATCCGGGAGGCAGTCGAGTATCCGCTTACGCAACCGGAACGTTTTGAGAACCTTGGTATCGAACCGCCAAACGGCGTTCTCCTCTACGGACCTCCCGGCACCGGGAAAACCCTGATCGCAAAGGCAGTTGCGACCGAAAGCGGTGCGAATTTCATCCCGGTTCGCGGCCCCCAGCTCCTCTCAAAGTGGGTAGGAGAGAGCGAACGTGCAGTCCGGGAAATCTTCCGCAAGGCGCGGCAGGTGGCACCGTCCATTATATTCTTTGATGAACTCGATGCCATTGCTCCCGCACGTGGAAGCGGTTCGGACAGCCATGTCATCGAGAGTGTCGTCAACCAGATCCTGACCGAATTCGACGGGATAGATGAGACGAAAGGTGTGGTGATTGTCGGTGCAACCAACCGTCCTGATATCATTGATCCGGCCCTTCTCCGTGCCGGCCGTTTTGACAGACTGGTCGCCATCACCGAACCCGAGGAGGCAGCGCGCCGGGAGATTCTTTCCATTCATACACGCTACATCCCTCTCGAAGGTTCTGCAATAGAGACCCTTGTCGAGAAGACGAAGGACTTTGATGAAACCGGTCTTGAAGCACTCTTCGATCGGTGCAGGGAGGACAGACGGCATGAAACCGGCCAATCAAGGATCACCGTCGAAGAATTCCTCGCCTGCAAAGTGGACATGCCCGCCATCACCGGAGACCTGCTCAGCAGGAGCAGGCGTCGTCGCCTGATAAGGGGCCTTCTGGACAGTCATGGATTTATCCTCCATGATCCGGTGCGTGATGCCTTTCTATCGGATATTGCCTCACGAACATCGTCCTATGTGGGATCCGATCTCGACCTGCTCTGCAGGGAGGCAGCGATGATTTCGATGCGCTCGGGGAGGGATTCGGTTCAGATGACTGATTTTGAAGAGGCCCTCAGGAAGGTGCGCCCTATGATGAACGAGCGCGTCCGTGAGCAGTATCGCCGCATCCAGCAGTATTTCAAAGGAGGTCTCCCTTCACAGATGCAGGTGAACCTTCCTGAATACCAATAATTCCTTTTTCGAATCTTCCAAATGATTATTCGTTAATGCTCACAAACATACATTCAGGAGTGAGAAGAAGCCCTTATGTCCAATTGTACGGCCTTTCTTGATGTGAATGCACGGCTGGGTGAAAAACCTGCCCTGATTTTTCCCTCAACCGGCGAAGTGTTCAGTTTTCGGGCGCTCCTTGAGGATGCCTGCAGAATTGGCGGGCGCCTGAAACAACGGGGAGTTGTACCGGGCGACAGGGTCTGCCTGTATCTTGCACCGGGAGCACGGTATGTTCTCTGGTATTTTGCCCTCTGGAGAATTGGTGCGGTGGCAGTCCCCCTCAATAATGTGCTGAGAGCAGATGAGGTGGTAAGCATGCTCGACGATTCGGGTTCGATGATCCTTGTCACGGATGCTGTCGGATATGTGGAAACAGCGGAGTCTGTACAAAATCACTGCTCAGCTATTGATATCATCCTCGACGATTCGGCTGAATGGAAATCCGAATGTGCGGGAGAGGCACCGTTCATTCGGCCCGTTCATTGTTCCTGTGATCAAATCTGCCAGCTCCAGTATACATCTGGAACGACCGGAAAGCAGAAAGGTGCAATTCTGACCCACGGCAACTGGATGGCGGCTATGGATGCCGAGGTCGATGTGCTGGGTCTTCGCGAAAAGGACATTTATCTCGGCATTTACCCGATGGCTCATGTTGGTGTCTCATGGGGCATCTCTGCACTGAAGGCGGGGGCTACCTGGGTCATTCTCGAGCGGTTTGATCTCGATCGATACATTTCGCTGATAGAGGAGTATAGGGCAACGGTGATTGCCGGCATGCCACCGGTGATACACTCGCTTACGCGGACGCCAGAAGGAACGGAAGAGAGGATGGCGTCTGCCCGTGAGATGATCTCCGGCGGGGGACCGCTTCATCCCAGCATCTGGAAAGAGTTCCATCGGCGGTTTGGCATTCCTGTCATAAACGCATATGGCCTCTCGGAGACCATCGTCGTGGGGACCGGAACGGCAATCCGGCCCGAGGATTATGTCTATGCCACGGAATTCAGGAGTGTGGGTATGCCGGTCGGTTACAGCGAGGTAAAGATCGTCGATATCGAGGACCCGTCCCGGGAAATGCCGGTGGGAGATACCGGTGAGATTGCCCTCCGGGGTCCGGGTGTCGCCCGTGGGTACTGGAATATGCCGGAGGAGACTGCTGAGGTGTTCATCGAAGACGGCTGGTTCCTGACCGGAGATGTCGGGCATCTCCAAGAAAACGGAATGCTCTCCATTACGGACAGAAAGAAGGATATGATTGTCATGTCCGGGTGGAAAATATATCCGACTGAAGTGGAGAAGACCCTTATCGAGCATCCCGCTATAGATGATATTGCCATATTCGGGGTACCCGATGATCACCGGGGGGAGATTCCTTTCGCTGCTGTGGTGCCAAAGGTCGGACAATTCATCACCCTTGAGGATCTCCAGACATACAGCCGTGAGCGGCTTGCGGGATATAAAGTCCCGAGAAAAATGGTGCTTGTTGCCGAACTTCCCCGTGTGGGGGGATGGAAACTTCTTCGCCGGGAACTCAGGGAACGGTACATGGACGGAAGCCTGTGCGGGAAGGATAATTCCTGACCCGGAAGGTATGTAAATGAAATTTCTGAGATAGGAGAGAAACTATTTACCTTTTCTTTTAATACATATTGCAGAATGAGTTCCGGTGTTGAGAACATTGAGATAATGGCATCGAACAAGGTGTCGACCGGAATCGCCGGCCTGGACTTTCAGTTGGGGGGAGGGTATCCGGCAGGTTCGATCATCGTTCTCCATGGATCTCCCCTTTCCGGGATTGAGGAGATGGCCGCACAGTTCTGGAAGACACCTGGCGATGGCACGCACTACTACCTCATGATAGACGGACTGGTGGAGGAAGGGATGGTCAAGGTGTCGACGGCGGATGTTGAGGAGGCCATCAACGCCTGCTCTTCGTCAAAACGTGTGATCGTCGATTCCCTGTCGAGCGTTGTGCTGAAGGAAGGAGTCGACGAAGCAATTCGTCTGATGAAAGAGACTTCCCGCCCGATTGTGGAGCATGGGGGGAATACCCTTTTTGTTCTCTATTCGGGCGTCCATCCCGATATTGAGGAGATCCGGATAGCACGTCATGCGGATGTTTTTGTCACCTGTGTGGAAGAGATCCACGGCAGTGAAGTCGAAAGGAAACTGATGATTCGTAAGCTCAGGGATGCGGAAGTGCCGAACCGGATGTATCCCTACAATATCTCATCCGAAGGAATTGACCTGTCGACGACGGCAAGGGTCGTGTAAAAAAATAATTCAGAGTTCTGTGCGGCAATTTGCTGCCGCCCGGACCATATTTTCAAGTTTTTTGTATGCGGTTTCACGCGAATGCATCCGGAGTCCGCAGTCCGGGTCGATGAAAAGCGCTTCCGGGCCGAAAATATCGATCCCTTTCTCTATTCTGGACTGAATGACGGCAACACTCTCCACCCCGGTGCTTGCCGAGTCGACAACCCCGTATCCGATTTTTTTCCCTTTCAGGTCCTTTTCGCTGAAAAGATCGTGATTTTGTGGATTGTTGGAAAACTCAAAATCCAGGATGTCGACCGGGAAGGTGAGGAGATCATCGATCACAGCGGTAAGATCGCCGCATACATGCATGCAGGTGGGAGTTCTCACCACCGAGGTGATCGTGCCGATGGCCTGACGGGCAGCATGGAGATCTGCTGCACCGGTCGAGAGGATCGGTTCATCGATCTGAAGGATGGTCACTCCTGCGGATGCGAGGCTTCGTGCTTCCGTGGCAAGTGCCTCGCCGATGTCGAGAACGGCTTCCGTCCGGTCACGGTAAATGGGGGTACGGATTTTCAGGCCATGGGCAATCGTCGATGGACCGGTGATAATTCCCTTGACTTTCGGATGACGGGAAAGGGCATATTTGACTCCCTGCAATGTAATCGGCCTCTGTGATGGCTGAATTTTTCCGATGATTTCCTGCCCCTTGACTCCGGGAAGGTAATCGGCGATGAGTGAGATCATGTCTCCTCCCACCTGCCCGTCCGATATGATATCAATACCGGCATGAATCTGATCGGACACCGCAGTCTCCTGTGCCCCGGCAAGGGGGTTGAAGAGGGCCCTGATGCCTCCTGTCTTCACTGCGGGATAACTTCCCACGACGGTCGTGGGGAGCAGTTTTGTACTGATCATGGTGTTACACGGTGCCGGTCACGCGGGAAGAGAACCGCTTCACGGATATTCGGAAGGTCAAGCATGGTCATGACCAGACGTTCCATTCCGAGTCCCCATCCGGCGTGCGGTGGCATGCCATATTTGAATGGCTTGAGGTAAAATTCAAAACTATCCGGGGAGAGACCCTTCGCCTCTATCTGTTCAACAAGCAGGTCGTGCTGATGAATACGCTGTGCACCGCTGGAGAGTTCCATCCGCGGGTGCATCAAATCGAATGCCTTGCATATCGAAGGGTCGTCTTCGAAGGGCATCGCATAGTAGGGTTTGATGGATGTGGGCCAGTCGGTGATGAAATAGTGCTCTCCCATCTCGTCGCCGATTGCCTTCTCGGCCGCGGTTGAGAGATCATCCCCGTATGCGATATCTTCTTCGATGGATAGTGCGGCAATATCGATGGCTTCTGCATAGGTTATGCGTGGGAAGGGCGCCTTCGGGACGGCAAAATCAATGCCCAGAGCTTCGATGGCCGTCGGACACTCTTCAGCCACCCTAGTATAGCAACTGACGACGACCCGTTCAAGAAGATCCATGACATCCTCGTGGTCTGCAAACGAGACCTCGACATCGATCGAGGTGGCCTCATTGAGGTGGCGGGTGGTATTGTGCTCTTCTGCACGGAAAATCGGTGCAATTTCAAAGACTTTTTCGAACCCGGCAGCCATCATCATCTGCTTGTAAAGCTGGGGACTCTGGTTCAGGAAAGCCTCCTTCTCAAAGTATGCAAGAGGGAAGAGTTCGGTACCCCCCTCGGTAGCAGCCGCAACAATTTTTGAGGTCGTGATATTGATGAACCCTTCCTGGAAGAAGAGGTCCGTTATTGCGTGCTGCACCGCACTCCTGATCTGAAAGATACCGGCCACTCTCGGCCTGCGTGCATCAAGGAACCGGTTATCAAGCCGGGTATCGATTTCGGCGGGTACCTTCTCTGCGACATCCAGCGGGAGCGGGGTCTCCGCTCTTGCTATGACCTCAAAGGTCTCCGGGATGATCTCCCGTCCCCCGGGGGCTTTCTCCGTTGCCTTTACCACACCGGTGATCCTCACAACGGATTCGCGCGATGCATCCTTAGCAGCCAGAAGGACGGATTCGGATGCTTTCTTCTTCACAATGGTCGCCTGCAAAAAACCGGTCCGGTCGCGGAGAATGTAAAAGGCAAGTCCTCCAAGATCGCGGACTTCGTGAACCCATCCGATGACCTCTGCCTCGGTCGTTTCGGGTGTTACAGCTGATATCGGAACTCTCATGGATATTTCCTGAGTATCATTTTGTTCTCCTACGGTATCTTATTTTGTACACCGCCAAAGGTAGGGATGCAAACAATTAACTGCTTATCTGGTGAAAAAATCAAAATTGGTGCAATGTGATATCTACAATTCTTGTTGCGACGGATGGTTCGGCGACATCATCGGCCGCACTGGATGTGGCAATAGATGAAGCCGGGGTGCACCGTGCCGACCTTCATGTGCTCTGTGTCGTTGACTCCTCCATCCCGCAGTCCACAATGGCCGGTCCGCAGAGTGATGTACTGGATGTCAATTATCAGATCATCACCGATGCCCTCACAACCGAGGCGGAGCAGGTGCTTGAGGCAGCATCGGCAGCCGCAGAAACAGCCGGAATCAGGGCTCATCTTCACCTTGAATACGGGGACCCGAGGAGGGTGATCATCGCAACCGCAGAAGAGATGGGGGCAGATCTTATTGTAATCGGGTCAACAGGGCGTACAGGTCTTGAAGCTCTCCTCCTGGGCAGTGTCTCTTCGTCGGTGGTAACCCATGCAAAGATATCGACCCTGGTAGTACGCCAAAGGACATAGGTCGCCGCGAATGGGTATTTTCAGAAAATCAGCGCCGGAAATTTCCCAATGCATCCGGGACGGAGATGCGGAAGGGCTCTGTTTTTTCCTCGTCAGTGGTTCGGATGAAGAGAAGAGGGAAGCGGCGGACGCCTTTCTCAGGCTGGCGATGAAAGATCCTCGACACGCCACCGGGGGTCTTTTGACTATAAGGGAGGGGAGCCTGCATGGAGTTGCCGGGGCCCTGATAGAGACTGCCGGGCCGTTGCATGGCTCCATACTCAGTCTTGCCTGTTATGGCAGCGATGCATTCCGGGCCTCTCTGGTCAAATACTATAAGAAACGCCTGGAAAACCCCTATGAAGAGGTGCTCAATGCTGTCCGTTCGAAAAGGAATCCTGCAGCATGTGGGGCCCTTCACGTCCTCATGGCAATGGGACGAAATGCAATACCGTATGTTGCCGCACTGCTTCCCGATCTGAATGGCGACTTGGAGCATGGCGCAGCCTGTTTTTTGAAGAGCCACGGGTGGGCTCCTAAAAATCCCGCAGATCGCCCCTATTTCTTCTTCATCTGTAAGGAATGGGATGATATCGCGGATCAGGGGTCATATGCCCTCCCCCTTCTGCGACATCTTGCCATATCGGATGATCCCGGCATCCGGTGCAGGGCGATACAAACGCTGGGGGTCATTGGGGATTCGGGTGAGATTGCCACCATTCATCGGGCCCTCTCCGATGCAGACGGAAATGTTCGTAGTGCAGCGGTAGAGGCTTTGGGAAAATATCCTCTGGATTCCACCGGTTCCATGCTTCGCGATGCTCTTGATCACCGGGATCCCCAGGTCAGGCTCAATGCGGCATGGGTCCTGCATCACAGGGGATGGGAACCCATGACGGAGATGGAACATCTGAAATACCTTATTGCCAGGATGGAATGGGAAAAGGTCGCGAATTTCGGCGAGGGAGCCATACGTGAGTGCAGCCGGCTGATACGTGGCCGCGATCCCGAAGCGGAAGGAGCGGTTCGTGCCCTGACGATGATGGGTACACCCGGCATCACTGCCCTGGAGGCAGTGACCGCCCCGCTCTCGACACCGGAACAGATCTCTGCAAGGGACACGGCACAGGAGACGATAACTGATCTAAAAAAGCGGCGTGAGCGCGAGGAAATCCGGCAGAGGCAACATATTGAGGAGCTGGAACAGAGGAATCGGGAACTGGAAGAAAAAGAACGAAAAGCGAAGGAGGGCGTTCCGGGGCAGGAGGAGATCCAAAAGAGCGAGATTCGGGTCCTTGAGGGGTTCCGCCGTCTTCGGGCGAAAAAGAACGCAGAGAAGAAAATTGCCGCCGTCTGTGAGGGGAAGGAAAAACCCGAAATGGTTCCCTTCGAATATGCTGTTCTTGCCCTCGAATCGAACAATCCAGCAATCCGGGCCTCCGCCGTGGATGTCCTTGCAATTATGGGGGCCAGGGCGCATGGCTACATTGCCATGGCCTCGGGTGATGAGAGCCCCCTCGTTCGAACGGCAGCCGCTGAAGCGATGGGATTTCTTGGCACTGTCGCTATGCTGAAATACCTTCTGGTGCTCCTAAAGGATTCAAGCGCTGAGGTTCGTACTGCTGCCGTACAGAGCCTCGGGTTGCTGCAGGACGCTCGGGCGATCAGCGCCATTATGGGAATGTTCGGGGACGGCGACCCCGAGGTCAGGCAGGCCGCTTCCACCACGGTGGTTCTCTTCGGGGAAGCAGTATATCCCCTCCTTCTCAGGACCCTCAATGACAAAGATCCCGAGGTTAAGATCTGCGCCGTTCAGGCACTCGGGGAGCTTCGTTTTTCCGACGGCATTCCCGTTCTCATCTCACACCTGTATGAACAGGACGGCAATGTAAGGAGTGCGGTATCGCATACACTTGCCCTCCATGATGGGCGTGCGGTTGGGCCTCTCACGGCGTTTGCCGAACAGGCCGTGGGCGATCCTCTGGATGCAGCGGTATCCGCATTGTATGAGATCGATCCGATATATGCTGCCCCCTTCATCTCACTGGGAGAGCAGGGAATACCTGAAGAGATGATGACGTCCAAACGGGGTCAATCAGAGGTGTCTGGTCAAAAAACAGGAGCTGGTTCCGATGGTTCAATGAGGAAGGATAAGGAAGCATCAGGGCAGATATACGAGGATGGCTCTTCCACAAAGAGTAATGAAAATACGGTGGACCACCGGGATATGGCCACAGATGCCGATTCTATCGTAGATGCCCTCGTCCGGATAGAGCAGGGCGATCAGGATCTCTCACAGGAACTTCTGCTTCAGATGTATGATGAAGAAAGTCCGTTCCTGCATAATATCATGGATGCGTTTATGGGCAGTGATCGCAACCAGGCGTATTTTGCTGCAAACCTTGTCGATACTCTTGGCTGGTCCCCGCAAAATGCGCGTGAAACGTTCCTGTACAGGATTGCCAAAGGGGAAATCGATGCGGTGCACGAAGGAGGAGAAGAGGTGGTGCCGGTTGTTCTTGAGCTTGTGTTCCAGCTTGAACCGGATATCCAAAGACGGCTGATTCACGAAATCAAAAGAATTGGGGGGGAAGCTGGCTCTGACGGTCTGGCCCGCCTGCTGGCCGGGCCGGACAGCACCCTTGCGGATGCTGCGGAAACTGCCCTGAGGGACATGGGGCCATCCGTTCTTCATTCACTGAGAAAGATGGAATCGGATGCCGATGTAACAACCAGCGGACGAATCCGTCGGATTATCCAGGAGATATCAACATGAGGCTTTATCTGCGCGCTCCTTCAGTCTGTGCGGGTCGGCAAAACAGATGGATTAAATTGTTATTCGAAAAAATATTCTCCTGATGTCCGGGTACGAGCATACCAACATGAAGTCTGCACATTCCTTCCCTCTGATATTCATCGTTTTTCTCCTCTTCGGGTTCACATGCGTTTTTCCCGTCGTTGCACTTCAGATGGCGGGCAACCCGGATATTCTTCCGGGGGATATCCTCATTGCAGGCGATGAGGCATCTGTTACTCTTGAGGTTCTCTACTCTGTCTCATCGATGAGCGAATACATGGATCTTACCACCGGACTCTCCGATGCCAGGTGGCGTGTGGAGATACTCAGCGACGGGCGGGTTGTCGGGGATGTTTCCCGATCTGGGCGATACGCCGGAATAACAGGTTTTGAGCTATTTAATGGCGGATATACCCGGCTTATTGTGCACCTGAACGGGACCGTCACGGAAGGTTTCTACGGTTCTGGTGAGCAGACGCTGATGAGTATCGACCATATTGCTGCCGATGGGGTCACGGTCATGGATACGGTCGAGGTCACGGCGGTATTCCTGACTGCGGACGATGTTGAGGGATTGAGGATGTCTGCAGAAGCGGATCTCAGGGGTTTGGGAGACCTGATATCGCTTGCGTATGACGATGGAACGGATACAACTGCCGTGGAGGAAACCTATGCCGAAGCTGAGGATCTCATCGCTGCATCATCGACGATGCCTACTGTGCAGGCATTTTCAGTCATTACGTCAGCCGGTGAAATGATTGCCGAAGCAACGTCTGAATTGTCGGAGAGAATGTATCTTCAGACGATAACCGAGGCTGAAGGTTCGATATCCCGGACCGAAACCCTCCTCGGGCAATATGAACAGATCCCCGGATACGACCCGGATGGTGTAATGATCGTCCGTTCGGGGCTTGAGAACGCCGGAACCCTTCTCATACTGGCAGAGGAAAAGAAAAACAGTGGTGATGACAGTTCTGCACTTTCATATGCACAGGAAGGACGCTCGAAAGCTGAGAATGCACAGGAGTATCTGGGGGCCCTTACCGCGGGGACGCACTCTTCCGGGGAAATGACCCCGACCCCGTCATCAACCTCCAACGACACGGCTGACCGGACGCCCCTGTTCATAGATCCCGGAATGATGAATTCATCGGATTCTGAGGGGCCGGATTTTGCCGCGATTACGGAGCTGCTGGGGACACTCTGGGGAGGAGTCACCGGTGGTGTGGAATGGATATATCAGCTTGCAGACGTGGTGAATGATCTAATCGGCTGATTATTGGCGGCCTTTGATTGTCAGGCTTCGTATTGTTGCAAGGAGGTCCCACGCATGCGATTCTCTCTGCCGCTTGGTATCGGTCCTGGTATCCATACGCAGAGCACCATCAATAATCGCGGGGTCCCTTGTGTCAGCGATAAGGACGTCAGCATACCCGTCAAAGAAGGGGAAGGTCATGTGTTCTGGTTTTTCATATTGTTTTTCCCTCCATCCGGCTGCCCGCTCGCGGGTATACGGTGCATAGGCTACGACATTTGTTTCGCGAAGTGCCTCCTTCATACCCTTGCAGGCCAGGATTGTTACGAGAGAACTTACCGGATTTCCCGGCCCGATGATGACGACGTCTGCATCGGAAACGGCCTGTATAACTGCATCGGTTGCAGGGGGCGGGCGGCGTATGATCAACGAACAGGCGTGGTCCGGCCTCTCTTCCCCGTACATCTCCCGGTAATCGGGGAGTGACAAACTCTCTCCCGTAGAAGTCGAGACCAGCGTTTCCGGGATGCTGTCTGCCACCGGCAGGACCGAGGCCTCGACATGGTATCCCGCGGCTCCGTTCATCACCGCCCGAGTCAGGGACTCACCTCCGTCAAGGAGTACCGAACGCATGATATGGAGAGCCCGTTCCCTGTCGCCATAGGAGGGATACTCAGGATATCCGATGCGTTCGAGCGTCTTTCCCGTTATCGAGGTGTCACCGTCAATCCCCTGCCAGTTTCGTTCATTTATGATACCAGCATAGAGGTAGATGACGCTGTCGATGGTGGGAAGGGCTAGGCCCGAAGGTCCCCACCTCCCATCAGCCGTGGAGCATACGACGGTCACCTGATGATCATCGAGAATGGATCGCATTCCCGAGAGAATCTTCAGTGTATCCTGCCCTCCTACGAGTACGGTTATCATGGAATTGTTACGTTATATCGTTCACTCGCATCCATGTTGGTTTCACCGGTCCGGGTGTTGCTGCCTGAACTCCCCAAAGACTTCGTACCCGGGGTTCAGGTATTCCAGTACATAAAGGGAGTAGCACCGGAGGAAGGTGATGAATGGAACGCTAAAGAGAAGGCCGGAAAATGCCACCAGGCAGATATAGGCTGCGAAAAGAACTGTATACCAACCGATACCCACAGATGGCCATCCTTCTCCGGCAAGTATGAGAAACACCGGGACCCCTACACAACCTGCGGTGATTGCCACCATCAATCCGACGACGATGCTCATCAACAGTACAAACAGGATTTTCATTCCTGCATAGACCGCTGCCTGATTCCACATTCCTTCAAACAGGCGGACACACCGGCTCCATCCTGCCAGAATTCCGCAACGGCCAATACGCATTATCGGAACAACAAAATCGGTGGTAAACATGACTATCATCAGATATGGGAACCCGAGGATCACAGCGTATGCAATGTAGCCGATGACGAGGACTACCCTTTGAAAGACGGTTCCTGCGTCCACGATGACCATCCCGGAGAGTACGAGCGCTGCCGGAATGAACAGGAGAAAGAATAACAATGCTGAAATGGCAAACAGAAAACCAAAGTAACGCATTCCATTTCTGATTTCTTTGCGAAAATAATCTTTAATGACAATTCTATCTTCACGTATCGCATCGAAGAAGACGAACTGGAATATCCCTGAAATGAGTGCATAGGCAATGCCGAAAGCAATTATTGCCAAAGCAACTGCCGGTAGTTCCTGCCCGAAAGCCGACAGGTCGATGGTGTCGAGTCCCTGCGGGAAAGTGGGGGCATCATTCTGCCATCCCATCTCGAAACCACCTGCGCTTCCACCTACAAACAAGGCTATAAGCGCCAGACGTAGCCACACTCCCCGCTGTACGGGGAGGAGAATATTTTTCGTCCGGACCACCGCCTGATCGATGGCACGAAAGGCATAGTAATCAGTACTCATCCACGTTCACACCGGGGTAGTCCTTCTCAGAGAAGTCCCAGTATCTCCTCTGCAAGAGCCTCTGCGGCCTCAAGGCCGGTCATCAGGGTGTCCAGCTGAATGGCGTAGGGGAGGGCATCAGGGTCACGAATGTCCTGGATGTAGATGTCTGCAAATTCCCTGTACAGATCAAAGGTGGATGCGGTGGCGGGGGGCATCCCCCATGCTTCCATGAGAGCCGCCGCAGGGCCGCTTACCGGGGCATCTCCGATGAATGGGCTGACGACAACGACGGTCTGATTCCTGAGTGCATCAACGACCCCTTCACATTCCAGGATGGGTGAAATGCTCGTTACCGGATTTGAAGGCCCGATGATCACGGCCTCTGCATCCCGGATGGCAGTGAGGACCTCATCGGTGGCAACAGGAGGTACTTCACAGGTCCGCATGATTTCGGAGATCTCTACATTTCCCTTACGTCCGACCCAGTACTCCTGGAAATGGAGTATTTCATCCCCGCTTCTGATGCAGGTGGTCACTTCCGTATCGCACATCGGAAGAACGGTGGCATCAACACCGAGGCGGACGCACAGTGTCTGTGTGGCATGCGTCAGTGTATGCCCACCCCTCAGCAGCTCGGCGCGTGCGATGTTGACCGCCCGATCCCTGTCCCCCAAAGTGACCTTCTCCGGAAAGCCAATCTTCTTGAGAAAATCAGATGTGTAGGTGGTATCGTCCTCGATTCCCCACCAACGCTTTATATCGAGCATGTCTGCAAAGAGATACATCACGGTGTCAATATCGGGGGAGAGGTGACTGCCGGAGAACCACATGTCCTCGGCAGTGTTGACAATCACTGCCATCTCATGGTCGGCATACGACGTGCGAAATCCCCGGATAAGTTTGGGCGTTCCCGTTCCGCCCGAGAGGAAAGTTATCATGTCACACAATAGTTTTATCAACAAATATATGTTGATTCTTAACAAAGGGCGCGAATGAAGACGATTAAGGACCCCGTGCACGGGCATGTGCGCGTACAAAAAGAGCTCCTCTCCCTTCTTGATGCACCTCCGGTCCAGCGTTTACGATATATCCGGCAGCTTGGATTTTCGCATCTGGTCTATCCCGGAGCAAACCACAGCCGGTATGAACATTCTCTCGGGACGATGCACCTGGCAGGGTCAATGGCGGCGCATCTTGAGCTTGATGAGGGCGACCAGCTTCTGGTGAAAGCGGCAGGTCTTTTGCATGATGTGGGACACGGTCCGTTTTCCCACGCCACCGAGTTTCTGATGGAGGAGTACTGCGGGCGTGGCCACCAGGATGTCTCCAGGATTGTAAAACAGAGCGACGTAAGCGAGGCCCTTGACTCAGTCGGTATAGACCCTGCCGAAATCTGTGAAATTGTCAATGGCGAGCACCATCTTGCGGGGATAATTCATGGGGACCTGGATGTCGATCGCATGGACTATCTCATGCGGGATGCGCACTACACAGGAGTCCCCTATGGTACCGTTGATCCGGACCGGCTTATCCACAGCACTGCGTATACCATTGACTCCGGCCTCCATTTGAGGGAAAGTGGGATAAATTCTGCAGAATCCCTGTTGATTGCCCGTACTCTGATGCGACCCGCGGTATATTTTCACCACGTATCACGCATTGCTGAGGCGATGGCAATCTTTGCACTGAAATGCCATATCGAAGAGAGCGGAACAGATCCCGAACTACTCTTTGGAATGGATGACGATGCCTTTATCTGCACGCTCCTGACATCTCCGTCGTCAATCGCGAAGGATATGGCCGGGAGGCTGAAGTCCCGCCGCCTGTATAAACGAGCACTCTATGTCGGCAAGGATCGGGTCAACCCTGCCTCATATGCACAGGATATTTCCTCAGCAGATGGACGACGCATTGCCGCGGAGATTGCGGAGAGGGCCGGTGTTGCAGAGGAAAGTGTTCTGGTGGACATACCTGCCTTTCCCTCGGATATGAGGATGGGTGTGCAGGTGGAAAATCTCCACGACCTGACCAGTCTTGATGAGATCTCTCCCCTCATGCGCACACTCAATGAGACAAGGAAACGTCAGTGGCGCCTGGGGGTGTATACCCTTCCCGAGCAGAGAAAATCGGTGGAGGATGCTGCCTCGGAGGTGCTCTCCATCAAAAAACCCACTAAGCAGTACAGACTAATACCATAGGAGAATGAGGGGACCATGAAAAAAAGATTCGTAGTAGCAGTCACCGGTGCGTCAGGAATACTGTATGCACGGCGACTTCTCGAGGTACTGACCCCCGCAGCGGAGGTACATATTATCATCTCGGATGTCGCGGAGAGGATTGCGCAGCTGGAGGGTGTTGACCTGAGCGGATTTGATGCCGTTTATGCAAACAATGAGGACATGTTTGCCGCACTTGCCAGCGGTTCATTCCGCTATGACGGTATGGTTGTCGTTCCATGCAGCATGAAGACGCTTGCGGCCATTACGGCAGGGGTATCGGATAATCTGATCACACGGGCTGCGGATGTCTGCCTCAAGGAAGGACGGACCTGCCTCCTGATGCCGCGCGAGATGCCGCTTTCCCGTATTCATCTGAGAAATATGCTTGAAGCAGACGAAGCCGGGGCCACCGTGATGGTGATCTCACCCGCATTTTATACCAAACCGAAGACCATCGACGACCTTGTTGATATGGTCGTTGCCCGGGTTCTCGATCACCTCGGTGTAGAGCATGATCTCAGCTCACGATGGGGGGAGGAAAATGCGTAATTTCATCGAGGCCATGCGGGAGGCCGGGAAGGTCGTTGACTACAAAGAACCTGTTTCAACGGTATACGACGCCCCGAAGATCGCTAGCTCTACGGATGACATGGTTTTCTTCCACGATCTCGACGGCATGGGAAGGGGTGTCATGAATGTAACCGCGTCACGCAGTTCTCTTGCAATTGCCCTTGGCATCCCTGAACGTGAAGTCGTCCACCGTCTTGCGGAGAAAGACTACACCGGGACGACCACTGACGGGGGAAGTCTCACCATGCAGGCACCCACGCTCACCGATTTGCCGGTGATGAAACATTACCCTCTTGACGCCGGCAGATACCTGACATCAGCAGTGGTCTATTCGGCGTACGGAGGGGTGGAGAATGCCTCGATTCATCGGATGCTGGTTATCGATGACAATCATCTTGCGGCACGGATTGTGGAGGGAAGACACACCCACAATCTTCTCCAGCAGGCCATTTCCGAAGGCGAGTCCCTTCCGGTGGCGATCACCATAGGGACGCATCCTGCGGTTACGTTTGCTTCCTGCACCCGTGTTCCGGAAGGAAGGGAAATGGGGTATGCCGCAGAACTACTTGGTGGTGAAATGCCGCTCTTTGAATGTCCAAACGGTATCAGGGTTCCGGATGCGGAGATTGTGCTTGAGGGGTACATGGGCGGCGAAACGACGGATGAAGGGCCGTTCGTGGACATAACCGGCACCTATGATCCCGTTCGCCAGGGACCGGTTATCACGCTCACCGGCATGCATACGAAAAAGGATCCCATCTATCACGGCATCCTTCCGGGTGGCAATGAGCATAAAATCCTGATGGGGATGCCCTATGAACCAAAAATATTCCGTGCAGTCGCGGGAGTCACCAGAGTGAGGAATGTTGTCCTTACGACGGGCGGTGCCGGGTACCTTCATGCTGTCATCCAGGTCAGGAAGAGCACCCAGGGTGATGCAAAAAATGCAATTATGGCAGCATTTGCGGCCCACACCTCTCTCAAGCATGTGGTGGTCATCGATGAGGACATTGACCCCTTCGATATGGAAGACGTGGAATATGCAGTGGCGACCCGCGTCCGCGCGGACCGCGATGTGATGATCATCGAAGGTGTCCGCGGTTCTTCGCTGGACCCATGCCGTACAGGAGACGGGATGAATGTCAAGATGGGAATTGATGCCACAATGGTCATGGGCGAAGAAGAGAAATTTATTCGTGCAGGTTGGGACTGAAGCAAATGTACCTTGAAGCAGAAGACGAAAAGATTCTCGCCGGCGAATATGGTGAGACGCGCCGGAAAATGATGGAAATACTTGTCGCACTCGGCAAGGTGTTCGGGGCCGAGAAGATGGTCCCGATCACCAGTGCACAGGTGGCAGGGGCCTCCTACAAGACCATTGGCAAATGGGGTCTGGAGTGGATTCGCAGTCTCGACGCCAGGGTCGCGGTCCCGACGGTCCTGAATCCGATTGGGATGTCACGGGACGGATGGCGCGAGATGGGAATTGACGAAGAATTCGCCGCAAAACAGCTCGAAGTCATTGATGCATACCGCCGTCTGGGGATCAAACTGGAATGTACCTGCACACCCTACTACCTGAATATCACCCGGTATGGGGATCATCTTGCATGGTCGGAGTCATCGGCGGTCAGCTACGCGAATTCCGTCATCGGAGCGCGGACAAACAGGGAAGGCGGCCCGTCCGCACTTGCAGCCGCAATCATCGGAAAAACGCCGTATTATGGCCTTCATGTCTGGGAAAACCGGATGCCGCAGGTTATTGTCAACGTGGAGGGGGCAGAGGATCTCCACCCCGACCAGTATGGGGCCCTTGGATATCTGGCAGGAAAGGAGGTGGGCAACCGTATTCCGCTCTTCCGTGGTATCCGCCCGAACCGTGATCAGCTCAAGGCACTTGGTGCCGCCATGGCCGCGACGGGGGCGGTGGCGCTCTACCACGTCGAGGGCATAACGCCCGAGTCCCGCGTCCTCAAAGAACGGGGGGCGGACCTGTCGGCAATTGAAACGATTACGATATCGGCATCGGATGTTCAGACACTCTATACCGTGGCACCGGTGGATGCGGTCGCCATCGGATGCCCGCATTGTTCAGAGGATGAACTTGACGCTATTGCTGCCCTTCTGAAAGGGAAAAAGGTTACAAAACCTCTCTTTGTGTTTGCGGCAAGGGGAGTGATCGAGGCGAATCGCGACGCCGTGGCAACCATTGAAAAGAGCGGTGCTCGTGTGTGGGCAGACACCTGCATGGTGGTATCTCCGGCGATGGAGCGGTTCGATGCCATCATGGTGAATTCCGGAAAGGCATTGGCGTATGTTCCGAACATGTGCGGGGCGAAATCGCGGATCGGGACTCTGGAGGAATGTGTTGCCGAGGCGGTAGGGAAAGACTGAAGCGGTGATTTGTCAGGAGAGGAAGCGGCCTCTTCCCTTCCGTAAATGAACCCCTTTCCGCCTCGCCGGGTGCGCCAGTCTTCGAGTTTAAAGCCGGGGTATCGCACAAAAATCCATTCTATCGGTTCAGTATACATGAGTGTTCCGTGAATGTGGGGGAGGAGGAAATGTCCATGCCGTCGATGAGGGGAGTGTCCATGAGGAAACAGGAACAATGCTCATAAAAATATGTGGGATAACAACCAAGGAAGACGCGCTTGCAGCCGAAGCAGCAGGGGCGGATGCAATTGGAGTGATCCTCTTCAGTGACTCCCTCCGGGAGATCGGTCTTGACGATGCCGCAGGGATTTTTCGTGTCCTGAAACCGTCGACACGAAAGGTCTGCGTCAGCCACACCTCATCTGAAGACGATCTTCGTGCCATCCTGACGACTGGCCCGGATGCAGTTCAGATATCATCGCGTGACCTGATCTCACCGGAGGGAGTGCAGGTCATTCGGGTGGTGGAACCCGGTGACAGTATCCCGGATGATGCCGACGCCGTCATAATCGACAGCAGTCGAGGCCATGGAACTCCATTTGATCCTGTCTATGCCTGTTCGGTGGTAAGGAAGGCCGGGGTCCCGGTTATCCTTGCGGGGGGGCTTACTCCAGAGAATGTCTGTGAAGCCATTTGCCGGGTACGGCCCTCCATGGTGGATGTGGCAACCGGGGTTGAATATGCTCCGGGAAAAAAGGATCATGAAAAAGTGCGCATGTTTATCGCAGCGGTCCGCGGCTGCAGGTGAGGATTGCTGTACTGGGAGTCGATTTGGTTTTGGTTGCGCAGCACAATTGTTCCGCCGGAGAGAGGGTATTCACAAAAATAGTATGGGTCCACAGGCTGCATAATCAGGGAGCCTGGAGGACAGGATCGATTGCAGAGAGGATCTCGTCGGCAAATTTTCGTGCGTCCGATTCTTCAGCGGCTTCGACATAGAGACGCATGAACGGTTCCGTCCCCGAGGGACGCAGCAGCGCCCACGCGTCCTCCCTGTTGATACGGATGCCATCGGTTTCGTCAAGCATTTCTTTCGAAAATATCTTCCGTGCATGATCAAGGATCGTTGCTGCATTTTTTGTATGGATTTTTTCCTTTACCATATAATGAGAGGGGAGCGAGGCGACCAGTTCTGAGAGGGGTTTGTTCTCTGCAGCAAGAAGTGCCACCATCGCCGCCGCCGTCATACCTCCATCACGACAATGCTGGTGGAATGGGAAGATAATGCCGCCGTTACCTTCGCCACCGAATGTGACTTTGACTCCGTCTGCGGCAAGACTGAGCATCCTGCGGGCAACATAAATACTCCCCACCTCGGTATACACAACCTTTGAGTTTGTCTCCGCTGCAATTTTTTCTGCAAGGAATGATGTGCTTACGGGAGTGACAATGGTTCCGCCGGGATTGTTCTTACAGATAAACCGCTGCATTAGAGCGAATTCTTCATTTTCCTCAATGAAATTCCCTTTCTCATCAATAAAGACGGCCCTGTCCGCATCACCGTCGTGTGCGACACCAAATGCAGCGCCGGTATCTACCACCAACTGAGAGAGCGCTTTGAGGCCCTCCGGAGAGGGTTCGGGCAACCTTCCCGGGAAAGTCCCGTCCATGGTTCCATTGATGGTATGAACTCTGCAGCCAAGATGTGAGAGTATGTCCGGTGTGGTTGCACAGGCAGGGCCGGACCCCGGGTCGACGGCAACAATTATGTTCCCGGCATGAAGGCCGGGGAATGCTTCAGCAACCGCGACACAGTACTCACGCAGCATCTCAGGAGCCTCCCAGTAATTGCCGACGGTCTCCCAGGTCTGGATGTCAAAGTCCTCATTGAAGATGCGTTCCTCGAGTGTGATGACCCCTGTATCATCCATCTCCGTCCCGTCCCCTTCGATGATTTTTACACCGTTGTATTCCGGCGGATTGTGGGATGCGGTGACGACTGCACCTGCGTCAAAATGATTCTTTACAATGTATTGGAGTGCCGGGGTGGGAAGCACGCCGAGATCAACGACGTCAGCACCACAGGCGAGAACCCCGGCACTTACGGCACTGGAGAGGGCCGGTCCCGAGGTCCGGGTATCCCGGCCCAGTGCAATGACCGGTCCCCGTTCCGAGGCGAGGGCCATTCCAATCTTCATTGCAAGATGAGGGGTCATTGAATCACCGATGACTCCACGGACACCGTTGGTTCCGAATAATCGTTTCGTCTTTTGCTCAATCATAATATCACCCGTCAATAGTCATGCCTTTGTCATGCAATTCTGATTTCATTCGGTTTATTCCGGTGGAAAGGGCTGAAAACGCTTCTTCCCTATGCCGTGCAATGACTGCAATATAGGTTATGTCCTCTCCGGGATAGAGGATGCCGGTCTGATGTCGGACAGCGGCCCCAAGTATTCCCGGAATGGATTCCATATGTTCCTGTACATTGGCACAGAGGTTATGAATTGCATACTCATCGGGAAAATCGAGAAATTCCGTGCGTGTATCGTCGGTGAATTCCCGTACAATCCCATTGAAGGAGGCAATGCATCCCGCCTCGGACATGGGACACCTGCGCCGCAGTTCGTGGATGCACCCCTGCATCGAATAATAGTCGGCAAAGAATTCCATTGATGCACTGACATCATCCACGGATGGATTCCGGAGCACGGCGTTGTCGATTTCAAGGTTGCCAATGACGACCTTGGGGTATGCATAGGTCTTGTGCCCCTCGATAATTACATATTCCACTCCCATATCGCTGAGCAGGCGAAGTTGTCCGGGGAGATCCCCGCTACGTATAGCAACAACTGCTTTTTCCGGGTCGATGCCGGAGACAACGTCGGCCCCGTGTTCATAATGTGTCGTGGTATCTTTCCCTTCTTCAAGCGAATAGAGGTGGGAATGAAGGTGTTTTATCACCGCGGTGGTACCGAGATTACTGAGGGCGGGGAGAAGTTTGTGGATAAAGGTGGTCTTTCCGCTGTTGTGACCACCGACAACATGGATGATTTTCATGTTTCGTCCTCTTCTGTATCGGAGCCTTTGTTTTCAGGCGGTTCATGATCTTCGCTTCTGATTCTCGATGCTGCTTCGGCAACCCCCCGCATCACCTCGGTGATGCGATCCTCGATATCGATCTCATCATCGATATCGATGGAAGTACCCTCGACTTCCAGGAGGAAACGGGCCACCTCGCTCGCCTCAAAGAGGATGTCGTCCAGTTCATCGGCAGTAAAAAATCCGCACAGGGCGCCGTAAAAGAAGGTGGCTCCTGACTTGCGCACTTTTTTCTTAAAGGATGACCGTGCCTGATTGACAGCCTGTGGGGAGTAGGTATCTGTCATGAAAGGGACAAGATCTGGCAGATTTTCCCCGATGAAGGTCATTTCAGCACCTCCTCGTGTACTAAAATCTGCACAAAGCCTGGCGATTGCCCACTCCCGTGCAGTGACGTAGGTGTGTTTTCGCAGGAACTGGTTGACCCGGCGGTAGGCCGCTCCGTCGACTTTCTGAAATTTGCGGTATTTGTTGATCCTTTCTTCATCCTCGGGAGAGAGGGAGGGGCGTCCCGGCATCAATACGGGCTGGGTGGGATCGATGCCGAGGATCATCTGTGTGGAGGAGATAGGTATATTCACCTGCGGTATATGGGGTAGTTCTTCATCTTCGTCGGGGCTATCTCCTTGGAATGAATCAGGGGGTAAATGAGGTTCTAATGCCGTATCTGCCCCCTCTGAATCATCAAATTCCGGAGATCCGGAGGTAGGGATGGAAGAGGGTTCATCCATGGGGGGGGTGGGGGGCGGTGTGGTGGTTTCTCTCCCGTACTCCTGTTCAGGTGTCATGGTGAATGGGTGCTCCTGGCAATCATCAGCGTCATTCCGGGATGGTGAGGGAAGTATTGAATCGGAGCCATCATATCCTTCATGACTGCGATTACCGGACAATTCGTCATCTGATTTGGAAATTTCCGTCCTGTTTTCCTCCATTATGGTTAATATGAGTCGGATACGTTCATCAACCTTACTGGAATTTGTCCTTTGAATTCTGCCTATGGATGAATCTTCATATAGTTTATTCCCGGCAGAAGAGAGGCTGAAGACCCATCGAAGACGGTTGGGGGGTCATATTTCATATTCTGAATTGAGCCATCGAATTTCAGATAAACCAAAGCGGTGGTTGTGTGGCTGATCCATCCTCACCCCCCTTACCTGCGAACGACCTGCATTCAATGACGATATAAGTCATGGAAGATTCGGGGTATCATGACAAATTCTTCTGGGGATTGGGATTTCAGGGTTTGATCCTCTCATTGCTCTGATATCCGGAAAGTCATTGATGATTGCGCAATTCACATCTGAATTCTGCGATGGCGATGCCGTTTTTCATTATTCGCTTGAATATCTTAATAACTCACAAAAAAGGCGTAATTCAGGATTATTTTGAATAATTAAGAATTGCAGATCTCCAGGTTCCGACATCTCTGCTATGTATAGCATCATATGGTTTATTTGAATATTGTCCAAAGGGGGACTTATGGTGAAATGGGCCACGATGCTCATCATTGAAGTGAAATAAGGCTATATCCTTTGATTAATCTCAGGTATGTGGTGGGTGGGACAAGGAACTTGTTCTGCCGTTTTCGCGTGATGGGGTGCCTGTATCAAATGAAATCCCTGATATTGCGGAATGTGGGGTTATACCGGCCAAAAGTGCAGCTAATGGCCGGGCTATGGGTATGTGTGCAGCCAGGTTTCACAGGAATGCTGAAAAATTGAAAAATCGCTGTATTGTATGTCAATTATTCTATGATAGAATCCGGGAGGCCGATTTGGCTGACCAATTCGAGATAGGGGTATTTTGAACTGATTTTAACTAATGGTTCGTCATTAAATATTCAATTGAGTCATATGGGTGTCAGAAGGACATCGCTGTACGCCTCGAAGGGGGCAGTGAAATTCTCTTCTGCTATATGTGGTGTAGAATATTTCCTCACGGTTGGGAATATTTTGGGTTTTTGAGGGGAAATGGGGCGGGTTCGTCGAACTCCTTCGGCCGCTGGCATTCGGGGGGGCGTGGACTATATAAAAGACCTCCATAGTTTCATTTTAACGGCTTTCATGGAATGTCTGGACTTCTGACCCTTTATCCAAAAAAGATGCGGCGGAAAGGCCGCTATATCGATCGTTGAAAGGGAAGGTTTCCTCTAGGACAGGCGGGAAGTAGTTCAGTTTCACGCCGCATATGGCATATGGTAGTATACTTTCATTCTCTCGGTTTAGGGTGGATAAGAAGCAGATTTTAAGTGGAAATGGAAAATTCCGCTGTGATACCTGCATTATTTACTCGTGGTTCTGCGGGCATCCGACCGGTTCCGGGGATCCTGAAATTGCCCGGTTTACCGGGAATTCAATGGTCCGGATGAATAAGCATTCAGGCCATTTGTGGGATTTTTTCGGGAGTCCGGTCGTATTGGTGCGGACAAATCGTACCGTGACTTTTGAATTTTTGAATGTGTATCGCCCCTGGTGGTGTGGTGATTTTTTTTGCGCAGAATAGAGATTCTGCGCAAAGGGTTTATACGGTGAGCAATGAAAAAAATAAGCATGGAGGGCGATTATTTCTCAGAGTGGCTTCCGCGCTTCTCTCATCACCTGAAAATGAGAAATTATTCGCCCCGTACAATCGCGAGTTATGAGCGGGTTATCAGGAAATTCGGCTATTATCTTTGGATTCGTCGGAACAAGGGTCCGGAGAAACTCGTCATATACTGGAAGGACCTTGCCCATGCAAGGATGGATACGGAAGTGGACGCAACAGCGATTCAGATTGATGATTTCCTGGGATTTATGACTTCTATCAGGGATTACAAGGCCACAACGCTGCATCGGATCATTTCGTCACTCTCTTCATTTTACCGGTATCTCTATGCTCAGGGAGTGATCGAGGCAAACCCCCTTGCTGCGGTGGACCGGCCGAGAATCAAAGAGAAGGAGATCAAATATCTCAAGCATAATCAGGTGATGAGGCTTATTGAATCGATTCCTGAGGATAATTCGCGGGATAGGTTGATAATCAGGCTTATTTATGCCACTGGTGTCCGTGTCTCGGAATTGTGTTCCATGGACATTGGAGATATTGATTTCGAAGATAATACAATCCGTGTACGGGGAAAAGGGGGTAAAATTCGGGTTGTTTTTGTTGATGAGGATACTTTGGAGGAAATCGACAATTTCTCGGCAGGCCGGATTGCCGGTCCGCTTTTTGTCGGACAATTGGGTCATGCGATTTCCCCGCGGACTGTGCAGCATATCTTTAAAAAATGGGCTCCTGAAGGAATTACGCCTCATAAAATCCGTCATTCCTATGCAAGTGAATTATACAAGCGATCGAAAAATCTCCGTGTCGTCCAGGAGAACCTCGGACATTCCTCCATACAGACCACTGAGATTTATCTCCATACTGATGTGGATGAACGTCGTGAAGTATACCGCAAACATTTCCCTCTTGGAAACGGGAAATAGCCAAAATTACTCTCTTTTTTTCTGATTGATACTGAAATGAGCTGATTTTCCTCAGATTGTTCGTAGATTTATTGCCTGTGGTATTTACCAATAAACCGTATGATGCTATAAATGCGGGACGTTTTGCGGCATCTTTGCTGATTGATATATCTGTGCATGGAGGTGGACGAGGAGGATGGCTCTGAAAGCATCATATGGTATATTGAATTCAGTGGATCTCAGTAGGGGGAGAAAATGAAGACGGGCTGGTAAAGGGATTTGGGCATAGCCTCCTCCTGAAAAATTGAGAAAAAGAAGGGAATGAATCCGTTTCAGTTCAGGCGGTTCACGAAATCCTCATACCCGAATTTTCTCAGGGTAATGAGTTCTCCCTCGGAGCAGTTCCAAGTCGCGATGGAAGGGAGAGGGACACCGTTGAAGATGGTGTTTTTCACCATCGTATAATGAGCCATATCGGTAAAGACGATGTGATCTCCCGGTTTCAGGGGGGAATCAAATGAGTATTCGCCGATGTCGTCACCCGAGAGGCATGTGGGTCCGCCCAGACGGTATGTATACTTTTTTTCTCCCGGCAAGCCGGCTCCGATAATCTCCGGCCTGTAGGGCATCTCAAGTATATCGGGCATATGTGCGACTGCCGAGGCATCGATGATCGCAATCATGCCATTGTTCTCGACGATATCGATGACCTCAGATACCATCCATCCGGCATTCAGTGCACATGCCTCGCCGGGTTCGAGATACACCTCGACTCCCCATTCCTCCCTAAATTCACGGACGAGGCGGATAAGAAGGTCAGTGTCATAATCTTCGCGGGTGATATGGTGGCCGCCGCCAAAGTTCACCCACTTCATATCACCTAACCAGGGGCCGAAACGGGCGGTGAAAGCGTCGAGAGTTCTTTCAAGTGCATCCGCACCGCTTTCGCAGAGACTGTGAAAATGCAGCCCTTCAAGGCCGGTCATATCCGCCCCCTCCAGTTCTTTCAACAGTATGCCGAATCGTGATCCGGGTTTACAGGGATTATATATTTCTGTAGTTACCTCGCTATGCTCCGGATTTACCCTGAGTCCGCATGATACTTCACTCCCGGAGGAAAGAATCATGTCGCGGTGGCGATCCCATTGTGAAAGCGAATTGAATGACAAATGGCTGCAGTATTTCAGATACTCCTCCATTTCGCTTTCCTTGAAAGCCGGGGAGAATGCATGCACTTCTCCTTTGAAGGTTTCATATCCGAGACGTGCCTCGTTGAGGGATGCACAGCAGGTGCCTGCATACTGTTCTTCAATCTCGTCAAAGACCTTCCATGCGGCGAAGGCTTTCAGGGCAAGAAGGATCTTTCCCCCGCTTTCCCTGGCGACCATACCCATAATGTCGGCGTTTCTTCGCAGGGCTTCACAATCGAGAAGATAGCAGGGGGTTTCAACCCGGCTGAAGTCCGGGAGGCGTGAAGGCTCGGTGTTATGACCCCGCCCTCTCACGGGCATACCCCCCTGCATGTTGCATCCACATCACTGAGCTTCCACGGCAGTCCGCGCTTTGCCACCTCCTCCAGGAATGGGCGTGTGTCAAACTCCTCAACATTCCAGACTCCGGGGCGCTCCCAGATTCCGTTGAGATACAGGGCGGCACCCGTTGCTGCGGGAACACCGGTGGTATAGGAGACCGCCTGTGCGCCGACTTCCGCATGCGCCTTGGCATGTTCACAGACATTATAGATCATCCTGCGGCGGATCTCGCCATCCGCTTCTCCTTCGAAGATGCATCCAATTGATGTTTTTCCGCTGTACCCTTCCGAGAGGGATCCGGGATCTGGAAGGATTGCTTTGAGGAACCGGAGGGGGACAATCTCATGTCCTTCAAAGCTCACCGGTTCGATGCCGGTCATCCCAACATTCTGGAGGACCCTCAGATGAGTGAGATATTCGTCGCTGAATGTCATCCAGAACCGGATCCTTTCAAGTCCCGGGATATTATTGACAAGGGATTCCTCTTCTTCGTGATAAAGCAAATACGCTGTGCGTACGCCAACTTCTGGAAAATCGATTGAACGGGCAATTTCCATTGGCTCAGTCTCAATCCACTGCCCCTTTTCCCAGTATTTTCCTTTACTGGTGACTTCTCTGATATTGATCTCCGGATTGAAATTTGTGGCAAATGGAAGTCCGTGATCACCATCATTACAGTCAACGATGTCGATGGTATGAATCCGATCAAAGAGCATGTCGCGCGCATATGCGCAATAGGCATTGGTAACCCCCGGATCAAAACCACACCCCAGTATTGCCGTGATTCCTTCCCGTTCGAATTGCTCCCGGTAGGCCCATTGCCAGCTATATTCAAATTTTGCCTCCTCCGGAGGCTCATAATTTGCAGTGTCAAGGTAGGCTGTACCGGTTGCAAGGCAGGCATCCATAATAGAAAGATCCTGATACGGAAGGGCGACATTGATGACGATGTCAGCCTCTGTTTCGCGAATTAGAAAAGCTACTTCTGAATCATCGTTGGCGTCAACCTGTGCCGTTGCGACATCAACGCCTGTTCGTGACTTCACTGAAGCTGCGATGGTATCGCATTTCTTTCTCGTTCTGCTTGCAATCGTAATTTCTTCAAATGTTTCCGGATCCTGGGCGCATTTATGTACAACGACATTGCCCACCCCTCCGGCACCTATGATAAGCACATTGCTCATGGCACTCTCCTTTTGAGTTTTTTACGCTTTGGATTGTTGTGGTACTGTGTGACCTGAAGGCCATCAGACATCGCCTCGTCAATAGCTCACACTCTTATTTGTTATTAGTAATTGCCGTAAAAGGTAAAAAGTGAGTCTATTGGATGCGACTATTGCCTCATTGTTCAATGAGGAAAGATACCAATTGCGCGGGGACCCATTCTGTTTCAAATTCAGGGTAGCGGGGGCATTCAACAACACTCAATACGCAACAAACCGAACATATCAATGACGCAAGATGAGTAAGGGACCAACTCCTGCGATGCGGCAGTTTTACGACATGAAGGCACAATACCCCGGCTGCGTTCTCTTCTTCCAGATGGGTGATTTTTATGAAACATTCGGGGAAGATGCGGAACTTGTCGCGCGTGAACTGGATATCACTCTGACCTCACGCGGAAGGACGATGGAAGGTGAGCGAATGCCACTTGCAGGCGTCCCCATTCATGCGGGTGAGGCATATATTGCCCGCCTTGTCAAGAAGGGATACCGCGTTGCAGTCTGTGATCAGGTAGAGGATCCGAAAAAGGCGAAAGGGGTAGTAAAACGTGATGTTGTCCGTGTGATCACCCCCGGTACTGTTATCGATTCTGCAATGCTGCATACCGCCGGACAGAGCTACCTGATGGGCCTGTCTGTGTCTAAAAAAGGAAAGCGCTTGGGGCTTGCGTTTCTTGATATTACGACGGGTGAATTTTTCATCACATCCTGCAGGAGTGAGGATGCCGCAGATCTCACTTCTGCTGTTGACAGGCATATGCCCTCTGAGTGCGTTGTTCCCGAGGATTCACCCGGCTGGATACCACGAATACTCAAAGAGCGCGGGGTTGTCGTCACGTCATATGATCCGTACCATTTCACCCGCGATGCATCGATAAATCTCCTCTGCAGCCAGTTTTCTGTTGCGTCCCTGGAGGGGTTTGGATGCGCAGGGATGGAGGAGGGAGTGTGTGCTGCCGGAGGCTGTCTGGCCTATGCGAAGGAAACACAGAAATCCGAACTGTCGCATATCCGTACGATCTCGGCGATGGTTCCGTCCGGCACAATGGTGCTTGATTCCATAACTCTTCGGAATCTGGAACTTGTCCGGGGAATACGTGAGGGAAGCGATTCAACGCTTCTCGCTGTTCTTGACCGTACACGGACGGCGATGGGAGGCCGACAGTTACGCTCGGATATCATTGCGCCTCTCATCGACAAGGCCGGGATTGAGGAGAGGCTGGATGCGCTTGAATATCTCTTCAATGAACCTATGCAGCGGACATCCCTGAGAGAAAGTCTCCATCGCTTTTCCGATATCGAGCGAATTGCCGGGCGGATATCATATGGGAATGCAGGTCCGCGGGATCTGGTGACGCTGCGGGATTCACTTGTGCGTATCCCTGTAATTCGCGGCGCCTGTATTCCACGCGGTGACACCCCCCTCCCGGATGCGCTGGCATCCTGCATCGAGGGCATGAGCACCCATGACACGATTGTATCGCTCATTGCCTCTGCTCTTACGGATGAGCCCCCCGTACTGGTGAAAACAGGAGGGGTGATCCGTGACGGATATGACCCCCGCCTCGATGAACTCCGGAGTATTTCCCATTCCGGAAAAGACTGGATTGCTGGGTTCCAGCAGGAAGAAAGGGAGAGAACCGGGATAAAATCCCTGAAAATTGCATATAACAAGGTATTTGGGTATTATATCGAGGTGACGAAGGCAAATCTCCATCTAGTTCCTCCGGACTACATCCGAAAACAGACGATGTCCAATGGCGAGAGGTATACGCTTCCTGTCCTGCAGGAGATGGAGGCGAAGATCTCAAATGCGGAAGAACATCTCACGGCAATGGAGGCAGAAATTTTCAGTGAGATCATCACCGCCCTGAATGAACATGTATCTGCACTTCAGGAAACGGCACGAAATATCGGCCGTATCGATGTTTTTGCCTCACTTGCAGAAGTTGCCGCACTCTATGGATATGTGCGGCCGATTATCGAGGACTCGGGGCGCCTTCTTATTTCCGACGGGCGCCATCCGGTAGTCGAGCGGAGTCTTGAGTCGGGTTTTGTCCCAAATGATGCGGAACTTGATACCGGGGGAACACAGATTCTCATCATCACCGGGGCCAATATGGCAGGGAAGTCCACCTATATGCGTGAGGTGGCTCTCATCTGTATCATGGCCCAGATGGGGTGTTTCGTTCCCGCTGATCAGGCAGTGATCGGGATCACGGATCGCATTTTCACACGGGTGGGCGCCTTTGATGATCTTGCCAGTGGTCAGTCCACATTCATGGTGGAGATGATCGAGCTCGCAAATATCCTCAATAATGTGACTGACCGGAGTCTCGTTATCCTTGACGAAATCGGGCGGGGCACTTCGACACTGGACGGGTATTCCATCGCACGTGCCGTTCTCGAGTATCTTCATGGCAGGGGGAAATCCGGGCCGAGAACTCTCTTTGCCACACATTTCCATGAGATTGTTGAGGTTGAGAGTGATCTAAAACGGGCGAAAAATTATCATTTTGCGGTGAGGGAAACCGGCAGTGATGTGATCTTTCTTCGCAAGCTTATCCCGGGCGCAACAGACCGCAGTTATGGTATCCACGTTGCGCGCCTTGCAGGCGTCCCAAAACCGGTCTCTGCACGGGCCGAGGACATTCTATCTATCGAACGGACACGGGTCATGTCAACTGAAAGGGGGAAAACGCCCCGCTATACCCAGATGCTTCTCATCGATGCGCCGGGAGGGGTGAAAGAGACCACCGACCCCGTGCTCATTGAGCTTCGGAACCTGGATCCGGACTCAATGACGCCCCGGGAAGCACTTGCAAAGCTATACGAACTTCAGAAAAAAGCACAGTAGGGGGTTTTCGCGAATGAAGAAATCAGTGCCACGGATCACGCTCCTTGATGATGATACGATAAACCAGATCGCTGCAGGTGAGGTCGTTGAACGACCCGCCTCGGTGGTCAAGGAGCTGATTGAAAACTCCCTCGATGCAGGTGCCTCATCGATCAGTATCGAACTCCTTTCTGATACGAAGGGGATAACGCGAATCAAAATCATCGATGATGGTTGTGGCATCCCCCCGGAAGATGTTGAAAAGGCGTTCCTCAGGCACGCAACCTCTAAGGTCAGGTATGCTGAGGACCTGCATGTCGTAACATCCATGGGGTTCAGGGGCGAGGCACTCGCAAGTATATCCGCCATCTCCAGGGTCCTGATGGTCACCCGCACCAGGGGCGCCGATACCGCGACAACCATGGCCGTAAGCGGTGGTGAGGTGACGGGCTTCGGAGAAGTTGCCGCCCCCAGTGGAACGTCCGTCACCATAGAAGATCTGTTTTACAACACGCCTGCACGTCGTAAATTTCTGCGTTCCCGACAGACCGAACTGCTCCAGATCTATCTGGCCGTCGAGGCGGAGGCGCTTGCGCATCCGCATGTAGGATTTCTGCTGATGCATAATGGCCAGGAACGTATACGGACGCAGGCAACCGAGAGGCTTATCGATACGGTCGGATTTCTCTTTGGGCATGAGCGGATACCCTCGCTTATCGGCATCTCTACGGGTTCGCCGTTCATGCGAATTGACGGATATGTCAGCCATCCCTCGGACTGCCGAACAAACAGGGCCGACACCTTCATCTCGATCAATCGTCGGCCGGTGGTATCAAAGACCATCGCGCGGGCGATACGGGCCGGGTATGGTACTCTGGTAGCAAAAGGGTCCTACCCGTCCGTCTTTCTGAACCTGACCATCGACACGGGACTGGTGGATGTCAACGTCCATCCCACCAAGCGTGAGGTACGCCTCTCCCGGGAACGTGAGATTCTGGAGGAGATCACCCGGGCGGTCTCCGAAACTCTACACTCGACCGATATTCTGCGGAAAAGGACTAACAGGACTGAAGCTGAGATTGGTGAGAGGAACCTGATTTCTCCCCGTGTATCGGGCGTACGTGAAGAGACGCCGAAGAGCTATTCCGCTGGTGGTTCCGGTGTGCAGGCCGGTGGCCGTGTTCACCTGAAATTCTCAACGACAGACAAACAGCTGCGACTGACAGAGACGGTGTGCCTCGGAGATACACCCGGGCTCCTTCCCTCCCTGAGGGTAATTGGGCAGGTATGTGAACGGTACATTCTCGCCGGTTCGGTGGCTGATGACGAACTATTCATTATCGATCAGCATGCCGCACATGAGCGAATCCTCTATGATCAGCTAAGTGCCGGGAGAGATGGTCGTCTCCAGCGCCAGGATTTGCTCGTCCCTCTGGTTGTATCCCTGAGACCGGCTGAACATGCCGCATTGAACGATGCCTCATCTGTTCTTGAGGATCAGGGTTTTGTCATTGAGGATTTTGGCGGTGGCAGCATCGCCGTGCGTTCAGTCCCCATGGTATTAGGAAAGAGGCTCGGGGCAGAAATAATTCGGGATATTGCCGGGGATCTCATTGCAGAAAAGTCCCTCTCTTCAGATGAGAGAAAGGAACAGATTACCTGTATGGTGGCCTGCCGGGGAGCGATTAAAGCCGGCACAACAATGAGCAATGAGCAGATGGAACGGCTACTGGATCAGCTCTCGCGGACCAGTGAACCCTATACCTGCCCGCACGGACGACCGGTTATCCTCTCATACACCATAAGCCAACTTGACCGCCTGTTCCACCGATCGTGATTGTATTTTGCTCATCCGGCGAAGTTCGGGGAGACCCATCTCTTATGCCCGCATCCCCGCGCTCATACCGCAGAGGTCATGGATGATGCGAAGAACTATCAGCCGTTCCCCTTCGACGACGGTCTGTGCAACAATGAAGGTGAGAAATCCCTGTCTGCTGAAGATTTGCCGGACTTCGTCGATGCCGGTGAGGTCGGAGATGAGAAGCAGGGCCCTTCCATGTGGTGCAATAATATCGGAGAGGATATCTGCAAATCGTCGTATGGAGTCCCTGCCGTCTTCGCCGCCGTCAAGGGCGTGTTCGAGCCAGTCATCGATACGTTCGCCGGGTGCTGTAGGGAGATAGGGTGGATTGAAGAGTACGACATCAAATTGGTGACAGAGACCCGATGCCAGATCCGTCCTGATGACCTCCACTCTCTGGATTCGGGCAGATTTGCAGGCGTGGGGATTGATATCGGTCGCATAGCAACGGGTAACTGTCGCAATATGCCTGGCAATATACCCGCTGCCGGTGCCTATCTCGAGTACTGTCTCTCCTGGATGCACCTCATGCATGGCTGCCTCCAGGAGAAGCATGGTGTCCGCTTCCGGCTGGTAGACCTGGGGATGCCATTGGGGGTGCCCCTCCCCGGGATTATCTGTTGCGTTATTCAATTTGGACTCCATCTGGTGTTCCTTCTCAGTTACGGCCCATGGCATTACCCTTTAAAGCCATGTACATGCTACATTGTAAATACGGACTTATGGAGATTGTCATAGGAAAAGCAGCAGGCAGGGATTTTGCCATCGATGCACAGGAACTGGTGACGGGAAGGACATGCATTATCGCCCAGTCAGGTGCCGGAAAAAGCTGGAGCATTGCGGTTTTATGTGAACAGCTGTGCCGGTACAGGATTGGGTTCTGCCTTATCGATACGGAAGGGGAATATTTCTCCCTGAAGGATAAGTTCGACCTTATATGGATAGGGGCGGATGAAGAATGTGACTATGACATCGAGAAGGCAAACCTAAAGGAAATTCTGCGCGAATCGATGCATTCCGGTATTCCGGTCATATATGATGTGTCTGAGGTTGCAATGACCGATAAGGTCGCTCGCCTTGCCCACATACTCTATGATATTGCAACGGATGAACGCCAGCCATATCTCCTGATTGTGGAGGAGGCGGACAAGTTCATCCCCCAGAGTAAGGATTCCATCAAGAAAATTGAAGAGATCTCACGAAGGGGAAGAAAGCGGGGTCTTGGGATGCTTGTTGCAACGCAGAGGCCGGCCATCGTCACAAAAAATGTGCTTTCACAATGCAACAATCAGATCATCGGGAAGCTCTCCATTGAAAATGATCTAAAGGCGGTGGATCTCTTCTTTGGCTCAAAGAGGGAGGTTGAAGAACTCTCAACGCTGAATCCCGGCGATTTCTTTGTGATGGGGGGGCTCACCCGTGAGAAGACCAAGATGCGGTTTGCCAAACGGGAAACCAAACACCGTGGGCTTACCCCTCTCCTCTCCCCCAGGGAACCAAGCCCGCTATCGCCGGAACCGGAGGACACCGAGCCTGCAGAAATGTCACATCCGCCCATGGGGGAGTCTGAAAATATTCCTGATGTGGCTGCGGAGACAGCTGGAAAGAGTACATCGCGTGAACCGGCATCCCTGATCGCAGAACCGGAAGAGAGCAGTAAAACGGCCAAAGCTCCCAAGACGCCCCGTGCCAAGGTCCGCAAGAGACGAAACCCTTCCCCTCTTGCACTCAAAGGAATGCCTGTTCATATTACACGGGATGAGGCACTCAATATCGCAGGCGGCAAACTGAAAAAGAAGGTTCTGATATTTGGAGAGGATGAACGCCTCGCCTCGGTGGAACTGTTGTACTGGCCGCTTTATCATGTGAATGTCAGGTATATTTCTGGGAGGATAAAGAAAAATACGCAGGAAACAGCATTTTTTATTGACGGAATACATGGTCACTGCGCAGAGCCTGACGGTGGTCTCCGGCTCCGACCCTGTTTTTCCGATTACATTGGGCTTTCGGAGGAAGCCATACGTGTTCTTGCAGCATTTTCGATGACCGGGGAAACCCCGACCGAGATTGAGGCGGCAGCCCGTATTGGGCCCGCGGCCGTCGAGAGGGCGATCGATGAGCTTCTTGCACGAAAACTAGTCACAGCGGCAGAATATGCGGGCGGTGTACCGGTTTATGTTCCGCTGGTCAGTCACGGCATTCCCAAACTCGGTACTTCAGTGCGCACCCTCCCCTCGCCACCGGTCGTGCTTGATGAAGTGACGGTTGAGGAATGCCCCGTCCGCACCGATGACATCCGTACCATCCTCAAAGTCATCGAACCGACCTCGGAAATTCGAAGCTGTGATCGATTCTACTATCCGGTCTATGAAGTGTCAATCGCATCCGGTGCATCTGTACGATCTGTTTTTATCGACGGATTGCACGGAACGCGGGTAATGATCCAAAAAAATTAACCTACTGTTTTGCCGATCTGTGCGCCTTCTCTGGTTGTGCAGCCCCGGCATTTGCAATGTCGGCAAATTCTTTAAGTGAGAGTTCTTCCGGCCGTCTAGCAAGAAGTTCATCGGGGAGTGTGCCTATGATGCGATCCACGGTCTCTGTACCGAGGAGACTGCGTGAGGTTTTCAATCCCTTCCGCACGGTTTTTCGGCGGTGCGAAAAGAGCTCACGAACAATGAGTGCATACAAGTCCGTATCTGCAATGGGATGGGGAGGAGACCGGGGAGTGATCTTCATCACCCAGGAATGAACTTCCGGCGGGGGAGAAAATGCCTTTGGGGATAGCTGCATCATTGGTTTGACCTTTGCATATGTCTGTACCATTATGGAAAGTCTGCCCACTCCCGGCGTACCCGGCGGAGCAATCATGCGCTGTCCAAATTCCTTTTGGTACATCAGCACTGCTTCGCCGAATCCGATATCCAGGAGACGGAAGGTGATCCTGGATGATGCTGAGTAGGGAAGGTTTGCCACGACTTTTTCAAAAGGGGGGATTTCGCACCGGACGGCATCTCCGTGAATCAGAATGAGGGTGCCATTTTTAATCTCGCGGGCGAACCTGATTTTCAGATCCTCGACAAGGCCGCTGTCAAGTTCTATCGCGATGACGGTTGCACCGCGATTCAGAAGGGCTTTTGTAAGAGGGCCTTCTCCCGGTCCAATTTCAAGCACACGCTTTCCGGCAACATCGACCATGCCGGCAATCTTCTCGATTGCCTTTCGGTCGATGAGAAAATGCTGGTCCCTTGGAGCCTTCATTTCGATGTGAAGAGCCGGTATTTTATCTCCGGATCTTCGATCTCTTCCAGGATTCTCTTTACAATCATCTGCTCCGGATGCGGTATGGCTTTTATCCGGGTTGAGATGTCTTCGAAACTTTCGAACGGTTTTTTCGTTCTTTCATCGAGGATTTCCTGAAGAAGCTTCTTTCCAATACCCGGAAGAAGGTGGAGCATATGCAGCTTGATAGAGATAGGGACGGCGCTGTTGTAGAAATCTACAAATCGCTGTTCTTCTTCTTTTACAATCGCTTCGATTGCAAAAGGAAGCTCCATCTTTGCGGTCTGGGTAAGATCCTCATAGCCGATACGACGTTTGACCCGCTCTATCTTGTCACGTTCCCGATCGCCGATATACACCACATCGTGAAGCTGAATATCACTCACTTTCGGGACGAGTTCCAGAAGTTTGAACTGATCTTTACCCACTCCCTGTACCAGCGGTTCAGGTTTGTACTGCTGGCGGATTGCTTCGATCCGACCACGGGGGAGAAAGTCAATAACGACTGCATAAAGCTCTTTTTTATCAGACCGCAAAATAATCACCCTCAATAATGAGCTAAAACGAGATCGATGATCTCATCGAGTTCATCACCTGTCAGGGTGAACCGCTCCTTGGCATAGATTGCCCTCAGTTCATCCCGGGTTTTTGGCATAATATTGACAATGCGGTAAGCAATGTCTGGTTTCATCTTTTCCAGCGTTGCGAGCTCATCAAGAAGAGCCCGTGCGTTATCCGCATCGGTTTTTGAGAGATGATTGGCATGCTCAATACTCCTGCGGAGTTCATAGGACATTTCACTTCCTGATTCGAGCCGCGCTGATTCGACGGCAAGGAGCATCTCACGTACTTCCGGGAGCGAAATCCTTTCTTCACCAATTATTCCCTTTACTTTCATGCCAATCACAAGGGAAATTATAGTTTTTGGGGTTTTAGATGTTGCGGTCGGGAAACCACGGTCTTGACGCTGTCGCCATCGGTAATGCTGAGCACCCATGCACGTCCCTGACGTCCAACAATCGTTCCGGTCTTTCCGTGGAACCTGCGGTGAGGCATCCCTTTCTGGACACTGGAGTCGATGACAATGTGGACTTTCTGTCCCTCATCGAATTGCTGAATGACTGACGTTACCGGTGCGATACCGCGGCGTCTAAGCGCCTTTTTAAACTTATACCTGGTCTTCTTTCTCGGGCCGTTGTGATGTGCCATTTTCCTTATCCTCCATTTGTTCGGTTTTCTTCTCCGGAACCACCCCTTCAACGTTGATAACGTCAAGGGCGGTGACCCGGGCTGGTGCCCCGAGGCATTCCGTGAGACTTGGTGTTGTTCTCTTGTTGTCACCAGAGATGAGCTCTTTGATATAGAGGCCGGCATCGCCGACAACTTCTATCACATATTTGCCGTCAACCACATCCATGAGCTCAACATCTATGACATGCCGTTTCCGTATCTTGTCAGCCCTTCGATGAGAAACCCTCTCCGGCGTGCGCTGTGAAATTTGAGCACCCTTGAGGGTATTCAGGGATGATTTGATATCATTAACGGAGAATTCGCCGTCGACTTCTACCAGAATGCTGTATTTCTTATGAGCTTTTCCGGATTTAATGGTTTCCACCTCGCGCCGATTGCTGAGATGGTCAAAGATCACGGCGACTTTCCCGTCAGCATGTCGATTAACTTCTTCTTCGAGATACTCGAGAGGAATGTCCTGTTTCAGGGGATGGATCACCTCAAGTACAAAGGGCCTTCCGGTTCCAAGCATCCTTGCATCGATATCTTCCCTGCCTGCACCATGGAGTATTGCATCCTCAGCATGGAATTCTTCGATGACACGCGCACCGATCAGTTCCTCGACAGACGTCTCGTACATTTTTCCGGTAAAGTTGCATCTCGGACACCCCTTCCCACGGCATTCACGACAGTGCCAGCGTGTCTGTGGAATGCCCCGAAGGTACTTGCAGTATCTGCCATAGATGAAGATGGGATTGATCTCAATCTCGACGCAGTCGTCCTCGATATTGCAGACGGCTACGATATCCGGGCGTTTGAAATCAACCTCCGCCCCGGTGCGGGCTGTAACAACCTTTCCCACTTCCCGGTTGAACTGTGCCTTCAGGGGTTCAGGCGATTTCAGGCCAAGATCACTCCAGACCATCTCCTCGCTCTCTGCTATCATCGGCGGTACTCTGCACCCTACGAGAAGGGTATGATATTCGATACCCTCCAGGGCGTCGACAATTTTGTCAGCCCAGGCTTCAACGTCATCGAAGAGATTTCCGCAAATCCAGCATTCCTCTTTTTCAGGAGAGTATGGGGTATCGTCTTCAAGTGCAAGCGCAGTGCGAAGCCCCTCCCCTCGTTTCTCATTTGTAATCCCGAAAGAGCGTTTCCCGAAAAACCGGCCGAGGCAGTGATTGCATATCGGACCGTATTCGGTTACTCTACGGGAATCTTCTATAACTCCGATGGGTTTTCCCTCCTGTCCATTTCATTGAGCATGATCGTGATCGTATGATCCGCGTGAAGGATCTTTGGGCCGACAGATACCTTCTGTACGTCCTGAATCAGCGCTTCCTCCTCCTCTGCAAAGTTCATGTGATCGGAGAGAAGATAGGCGTCAGGCAGTTCGGCCATTGTCCGGATATCTTCTCCGTTCTCATCAAGTAGTGCCACCTGAAATTCCGAGAGCAACCGGTCAAGGCCTCCTCTTCGAACATACACGCCCTTCGTTGATTCGGAAAACTCGTCGCGGCATGTTGCCGCCAGAGCCTTTTTGATCAGCGACCCTGCACTGCGTTCATCGGGATTCAGGTACCGCACACGTTCGCCACTGAAGAGGATGGTCTTCGGTGGGTCGGGTTCCCCCTGAAGAACAAGATAGCACTCCACATCGCGGCGCAAATCGTGGGAGAGAAAGAGGGAGGAGTTAACGCAGCGGCAGAGGACATCCATCCTCCCTGCACCCCCCGGCATGTCATTCAGAGAAAAATCCCCGGATGTACTGGCCTTGTGGCCGACGATAATAAATCGTTTCATCTGTCGTTACATCCCGCCAAATTTCTTCATCATACGCTGCATATTGAATTTTCCGCCGCCACCGCGCATTCCCTTCATCATGCGTTGCATGGTCTTGTAATATTTGATCAGTTCGCGCACTTCCTCTGGTGAAGTGCCTGAGCCAATCGCAATGCGCTGAACCCTGGAGCCCCCGATGACGGTGGGGTTGTCAAGTTCCTCGCTTGTCATCGAATCCATGATCACTTTGAACCGGTCCATCTTGGCGGAGGTGACATCGAAGGCATCTGAAGGGAGCTCGACATTGCCCATTGGGAGCATGCCCATCACCTGTTTGAGGGGCCCCATTTTTTTGAGCGCCTCCAGTTGTTTGTACATGTCCCTGAGGGTAAATTTCCCCTTCAGCATCGCATTGACATCGATGTCATCGGTATCAATCGCCTCTTCGGCGCGTTCAACGAGTGCGCGGAGATCTCCCATGCCCAGTAGGCGCGAAATAAATCCGTCGGGGTCAAACCGCTCGAGGTCTTCGATGGTCTCCCCCGACCCGATAAAGACGATTCCGCTCCCTGTCTCTGCAACAGCAGAGAGTGCTCCTCCGCCTTTTGCGGTGCCGTCCATCTTGGTGATGATGACACCGTCTATCTCTATCGCTTCATGGAAGCGACGTGCCTGCTCACGTGCCTGCTGTCCGAGCGCCGCATCGATGACGAGCCATCGGTGGGTGGCGGCGGTAAGCTTGTTGAGGGCAATGATCTCATTGATAAGTTCGTCCTCGAGGGCATGTCGGCCCTGGGTATCGACAATCAGCACTTCGGCCGTGTGTAATTTGTCCGTACCCCGACGAACGATATCTTCGGCATCGGTTTCACCCGGCTCGCCGTAACAGGGCACATTGATTTTATCACAGAGGGTTTTTAGCTGCTGGTAGGCGCCGGGACGGAAGACATCGGCGCAGATTACTCCGACGCGAAGTCCCTTTCTCTGGAAATACCGGGCGAGTTTCCCGGTGGTGGTGGTCTTTCCGCTTCCCTGCAACCCTGCCATGAGGATGGTTTGGGGTTCCAGTCTTACATCGGCGTCCGGACCCATCAGGGATACCAGTTCTTCGTACACAATCCGGAGCACATGCTCACGGACGCTCATTCCTGCAGGGGGGGCTTCCTCCAGCGAGCGCTGTTTGATGGAGTTCGTGAGGTCCATCACCAGCTTAACGTTTACGTCTGCCTGGATCAGAACACGTTGCAGATCCCGCACAAGCTCTTCGACCGCGGCCTTATCAACCACGGTCTTGCCGGCGAGTTTCTTCATCGCATCTTTGAGCCCTGTGCTGAATCTGTCTAGCATGTTTCTTCTCCTCCAAGAATTTCTTCAACGATTGTTGCTGGTTCGAACGGTATAATATCGTCATACCCCTGGCCGATACCAAGGAACATGATGGGCTTGCCAATAGTGTGTGCAATCGATATTGCAGCGCCCCCCTTTGTGTCCATGTCCGCTTTCGTAAGAACAACGGTGTCCGTCCCAACTGCATTGTTGAACTCTTCAGCCCGGATGACGGCATCGTTTCCGGCGACAGCTTCATCGACATAGGCGACGATGTCGGGTTTCATCACGCGACGAATTTTTTCAAGCTGGTTCATCAGGTTTGCCCGGTTATGGAACCTCCCTGCCGTATCTGCAAGGACGACATCGATACCATGTGCTTTGGCATACTCGACGGTATCAAAGAGGACTGCAGACGGATCGGCACCTTCCTGGTGCCTGATGACCTTGATGCCTATTCGATCGGCATGCGTCTGCATCTGCTCATTTGCACCTGCCCGGAAGGTATCGCCGGATCCGATCACCACGCTGTAGCCGTTCTTTTTCAAAAAGTGTCCAACTTTGGCAACTGTTGTCGTCTTGCCTGCTCCATTTACCCCGGTAAAGAGGATCTTTACCGGACGCTCGTGAGTATCGATGTAACCGGTCAGCGAGAAACCTTCCCCAAGGACTTCAAGGAGCGCATCCTTGAGCGCCTGTACGACCATCGCATCGACAGACTGGGTGATCTTCTTCTTCGACCCCGTCAGGTCTTCTTTCATCTTTGATGAGATGGCATCAACCGCAGGAAGGGCAACATCATTTTCCAGTAGGATGATCTCAAGATCCTGAAGTGTACCTTCAATCTTTTTCTCAGAGATCACAACTTCACGATCTTTGACGAGGCTTTTTACCTTGTCGCTAAAAGAGGGCTGAGATCTGGATGTGACCTTCGATGATTGTTTTTCTGATGGCTTGGCCGGTTGCGTTTCAACAGAAGGAGACCTTTCAGGTGATCCGGTCACACGAACCGCATCTGAACCCGCGTAGGTCTCTTCAATGGACTCCTCGATGTTTTTCGATAGCTTTCCCCGGACATTTAGGAGTTTTGACTTCAGAGAATCAAACATGCTGGATCACGCATTATGCGCCCCGGTTCATCTGTGACTGGACCTGCATGTAAGCCGCCTCCATTCTTGATGCGACTTCCTTTGCCTGTTTCTGAACCTGTTCAATGGATTCGGCTACTTTCTTTTCGAGTGCTTCAAGCTCCGTAATGCGGCTTTCGAGATAGTTGGTACATTCCGCATTAGTACGCTCAACAACAACGTCCGAACCAATATTCAGAAGAACGGAGTCAGTATCGAGAATTTTTACCCTGAGGCTGGCACCGCCGCCGATCTGAAGAAGTACCACAGGTTCATCTTCATCAGCAAGGGATTTCAGGGTTTCAGCCGCAGTGGCTGTTTCAAGCCTGCGTCCCTGCAGCATTTCGAGTTGCCTGGAATATGCCTCCACCTGCTGAGTAAACTGTGTAAGGTACTGTTCAAGCATCTGAATGTCTCGAGGGTCCACATCAGTCACGTTATTCACCACTTGCAAGAGTAATGCCGTTTATCCGGATATAATTCCTTTTAAGGTGGTGTTTACTTCCGATAATATTGAAAATGCGCTCTTCGGCACCCTTTTCATTAGCGGCTGAAACGATTTTTGTAAAGGGCTTCCATGCATCACGTTCACGGTATTCGCCCTGCACTTCAAATGTTTGTTCTGTCATTGTAATCACTCCACAAAACCTAAAACTTCTTCAATTCTTCCAAGCTCAAATCCGCTCGTTGCCGTTCCCGCAAGGTATCCCTTCGAATTTGCAATCAGGCCGGTTCCAATAAGATTGGATCCCATGTTGATCGTTCCCGTTCCAACCGGAAGATCGGTATACTCTTCGATTGCTTCGATCTCCTGTCTGGAAGCTCGTGGGGGCAGAAGGAATCCCTTATTTGTCGCAACTGCAACCATTCCGACCGTAGCAATGCCTCCTATAGGCATTATCAGGACGGGAACTTCGAGAAAAGTGGAGATCTCCTCTGCTATCCGTTCCGGCATATCGGGGTGGACTACAGCAAGGTCGTCATTTGCGAGAATGACATTTCCTGCTGCATTCATTCCCCGCTCAAGGAGCATCACCTCTCGGTAGCCTTTCAAAAACTCAATTTCCCGGGCTGTTGCAAGTCCGGAGACGATGAAACCACGGGAATTACCAACAAGGAGTGACCCAATAATGGAACTTCCCTGTATTGTCGTTTCGGCAATTTCCACCTGGAGTTCTCTAGCTACGGTACTGATGTACTCTTCGGGGGCTTCGGGTGGAACGAATGCAACATCGTCGAATACTCGGGTGTACACGCCGATATGTTCGTTGCCTGCAAAGTCGATCGTTTCTGTCATTTCACTCTTCTGCAAGTTCTGCCTGGACCTGGCCGTCCTCGAACTTCATCGCCCGGACGCGAATCTTTCGCGGCGGTTTTTCGGATCCATGTTCCCAGACCTTCTCATTGATACTCTTGTCGAGCTTGATTTCTTCGCTCTTCATGTGTTTTGAGAGGTAGGAACGGATCTCCTTGATTGCACGGTTGCTCCTCTTCCAGCGGGGAGCCTTTTTGACATCCCTGAGAGGGATGATGTAGATCTGTTCATTGAGGATATCTGCCATAGCCTTACACCTTCAGGGAGCTGCGCCTCCAGTTGCGGCGGCGCGGGTGTGATACCACATTCCTTTTTGTCTTGATCATTACCCATGCAGGCACGCGGCGATTCTGTTCGCATGCCTTTGCGAGCCTGACCTTACGGCCCTTTGTAATTTTGCTCATGTTTCCTTCACCATGTGGTGGCATTATTCCTGTCTGCCAATCACCAGTGACTGCTGGTGGCGGGAGGGGAATATTCTATACGGGTCGATTCCCCGTGCTTTGAATGCTGCCCGGATTTCCGATTCATAATCCCCGTTTTCGATATGACCTGTTTCCCCGTATTCCACTTTAAAGTGGCGGGCGACAAGTTCCTCAACGGCGGATTTGCCGAATCCAAGCAGAGGCCGCACGTAGGTGCACTCATACCGTGCCTCAAGGCTCTGTACTTCCGGCAGGGTGAGCATAGGAACACGGTCATTCATCCGTGTTCCATCCCCTATAACATCATACTCCTTTGCGAGGGAGGTGATGGCGTTCCTATGCACAAGGTTGATGGCATTGTTCGGATATCCGTCCGATGCCATCATATCGACAACCGTTTCAAGCAGTCCAGCTGAAAATACCCGTTTTCTCAATGGAAATTCCAATGCCTCTGCTGCATTCTCAATGGCCCTGATGGGTGTTTCCCGCCTGAACACAAAGGTGTTGAGTTCGACATCATAGTCGCGGGAAAGCATGAGGGCAGCAAGGGAACTGTCCTTTCCACCGGAAAAGAGTACTCCGGCCTTCATTACTTGCGTGTTATTTTGTAGTCGGTCTTCTGCGGTGTCAGCTGTTTGAGCAATCCTTTGAGCATCTCGTCGTTGATCTTTCCCCTGAGTCTTCCACTCTGGGCAAGCATAACGAGCTGGTGCTCAACAGCCTGTGCAAAATCCGGACGGGTCAGCTTGATGGTATTCAACCGCTCACGCGCCTCGGGTTCGAGGATCTGCATAAGGATCATCTGGATCTGGGCTTCCTGCTGCTTCTGCCGGGCGGCCATCTCCTCCTCTGCTGCAGCCTGACTCATCTGCTGACGCTGGAGTTCTTCCATGCGTCTGCGGCGGAGGTCTGCAAGCTCGTCGTCTCCCATCTATCTCACGTCCATCAGTATTTTGCAAGTGCAGCGTTCTGTTCTACGATCTCCGGCTTGGCGGAGAAGGCAACTCCGTCAAGGAAGGAACGGCCCTTTGCAGTGATAACACGCCCTTCAGGGGTGTTTCCAACAAGGCCTTCCTGCTCAAGCTGCTGCACGATTTTGCGTAGCACCGAGCCGCTTCCCTTCCGGAACTGAGATGGGTTTGAGCCCCGATTCTTCTTGCCTCCGTAGAATGTTCTGAGTCGTTCGACGCCGACGGGTCCGTCGACGTAAATGCGGCGCAGTACAGATGCGGCGCGTATGTACCACCAGTTCTCATCATACGGTGGTGCTTCTTTGTGTACCCCTGTCTTTGCGAACTGTGCCCAGTCCGGAGACTCGACTGCGTCCATAGCTTTGAGCTCTTCTGCAGCCTTCTGGATGAGTACCTCAGGGGGTATGTCGTATACGGTTGTCATTCACTAACCACTCTCATTTATGCCAAGTAGCAGTCTTTACATATTGGTCAGAGCGCCTCTTATATATTTCGTGGTGCGCTTCATTTTTCCCCGAATCCGGTTGTCCGTTACCTGCGTCCCAAGACCATCGTTCTTCCACGCACTTGTATAAGGCGAGCAGCGCAGAGATGGGCAATTTCTTCCGGTTCCACTTCTGTGCTTCTGAGCCATTTGATTTTGACAATTCTGTTGTCACGTATCTGACGGCATATTTCGTCGATTGTATGCTCAGATACGCCGTTTTTCCCAATCCATACCGATGCCTTCAGCCGGCTCGCTTCCTTTTGTTCAGCTCGATTATTTCCTATAGTTCCTCACCACCGGATGTCTCCACTGGTTGCCGCATTCAAGGCATGTTATGATAATTTTTCCTCTGTGAATCCGGACCCGCGCATTGATGCCGGGAACGAGATATGCGAAGCACTTCCTGCAGTATTTACGTCTGAGTTCCCTGGGAATACGTATCCTATCCCTCATTGCAATTCTGCGTGCCCGTTCAACGTAAGTTCTGCTCAGTTCGGGATGAATGCCAAACTCCTCCTGAGCCTCTCGAAATAATATTTCGATGCGTTCGAGTGCGACCGTATTCTTTTTCGGGCGTTTTCTTCGTATTCCCATGGTCCTGTCTGTTTCTGCTTTCCGTACGTTTCAGATATAAACGTTATTCGGCGTCTTTGAGAATTTGAACCTGACGCCCGTTGATCCTGAGGCGGTCTTCACAAAATAGCTGCACGGCATAGGGGAGTGCCTGATGCTCATGTATCATGATCTTTTGTGCTAATGAATCTTCATCATCGGTCTCCGCAACATCTACAACCCTCTGGATGATGATCGGGCCTGAGTCCATCTCTTCATCGACAAAATGGACTGTGCATCCGGCTACCTTCACCCCATATTCAATTGCCTGACGCTGGGCATGAAGGCCGGCAAAGCTTGGAAGCAGCGATGGATGAATGTTGATCATCTTCCCTGCAAATTTTGCAGCTGTTTTGTCATTGAGAAGTCTCATATATCCGGCGAGGACGAAGAGATCCGCTCTTGTCTCATCCATTGCCTGTTCGAGTACCCTGTCATAATCTGATCGGGAATCAAAGGAACGAAAATCGATGACGCGTACCTCAATGCCTGCCCGGCCTGCCCGCTCAATTGCATAAGCCCCGGGGTTGTCGGTTATCAGGCGGATGATGCGGCCCGGAATTGCACCGTCTCGTACACGTTCGATGATAGCCTGAAAGTTTGATCCATTCCCTGACGCGAGAACGGCAATGCGTTTCATAGGATTCATTTGGTGGCGAGAATCTTAACGATTCTCACCGCTGCCGGTTTCCATCGGGAAGATGAGTTTGATGTCCTCGATACGTTTGTCCGCCATTCTCATCACCATCAGTCTGATTCCGCTCTCCGGCATTTCAACGACTTCTCCTTTTTTCGGTATGTGGCCGAGTTGGTTGGTTATTAGGCCCCCCATCGTCTCATAAGAATCATCGAGAGGCAGGGATATATTCAGGGTCTCATTTACCCGGTCAACCCACGCTCGTGAATCAATGATATAGACCATATCGCTAATCTTCTGAATTTCCGGTTCTTCTTCGTCAAATTCATCCATGATCTCGCCGACAAGCTCTTCCAGGATGTCCTCAACAGTGATGATTCCTGCGAAGGTGCCATATTCATTTATGACAATGGCAATGTGCAGTTTTTTCTTTTGCAGCTCGCGAAGCAGGTCATCAATATCCTTCGTTTCTGGAACGAAGTATGCCTCGTAGATGAGTTCGGGAATCGTCACATTCTCCCGCTTCGAATAGATCGCCTCAAACACATCCTTGACATTCAGAATACCGATGATGTTGTCGATCTGGTCGTCGTAGACCGGGATGCGGGTATATCCGGTTTCATTGAAGATGTTGATTGAGTCTTCGAGGGGATCCTCAACATCAATCATGACAACATCTGCGCGTGGTGTCATGACTTCACGGGCGATGGTTTCGGAAAAACGAAAGACCCGATAGAGCATCTCATGCTCCTGCTCTTCGATGGTTCCTTCCTCTTCTCCCACATCAATCCATTGTTTAATCTCGTCTTCCGTGACTGTGGGTCTGGTGATCCGATCCCGGGAAAAAGTCTTTTTCCCGACGTCAATTACCCAGAACAACGGATACAGGGCATATGACAGGTAGAGGATGGGGCGCGCCACGAGAAGAGCAACCCGTTCTGCAGACCGCGCAGCGTATGTCTTTGGAAGTATCTCCCCCATGGTAAGCATCACGAGCGTGGTAAAGAACGTTGCAATTCCTACTCCAATTTCCCCCCAAATGGCAATTGCAACTGCCGTGGCTATTGATGCCGCGGCGATATTGACGAGATTGTTCCCTATGAGGATGGTGATAAGGAGGCGATCAGGGTCTGCCTTCAGACGTTCAAGGGCGGATGACCCCTTTTTCTTCTGCTCGACAAGTGTCCGCACCTTTGCAGCGTTTAAAGAAATCAGTGCAACCTCTGAACCGGAGAAGAATCCTGAGAGAAAGATGCAGACCACAAAAAATATCAGTGCAACACTATATTCGATCATTGCACCCGGCCGTCCGTACGGCTTATAGAATGGTAACTATTCATATACTGTAACGCATCTTCTTTGGTGGTACATCCACATAAAACCTTTTAGTCAAAGAAACTTTCAAGGAAGGCGACTTCTTCTTCGAGAATGGTTACTTTCTCCTCTCCGGACAGGTGTCTGCTGAAATGGAGATCCTCGAGTTCAAGAATCAGCGGCCCCTCGTATCCGTAATCGGCAAGCAGGGCGATTGCATGTCCCGTGAGTTGATCACCATGAACCCGCATATGCGGCCCCCCGGCACCGACGGCACTGACATGAACGTTTGCAATACGATCAAAAAACCAGTTGATGTAATCTTCGAGGTCGTCGGCATTTCCTGTTTCGGCATGCGCAGTGTCGAGGGTAAAAGAAAGCCAGGGATGATTTTCCAGGACTTCTGCCATCTGTTCAGGGGAGCAGAGCAATGCATTGATCTTTGGTTCCATATTTTCAATGGCAACCGGCACGGTGGTGTCTTTCATGCAGGCATGGACTGCATCAAGGTAATATTCCAGTCGGCGATAGTCCATCTCCGAGGGGGGGCGCTTTGCAGTTCTTCTTCCAGGATGGATGGTCAGGAGTGAAGCATTGGTGAGGGCGGCAATCTCTCCGGCGTTGCAGGTATACCCAATCGATACTTCGACAATCCCGGGATTGATGGAGCATGGGTTGAGATCCAGAACAGGTGCATGTATGGCGATTGGTAAGAGACATGGGTGGGCATCAATAGACTCTCGTAATTCCTGAATCGGCAGTCCCGACAACCAGAAATACGGCGTTTCAACCCAGAATTCTATTGCAGAACATCCTGCCTGTTCCAGAAAAGAAAATATTTCCCTGACCTGGTACTCGTGGAAAAACATGCTCGAACAACCGATCCGGACCATGATCACTCCTTTTCATGGTATCCCATTAAATTTCCTGTTGAGGTCAACCCATAGGTTGAACATGGCCAGTGACGATATCTGACAGATGGACTGGTTTGATTCGCGCGAAACCTCCTGTCCTGTCTATTCCGTTGACCAGATCTCAGCGGTGATACGGGATCTGCTGGATGATCGCAGATTGCGTGACGTGTGGATATCCGGGGAAGTCACGAACTGCACAAATCATCGGTCGGGACATCTCTATTTCTCCCTCTCAGGAAGTGCCGACACCTCACGGCGCCCATCCCTTATTCGTTGTGCGGTATGGAAATCCTATGCCCGTGAGCTTGAGTTTCTTCCGGCAAACGGAATGCAGGTTCTTGCGTACGGTTCTGTGGATCTCTACGAACCGAATGGAGAATACAAATTCATCGTTCGTGATATGCGACCTGCGGGGGAAGGGGATAAGCACCTCATGGTCGAACGCTGGAAAGCGGCGCTCGATAAGGAAGGTGTCTTCGATCTTGATCGGAAAAAGCCACTGCCGCAATTTCCTGCTTCTGTTGGTGTCGTTACCGCTGATACAGGGGCGGCACGAAGGGATATCGAACGTGTGATTGCACGTCGGTATCCATTGCCGGTCCTTCTTGCCCCCTGCAGAGTACAGGGTGAGGGTGCACATACGGAGATTGCCGCTGCTGTTCGCGCGCTCGACGGCAGGGTTGACGTCATTATCGTCGGAAGAGGGGGAGGTAGTTTCGAAGATCTCTTTGAATTCAATCATCCTGATGTTGTCCGGGCAGTTGCCGCATGCCAAACGCCGGTGGTCAGTGCAGTTGGTCATGAGGTTGACACGACACTGGTGGATTATGCCGCCGATGTGAGGGCTGCAACGCCATCTGTTGCAGCAGAGCTGGTTGTTCCGGACCGGATTGAGATGATGCGGGGGCTTGAGGAGATCCATGAGCGCCTCAGGCGGTCGGTCGATCGCACGATTGTACGGGAGCATGAGGGCCTCGTCTACCTCTGTCTTCGTCTGCGGCCGGATCGCCTCAGAAAGAGAATCAATTTTGAGCAGCAGGGTCTTGCAGAGATGACAGACAGGCTGAACAGGGGATATCAGCGCATTATAGAACGCCAGAAGGTTGAACTTGCAAATTTATCCGGGTTACTTCGTGCCGCTCATCCCCTCCTTCCCCTTGAACGAGGATACACGATGGTGCGGGATAACAACCGACTGATCTCATCGGCACATGATGTCAGCACCGGGGATGAAATCATGGTATTCTGGCATGACGGTTCGGCAAAGACAAAGGTAATGGAGATGCGTTATGACGATAAGTTATGAAAAAAAGATGGAAGAACTCAAAACCATCGTGGCAAAACTTGAAGACGGGTCCGCCCCTCTTGATGAAATGATCGAACTGTACGAGCGTGGAGTCTCACTCGTCAAGGAGTGTGAAACAATCCTTGAAGAAGCTGAAATGAAGGTGTCTCTTCTTCAGGACGGCTGAATACCTCCATTTTTACGGTCATCGGGTTTCCTTTCTTCAGCCATTCAATCAGAGGCCGGGGAATGCCCGAAGCGGGCATATCAGAGCAGATTCCTACTGTCCTGTCGCAGACATATTCGCTCATGCGCCATACGAGATCTGTCGGGTGTGAGAGGTTCATTTTTTCGCTTCCTTTGGAGAGGATTATGCAGGAGTGACCGCCACCTTCAAGTGTGGTTCTGAGTACTGCCTCATCCCTTGCAAGGGCGGATTTAAACGCATCCGAGAGTGCAGCAGCTCCTTTATCTGAATCGATTCCGACGATGCATGTGCCACATGTTGTCAGGTACGAATCCGTCGTTATCTCAAAGGTGGTCCTGTGATCCGCTTTGACATTCGGGTGTCCGGAACACCGGATAAATTCGCGTATACACTCTTCCATGCTGCTGCACAAGATGTGATTCTGTCATTATTTCAATATTGTTGTACCTGCAGTCACTGCCCTGTCGGGAGGGTATATCTTCTTCTCGGTTCAATAAGGTGAGAATGAAAACGTATTGCAGATGCCCGTCCTGTGGTGAGGAAAATGACCATGCAATACTCAAAGAGGCCGGGGACCTTTTGGTACAGTGCGTGGACTGCGGGAATATTTTCCATATCCGCAAACCCAAAGAACCGGAGGTCCTTGTCATCCGCACCGTTGTGAGCGATGCCGAAATCTCCGAAGTTGGGAATGTCGAACTACTCGAGGATGAAATCTGTGGGAAGGGAGACCTCCTGGTTGCTGAGATCGGTGATGAGGTCTTCACTGTAGAGGTGACGGGGATTGAATGCGGAGACAAGCGCAGAAACCGTGCTAAAGCGTATGAGATATCAACGCTCTGGACGCGCCTTGTGGATGAAGTGGTCGTCAAGGTGTCCGTTCACGATAAACGAAGGACTATCCCGTATTACATCCGTTGTGAAGGTGAGCGTGACTTCGTAATCGGTGAGATCGAACGGATAGAAAAAATACCCTTCCGTATAACCCACATCAAACTGAGGGATGGAGCCATGATGCGAAAAGAGGGATGGAAGGCGTATGCACGGAAGATTACACGGGTGTACGGAACCCGTGTCTGATCACATATATCGGCGGACGGCCTCCTCCAGCTCTTCGGACTGAATAACGCCCACGAATTTTTCTTTTATTTCTTTGTCGAATAGAATAACAATCGTCGGAGTGAGGTGCAGATCGTATTCTTTTATCACCTCGGGAGATTTCACCGCATTGATCTCCTCAATATGAATTCCCGTCTTTTTCTCGACTTCACGGTTGATGGGTTCCTGTTCCTCGCAGCCGACACAGTTTTCCTGATAAAAACAGAGCACCTCGAGTGGCATGAAAAAGAGATGGGGGAGGAGGTATAAATACCTCCCGCCTTGCGTTATACTATGGTCTCAACCCTGACGTCGGCACCGGCGTATCCGTATAGGACCGTCAGACTTTCATCGCCAATATCTGTAATCCTTGCATAGCGGGTTGCAATTGTCTGCGGGGTTTCATTTTCGAGTGCGATCTCAGGTTGAGGAGCGAATCCGAGCGGAATCCACATACCAACTTCAGCCTCTGAGAAGTTGCCACCGATATTCTCGTACTGTTCTTTTGACATTTCCCGCTCCATTGATGAACCGAATGGGAAAGTAACGGTCGTCGAGTCGCCTTCTCCAAGACCAACAACACTGTCACTGATTGCCTGCATCTCTGTTTCAAAGAGAGCGTAGCTGATGACACCGGACGGGTATACATAGACTTCAACAGGAACGATGAAGTCGTCATAGGTCTGGTTAACCATGAACTGGATCGGCTGGCTTACACCTGCAAGAATGCCTTCCGTCTCGACTACCGAGGTGTCGGAGGTAATGATAGGTGTTCCTGTCTCATCACGTATGGTATACTGCACGGCCACAATCGATCCCTCTTCTGCCTTCTTGAATATATTGAAGAACCCCATGGTAAGAGTAAATCCAAGAACACAGGATATCAGGATGAATACGACGAATACCCGGGTCGCTGTCTTCGCCCAGTCATCGTTTTTCTTCTTCGTATCCTTTTTTGCCATTAAGTAATAGGTTTGCAACTGTATGCCTTAAAGCTGTATTATCCTGCTACTTTTTCGCACCCGAATTTCAGGTATGAATCCAGGGATAATTTTATTAATCTAATGCTCACTTCAAGGTAGTATCTGAGTGTGTTCTCAGGGTATGCGGAGGTAGATGATGGCTATAAGGAGAAGATATCCGTTTAATATGCTATGGAATGAACTGGATGAAATGCTTGCAGAATGGGAGGACCGTGTTCACAGCACAATGGCCACGGGAACGAGTCTTCCGGCTGTAGTGGGGCCGGCTCTGCGGGGAGAGTGCCGCGTCGACGTCTGGGAAGAGGACGAAGAGGTTATCATCGCCGCGGATCTCCCCGGTGTCGAGAAACCCGAGGTCAGTATCCGCCTTGTTGATCCGCAGATTCTTGAAATACGTATCGAGAAGAAGGTGGATTATGAGGAAAAAGAAGAACCGGACTACTATGTCAGGGAACGAATTGCCGGGAATATGCAGAGGAGGGTATACCTTCCTTCAGAGGTTGTGGACGAGGGTGCGACAGCGACATTCAGGAATGGAGTCCTCGAGGTTCGGTTCAAAAAACTTGCCCGGGAAACCGGGACTGTCATTCCCATTGAATAACACTTTTTTACCATTTCATCGATTCATTGATGAATTCCCGATGACAATAGAGAATACGCATGGGGAAAAAGAAGGTCCGGGACTACATGACCTACGATGTGGTGACGGTAAATGCCAGCGGCACCGCAAAGGACGTCATAAATGCAATACGGGATACCAACCACGACGGATTTCCCGTCGTTGACGGAAGAAAAGTTGTGGGGTATGTTGCGGCACGCGATCTTCTCTTCGTCTATCCTCACACGCCGGTTGAGAGAATCATGTCCCGCCACCTGATCGTAGCTGACCCTGATATGGATATCAACGATGCCGCACGGGTAATATTTCGTTCGGGTATTCAGAAGCTTCCGGTTGTCGATGATGCAAATAACCTCATCGGGATTATTTCAAATGCCGATGTTATTCGCTCACAGATTGAGCATGTGTCCCCGGATAAAGTCTTTAAATTTATTGAGACCCTGCGACAGCTGCACGATGTCGAACCGGCCCTTGTCCGTGAGTCCGTGCCCATCGGAGAGTTGCTGCCAACCCAGTCAAAGATATATCAGGACGAGCTGGAGGGGCGAATCTATGAAATAAAAAAAGGGCTTGCAGAACCTTTGATCGTCGTTCGCCGCCCCGGAAGGCTTATTCTCGTTGATGGTCATCACCGGGCAATCGCTGCAAAACGTATTGGAATCAAAGAACTCGATGCATACATCATAGAAATTGATGAAGATATCGAACTCGGGCTTGAACGGACGGCAAAAGAGATGAAACTGAAAACCCTGGACGATGTCCGGGTTCTTGATTATGCCCGCCATCCCCTTGTGGCAGTGACGCACCGCCTGATGCGCCACAACTGATCGCCTCAGGACCCGTGATGGGACATGTCATACTTGTCGTTGAGTACGATCTCCCTGACCGCCGTTCCTTTTTCAATCAAGGCCTCCGGCCAGATCCTGATTCCAGCATGGACAACACTTCCGGCTCCGATGACTGAACGTGGACCGATAACAGTGTCATTCTCAATGTTGCACCCTTTATCTATCGAGGCATGATTATCGATGATGCTCCCACTGATAGTTGAACTGTCTCCAACCCTGACATGATTATAAAGGGATGATGAAAATATTTTGGCTTTCTCGCCAATCCTGCAGTTATTCCCGATGCTCGTGTACGGGCCGATGATTACATCCTTTTCGATCTCTGTCCCGGCACCGATGGAAACGGGTCCTATGATCTTGGAATTCTGGCCGACAACAACCGCATCTCCCAGACTCACCGGACCGTGTATGGTTCCTCCTTTCACCGTGATGTCGCCGGAAATATTAGTATATGACATCTCCTGCAGTTTCCAGTGTTCGGCCTCCCGGAGGGATCGCGGACTCCCGACATCAGACCAGTTTCCCCGTGCCAGCCATCCCGCAAGATGGGTGGAAGGACTATTCATGAGGATTGGGAAAAGGTCCTTAGCAAAGTCAAATTTTGTATTCCGGGGGATATATTCAAAGATTTCAGGGTTACAGACATACATGCCGGTACTTGCCAGGTTGGAAAAAATTTCTCCTGGGCCGGGTTTTTCCTTAAATCGGAGAATATGGTATTCCGCATCGATTTCTGCAATACCATACTCGGATGGTTCATCGATGCTTATCAGGCCGATTGAGACGGTTGCATCGCCACGAATGTGTTCCCGGTAAAACTGTAAGAGATCGATATCGGTGATATGGTCCCCGCCGACGACGAGAAACGGTGATTCCATTAGATACTCACGCGCATTGAAGACACTTCCTGCGGTTCCAAGTTTTGTTTCTTCGTGGACGTACGTGATATCCGCCCCAAAGAGGGACCCGTCACCGAGGGTCTTTTCTATGGTGTCTCCCTTGTAGCCGAGGGTAATGATAATATCCGTAAATCCGAGGTTTGCCAGATGATCAACCAGATGAATGATGGATGGAACATTGACAATCGGAATGCACGGCTTTGGCCTCTCGAATGTCAGGGGGCGAAGGCGCGTTCCTTCTCCGCCGCACATGATACAGACCTTCATGGATGATGGTTTGCGTTTCTCGCCAATAATTCTGCCCGTTTACCTGTGATGATGCACAGGTCGCAATTTTCACATAGTCTGGAGACAATACCTCACCTATGCGGCGTGAGAGGTTTGAGTGTACGGTATGCGGGCGATGCTGTTTTGGAATGGGTAAGTATGTCCGTATCGTCGGGCAGATGGGTCCGAATCGGTTAGCCATTCGCCATGAACTCTCAAATGAAACTTGTTATGCAACGATCGAAAAAAAATTCAGGGATGATTTTGATCTTGCCCATGCAATGGGGATTACGGAAGGGTGGTGTCCGTTCCTTTGTGAAGAGGGTGATGGGAGATATCCCTGCATTATCCACGAAACCCGCCCCGGGTTTTGCCGGAACTTTACCTGTTGCCGGATGCGGGTTTATAGCAGTGACGGGGTGCCTGTGGCGCGGGTGAAGGGGAAGTCATCCGTCCTGACCGATGACGATGATTTTGCCGAATGGTGGAAGATCTCGATTGCCTCCCTTCCCTGCGAGGGAAGGGAATGGGAGGAAGAGGCAGGCAGAATCCTTGCTTCCAAGGGCTTTAGTGTGGTATGGTATGACTGAATCATCCCGGAGGGTGCTTCCTGTTGCCGGCGGATCAGTCCAGTGCCTGCAAAATAAGCGTGAACAGATTGAACGGTGCCGCTTTTGCGTCCATTCTGTCAGTTTTTATTCAAAGGGGGCATGGCGCCCCTCTCCAGCGCGTGCATTCTGTTTGTCCTGCCGGACAACCGAAGAGGTTGCCCTCGACACTGTTGAAAAGGTGTGCTGTGACGATAACGGAAGGGAAGGATTTTGCAGTATGATGAATGTAATCAGCTAACTGGTCTTTCCTCAGATACACTTCATTATCTGGTTCATATCGAGATGCCGTTCGAAGTGTGCGGCAAGTTTTTCATACGCGTCGTCGGTGAATTCGGAGTAGTGTTCGGGTACCGGAGCATACTCCACCCCCTTCTTTTCACAAAGATATGAGAGGAGGCCATTGACGGCATTTCTGTTCTGGAACAGACCGTGAAGGTAGGTCCCGAATATCATCCCGTTCTCTGATACGGCCCCCTCCGTTTCGAAGGCATGGGGACACAGCTGCGTATCGGTTGTGCCCATATGTATTTCATACCCCGACACTTCACCAATTCGGGATAGGATGGGACCAACCGGCGCAGCCGTGCGCTGAACCTGCACTGTTGTCTTCGTGTAACCGGAGAACTCGGTGATTATATCAAGAAGTCCAAGTCCCCTGATGGTTATGTTTCCTTCCTCAACACCGTGGTCGCGGATGACGGCACCCAGCATCTGATAGCCGCCGCAAATCCCTATAACAGGTATGCCGCGTTTTGCCGCCTTCACAATTTCCCTGTCGCATCCCGTTGACCGGACAACCTCCATGTCACCGACGCTGTTTTTTGTCCCCGGAATGATTATGGCATCATATTTGTCAAGAGGGGTACCAGGTGGTACGAAATCCACCGGTGCATATCGTTCCAATAGTTCAAAATCTGTGAAATTTGAAATTCGTGGAAGGCGGATGATCGCGATTCTGATATCTCCCTCCCGTTGAATTTTATCGCCAATCGAGAGAGAATCTTCACTTGGAAGAGCAATGTCGGTATAGGGAATAATCCCAAGCACCGGGACTTCGCATTTCTCCTCAATAATACAGACCCCCTCGTCGAAGAGTGATGTGTCCCCTCTGAATTTGTTGATGATTATTCCCTTTACCTGGGTGCGGATATCCTCCGGAAGGAGCATGATGGTTCCGTACAGTTGCGCAAAGACTCCTCCCCTTTCAATATCGGCTACGAGTATGATGGGAAGCTGAAGCCTGCGTGCGAGGAGTATATTTGCAATATCTCGTGTGAAAAGATTGCATTCTGCCGCCCCGCCGGCCCCCTCAATAACCACTGTCTCATAGTTAGTCGCCAGATGTTCATAGGCTTCAGTGACGATGTCCAGAAGTCGTTCGGTCTGGCGATAATATTCCCCCACCTTTACATCCATGAGGGGTTTGCCCATGAGGACAACCTGTGATTCACTGTCTCCTTTCGGCTTCAGGAGAACAGGATTCATCTCAGCCCCGGGTATGGCACGTGCTGCAATTGCCTGAATTGCCTGGGCAATCCCGATTTCATCTCCTGAAGGGGTAACATAGGAATTCAGGCTCATATTTTGTGATTTGAACGGCGCCACTGAAACTCCCCTGTTGGAAAGAATCCTGCAAAGTGCGGCGACTGTCATGCTCTTTCCTACATGTGATGCGGTACCGAGGATCATAAAGGACATAGATAGGTACGAGTGCAGCGTTGTTTAATAAAATTATATTGATCTAAATCGTGTTAATATGTATTTTCAGCCAGCGAAACAGGAAGACCTCCTTTTCATCGGGAATGGAGCCGCCTGGTATGCCAACAAATATATAAGCAGAGCATGAAGGTACATGGTAATGACTGGAGGTATATGTCCTAAATGTGGACTGCCCAAAGAGCTCTGTATATGCGAAGAAGTAGCAAAAGAACAGCAGCAGATAAGTGTGAAGATCAACCGCAGGCGATACGGAAAGGAGGTTACAGTCATTGACGGCCTTGATCCGTATGATATTGACCTTGAAGAACTTCAGAAATATCTGAAAGGAAAACTTGCATGCGGCGGTACGGTGAAGGGCAATTCAATAGAATTGCAGGGAAATCATCGTGAGCGTGTCAAGAAACTCCTGCTGGACAAGGGTTATAAACTGGATAATATCAATTGATTTTTTTTCCTTTAAAAAAAAAATTCAGATGAAGAATCTGAATGCCATCCACGCGATGATTACCATTACAACTGAGTATTTCAATCCGGCAACGGCTCTTCCCTCACCCATCTGACCCGCGACAAGTCCGGAGAAGAATGCCTGTATCACGGCAGCATGCAGGAAGAGCCGACGGTAGAAGTCCATATCGATGTTTCCACCAAAGGACATTCCCCCGGTATTCCCTGATGCGGCCATCGCAGCTCCGGCCTCTGCCATGGTATCCAGAAATGTTCCGGTCATCACGGCAATCACGAAGAGGAAGACAAGGAAGGAAATAATCACAATAATCACATAAATGAGCATGTTATTGCGACGCTCGGTTTCGAGATTGACAAATTCATACGTGTCCGAGGCGGCGGCCCGCAGGACTTCGCTCACATCTCCGCCTGCACTGCTGGCCTTTGCAATCAGGTCGACACTCCTCTGGGCGAGTGTTGTACCGATTCTCTCCCCAAATTGGTAGATGGCCTCAACGAACGGAATGTTCCAGGACATCTCTGCATCGAGTTTCTTAATATATTGTGTAAGGTTGCCATATTCTCCTGTGGCGACAATATGGATCGCATTGGGAAGTGTCATTCCACTCTCATTCATTCCTGCGACATCACGGAAGAAATTCGGGAGCGAAATATTCAGATTACGCATCCTCATGGAGTGCCTCAGGTCGAGATATGCAAGAGGGATGCAGGCGATCATCAGGGAGAGGAGGAATATGTCATCGATCACGGTCGTGGTAAACGCTGTGATCAGCCCATATTGACTTATCAGATAGATCAACCCGATGAAGAAGATCAGGATTGCTACCGGAATGGAAACAATAAGAATGTTGAGGGGTTTTTCTGTCAGCACCTGGACCGGATGCTTCATGAATCTCCCGATTCCTTCCCGTGCCTTGTGCTGTTCCTCAACTTTTGTGAGGATTTCATCTTCCCTTTTTACCTCGGGGGATAATGGTTCGGCCGGGTCCTTTTCTTTCTTATCAAACAGTTTCATCTCTTTACACCTCCGGGGTCATGGAACTGATCATGATGATGAACATGATACTGCCCAGTGGAATGATTCCGTATATCACAGCGTAAAGGAACAGGGGATCTGTTTCTCCGCTGATGGTTGACATAATCGACTGAAGGATGATCAGGAAGAGTGTTCCTGCCACAAGGGCTGTTACATATGATTCGGATATCAGTCCGAGCGTCTCAAGGAAGGTCTTCTGCTCGAGCCTGTTCTCCCTCGTATACTGCTCGGATTTTGTTCGGAAATATTCTGTGAGGTTACTCCCCGATGAGATGCTGGCAGTAGCCCCCTGAAGGAAGTCGCGCATGCGTGCGCTGGGAGTATAAATCCCCCCAATTCGCAGAGCATCCAGGAGATCCTTACCAAAAATATCTATTTCCCTGGCAATGTATCTCGCCTCCACAGCACTCTCCCCATAGATTCTGGACTGACCAAGAAGCCTGAAGACCTCTGCCGGGGTAATACCCGCCGTTGACATGGCAGTGACGTAGTTGATTGCATACGGAAGAGTAGCATCAATGTTCCGGCGCCTTTCCCCGGCCATGACGCCGGGATAGATGAGGAAGATTGCATACGTCACGCCACCGAATATGAGAAGGCTCACGCCAAAGACGATGATTGTTCCGATGAGGAGTTTGAAGGGTTCGAGTGCGATAATAAAGGATGGGACACTCCCGTGATAAACAATCATTTCGGGGACCCGAAATGCCCATGTGAGAAGTCCGATGCCCGCCCCGGCGAGGAGACCTACAATAACCGCTGATATCACTGCCGTAGACAGATACGCTTCAAATGGAGTTGTCATTCTGGCCCTCATCATATCTGTTCTCAGAAAGAGGAAATCATCCCTCTTCCTTCTCATCCTCTCGCCGAGCAGATTGAAGCAGAAGCGTTCAAAACTATTCATAGAGGTCACCTCTCACGAGATCCATGACCGTTTCGGGGTCACGGTAATATGAGAGGAGCACTTTTCCAACTTCTTCATAGTGGCGGATCTTTTTAATACGCATCCATTCGAGAATTTCCTGTCTTCTCTTCAGTTCTTCACGCATCCGTGCTTCGCTCCAGCCTTTGGTCTCCATGATGTCTTCAAGGACATAGGATTTGCCGGAATATCGAATTTCATCCGTCGCGGCATTCCATTTGAATACCTCGTTTGTAATGAGTTCCTTTGTTCGCGGATCGATATCCAGAATTTCGATCAGCGCCTTGTTGCGCCGGATACGCTGACCACCGAAGCGTGCCTGTACCTGAACACTGACAAGGTCGAGTGCGCTCAGCATGTTCCGGGGCACATTCATCGGGGGGTTTTCGAACCGGTGCACCACACTTGCCACAGAATCTGCGTGCACGGTTGCATAGGTGACGTGACCGGTACTCATTGCCTGGAAAAGTGTCTGTGACTCCTTACCACGAACCTCACCAACGAGGATGTATTCCGGCCGCTGACGAAGTGCCGCACGAAGGAGTTCGTACATGTCGATGGACCCTTTTCCGCTGGAATCGAACGATTCCCTTGTAATCGAGGGGATCCAGTTCTTATGCGGAAGCTTTAGTTCTCGCGTATCCTCCAGGGTAACAATTTTCGCGAGTGGTGGGATGAAGAGTGATATCGCATTGAGCGAGGTTGTCTTTCCTGATGCAGTGCCTCCGGCAAAAATACAGGATTTCCCGTTTTCGACAGCAAGCCAGAAGAATGCGACCGACAGGGGAGAATATGTTCCCCACTCGATCAGATCGGTCGGGGTGATCGGTTCTTCCTTGAATTTACGGATGGTAAATGTGGAACCATGCGCCGTCACCTCACGTCCAAGGGTCATCTGAATACGGGAACCGTCCGCCATTGTTGCATCAAGCATCGGCTCTGATATGGAGATGTATTTTCCTGCACGCTGAGCCAGTTTTGTAACAAAAGAGTCCAGTTCGGCAGTATTGTCATAGGACAGGTTTGTCTGGATTGATTCATAGTTCGAATGGAAGACGAATATCGGGGACTTTAGCCCGTCGCATGAGATATCTTCAATATATTTGTCATGCATGACGGCATCGATAACACCATCGCCGAGGAACGTCTTCTGAATATTATAATAGACTTTTGCCCGGGATGGTGGATCCAGTTTGATACCGTAATCGAAGATGATCTCGTCGACTGCACTCTTCAGAGCTTCATTTGCCTTATCCTTGGTGAGATCCTGGGTATTTACATCGAGTGTCTCAAAAAGGCGCTGGACGATTTCATCTCTCAGGACCCGTTCGGCTTCAGTCAGTACCGGTTCGATGACCCGATACTGGTACTCGTGGGCATTGTGATCAAAGATAATCCGGATATAGGCGAAGGGTTCGTTGACGGGATACAGCTCAATCTCTTCGACGGCATCGTTCTCATTCATCGTCAGGTCGACGACCGGCCCATGAATGCTCGGATCGTACTCTTCGACCTCCCCTATGATCTTTCCGAAGATTTTGCCGCCGAATTTTCTCTTTTTCTCCTCTTTGACAGGACTTGCAGGAGTCTCCGGCGGTGTCATCTTGGAAAGATCAAGATTATCGACATCTCCCTGAACAAGGCCGTCAAGTGCTGAGAGAATCTGTTTCCTGTCAACAAGATCAAATTGACGGTCCTTTTCGGAAATATGGAATTCCTCCAAATCGAGCTCTGCACCCTTTGCCAGAATTAGACTTGAGAGCCCGCTGAGTTCATCGATACTCACGACCCCGGGAGTTTTTCCTGCAGAATCAGCAGTAGTCGACCAGTGAGTTTTTCCAGGGGAAGGGCCGTCCATGGCGTCGGTATGAACAATGACTTCTCCTCCCTGTTCATCCGATTCCTCATCGGTGATACGGGTCACTTTTGTTACAGGTCCTCCTGACGCCGTATGGATGGATGGGGCTTCTGCCTCTTCGTAGGTGGTGAGCACCTCACTGATGACAGAGCTGACCTTTCCGTCATTGATTCCGTCCCGCTCCTGTACATTTTCACTTTCTCTGATTTTTTGAATCATATCCGATAGTGAACCGGGGGGGGCGGGTGTTTCCGCCGTATTGCTGGATTGAGGCTTGTCCTCCGGGTTTTCAATATCCAGTGTCGCCTCGATTGCTGATTCTTCTTCTGATTGGCGTTTTAGTTCTTTTATCAGGCTTCCCAGGTCCTGTGCGGACGATCCTGCAGGTTCCGTTGGCGAAGATTGTGGTTGTTCCGGTTTACTATCAGAAATCTTCTCATCCTCTGAGATCTGCCCAGTGGACTCTTCCTGTGCGATATTTACCGTTTCGTCGGGAGAATCCTCCAGACCCCTGGTCACTCCGCTTATGATATCCCCGGCATTTTTATCCACATCCGATGCATGTGTTTCATCCTCAGATTTTTTTGTGAAGCCCTTTATCCCTTTGAAAAGTGAATTTTTGTCATTCATTCATCCCACCTCCGATTTCAATAATTGTTTCCACCCTTGAGTCATTGAACTCAATCCTAAACTTGTGAATCTTTTGATCACGGTCAACAATGACGCAGTCGTAAATGCCATTAACCAGTTTAAATGTAACATTCCCTTCCGCCCCGGTCAATTCGCTCAGAAGCATCTGACGTCCCTTCCTGATCGAGACCCTGACGCCCTGTTTCGGCTGATTATTCTCCAGAATGATCAGTTTCAATGTCCCCCTCGAAAGTTTGGCACCCCCAATTGTTGGAATATCATCCAGCTGAGATCCATGTAGATGGCCTTTATCATAAATTCTGCACCCCGCTGCCACTGACTCTGCATACCGATGGTCGCAAACATAGACCTTGAATTTGCTGTCTTCCTTGCAGAGATAGATTGCTTTATCTCCAAAAAGATTACCTTCGGACGACATGAGCGCTGCCCCTTCCGGTTGCCCGTCAACAAATATCAGAAGAAATTGTTTTTCCTTATCCGATGACAATGCAAGTCCAGAGCGTCCTGAAGCCTTCATCTTGCTAATCAGGTCGTCGGTTCCGTATTCACCGGCATATTTGGAATTTTCAATGACAACCCTGATATGATCCTCAATTTCCATCCTATCACCACACCCCACCGATACCATTTATATCCTTCAATTTTTCATTTAATATATTTTTGCCATTCAATGGGCATTTTTTCATCTCTGGTGTTCGTCGTTTGTCTCCTGTCATTCTCCATTGCCTATACATTTTTCATTGGACTCCCTGAATTGCAAGTCTGATAAGTCCCAGATTTGCATTGGTCGTTGTAAGGATGCAGATGAAAAGATCCCCGAATGGAGCAAGGATGAATTTGGCCTCTGAAGTTTCGAGGATGATCTGGTCCATCATTCCAATTCCCAGGTCTCCTGCAATTTTTACCCCTGCACGGTGAAAATCCTCAGCAATAGCGGCAACCTTCTCGAAATCCCCTTTCCCCTTTGAATGTACTGGAAATCCCTCAAAAAAGGCTGCCACTGCAAGCACGCCTGGCTGCTTCAAAATCTTTTCCAGTTTCTGTTCATCCGAGAGTTCGGCCTTTTCTTCAGGAGGAAGCGTCTGGTGATCAACCAGCCACTTATGGTTGATGGCGTATGTCACTGCATCGCGAAGTTCGGGTTCAGAATATGTCATAATCTCGAAAGTGAACTTTTGAGGCTCCCTGAAAATGAGTATCGCGTCGTTTCCCCGGTAATCTCCTTCATCGGAAGAGAAATATCCGATGGCCGGGATTCCATTTTCCATTATGAGATAACCGGTACCCCTCTCAGAGTATGCTTTCACGCCAACCAGGATTTGGCTGCTGTACTCGGACAACTCAGCGAACGGACACTCGAGTTTGGCTATCCGTTTTCCATCTGGAAGCATGGGAATCATAATGCGGCGATAATTCGTTCTCTGTTCTTCTTCAGTTCATAGCGGATACGGCCGATATTGACCTCCTTTTCCGCCACAATTGCAATCAGTTCATCCTCAGAGAGAGGTGAGAGAAGTATCGGGCCGTTTTCAAGTTCGACGAGCATCTGGATCATCTCACCCTGCCCGAGTTCTGCCCCCATTGCCTCTGAGGTGCCCATGCCGGTTGAAGCCATTGCACCGAGCGCTTCTGTATCAATTTCCCCTTTTTCCGCACTTTCAATTACAAATCCATCTCTGCCGACGACAACCGCGGCTTTTATGCCGTCAAGTCGGAGAAATTCCCCTAAAATTGATTTAAGCATCACAAACACCTCTTAATCTGAATTCTCTTTCCATCTCTATTATCGTTTTTCCCGTGGACCAGCTCAAATGTTACCGGCATTTGTTTGATTGCATGGGTTGCACAGGATATGCAGGGATCATATGCCCTGATTACCATCTCTATCTGATTTTTCGCGCTCTCTGAAATATCACCATTTCGCACAACCTTGCGGGCTACATCCTCCACCCCACGATCCATCGCCCAGTTGTTCTGGCATGTTGCAACGATGAGATTACATTTTTCGATAAACCCTTCATCGTTTACCGTATAGTCATGGATCAAAGTTCCCCGTGGAGCTTCGATGATGCCAACCCCCCGTTTGTTTACCACCTCATTAATCGGGGTTCTGATGAAATCACCGGTAATGGAGGGGTCCTTAAGAAGATCAACTGCCCGCTCCGTTGCAGCCAGAAACTCGATATACCTGGCTGGATTATAGGCAAGGGTTGTCTGGACCACCCTGCCGAATTTGTCCCGGTATTCATCCAGGGCTTCGTCAGCGCGGGGGGTACCCATCGAATTCACGATATTTAACCTCGCAAGAGGACCTACACGATAGTAGTTGCCACTTGCCAGTCTCGCAAATTTCAGATAGGACCAGCTCTCTGAGTACTCTTCAATGAAATCAAGGTATCCCGCGCCATCATATGTCCCGGCAAACGTTCCTTCGGGAGAAAGTATCTGTGGCGAACCTTCGCAGACTGAGAAGGTTCCATTATTGGAGAGGCCCATGAATGATGATTCTACAGCACCAAACGAGAGATCCGCCTTTTCGAGCAAATCCTTAGCCATTCCCCAGCAATCTATAGCAATGGCAAGGGATTTTTCAGCCATGGCCAGGAGCTCTGCACGGCTCTGTTCGGATAGGGTATGGGATATCCCGCCGGGGACTGCGGAAGAGGGATGAATTGGCTTTCCGCCAATCGCTTCTGTCAGTCTCTGACCGAATTTTCTGACCTCGATTGCCTTTTTGGCAATTTCAGGGGATTTTTTCACCAGGCCGAGTATGTTTCTCTCTTCCGGGTTCACTTCGTGACCAATGAGAAAGTCGGGAGCTGCCAGCATGAAAAAGTGAAGTGAGTGGGAATGGACGAACTGTCCAAGCATGAGAAGTTCCCTGAGTTTTTGTGCGGTCGGGGGGACTGTAGCCCCAAATATCTGATCGCATGCCTTGACGGATGCAATATGATGTGATGTTGGGCAGATTCCACATATTCTCGGGGTAATCCTGGGCGCTTCTTCTACTGCGGCTCCGATCATGAATTTTTCGAAACCCCTCAGCTCGACAACATTGAAATGTGCGCTCTCCACTTCTCCCGCATCGTCCAGTTGGATTCGCACCTGTGCATGACCCTCAATGCGGGTAACGGGATTGATACAGATATTTTTCATCGCTTACCTCCCTCGGAGATAAGTTCACGGATCTTGGAAATTTGCTTGTCCTCCATCACTTCACTCCCCATGGTAAAGGCGTACATGGTGTGGCTTACATCGTAGAACTGCTTTGCAATCTCTTTTTCCGGGATGTCGGTCAGGTCTGCAATACGCCGTACCATCAGATTGTAGATATCCCGGCATGGCTCGCGGAGAATATCGAGCGAAGGACCGTTGCACCCATGGCAGGGAACATTGTTTTTTGGACATGATGCTCCGCATCCGCAGAAGGTTACCGGTCCGAGGCAGAGATATCCCTGACCCAGAAGACATTTTCCTGGAAGAGGGACTCCTTCATGGCGTCTTCTCAGCGCCCACTCGGTAACCTCCCCCATCTTCCGGTCACATTCGGAGCAAACAGATTTTCTTGAGAGACTGATCGAATCCCCCGTTATCAAGGGCAGGATGATCTCTTTGAGCCTCGCCTCCTTTGGCGGGCAACCCGGTATATAATAATCGATTTTTACCATATCCCCGACGGCAAAGACACGATAAAGAAACTCAGGAACCTCCACAGGAATGGTATTTGATTCATTCGCAGTCTCTACTCCCTGATAAACCTCTCTGAATATTTCATCCCTGCTGTGAGTCATCGAGAGTCCGGAAACTCCTCCATAACATGCGCATGTGCCGAGTGCGACAAGGGTTTTTGCCTTCTTTCTTATGGTTCTGAGCCGTTCCTGATTCTCTTCATTCCGTACTGCGCCGGTAACAAAAGCGATGTCGATGTCATCAGGTGGTGTTTTAACATCCATGATGACGGGGGAATATACTATGTCCGCCTTTTCAATGATGTCGAGGATCGCTTCATGGAGATCGAGTACTGCGATTGTACACCCGGAACATCCTGCAAGCTCTTCAATGGCAATTTTCATGGATATCACCGCTATTTTAGGATCAGTTTTTTGAGACAGGCGTTTGGACCTGTATGGATGATTTCAAGTTTTCCGCGTTTGCCGGTGATCTCTTCCACCGCACCGACGACATAGCCGCAGAGCGTCTGGCAGAACGGCCCTCCCTGTTCCTGCCCGATTCGTCTGAGGGTCTGTCTGACGATGCAGTCGTGGAAAACAAGGTAGATGAACGTGCTTCCGTCTTCTTCGACGATATAATCCTCCTTGTCTCCCGGTTTCCATGGTTCGAAAGAATATTGTCCGTGGAGGATATACGAAAGTTCCCTTAGCGCTTCTTCAACATCCTCTTTCTTTTCGAAGTATTTTGCGACCTCGTGTCCGAATTTTTTCCCGGCACGGTAAGTGACAGCATTTGCACCCCGTCCGGCAATCTCTTCGAGCGACTTAATTATATATCCATTCATCTGCATGAGCCCGTGCAGGGTTACCTCAAGTTCTGCGGCGGGAGGATCACACCTGAGCGGGACATCTTCGGACTTAAAGACAAGGTCAGTCCGGAACTGTTCCTTCGCTTCATCTATATAGCTGGCTGTCATCAGATCACTTTCCTGAGCATTGTGCACACTTTCATGCTGATATACATCCTGCGAGAAGGCACTGCCCCTTTGTGCTCAAGAGCCTGGGCAGGACATATTTCATGGCATGAGAGGCATCCCATGCAGTTTTCAGGTCTGATAGGTGTGCAGGTATCATTCTGGAGCTCCAAAACATCCATTGGGCAATCCTTAACGCATAAACCGCATCCCACGCATGCATTTTTGTCAACGCTGATTTCAATCATTCTGGTAACCTTCTTGCCACGGGAAGGTGAGAGGGCCCTCGCCAGTGATGTATGGTAATAATTAAATGGTGATTGTAATATGGTATAGACTTTCCTATCATATTTGATGGAAATCTATTTATTGTGTCTTCATTTGATTTTTTTAATAAATGAGTATATTTGTCTAATATTCTGGATTAATGACAAAATGAGAGGTTTTTATTACATATCATTTTTGATATTCAATACAAACGTTCATTAGTGCATTGTGGTGCAGTACCGCCACACATAAATGATCCGATGACTTACTATTTTCATTCATGATAATTCCAACCCTTGCTCTCTCATCTGTAGCCATCGGCCTTACACTGGGTTATGCGTCAATTCTGGACATTCGTGAGCGCAGAGTTCCCTTTAAAACGTGGTATCCAATGCTTGGAATCGCGATTCCAATGGCAATTGTCACATACATAATTCTTTTTTTCGAAGGAATAAATCCCGTATTTTTAGCCGGAATTTTCATAATTTCTGCGTTGTTATGCGGATTTTTCTACTTTGCTTCAGCATATCTCCATCTCTTCGGGGGAGCCGATGCATGGGCGTTGATTTTTATTACTGCATGTATGCCACTGTATCCGGTGGAACCTGTGGTTGGCTATCCACTGCTTGCCTATTTCCCCTTGAGCGTTCTCATCAATGCGGTAATCCTGAATATGTTGGCACCTGCTGCCATTCTCGGAATGAATCTGAAGAGAGGAAATCGTGCCCCTCTACGATATATGCTGGTTGGATATCCAGTTGACGGGGAAACTATTGAAAATGAATTTGGATTTATTATGGAAGATTTTACCGAAAACGAAGATGGGAGTATATCCCGTCGTTACCTTTCATTCGGTGAGGCAATTACAAGAATGCTCAAAGGCGAGAGAAGGCTATATACAAGGGATTTCAAACGTCATCCTGAGGAATATCGAAAAGAACTGGAAATATACCGAAAGGCGGGAAGGGTATGGATATCATATGGGGTGCCTTTTATTGTTCCCATCTGTGGAGGATTCATATCAGCGGTGATATTTGGTGATTTCCTCTTTATCGTGATGACAGCTCTGATATAGGTGGGGTGAAATGAAACTTAATTTTGATGATGGCGGGCTTATTCCCGTCATTGCGCAGGAAATTGGAACCGGATCTGTTTTGATGCTTGCATATGCAAATAAGGAGGCAGTGGACAAAACCCGCGCAACCGGGTATGCTCACTATTACTCCAGAAGTCGCAGAAAAATTTGGAAGAAAGGGGAAGAGTCAGGCAACGTTCAGAAGGTGATATCAATTCTCGTTGATTGTGATGAGGATACGCTTATCTATCAGGTAGAGCAGGCAGGTGGGGCCGCGTGTCATACCGGACATGCAACGTGTTTTTATCGTACGATTGAGGGAAAAATTGTAGCGCCCCGCATCTTTGATCCCGATGAGGTATATGCTAATAAGGATGAATGACATCTATTAATGTGGTGATATTTTTATGAAACTCGTACCCGATACGAGCGTCGTCATAGACGGACGCATCACCTCCATGCTCAGGGAGGGAGAATATAAGGGTTCCACAATAATAATACCCGAAGCCGTTATCGCAGAACTTGAATCACAGGCTAACCAGGGAAGGGAAATTGGTTTTAGCGGCCTTATCGAGCTTCAGGAACTCTCCAAAATCGCAGAAGCAGGGGAGATAGAACTCTTTTATGTTGGGGACCGGCCAAGTCTGGAACAGGTAAAACTCGCCAGTGGCGGGGAGATAGACGCAATTATTAGAAATGTGGCTCTTGAATACGAGGATGCACGGTTTATTACCAGCGATATTGTACAGGCTGAAGTTGCCCGCGCAAAGGGAATTGATGTCCTCTATCTCAAACCGCAGATCGGAGATTTTTCGCCTCTGTCAATTGAACGTTTCTTTGATGATACAACGGTTTCCGTTACCCTCAAAGAGCGTGTGAAACCCATCGCAAAGAAAGGTGAACCGGGGAACATGAAACTTGTCCCGGTGCATGATGTTGCCCTGAGTGAATATGACCTCAGGCAGACCGCACAGGAGATTCTCGAACGGGCTAAGCGTGACCCGGAAGGGTATATCGAGATAGAACGCCGTGGGGTCACCGTTGTTCAGATTGGTGCCATGCGTATATCCATCGCACGCCGACCGTTCACTGATGGGATGGAAATTACTGCTGTGCGTCCGGTAAGGAAATGTGTTCTTGATGATTATGCCCGGGCAGATCTTGTAAAAAAATCCCTTGGCACCGGAAAACAGGGGGTAATCATTGCAGGCACCCCCGGGAGCGGTAAAACGACCCTCGTGCGCAGCATTGCCCTCTCTCTTGTACAGGCTGGATATCAGGTATCTTCCATGGAGTCTCCGCGAGATCTCCAGACTCCAGAGGGAATTACCCAGTTTACCGCTCTTGACGGCAGTATGGCCCAGACCGCGGCAGTCCTCCTGATGTCCCGTCCGGATTTTGTCATATTTGATGAAATCAGGAAGGATGACGATTTCAGGGTATTTGCAGATATGCGCCTTTCGGGCGTTGGAATGATTGGTGTTCTTGATGCAGCAGATGTTCTGGAAGCTCTTCAGAGGATTCTCCTCAGGATTGAGTTGGGTGTTGCGGCAATGTCCGTCAGTACCATTGTCCTGATAAAGGATGGGAACATTCTGGGAGTATACAGCATGAACTATGCGATTCGGCAGCCGTCGGATATGCCGGACTCCTCTGCACCCCGTCCTGTGATTACCGTGACGGACATGCAGAGCGGTTCACCAGTTGGTGAGGCGTTCAGGTATGAGGGGGAAACAGTCATTCTCCCCCTCCGCAAAGGAGAAGCTCCACGTCCCGAACCGTCCCCGGCTGTGCCTTCGAAGGTTGCAAAGGAAGAAACCGCTCCCCCTGCTCCTGTTGAAGAACCGGCGCATGAACCTGAAATCCCCGGTGAAAATCTCGCATGGAAGGTGGCCGAACGTGAAATACAGCATGAAATCGGACGTTTCACTGATGGCCCGGTGAAAGTCAGAATGCTGACGGACAATAAGGCTGTTGTGTATATAGATGACCGGGATGTACCTGCTGCCATTGGAAAAGGAGGGAAAAATGTGGCGGGGATTGTTAATAAACTGTCCATCGGAATCGACATCCGTCCACTCTCGGAGTATGCCGAAAAAGAGGAACGTTCAGGGGCTCCAAAGGCTGAAGGTATTACCACAAGTGAGGGAATTGAGCTAAGGACCGACAAGAAGAATCTCTCAATTATCAGTCTGGAAAATGCAGGGAAGATCGTCGACGTATTTGGTGGGAAAGAGTATCTCTTCACCGCGACGGTAAACGATGCAGGTGAGATCACCGTTGCGAAGAGCAGCACCATAGCCCAGGACATGATTCGCCGGTATGAAGACGGGGAGGTCATCCGCCTCAAACCGGTAGGAAACTAACTTTATTTTTGAATGTCAATTATTCTGGAGATTATTGAAACAATTGCTGTAGAATGAGGGGAGTTTAGAAGTGACGAAGTTTGATATTAAAGAATTGGAATCGGAATATGCGGATGCATGGAAGGAGCAGTTCCGTTCAGACCCCGGAGAAAAAGAGAAATTCTACCTGAACGTTGCCTATCCTTATCCCAGCGGAGCGATGCATGTCGGTCATGGTCGAACGTATATTGTTCCCGATGTCATTGCCCGGTTTTGGAGAATGCAGGGCAAACAAGTTCTCTATCCGATGGCATTTCATGTAACGGGGACGCCTGTGATTGGCATATCGAAAAGAATTGCCGGCAGGGATGAGAAGACCATCCGCCTGTATCGCGATCTCTACCGTGTTCCTGGGGATATCCTGGAGCAGTTTGTCGAACCGATGGAGATTGTCAAGTATTTCAGCCAGGAATATGAACGGGTGATGAGCAGGTGTGGCCTCTCTATTGACTGGCGGCGCAGGTTTACCACTGTCGACCCAACCTACAGCAGATTTATTGAATGGCAGTATCTTCATCTACATGAACAGAACAGGGTCGTTCGTGGCGCCCACCCGGTAAAATACTGCATGCAATGCGACAATCCGGTTGGTGATCATGACCTGATGGAAGGGGAGCATGCGGAGATCATCAAATTTGTTCTGGTTATGTTTGCCTGGGACGATTATCTCATCCCATGTGCAACATTGAGGCCTGAAACGACGTATGGTGTCACCAATCTGTGGGTCAACCCTGAAGTTGTCTATCGGAAGGTGAAAGTCGATGGGCAGAAATGGATTCTCTCCCCCGAAGCCACTGAAAAAATCACTCTCCAGGATCATGACGTCGTCATTGAAGGAGAGATCCCGGGCACAGATCTTATTGATGAAACGGTCTCCAATCCACTGAGCGGTGAAGTAAAGATTCTTCCGGCCGACTTTGTCGACCCGGATATGGCCACGGGCATCGTAATGAGTGTCCCGGCGCATGCACCATTCGATTATATCGCCCTCAGGGATCTCCAGCAGGCAGGAAAATATACTGATATCCGTCCTGTAGCCCTGATTACGGTTGAGGGATATGGCGAGTTTCCGGCGCAGGATGCCGTTGAGAAGGCTGGCATCATCGATCAAAATGATCCTGCCATGGAAGTCCTGACCCAGGAAGTCTACAATGCCGAACATTCGAAGGGTCGCATGCTTCCGGAATATGGCGGGAAACCGGTCAAGGAAGCACGAGAGGATATCGCAGATCTGATGCTTGAGCGGTATGGTTCGGCGGTGATGTTCGAATTCGACACAAGAAATGTCGTCTGTCGCTGCGGCTCACGAGTATATGTCCGGATACTTCACGACCAATGGTTCCTGAAATATAGTGACCCCGAGTGGAAAGAAGAGGTGCACACTGACCTTGATCGTATCTCTCTTGTACCGCCCGAGGTTCGCGCCGAATTCAACCGTACCATAGACTGGTTGAATGACTGGGCATGCACCCGGCGCATAGGGCTTGGAACACATCTCCCCTGGGATAAGGACTGGCTGGTCGAACCTCTCTCTGATTCGACAATCTATATGTCTTATTATACCATTGCCCATAAGATCCGGTCGATTGATCCCGCACTTCTCACTCCCGACGTCTTCGATTATATATTCTATGGGCAGGGCTCCCCGACAACTGTCGAGAGGGAGATTCTCGATGATCTGCGCAGCGAATTCTTATACTGGTACCCATATGATTTCAGATTTTCTGCTAAGGATCTCATATCCAATCACCTGACCTTCCAGCTCTTCCATCATGACGCCATATTCCCCGAATCACTACGTCCGAAGGGAATGGTCATTTTCGGGATGGGCCTTCTCGAAGGGGCGAAGATGTCATCCTCAAAAGGGAATGTCATTCTTCTCGAGGATGCGATCGATGAATTTGGGGCCGATACCGTCAGAATGTTTCTCGTCGGCAGCGCGGAACCCTGGCAGGATTTTGACTGGAGAAATGAACTGGTATCTTCCACCAGAAAACAAATTGAACGGTTCTGGAATACCATCACGGATGGTGTTTCAGCCACTGATTCCTTTGATATTGATCGCTGGGTACTCTCCCGGATGCAAGAACATATTCAGCGGACGACAGATGCCCTGAAGTCATTCCAGACCCGGCAGGCTCTCCAGGAGGCATATTTCAATGTCGAGTCCGATCTTAAATGGTATCGCCGGCGTCTTCCTGAGGATGTGAGGACCTCTGTGGTAATCAATGATATTGCACAGGCCTGGGTGCGGCTACTTGCACCGTTCATACCCTATACCACAGAAAAACTATGGGAAATGATTGGTGACGGAGAGCCTATTGCGTTTTCAGAATGGCCCGTTCCGGATGAAACAAAGATTGACCTGAATCTAGAACTCTCGGAAGAACTACTTGCAAGGACCGTTGAGGATATCGAGTCGATCATCAAGCTGATCCAGATTGAACCGGAGCACCTGATCCTTTTCGTCGCACCTGGATGGAAGTATGATGTATTCAGAACGGTGGCCTGTGCTGCCGACCGTAAGAAGATTATCGGGGAGATCATGAAGGATGAAACCATGCGTGCCCGTGGGAAAGAGGCAACCGATGCAGCAAAACAGGTAACGAATCTGATTCATCGGCTCCCCCCTGAACTTGTCCGGATCATTGCATCGTCGGGGATTGATGAAGTGGACGTCTTTGAAAATGTGAAGGATTTCCTGGAACGTGAATTCAGGGTGAAGGTCTCCATTGTGGACGCCGGCGAAAGCACTCATCCAAAGGCTCGCGCCGCACTTCCGTTCAAGCCGGCGATCGTCATTGAATAATAAAAAAAAAGAAAATCAGATTAAATACCTATTTTTTTGCAGCTTTTTCGGCATTCTTCTTGCGCTCTTTTGTATTGAACCCGGTGACATATTCCAGGTATTGGCGGAACCTTTTATTTGTGTCGAGAACGACGGCGTTTGCCTCATCCTCCGGCATCCTGTCAAAAATTCCCATGTCGGATTCGGATTCGCAGATCAGTGTCTTCTCCTTTTCTCCGGTATATACCTCAAGCCGTAAAAATGATCCATACGATATCGAATAGCGGCCATCTGTCTCATCCGCAGTCACTCCGAAGTACTTCTCCAGACCATCTGTCATCCGTTCACTCAGGCCGGTTTTAAATCCGCGCTTGATCTGGTATTCAGTCATACCCACATATTGTCCCTTCAATATTATCTTTCTTCGTCTGCTGCATGTGGAGTGCGTTATTATCCTGAAGAAAACCTTATTAGTTGTTATGCAAGAGTCAGGATATCGAAATTGAGAGGATTGTGATAATGTGGAGGATATAAAGATTCATTCACTTGATCTTGATGGGGAAGACCTTACCGTGTTCATGGGATTTCCCGGCAGTGGCCTCGTGGGCAGCATAGCACTGGCCCATATGGTTGATGTACTGGAATTTACCCATATTGGCAACATTACGAGCAAATACTTCCCTGCCATGGCGATGATGGTCAATGGAGTAATCAATGCTCCCGTCAGAATTTATCGGAAGGATTCCTATGTCATACTCATCTCTGATGTTCCTGTTCATCCTATGATCTGTTATGAAATATCAAATGGGATCCTTGATTGGCTGGAACCGTTTTCGATAAAGGAAGTGGTGGTCATCGCAGGAATTGTCACCAACGAGCCGGAAAAACGGGTTTTTGGCGTTGCCACGGACAACAACTCTCTTGAACGAATTCAAGGCCATGCTGAAATCCTCCCAATGGGAAGCATTACTGGTATTGCCGGTAGCATGCTTGTTGAATGCAAAGTCAACGGAACTCCTTCATTTGGCCTCCTGGGTGAAACGATAAACAACCCTGATCCCAGAGCGGCCGCATCGGTGATCAAGATACTTAACCAGATTTATGGATTTAATCTCGATGTCGAACCCCTCATCGAACAGGCGACGGAAATCGAAGCAGCGCTTCAGCAGATGGCAGAACAGGTTGAACAGGCTGAACAGGCGCCCTTGAAAAAAGAACAGCTTCCAATGTACGGGTGAGTGAGATGAATTGCGTTATCAAGTGCATAGCATTAACAGGCATCACCGAACCGGTCCTTGACGAATTAAAGAAAGGAAAGCCACGGACTCTTGAACTTCAGAGTGCCCACAATCTGATCTCGCTTACTGGTGTCTCTCCGGGAGATGTTATCTTTCTGACATCCGTTGATCTTGATGATTTCACACGTGGTGACCGCGGGATCATAGTGAAAGTGATCTCACTGACCATTCAGATGAAGAGGATGGTCGAATATGTTTCACCTGTCTATTACGAGGAGCGCGAGCGTATGTCTGCGAGGATTCAGGTGCAGCATGTTGATGTAGCGGTATCCAAATCCGTAGAAGGCACAAAATGGGGTGAACCGACCTTTGTGGAGATAATTCGCCCTTCCTGTTACCGTGCCGGGTGACGAACCGGCATAACCATTTTTACAAGAATTTAAGGCCCAATAATACAATTACTATTGGGAAATTCTGTGGACCTGTGGCTTAGCCAGGATATAGCGCCGGGCTTCTAACCCGGACGTCGGGGGTTCGAATCCCTCCAGGTCCGTATTAATCCGAATATTTTTTGATTTTTTTGAAGTCTCCGGCAATTTCTCCGGTCGTTTAAGATTACTCTCAGGCGATAAATTAGGAATTAAAGCCTTTAAAAATCGTTGGAGTTTGGCCAATGAGCGCATAAAATATCTGTTCTTCCCTCTACGGAGAGGGATAAAAAAATAAAAATCCTTGTGGGGGATCAGCAGACTCGGGAACCTGGTTCCACGTCCCTCTTCGGGACCAGCAGAGACGCCTCCTCGCCGGCCGCAAGGAGCATGCCCCTGCTTTCAATTCCGAAGATCTTTGCCGGTTTGAGGTTTACGCAAACGATGATATTGGTTCCAATGAGCTCTTCCGGTTCGTATCTGTCCGAAATGCCACTGACAATCTGCCGTTCTTCATCACCAATGGTAACCTGTAATTTTAAAAGATTGCGTGATCCCTCAACCTTTTCCGCAGAAAGGATTTTTCCGACCCGAAGATCAACACGGGCAAATTCATCAATCGTAATTTGTTCGCTCTTTGGTGTTTCTTCTTTCATTTTTGCAGCTCCTATTCTTTTATTCATAATTATTTCAAGCTGTTCTCTTGTTTCATTTTCGATTTTTGCAAAAATTATTGAAGGTTTTGGAAGGTCGCTGTGTTCAAATCCAACGAGCGCGTCGTCGATTGCATGTTCCTTGACATGGTCTGTATATCCGAGCATCTCCCAGGATTTTTGCGCCTCTTCGGGCAGAAGGGCATCAAAGAGGAGGGTGGCCGCCTTTGCAATCTGGAGGCAGTTGCGGATAACCTGCTCAGCTGCGATACGGTCTTCCTTGATCAGTTTCCATGGGGCATTGTTCTGGATATAGGAATTTCCGAATCCCGCGAGCCCCATCATCGCATCGATAGCATTCTTAAATTCATAGCGGTTCATCTCGTAATCAACTGATTCAAGAACCCGGGAAATCTCGGACAATATCTCCGTTTCCGGTTCCATTGCCGGAATGCCTCCAAGTTTATTCGCAGCAAAATGCAGAGTCCTGTACAGGAAATTTCCGAGTGTATCTACCAGTTCATTGTTTATACGATCCTGGAATATCTGCCATGAAAAGTTCAGCTCTTTGGTATGGGAGGTATAGGAGAGCAGGTAATATCTCAGATAATCCGCAGGAAGACCCTGATCGAGATAATCATCGTTCGTCCAGATGACGTACCCTCTGGTCTTCGAAAATGTCTTGTCATCGATCTTGACCATGCCGCTTGCGACGACAGCATCCGGAGTCTTGTATCCTGCTCCTTTCAGGATTGCAGGCCAGAAAACACAGTGATGGTAAATTATGTCCTGGCCTATGAAATGGATAATCGGCTGGTCTCCCTTCCAGAATTGTTCCCAGTCCCCTCCGGTCATCCGTGCCCATTCTTCGGTAAAGGACATGTAGCCTATCGGGGCGTCCACCCAGACATAAACCACTAGGTCATCGTGGCCGGGAAATTTCACGCCCCAGTCCAGAGTCCGGGTGATACACCAGTCATGCAGTCCCTCTTTAACCCATCCCAGCGCATAATTTCTGGCATTTGTTGTTCCGCCAAGATTGGGGAGGAATGATTCCAGGAAATCGCTGAATTCACCTAGTTTGAAGAAAAAATGCTCCTGTTCCCTGAGTTCCGCCTTCCCCCCACATACCTTGCAGACGGGATTTTTTATTTCCCCGGGTTCGAGATGTTTGCCACATCCCTGGTCGCATTCGTCACCCCGTGCCTGTTCCCCACAATAGGGGCAGACGCCCTCCACGTATCGGTCGGGAAGGAACATTTCACAGTTCGGACAGTAGCTCTGACTGATTGTCTTTTCATAGACATACCCGTTATCAATCAACGACTGTACGATCTCTTTTGTCCTGTTGTGATTAGTAGGGTCATCTGTCATTCCAAACCTGTCAAACAGAACGTTCATGCGTCGGAAGGTGCTGTCAAAGTGTTCGCTGAATTTTTCCGACAGCTCCCTGGGGGTCGTACCATTTTGTTCGGCACTGATAACGATAGGGGTGCCGTGATTATCTGAGCCACAAATGAATACAACCTCGTTTCCGGTATGGCGCAGATACCGAACATAAAAATCTGCGGGAACGTAGGTGCGAAGATGGCCTATATGGCACGGCCCATTGGTATATGGCAGCCCGCAGGTGACCAGCAGGGGTGAATTGCTCATGCCTATGTTTTTTGCTATTGATGGTATAAATACATAATATTCATGAAAAAACGGCAGATTTTTCCGCTCTGGTCATTTGGTGCCGAAGTCCCGGAACCTGAAATTACGGATCTTACTGAATGGGTGGCCGCCCGCCGCAATTATCCCTGTGACCTGGGAACCTACAAGGTTGAACGTTCTTTGGTGGAACAGGCTGAAGTGGATATGCCGTGTTATGGAGGCATGTATTATCGTGTGCGCATTATCTCCGCGCTCCAAAATGTGTCGGAGGGGTTTCTTCGTGGTGAACCTGCCCTTGATTATGGAATGCTCCTACAGGATGTGATCAGTGCCAGAAAAATGCACAGGGATGTTCGTCTCTGTCTCCCGTCTCCATTATCCCTTGGGATCGAAGATGGATATTATGGGGATTATGATGATTTTTTAGGGGCATTGTGTCATCTTTACCAAAAGCTGATGCGGGAATTACGGGATAACGGGATCAGGAAGTGCATCATTATCGGAGAACGGTTCTCATCCATTGAACTGGAAGAACTGATATCGGGAAAGTCCTTCTTTTTTTCCCCGGAGAGTACTTCCAGGGTTCTGTCATCCATTCTTGAGGTGCAGGATATGGTGGCAGTTCCCGTACAGAGGCTGGCTCATCTCCTCGAGCTCGTGAATACGTATGAAATACGGCGGGCAGCACTCATTGATGCCTGTCCCGAGGATTTTGAGAATGCTCTCGATGCTTTCGATGTTGAACAGCTCATTGCCGGTGGATATTCAAAGGGAGCCCGAAGGGATTACTGGAATGAACTGAAAAAAAAGGCATATGTGGAAATTGACTATTTTTAATTTTAGAGAATGTCGAGAGCACTTCTTCCCGATGTGGTCATGCCTGGAACGGCTAGTTTGCGTTCGAGAAGCATCACTGCTACTGTTGTAATCGTAACGAGCACCAGATACAATATGCCGACGACCATGAACGTTTCAGTGTAGGTAAAATATTTTGTTGCAACCAGCTTTCCCGCTCCGGTAAGTTCGATGACCGTGAGCATGTATGCCAGTGATGAGTATTTGATGAGATAGATAAATTCATTGGACAATCCCGGGATTGCCCGTCGCAGAGCCTGGGGGAGGATGATGGAACGCACGGCCTGCATGCGCGTCATGCCCAGGGCCTGCGCAGCTATCATCTGTCCTTCCTTGACTGATCCAATTGCTCCCCGGATGTATTCGGAACTATATGCACCATTACACATCACAAATCCAACGATCGAGGCGGAAAACGCTGAAAGGGTGATCCCTACGGAAGGAAGGCCAAAATAGAGAATGAAGAGCATAAGCAACAGGGGGGTTCCCTTGATAAATCCAACCACGCTTTTACAGAGAAAGATAACCGGCCTGGAACCGTAAACCCTTCCTATTGCGAGGAGAATGCCCAAGAGAAATCCAATGGGGGCCGCGATAAGAACCAGTTCAATGGTTATCACCAGACCCTCGAGGAGGGTGGGCATCAGAATCTGAAATATGAATTCAGTTGTGTCCATGAACCATCATTCCGTCCCGAAACCGGTTACTTTTCCTATAAAATTCTTGCATCGTTCAAAGGTTTCGTCGCTCATCATCTGGTCCGGACTTCCCTGTTCCTGAATGATCCCATGCTCCATAAACATGATTCGTGTCGCAACTGAGCAGGCAAATCCCATCTCGTGGGTGACAACAAGCATCGTCATTCCCTGTTCTGCAAGCTGTTTCATGACCTCGAGGACTTCACGGGTCAGTTCGGGATCCAATGCCGACGTGGGTTCATCAAAGAGGATGACGTCGGGGTCCATTGCAAGAGCTCGAGCGATGGAGACGCGCTGGGCCTGACCGCCTGAAAGTTCTGCCGGATAGTGGTCTGCCCATTTCTCCATGCCCACCTGACGGAGTTCATAGAGAGCTTTTTCCCGAGCTTCTTTGGGATCCATTCCCCTGACTTTGATGAGGGCGATCTCGACGTTTTTCAGGGCAGTGAGATGATCGAAGAGGAAGAAGTTCTGGAAGACCATTCCAATCCGCTGCCGGAAATAATTGATTCGCTTGCCGGAGTTGGTCACCTCTTCTCCATGCAGCCATACGTGGCCGGCATCGGGTTTGTTCAGCTGATTTATACACCTGAGCAGGGTGCTTTTTCCGGTTCCGGAAGGTCCGATAAAACAGATGGTCTCCCCCTTTTTGACATCAAAGGTGACGCCACGGAGGACTTCGAGTTCTCCAAACGATTTGTGGATGTTTTCCACCTTGAGGATGTATTCTTCGTCTGCCATAATTACATTGCTCCTGTCCCGAATCCCGGGACTTCCACCTTCTTCTCTATTGTATGTAGCACCTTCAGGCCTGCATAGTTGAGCAGGATGAAAATCCCCGCACAGACCAGGTATATCGGCATCGTAACATACGTCTGCGATACAATCTGGGATGTTCTTGTCAGGAGTTCTGCAACACCAATAGCATAGCAGATGGCCGAATCTGTGAGAATGTTCGGATATTCATTGGACCAGCCGGGAAGTGCGATCCGTACTGCCTGTGGGAGTATGATATTGCGGATTCCCTGGAATCGGGTCATCCCGAGAGATCGTGCTGCAACCATCTGGCCTTCACTGATCGACTGAATTGCCCCGCGAAAAATCTGTGACTGATATGCGGCCCCTCTTAGTCCAAGTACAGTGGCACCGACAAAGAATGCCGGAAGATCAAGACCCAGTCCTGGGAATATACCGAAATAGAAGAGAAACAGTAAAACAAGCACAGGGAGGCCACGGAAGAACCATACATATATTCCAACAACTGCACGGACCGGTAATTTACCATACACCTGTCCGAGGGCCATGGGAAGTCCGACCAATACCCCGATGATGAGGGCAGATGCAACAAGACCAAGGGTTGCAAATATTCCTGATATCAGGTAGGGAAACCATTCGATGAGGATAGTGATGAGATCCATCAGTCAATCACCGTCTCTCAGGTAATGGTTGGCCGTATGGGTGATGTATTCCTTTGTGAATTCGCATTGCGTTCACTCAGTATTAAATCCTAGTACAAAATAGAAGTTTTGAAGTGAAAATCACTTCTTAACCCTGTTCGAATACCTACTCTGTCATCTCATATTGTTCTTTCAACTCTTCCCAATACGGATCCGCCATCAGTTTGGTGATTCCTTCATTGATGGTTTCGAGAAGTTCGGTGTCATCTTTGCGGATTGCAACTCCGTACTCTTCACCGGTGTCGATTTCACCGACAATGACCAGGGGTTTTCCTTCAATGGCATCCAGCATAGGGGGTTTGTCGTAGATAGCAGCATCGATGCGCTGGTTCTTGAGATCCTCTGCTACAAGCGGGAAGTTGTCGTAGGTTTTCAGGCTCTCCTTTTCCATAAGGCCGGTTTCGACAAGATGTTCCTCAACCCAGAATTGTCCGGTAGTTCCACGCTGTCCACCGACTACGAGGGTACCGCTCTTGAAGTCCTCGAGTGTGTAACCGGAATCTTCATGCACTGCGACGGACTGATTGACCTTCCAGTAGGGTATGGAGAAACTGACCTTTTCCTTGCGCTCCTCTGTGATTGTCATGCCGGAATAGACCATGTCAATCTTACCATTCTGAAGAGCGACAATGATTCCATCCCATGCAATGGGCTGGATCTCCACTTCAAAACCCTGTTCCTCTGCGATCCACTTAATGGAGTCAACATCGAAGCCCTGAGGGTTCCCTTCGGAGTCGATATAACTGTATGGGGGATATTCCCCGTCAATGCCAACGACATATACGGTCTTCTCCGCAACCTGAGCGGGTGCCCCCTCAGAGGGCTGACCGGTGCTGGAAGTACATCCAGCAAACCCGACAGCAATGATGACCATAGCTACCAGTAATGTTCCCAACCAATTACGGCTCATAGAATGAATTTTTAGTCTGCCCTTCTTTTATGTTTTATGAAATGAATCTCGGTATGGGAAAAAAGAAAATTTAGGCCTTTCATGGACATCCGTCGAAGAATTTTGTATTCTTTGAAATATTCTGATATTTTTCCACCATCAACTGATGGGTCAATTTGTCAAAAACGCGGTAACGGGGTCATCGGATAAGAGGCGATATGACAGTCATCCTGTTCCTGAAAAAATTTTGATACATGCCAATTATATTAGCGCGCCCCATCGCCCAGGGGGATCTCCTCTGCAATCCGTACCAGATCATCGAAATGGTGATTTTTTCTCGTCAGAGCAAGTGATGCACGGTCAATGAATGTGAATGAAAATGTCCCACCGGCAGCGGGTGGATGTCCACCCCCGTTGAAGGCGCGTGCGATGAGGTGACTTATGGGTGGTTTGGATCGAATGGAAAATCTTCCGCTTTTACCGTACACCACTTCGATATCAGTAAAAAATTCATCACGAATTGCATGTGCAGTCTCACTCGGATACCCATAGAGAGGTGCAAAAGCTATCCTGAATCTGCTTCCAAGGATTACCATCCTGCGCTTGCTTTTTTTTATTGCATTCTCCCGCTCTTTTTCTATCTCTGCATACTTCTCTTGTATCCATTCATCAGAGAGAATGCCTCGTGCCAGCCGATCCCGTACAGGGTTCAGGTTGGCATGAATGGTGCAGACCTGTCCAAGTGGCGCTGATCTCGGGTCCAGATGTTTCCAGAGATCGTAATCGCAGACAACACGTGCGATTTCACCCGCGGTGCTGTTACCGGGCATCAGATCCCTGGCACAAATCCCGGTTGCACAGGTTTCCGTATCGACAATCAAATATTCACTGCGCTCGGCGACGGATGCGATCTCATCGGGTGTCCAGCGGTGATGATCTCGCCATTCTATTCGCCAGTTGTTTGACCGTGCCTTTTCGAGAACTTCCTGTGCTCCGGGGAAGTATCCCAGATCACTGATACTCAGGATGTCTCCTCTTCCATCAACATCGGCCAGAGCAGAGAGAAGACGGGGAAATTTTCCAACGGATGACCAGATGGTAAATACATTTGAATGGTGCATTCGGTGAATTGCATCGCATCCTGCCGCGTCAAGATCATTGTGCGTTAAATGGACGACGTTTCCCTTGCGTTCCCCAACCGATTTCATGAGATGAGAAAATCCTTCACTGCTTCCTGATCCCCGTGTTCCCATTGTTCTATTCTTTTCACGGATAACGTCATAAAAGGCATGTTTCAGGACTATTGCACAAAATTAGGATTCTTTCTGTAGGAAATCAAAGAATTTATTACCTTGTGGGTGCAATCTTGTATCCCAAGCCTTAGTAGCTCAGACTGGGAGAGCGCCAGACTGAAGATCTGGTTGTCGCCGGTTCAAATCCGGCCTGAGGCATAAGATCTTTTTTTAAAAATAATCTGACAGGAACATTTATTTTCCGGTATTCCTATCACCCTTCATTCGGGATGTTGTCATGGCGGTTGATGGGGATCTTATTGAAATATTTGATGTCAGGCAGAACAAGGTCAACTGTGTGCCTCTCATTGAAAAAACGGATGAGGAATGGTTTCATATTCTGGGCGTCAAGGAATACGAAGTTGCACGAAAGGGTGGAACCGAGGCGCCTTTTACCGGGAAATATTATAAATGTGATGAAGAAGGGGTGTATGCCTGTGTGTGTTGTGGTACGGATCTCTTCGTTTCCTCTGATAAATTTGATTCGGGGACAGGATGGCCAAGTTTTACGCGCCCTGTTTCTGTGAAAAACGTTAAGGAGATTCCAGATTATTCGTATGGAATGTTACGAACCGAGGTTCGCTGCCGAAGGTGTGGGGCCCACCTTGGTCATGTGTTTGATGACGGGCCCGCTCCGACACATCTGAGGTACTGCATGAATTCAGCCTCGCTGAAGTTTATTCCCGCGCAGAATTAGGTTTGCCCTGCTCAATCTTTGAGATCTTGGGGAGGACGATGGTAAATTTACTTCCTTTTCCGGATGTACTTTTCACAAGAATGGTTCCTCCATGCATTTCGATATATGTGCGGGCGATTGAGAGCCCAAGTCCCATTCTCCCAAATTCCCTGTTTAATGCGTTTGTGTCGCCGATGAAGAATGGCTCAAATATGTGCGGGATTTCAGTGTCTGTCATCCCTTTTCCGTTGTCCTCTATGCATATCTGGTGGGATGATATGCTCTCCGAATGTGAAATCGTGATGATTCTGGGATCGGTGCTATACTGGATGGCATTTGCGGCGATCCCCTCGACCACCTGATAGACCCGATCCCTGTCTGCGTAGAGGAGGATATCGTCAGGTATCAACAGCGAAATGCTGGCACATTTATGATAGGAGTTGGAGGCGATAATCTCCTGAACGAGATTTCTCAGTTCAAATGCCGAGTATCGTAGTTGAGGGGCATACCTGTCGAGAACACCATGCTCGAGCATCCTGTCTACGAGAGTACGTTCTCGTTCTGCACTATCTAGACAAATTTTCAGCATGTGGAGGGTGTCGCTGTCAAGTGTCGTTGAAACCTTCTCATCGTCGATTATCATATTGAGATAACCGACAATGGGTTGAAGAGGGGTGCGGAGTTCGTGTGCGGCAACATTGATGAAATTCTTCCAGCGCCGTGTCTCGTCTTCGGTCGAGGTCTGAAATTCCGGTTTGGTTTGAGCAAGAGATGGTTCGTGCATAATCCCGATGATTGCCGTTACCTCGTCCTCTTCAAGCATTGGCGTCAGTGTGGCGTAAATGGGGACAACGCTATCATCAAGCTTCACATCTGCAGCAAAGGACGATGGCTGCTTATCGGCATGGATACTCTTCATGCATGAGATGCATTCATCTTCTGAACTGAATATTTCATGAAGTTTTTTTCCAATGAAGGTTTGTGGAGATATTCCTGCGCTTATAAGACGTGACCAGTGAAAGCTGTTTATGGTGCTGTCGGCGGACAGAATGATCAGAGCATTCAGGGATGAATCAAGAATCTGCCTCAGTTCCGATGTCAGGTCCAAAGTCCTTGCTGCATGCCCCCCCATGTCATCAGAGATTTCGATAATGGAACATTCGATCGTACCGCCGGTTGGGTTGCATGAAACAAGGACAGTGCGGACCTTTCCATTATGGTCCTGAAAACGAATCCGTGTATGGATTGCTATGTCATCCCCCTGAATTTCCTGTATCAGGTCTTTTCCTTCCTGCATGGTGCCGAGGATGTCGGTTGCCGTCAGAGATGTTAGCTGGGTTGGTGAAAATCCGGTGATTGATGCAATTTTTCCATTGAAACCGATGATGCGCTGTGAAGTTTTATCCCAGGTTAAATGGGCGATATTGAGGTTTTCCATCGCATTTGCAATTGTGGCGGCTGTTGAGGTTTCGGATTTGAGCGATGTGGCCGCGATCACTACCCACAGAAAAAGGGCAGAAGACAACAGGATGATGATCGGATCAATTGGGAAGCCATGAACAAAGAACCAGCCGGTGACGGAAAGATAAGTGATGATGAGGGCGAGGGTTGCAGGAAAACTTCTTTCCGGAAACCACAGTGCGATAAGAATAATGGGGATGATAAAGAGCTGGGGGAAGACGTAGATGAGGGATCGGTGGATATCGGAGGGGGAGAGAACAAACCCTTCAATGGTCATCAACAGTGCGAGGACGACAAAGGCCCCGGTAACCCATGTTCTGAGAAATGTATTTTCATCAGTGAATAAGAATTTGCGTTGTCTGTTTCCCCCATATTCCATAAGCGGCCCTCTATGTACAAAATACTATGAAATTTGGTTGGTATTTTAATTTTGCTTATTAATTTTAATAAGCGAGATTCTCTAATCTATTGTGTATCCTTCAGAATATTGGATTTATTTAAATTTGTAGAGTTTTTTTTAAAAATTCTCCTGAGTTCCATGGTTTTTGATTGGCGATTTGGATGTTGAAAGTGCACAACAAATCACTAATTAGTTTTACTGCATACAGTACTGCATGCGTCCATTCGTTTTCGTCAATCTAGCAATGAGTGCTGATGGAAAGCTTTCAACGCGTGAACGACGTCAGGTCCGGATTTCTGGTGAAGATGATTTTCTTCGGGTTGATCAGATAAAGGCAGATAGCGATGCGATTATGGTTGGCATCGGAACAATATTTGCGGATAATCCCTCCCTGACAGTTAAGTCCGAGGAAAGAAAGGCGGCCCGTCGTCAAGAAGGAAAGGAGGAGAATCCGGTTCGTATTGTCATCGATAGTTTGGGAAGGATTCCTCTTGATGCGGAAATTCTTCACAAGGGGCCGGGACAGAGAATCATTGCTGTTTCAGGGAGAATGGATCCCGGACGGCAGGCGGAACTGCAAAAATATGCGGATGTCATCGTATGCGGGAATGATGACAGGGTTCATCTAACGACCTTGCTGAACCGCCTTGGGGAACGGGGAATCCGCAGACTGATGGTTGAAGGCGGCGGAACGCTCATCTGGGGCCTTTTTGAAGAAGGACTGGTTGATGAAATAATCACCTGTATAGGAAACGTAATTATCGGCGGTTCGGATGCACCTACTCCGGTGGACGGTCCCGGGTTCCTCAAGGAATCGGAATTTCCAGCCCTTGAACTCATAGAATCGGCGCCAATGGATCAGGGCGTTGTTCTGAGGTGGAAGGTCAAAAAATAATGTGGGTTGATCGGATGTGCGGGTCAGGTTGTACGGTTCCGTGACAGAACGTTGTCATAGATGGTGTAGCTGCTTCCATCGTTATACCAGACCTTGGCTGTGACGCGATCAGTCCCTGTTGTCGCTTCTCCGGCAGCTACGGTAAAGGTTGCTTCTGAATTGATCCGTGGTTCAAGCGACTTTTCGGTCACCTTTCCATTTGATGCGATAACTGTTGTTTTAAGGACATTTACCTGATCCATCCCTTTTCCACCGTTAAAGGTGACGACAATGTCCCCCGTTATCGGATCTTTTACAGCCGCTACGGTGACCGAAATGGTTGTTGGCACAACATCCGTTGGATTGGGAACAAGATTCGGTGATGTCGGCGACGTTGCTGTAGGTTGGTTTGTTACCGGTAGAGGTGTCGGCGACGGAGTTCCGGGGGCAGAACTATCTGTGCATCCAGCTACCAGGACAATTGCGGCAATGAGGAGGAGAATAATCGCAAAATTTCCCTGTTTCATGTTCTATCATACGAAAATTTTCTATTTATCAGTATCGGATACTATACTTGGGGTACCAGTTCGATATCTGGCCCGGAGCGTGATACTACGAATATCCGATGGGAATATAAACTTGCGATTTTTCTGGTTTTTGCATCTGTCAGCATTTATTCCATAAAATTTGCGGTTTTCCACAATCCTCAGGACACGGTCAACTATCTCTTCAATTCGATGGGATTTCTGCCGATTAATGTCCTTCTTGTAACAGTCGTTCTCAACAGCCTGTTGACCATCCGGTCAAGGCGGGAAAAACTACAGAAACTCAATATGGTCATCGGGACATTTTTTTCTGAGATAGGGAATCATCTCCTTGTTGTTCTCTCGGATAATGACCCAAAGGCGGACGATCTTCGAAGAGCTCTTCTGATACGCGAGGACTGGGACCGGGAACAATTTTCTGCCATCTGCAGGATTATTGAGCAGAGGGAGTACGAGGTCAATACTGAGAATATCGACCTTGTGGAATTGCATGGCTACCTTATGGAAAAACGTGACTTCATGCTCAGGCTGTTGGAAAATCCCGTTCTTCTTGAGCATCAGTCCTTTACCGAACTTCTCAGCGCGGTTTTCCACCTGAATGAAGAACTATGGAGGCGTGATGATTTTACCTGTCTCCCTGCGTCCGACTGTCGTCACCTTGAAGGGGACATTGTCAGGGTGTACAGAGAACTGGTTCGTGAATGGATCTACTACATGCAATATCTCAAGGATAACTATCCGTACATGTTCTCACTTGCGCTGAGGACCAATCCATTTGACGAAGAAGCCTCTCCGGTTGTGGCATAATCTTCATCATCTTTTTTTTCTGCTGAAATGTCAGGAGATACATTATATTAAATGGGAATGATATTCTCGATGGATTGGGATAATGGCAGATTATTCGATACTTATTGGTGGAAAGGCGGGGGATGGAGTTAATCGTGCAGGCCAGGTGATTGCAAAGATCTTTACCCGCCTTGGCTTTTTCAGCTACATGTATTATGACTATCCCTCGCTGATACGGGGGGGCCACAACTATGCGGTTGTCCGGGTTGCTGATCATCCTGTCGGTGGGTGCAGGGAGGGAATAGATGTGCTCCTTGCCCTTGATTCAACAACACTCAGGCGTCACAAAACGTTCGTACGCAATGATGCCGTGATCCTGTACAATTCGGACCTGGTCCATGATGCTGAGGGTACAGCCATTCCCCTCCTCTCGATAATCACGGAGGAAGAGGGCTCTCCCGTAATGGCGAATACCTGTCTGATTGGTGCATTTTGTAAATCTATCGGACTTGAGTGGAATTTTGTGGAAGAGGTTCTCCGATTGGAACTGCCGCACGAGGTCGAGAAGAATCTCCGAATTGCCAGGAGAGGATATGGCGCAGTCCCGGTTGAAATGCGTCCCGAATTTCTTCATCTGGCGCAGAAGGGGGGGGATAAGATTCTCCTGACCGGGAACGAAGCTATCGCGCTTGGTATGGTGGCCGCGGGGCTTGATGGTTATGTGGCATACCCGATGAGCCCGGCAACGGGCATTCTTCATTATATGGCTGAAATTGCCGAAGAGGCTGGAGTGACGGTCATTCATCCAGAATCAGAAATTGCGGCAATGAATATGGTTGCAGGAATGGTATATGGTGGCTTCAGGGCTGCTACCGGTACGGCCGGGGGAGGTTTCAATCTCATGGTCGAAGGCCTTTCTATGGCGGCGATGGCTGAACTTCCTGTCACGGTTGTCCTTGCCCAGCGTATCGGACCATCGACCGGAACACCTACATATACCGCACAGGAGGATCTCAACTATGCCATTTATGCTGGAAACGGAGAATTTCCCCGGTTCATATTCGCACCGGGAGATGCGGGTCAGGCTTACGAGTGTGCGGGACATGCCCTTAGGCTTTCATGGAAATACCAGGTGCCCTCTCTCATCCTGACCGACAAGACGCTTGCGGAAGGCACATACACAGTTGAGCCATCAACCCTGCCGGAGCTGATCCCCGCACAGGCGATTACCCGGATAGGGCCGGTCGAGGAGTACCGCCGATATTCAGATTCTGAGGATGGCATATCCCCCTATGCCATCCCCGGAGATGGGTCAGTAACAATAAAGGTGAACAGCAAGACCCATCGTCCCGACGGTATCTCGACCGACACTCCGGAAGGCATAGCCGGGTGCATCGATAAGCAGATGCGTAAACTTCCCGCCATGCGCCAGGAAGTTTCGGATTTGCGTCCGGTGATCATCTACGGAAATCCTGATGCTGAAATCTGCCTCCTCTGTTGGGGCTCGAATGCCCCGTTATGCCGTGAGGTGGCGGGAAGGCTTGGAATAAAAGCTGTGCAGCCCCTTGTTATGTGGCCGTTCCCGGCAGGGGAGGTATCGGATGCGGTTGGTGATTCCTGGATGGTGATCTCGGTCGAGGACAATTATGCCGGGCAGCTTGCTGATCTCGCGCGGCATCATGGGATCCGCGTGGATCTGCACATCCCGAAATATGACGGGAGGCCGCATTCTATCGACGGACTAGTAGAACTTCTCTGGGGGGTAGTAGCATGAATCCTTCATTTATTACCGATGCCCAGAACACGTGGTGTCTTGGATGTGGAAATTTCGCCCTTCAGCACGCGATAAAGGACGTGATTTTTGGTCTTATCAAAGACGGAACTCCTCGGGAATCGATAGTATTGGTTGCCGGAATCGGGTGTCATGGTAAAATTGCGGATTACCTCAATATCTCGACATTTTATTCGCTCCATGGCAGAGCGATCGCAGTTGCCACCGGGATCAAGCTTGCAAATCCTGATCTGACTGTGATCTGTTCTGTCGGTGATGGGGACACCTATGCCGAGGGGCTTGCACATCTGATATTTGCGGCAAAGCGCAATATCGACATCACCGTCATCGTCCACAATAACCGTGTCTATGGCCTGACCAAAGGGCAGTACACGCCTACATCGCCCGGGAAGTACCACGGGAAATCGACACCCCGGGGGATATCCGATGATCCGCCATTCAATCCTGTTGAGATCTTACTCTGTTCGGGATGCGGATTTATTGCACGGGGATATACGCGAAGACAGGAAGAACTGACGGGATTAATCCATGACGCCATCGTTCACAGGGGCTTTTCCGTCGTGGATACCCTGCAGATTTGTGCGAGTTTCCTCGACATGACTGATATGTACAACGAGCGGGTTTACGTCCCCGATGGGCATAATCCAGAGGATTTTGCTGCTGCCTGCATGATTGCACGGGAGTGGGACTATGATAGCGACGGTCCCATTGCGCTGGGGACTATCTATCGGAAAAACATCCCGACCTATGAATCCAGATTCCGGGTTCCACAAAAAAGTGATGTCGAGAAGGCCAGAAGTGTTGATAAAATCATGCGGGAGCGGAGTTAGCTTCTTTGCTCATCTGAATTCCCCTCAATGTTTTTATATTATATCCTGTAACTACCTGCTGTTCAACCGATGTTGGTGATGTGATATGAACGACAGAGTAATGGATGCGATTAATGAGCAGATAAAATGGGAATTATATTCGGCCTATCTTTACCTATCGATGTCTTCATGGTTTGAGTCCATTGGCCTGAAGGGCTTTGCAAACTGGGAGCGTATCCAGGCAATGGAAGAGCGCGATCATGCCATGAAATTTTATACCTATGTTCTTTCCCGCGGGGGGCGAGTGATATTTCAGTCAATAGATGCTCCACCTTCTGAATGGGAATCACCCCTTGCAGCGTATGAATTTCAGTTATCTCATGAAAAAACCGTCACGGCCAGAATTGAAAATCTGATGAATATTGCAATCGAGGAGAAGGATCATGCCTCAGCAAGCATGCTCCAGTGGTTTATTAATGAGCAGGTTGAAGAGGAAGAGAATGCGAAATCCATTGTTGATCAACTGAAGCTGGTAAGTGGGGAAACAGGAAAGGGACTTCTCTACATGCTTGATAAGGATCTCGCAGCAAGGGTTTACCATCCTCCCGTGGTGCAGGAATAGAAGGGATTCCCGCACCTGACTTTTTTTTCGATTCGTCGTATCGACGATTCACTGAATAAACTGCAAAATGGGATGGTATTCGGTCGCCCTATTTGACTAGATTAATTATTTATATGATTGTCGTACTGCGGAGGCAGTATTAATTATAATTTTTCATTTATTGGGATAACTATATTATCTAGTTTGGTGTATGTGTTATTCGTCCTGTTTCGTACAAAGAACGGGGGCGAGTCGCCATTCCCGTCTCGTCCCCCGAATCACATTTCATAAATATTTTATCGGCGAGAGAAATGAACTTCTATCTCTGAGCCGGTATCGCGGGTATTTTTCCGGGATTATGTGGTATTTGCGCATGATTATGAATTCTGTGCCACAGAATGAGAGAATTGTTCCTACCCAGATAATTATTTTCTGATATATTTTCTCGAATCACAAACATTGAAGGGCCGGTACGGTTGAAAATTCAGATGTCGTGCTTCACTCGGGATATCTGATTGATGACCTGAGGTATATCGGAAATCTTTGAAAGGGACACACGTGAGGTTCTTTGGATATGCACGAGCCCCTCCCGGAAAGGGAATGTGGTCCTATGGTTGTCCCCGTCCATCAGTCAATAATAATGAATATTTTTGTTACAATGGAAGAAAAGAAATTTAATAGGTCCTGGCTATTATTGCCGGACGTGCTTCTTTCCCGCATACGATGCAGGGCCCCGTTTTATCCCCGATATAAGAGCTTCTCACGTCGTCCCCGAGAATTCCAACGCCTGTTTCCTTCTCTATCATATCAGCACAGGCCTCATCTCCACACCAGTGGAGGACAGCCACTCCTTTTTCTGCCGCCTCTTTTGCCTCCCCCATCGTTGAGACCTGTTTGATTTGTTCTCCGGCACGGGTTTCAGCACGTTGTCTCATTTCCTCTCTAAAGGATTCCAGAAGATTACCGATTTCTTCAAGGATTGTTACCCGGGAGACCTGAATTTTTTCTCCGAAGCGTGTTGCCGCCATGACGACCCCGCTATCGATATCACGCGGTCCAATCTCCAGACGCAGCGGTACTCCCCGCATCTCCCAATAGTAGTATTTTGCTCCAGGGCGAATATTTCTGGTATCTATGGTGACCCTGTATCCGGCCCCTCGAAGGGTAGCTTCGAGGTCATCGGCCGCTTTCTGAACATCGTTTTCTCTTCCCTTCTTGATGATTGGAACGATCACTATCTGCATGGGGGCAATCTCGGGGGGGAGAATGAGCCCCCGATCATCGCCGTGGATGCTGATGAGAGCGGCTATGCATCGTTCGGATATGCCGTAACAGGTCTGATGAGCCAACTGCTGGACTCCTTCCGGATCCTCATATTTCATGTCAAACGTTCTTGAAAAATTATCACCGAGATGATGTACGGTTCCGACCTGGAGAGTTTTTCCGTCGGGCATGATGGCGTCAGTTGCGATGGTATAGTCCGCGCCGGGAAATTTGTCCCATTCGGGACGGCGGGAGATGATGATTGGAACCCCGAGGCGGGCATAAAATTCACTATAAAGGGCTACTGCTTCTTCTACCTGTTTTTCTGCCTCTTTCCAGGTGGTGTGGACAGTATGTGCTTCTTTGAATGATGTAATCTCACGGAGTCTGATGAGGGGCCGGGTATGTTTTGTCTCGTACCTGAAGGTGTTGACTATCTGGTACAGCTTGATGGGAAGATCTGCATGAGATCTCACCCAGAGACTGTACATTGGGTAGATGGCGGTCTCGCTGGTCGGTCGCAGTGCCAGTTTTACATCGAGTTCGGTAAGGCCACCGTGTGTCACCCAGTACACCTCTTCTTCAAACCCTTTGATGTGCTCTGCCTCCTTCATGAACTCGTGTTCGGGGATGAGGAGCGGGAACAGCGTCTCTTCATGGTCCCTGTCAAGCAGTTCTCTCAGGATGCCATATGTCCGTTTTCGAATTGCGAATCCGTGGGGGTACCATACATAGAGGCCTTTGACAGGGTACCGGACATCCATGATCTCCGCCTGCCAGAGTATGTCGTTATACCATGCGCTGAAATCGCATTTTTGAGGAAGTGCGCCGCTCTCTTCGTGCATTTGCCAGACTCCTTATATGAGTAAATTTAGGATTTCGGGCGTAATAAACCCCTCTATGCACGCTGCAACTGCAAGAAGCGGGAGAACAAGACGAAGGAATTTTTTCCCGTATATTGAGGCGGTGGCAATTGCATCGCCGTCGCCACCCAGTTCCCTCCACAACTCCCTGCCGAGGAGAATGCCATATGATCCAGCCAGAATGAATGCAGGGATCTCAAAAATGCCATGGGGGAGGACTCCTGCAAGAAAGAATAACGCCCCCTGTTCCTGACGGATCATCTCAGCAACGATGCCAATGATGAATCCATTGAGGGTGAGGATAAGAATGGTAATCAGGCCAAATGATACCCCGCCCAGAAACAGGATGACCGATGCCTGAAGGTTGTTGATAAAAATATTCAGTGATACTATGGCCGGGTTCTCGCTCATCAACTGCAAAAATATTTCTTCATTGATGAGGTTCATCAGTTCCTGTCCGATGACTGGATCATTTGCTACCGCTAACCATCCTGCTATGGCAGCAATGAGAAATACTGCAAGGGACAGGAGGATTGCCCTGAATTCTCTTCTGTCATACATATAACACCATCCGCACCATGTCGCGTATACCTGGTGCCATTCCCACTACGATCATTGCAAGAAGGATGAGATGCCAGAGCGAATCACTGCCGCCCTCCTTGCGATAAGCCTCCAGGATGTAGATCGCCGGAATGAGGACGGCAAATTTTAATGCATACATGGAAAAAGCCGTCCCGGTCCATTCGATGAGATGGGAGCCTACCACATGTACTTCCACATATTTCATTTCATGTAGATCGATGCCGTAGCTGGTGGCACTTGCATCCAGCATATGCCCATAGATAAGGAGTTTGTAGAGGGCGTCATTGACATATTCCCAGCCAAAGACATATCGCACGAGGCCCCAGAGTGCGCCGAAACTCACAATTGACATTCCCAGAATGGTGAAAAGGACTGTCAGGGAAACCTGTGAGTAGGTGAGGCCGTATGAAATTAGAAGAAGCGCCACGGTTACACAGGCGGCAACCCCTCCCCAAAAATATCCTCTCGTATAGGATTTGATAAGGCCGTGCTTTTCGCAGTTACGTGCGAGTACAAGGACCGCAACGGTATAGAAAAAAACCACGAAAAATATCAGCGGCGTTACCAGAAGCACATTCCATGGTCTGGGAATGATGCCGGTATCCTCCACAACACGCAGAATTCCTCCAAGGACGACAAACGGTATTGTTGAAAGAATAAAATCATGATCTATCTGAATACCAGTTTTTTTCAGCCACCTGTAGACGAGATAAACAGCAATGATAAGGATGATTGCATACGTCAGGGTATCGACTATTGTATACGGGTCCCCATTGAGCGTAGGACCAACGTAATATTTGTATATAAAATCCCAGATCATTTAGTGATAATAAATGAGTGCAGACGGTATAAAATTACTCAAAACTCCGGTTTTGGATAAGTCAAAGTGGATGCAGCTTCCACGTGACGTCATAATCGGGCATGATGTTATAGAACAAATTCCGAAGGTCTGCGAAGATCTTGGATTGTCAGGGCAGGCATTTGTTATCAGCGGGGGAGGGACAACGATGAAGGTGGCTGGTGATCGCGTCCTTGCTCTTCTTGAAAGCCAGTTTGATACTGATTATTTTTTAGTTGATGCGATCAATCCGGAAACCATTGCAAAAGCCCAAAAAGCAGCAGCAAACGCAGGTTTTATTGTTGGAGTGGGGGGAGGCAAGGTCATCGATACTGCAAAGATCGTCTCATTTAATCTGGACCGGGTATTTCTCAGTGTTCCTACTGCGGCATCCCATGATGGCATTGCCTCATCACGTGCGTCGGTGCCGAGTAAAGGCGGGAGTGTCTCCCTTCAGGCACATCCCCCCACGGCACTGATCGCAGATACGAAAATCATCGCCGCCGCACCACGCCGTCTGCTGGCCTCCGGGTGCGCCGATGTAATATCGAATTACACTGCGATTCTGGACTGGGAGTTGTCGCACCGGCTGAGGGGAGAACCGGTCTCTGAATATGCAATGGCTCTGGCCCGTATGACCGCAGAAATTACTGTGAAGAATGCCGGGGTAATACGGCTCAATACGGAAGAGAGTGCCTGGACGGTCGTCAAGGCCCTGGTGTCGTCAGGTGTGGCCATGAGTATCGCCGGGTCTTCGCGTCCTGCTTCCGGGGGAGAACATAAATTCAGTCATGCGTTGGATCAGCTTGCACCGGGGGTTGGTCTCCATGGAGAACAATGCGGGATCGGCTCAATCGTTACGATGTATCTTCATGGCGGCGATTGGAGGGAAATCCGCACCTCCCTTCAGACGATTGGAGCCCCGACGACCCCGGCGGAGATAGGGATCGATGATGAGACCGCGGCAAAGGCACTTGTCATGGCCCGCGAAATTCGTCCGGAGCGGTTTACCATTCTGGACATGGGAATAACGGATGAGGTCGCCCGAAATCTAATACGGATGTTGTATATGGAGTAATTTATGATCTCAGAAAAATCCAAAATAACTCTTGCCGGGAAGAATATTGCTGTCGAGGGTCTTGAATTCATTTATGAAGGGGAGAGTCCGGCATGTGAGGGGTGCAAGCTTCATAAGGTCTGCCATAACCTTCGCCTCCGGCGGAGGTACAGAATTGTCGGGGTGCGAACGAATACCCTTCATTCCTGCAATGTTCATAATGGGGGGGCATACACCGTGGAGGTAGTTGTAGCGCCCATAAAATCCGCTGTACCAACAGAGCGGGCGATACTGCATTCAAGAATTACATTCGAGACCAGCTGCACGGAAACCGAATGCCCGAACTTCTCCCTGTGTAATCCCGAAGGAGTGATTGAAGACGAGGGCTATCATATCGAAGAAGTATTTGGTGAGGTGGAAAAGCCTTGTGTCCTTGGGAAAAGGATGAAAGCCGTCCTTCTACGTCCGGTCTCGGAATAGAGTCCTATTCTTTCATATTATCCATCATTTTTGTCATCTGCCATCTTTTCTGAGAGCATTCAAAGATTCTGCAATGCCGATTACTTCGGTGATTCCCTGTATCTGGGTTATCCATTTGCCGGGGATTGCATTCAGGCCAAGATCTGCTCCTGACATCGCCCCTGCAATAGCTGCGATTGTGTCGGTATCGCCCCCGAGCATGACTGCAGCAGACACCGTCTCCGGATACGAACGGTAATTTAAGAAGAGGGAGATTGCACAATGAGTGGTCGCAAGGGCATCGAGCGAAGGGATCAGCGGGTAATTGTGGGGATCGCCGAGAATATCCCTGATTTCTGTGATGGTAATGCTATTGAGGGCGGATGCGTATGCCTCATCCCTGGGGATTCCCCTGCAAAGGCAACTGATCATCATATTGACAACGGCGGAACATTCACAGGCAACGGGGTGGGGATGGGTAAGTCGTGAGCAAGCGAGACTTACCTGCCATACTTCTTCAGGTGGATAAAAAATGCCCAATGGGGGGCCCCGCATGACACTTCCGTTGCTTCTGCCGCCACCCTGTTCAAAGATGTCCTGTGCGGCATCCCGGGGTGCGCATCCGTTCAGGACCCGCGCAAAGACTGCTGAAGATGTTGGTCCGTAAAATCGTGGATTTTTGGTATAAGCCGTAATAAGGTTGCGCATAACATCATTCGGCTCAAATCTCCTGCATTTGAGAAGTGATCTGGCAATGCCAAGTGCCTGTTCGGTATCGTCTGTGAATTCTCCCGATTTTACTCCGAATCTCCCTCCAGAAGAGATTTCTGGTATCCCTTGACCCCGCGCCGGGTATCCCTCGTAGGGGGCACCAAGGGCGTCCCCGACAGCAAGTCCCGCAAGCGCCCCGGCGGCGCGTGAGTTGTGCGATATAAAGATCACCAATAAATTATATCTCCTTAGGAAAAGTAGTAATTCCTAAGGATTGGTGATTTGGTGCAGAAAGAGGAACTACTACATCTTCACATGCTTCTTGTCCATGTGAAAAAATATTACGAATCTACAAACAATGAAGAAATTCTGGCAGAAAACTATGCTTCTCTGTCAATTTCACCTGTCCATATTCATAAGAACAAGATCTGCCACAAGGAGGCTATTCTTTCCCTGGGGGACGAACTTGTTCAGTATGTGAGATCGAAGGGACTTGCCTCCATGGAATATTCGGAGTTTGCAACTCCGGATGAGGTTGCGGTTGGTCAGTAATCCGGTATGGATGAGGTAACTATTCTGCGGGAGATCATCTCCCGTCTTTCTTCTCCGGGAATCAGCTCGTCTGATGTCCAGAAAATTAAGATCAGCGTATCAAAAAAGTATGGTCTTTCCAATATTCCGAAAAATTCGGCCATTCTTGCAGCTGCCCCCTCAGATGATTATGAACGTCTGAGGCAGATTCTTCAGGTGAAACCAACTCGAACGCTTTCCGGTGTGGCGCCGATTGCGGTCATGACCTCGCCACATCCCTGTCCACACGGAATCTGTCTCCCCTGTCCCGGCGGGCCGGAACACCCCTTCCATTCGCCTCAGAGTTATACAGGGGAGGAACCCGCAGCGTTGCGGGGTCGTGAATTCGGGTTTGACCCATATGTTCAGGTGCGGGCTCGCCTTTCACAGTTTCAGCTGCTTGGTCATCACATCGACAAGGCTGAACTGATTGTCATGGGCGGGACAATTACTGCCAGGGATCCGGCCTATCAGGAATGGTTTATGAGTGGATGCATTCGCGCGATGAATGAATACGGGCATGAGCCGGCAGGGGACAGTGTTTCGTATGAAGAACTGTGCAGCCGGAATGAATCCGCAGATGTCCGCTGTATTGCGGCAACGTTCGAGACTCGTCCTGACTGGTGCCTCCCGGAGCATATCGATCGCATGCTTTCGCTGGGGGTGACCAAAGTAGAACTGGGTGTCCAGCATGTCCAGGACAGGATACTGGAGTATAACCGGCGCGGGCATGGTGTGGAAGAGACCATGGCCGCAAATCGTCATCTGCGCGATGCGGGAATTAAGGTTGGATTTCACATTATGCCGAATCTGCCGTCTGCCAGCATGGAAGATGATCGGGCCATGTTCAGGGAACTCTTCGCCAACCCGGATTATCGGCCTGATTTCATCAAAATTTATCCAACTCTCGTCACTCCCGGTTCGGAGATTGAGTCATTATGGGAGAGAGGTGAGTATGAAACCTATCCGGAAGAAGACCTGATACAGCTCATCGCCTATGGAAAATCATGCCTTCCCGAATATGTCCGGCTTCAGAGGGTGCAGCGTGATATTCCGGCAAAGCTTATCGTATCCGGATCACATCACAGCAATTTCCGTCAGCTGGCCCATGAATATCTTATTCGGAAGGGTGGAAAGTGCAGATGTATTCGTTGTCGGGAGGCGGGACGCAACATTGTAGAAGGTGAGGCCTCGATTGAAGTCCTTGAGTATGAATGCTGCAGAGGGACGGAATATTTTATTTCGGCTGTGGCAGATGATGTTTTGATCGGATTTATCCGGCTTCGTTATCCTTATAAGCCTTGGAGGGCAGAGATTGAAGGTTCGGCCCTTATTCGGGAGCTGCATGTCTATGGGTCAATGGTCCCCCTTTCCCGCAACGGCGATGTGGGGTATGAATGGCAGCACCGGCAATTTGGGAACCGTCTGCTCGAGAAGGCTGAGGAAATCGCTTCAGAAAACGGCTATTCAGAAGTATCGGTTATGAGCGGAATTGGCGTGAGGCCATACTATCGCAGGCACGGATATGAACGATCAGGACCCTATATGTCTAAGAGGCTCGCATGAATCCCGCAACACTTGAGTATGTGAAGCAGAAGTTTCATTCTTATTATTCGCGGGCATTTCTTCCAACACCGCCGTCACTGGAACAGCGGGAATGGGGGTTCATATTCTTTGATCAATCCCCAAAAGTCCATATGCGGCGTCATATGGCATTTCATTCCCGGGATGAGGTGACCTCATATGTCCGCACAATGGTCCCCCGACATATGTATTTTTCAACGGCATATTATGCTCTTCCGTCAGCCGCCACAATGAATGAAAAAGAATGGTGTGGCGCAGATCTGATCTTTGACCTCGATGCAGACCACATTGTTCAGAAGGTGCCGTACGAGGTGATGCTTGAGCGGGTAAAGGCAGAGACATTCAAGCTCATTGCAATGCTGACCGATGAGTTGGGTTTTTCAGAAAAATCCCTTCATCTGGTTTTTTCCGGTGGTCGTGGATACCATATTCATATTCGTGATCTGGAAATCCGGCAGTGGGAAAGTGCACAACGCCGTGAGCTTGTGGATTATGTCTGTGGGATAGGTCTTGATCCCGCAATTATGCTGCAGGGTAGAGAGGGTGATGGAGGTGGGTGGCCGTTGCGATATCGCGAGGCACTCATGGAAGAAGTGCAGCAATACCTTGAGATGGAACGTGGGGAGGCATTGCGGTGTCTGGCCGGTAAAAAGGGAATAGGGAAGGGGTCAGCTGAGAAGTTTATGAACTCAGCTGTAGACCTTGTTGCTGCCCTTTCGCATCCATCGACCGCCGTCATTCCGTCACGGGTTCTTCAGCTCATCACTTCGGAAGAATACCCCCCGTTGAAAGAACGAATCGCCAGTCGGGCGGCACTTACCGATGAGCCCGTCACGACGGATGTCAAACGGCTCATCCGTGCTCCCGCCTCTCTTCATGGAGGTTCAGGACTCAGGGTCGTTGAATTGTCCGGTCCGAAGGATCTCGAGGCATTCGATCCGTTATGTGATGCTGTTGTGGACTTCGGAGAGGGCATGGTAAATGTCGATTGTGCATTTCCGCTCGCAATGACTATGATGGGAGAAAAGTATACTCTTACGAAGGGGCTTCAAAAAGTTCCAGAAGAGATGGCAGTATTCCTCTGCTGCAGGGGGATTGCAGAAATTGCGGCGGTTGCTCCTCCACCGGTACATTGAGACTGTTAGGAGATTTTCATGGAATTAGAAGATATCAGGATTATTGTTCTTGACGAGCGGGAGAGCGGTACACTCACGGAGATCCCACCTGATATATTCGAAAAGGCAAAGCGGCGTCTCTCTGAACTCTACGAGGAAGCGAAGTGTATTGAGAATTTCCTCACAGGGCGTGGAACGGACCTTGTTCAGGAAACCGAGAGTATCAAGGTTACTCTCAATGATATTGCGCAGGAACGGTTCAAAAAAATTCTCAAGGTAGCCATCAATCAGATGGAGACACGATATGTCGACCCTCAGGAACTGCGGAAAATGCTTCCAGAAGAGCGGGAGATGTATGAAGATATTGCGGCGGCAATCAGCCGTTGCCGTGAAGAGCTGATAGAAGGGACTCTTCATTCCGCCGAAGAACAGCGGCCTGCTGTTGTTGTGGATAGCGGGGAGCCGATTCCCGGGGCAAATGACGGTGGATCTCAGCGCTCTCCGGTGACAGAAGACTATGAACTCGTCCGAATTATGGAAGATATCGAACCATTTATGGGTACAGACGGGAGAATTTATAGCCTTATAAAGGAAGACATTGTTACTCTTCCTGGGAAGAATGCCCGAGTCCTGTATGAACGCAACATAGCCTTAAGTATTAAGGCAGGTAAATAATATTGGGACTTGCAATCCATTTCAAGGGGCTTATTTCAATGAAAATGCCAACAAAATTTAAGACATACTGCCCTTACTGCAGAAAGCATGAGGTACACGAAGTCGAAAAAGTCAAGAAAGGTAAGGACATGCACCTTCACTGGATTGACCGTCAGAAATCGCGTCGCGGGAAAGTAGGAAATATGGGTAAATTCTCCAAGGTTCCCGGTGGCGACAAACCGACAAAGCGTATCAATGTCCGGTACCGCTGTACTACATGCGGCAAGGCGCATCTTCGCAGCGGTGTGAAAGCAGGTAAGTTCGAACTCCAGGAGTGATAATAATGGTACGAGTTAGCAGGGAAAATCGCAGTAAATTCTATCAGGTCAAATGCCCTGACTGCGAAAATGAACAGGTAATTTTCCAGCGGGCAAGCACGAAGGTTGATTGTGTTGTCTGTGGGAAGGTTCTTGCTGAACCAAGTGGCGGGAATGCAATAATCAATGCAGAAATTCTCGCTGAACTTGAGTGAGTAGTGAAGTTATGCTAGAAGAGAGAGAATGGCCTGACGAAGGGGAACTGGTTGTCTGCACGGTAACAAACGTAAAAGACTTTGTTGCTTTTGTAACCCTCGATGAGTACAACAACCGCGAAGGTCTGATTCCGATTGCCGAGGTGGCACGAGGATGGATCAAGCATATCAGGGATTTCGTTCGGGAGGGACAGAAAGTCGTCTGCAAGGTTTTGCACGTGGACCGTAAAAAAGGTCATATTGATCTCTCACTGAAAGATGTCAATGATCACCAGCGGAAAGAGAAAATTCACGAATGGAAAAATGAACAGAAAGCCATAAAGTGGATTTCATTCATTTCAGAAGCGACTGGTGTCAATGAAGATGAATTACAGAATCTTTTTTACCAGGAATATGGGGCGCTCTTTCCGGTATTCGAAGACGTTCTGACCGATGAAAAAGGGACATTAAAACGTCTGAATCTTAGCAAAAAGGTTGCAGACTCTCTGATCCAGGTCGCAGGTGAGAATGTCAAATTACAGAAGGTCACCATCACCGGTAATCTGATTCTGACGTCTACGAAACCTGATGGCGTCAATGTGATACGCAGGGCTCTCAGAAGTGCCCAGCCGAATGTTGAAGATGTTGACATTGAACTGGTATACGTTGGCGCACCCAAATACCGGGTGAAAGTTACGGCACATGATTATAAGACCGCTGAAAAAGCGATAGACAAGGCTGCGAAAGCCGCTATCGGTGTTGTTGAACGTGCCGGCGGTACCGGGGAATTTGTTCGCAAACAGCGCTCTGGTAAGAATTAATGGCCGGAAAAATTCGAAAATGCCCGCATGACGGGACTTACACCCTCTCCTTTTCCTGTCCGTCCTGTGGAAGGGCGACCTCTACCGCACACCCGGCACGTTTTTCCCCTGAAGACAAATATGGAGCATATCGCCGGAGGATATACCATGGATGACATTGCTATCCAGCTTGCCCGTGAGGAGAATATCACCGGAGAAATTCTCATTGAAGGGCTCCCGGGAGTAGGCCAGGTGGGCAAACTCGTTGCCGAGCACATGATAGATGAACTGGGGGCGGAGAAGATCGCCGAAATAACCTCGATTTATTTTCCCCCTCAGGTTCTCATCAATGAGGAAGGGGTTACCGAACTTGCCAGAAATGAGATTTACCGGTACGAAGCAGACGGGCGTGCCTTCCTATTTTTGGTCGGTGATTTTCAGAGCAATTCCGCTGAAGGGCATTATCTGCTCTCCGATGCCTATCTTCAACTTGCGCAGGAACTAGGTGTGAAGCGGGTGTACACTCTCGGTGGATACGGGGTGGGGCATCTCGTAGATGATATTCGGGTTCTTGGAGCAGTCAACCATCCCGGGCTCCGTGAAGAGGTGGAGAATCAGGGGGTATTGTTCACACGGGATGAACCCGGAGGCGGTATCATCGGGGCTTCCGGGCTTCTGTTGGGACTTGGTGCCGCATATGGTATTGAGGGCATATGCCTTATGGGCGAAACTTCGGGGTACATTGTCGATCCGAAGAGTGCTCATGCCGTTTTGCAGGTGCTCTCCCGCCTGATAGGTCTTGTTGTGGATGAAACGAAACTCGAGGAGCGTGCGTCTGAAATGGAGGCGCTTTTCGACAAAATTCGCGATATGGAAGAGAAACGGTCGCAGGAAGAACTCAGTTACATCGGCTGAGAGTTCATGATTGTTACTGCGGATCTTCATATTCATTCTTCTTTTTCGATGGCCGTCTCACCATCGATGTCCCCTTCTGCTCTTCTTGAAGCCTGCACTATGAAGGGAATCGGGATTCTGGGAACAGGTGATGCCTCCCACCCTCTATGGAGGGAGGCGTGGAAGGACCACGTGGAAAATAATGCGGGGATAATTGTCGTACCCTCCATGGAGGTTCAGGGGGAAGGAAGAGTGCATCATCTTATTCTTGCCGAATCGATGGAGATTGCCGAGGCAATTTCGAATCGGTTCTCTCCGTTTAGCAGGACTATTCATTCGGCGGGACGACCTCATGTTGCTTTGTCGGGTGGTGACATTGCCCGTATTGTGCACGAGGAGGGAGGGGTGGTAGGACCGGCGCATGCATTTACTCCATGGACGGGCCTGTATGGAAAATATCCCTCACTTATGGAATGTTACCGGGGAGAAAATCCGGATTTTTTGGAGCTGGGCCTCTCGGCCGATTCATCATATGGAGCCGGAATACCGGAACTGGCCAATATTCCCTTTTTATCCAGTTCAGATGCGCACAGTCCCTCTCCTCTGAAGGTTGGACGGGAATTTACCCGGCTTGCCATCAAAAAAGGGAGTGCTGCTGCAGTGATCGAAGCGGTATGCCGTGGAGAGATTCTTCTCAATGCTGGTTTCTTCCCGGAGGAAGGTAAATACAACCGGACTGCCTGTCCCGCCTGTTATCGACAGTATACTGTCTCTGGGGCGGAGATGAACGGCTGGAGGTGCCCGCATGACGGTGGAGTGATTAAGATGGGAGTGCGTGACCTGGCGGCGCAGATGAGCACCGGACCGGTGAGTCCCCGCCCTCCATATCTTCATACAATTCCGCTGGGTGAGATCATCCAGCATGTTCTCGGAACATCATCCCCCAATACCATGAAATGTCAGGCGCTCTACGCCGAACTTATTGCCTGTTTTGGGTGTGAAATTGCTGTTCTCACCGATGCGGCACCAGAGGAGATAGCCGGAGTACATTCCGGTGTGGCTGCAGCGATTGAAGATTTTCGGACTGGAAGCATCATCCTTTACCCCGGTGGTGGAGGGAAATACGGTACATTTGCACTGCAATCGGTTAAGACCTGATTATTCACTCCTGTTCTTTTTGTTTACCTATGTTCGCAGAGTTACAAAGATTCTGAAAAATAAAAGGTAAAACGCCGGGGGATTCGACCGTGATCTCAACCGAACCGTCTCTTCCTCCATCTTCTTTTTCCATTGTGAATGAGAGGGATTCCATTTATGGGATTTGGCTCAGATTCCTTTTCTATTCCAAACAACATACCAATAGATAAGGATATTATTTTGCGTTGCCCAAATCCACATTTTTTTTTGATTTTATGGAATTGTCTGGGGCCATGATGATGATTTTTTAAAATGAGTGCGCAGGAAATAAAAATTCTTGAACAAAATGCCCCCGGAGAACAGGAAAAACTCCGTGAGTTAGGAAATATTTTTGGACGTTATGCACATACCTAACTTGATGCTTTCAATTCGCAGGGAAATCTGTGGATACTGTGGTGCCTGCGTCTCAGTCTGCCCTGAAGGGGCTCTAGAACTTGTTGACGCATACCTCACGGTAGATGCGGATCGGTGCCGCGACTGTGGAATCTGTGCAAGGGTCTGTCCCCTTGGTGCACTGGAGGTGGCGGATGAACGATCACTATGATGTTCTGATAATCGGTGGAGGACCCGGCGGGGCGATGGCTGGAAAGGCAGTCGCAGAAGCAGGTCTCTCATGCTGTATTATTGAAAAGCGACCGGCCATAGGTACTCCTGTACGCTGTGCGGAAGGAGTTGGTCAGGAAATTTATGATTTTATTGACCTTGATCCAAAATGGGTCTCCGCCAAAATACAGGGTGCAGAACTCGTCGCACCCAATGGTCAGGTCATACAACTAAGTTCAGAAATGGCTGGCAATGAAGTCGGATATGTCCTGGACAGAAAGATGTTTGACCGCGAACTCATATGGAGAGCGGCGAATGCAGGGTGTGAAGTATATGTCAAGACACGTGCAGTTGACGCCATTGTTGAAAATGGTGTGGTGAAGGGCGCCAAGGTTGAATATGCAGGGAAAATACGGAATATTACAGCGAAAATTGTTATTGCTGCCGACGGCGTAGAATCAAAATTTGCACGGTGGTGCGGGATCGATACGGTAGTACCGATGGCCGAACTGGAAACCTGTGTCCAGTATCTGATGACTGATATCGATATTCAGCCGGGAGTGAATGTATTTTATATGGGCAATGAGGTAGCACCCGAAGGATATGTATGGATATTTGCCAAGGGTGAACGTACTGCAAATGTTGGAATCGGTATCTCAGGAAAGAAGTGCCGTGACGGCAACCGCCCGAAGGATTACCTTGACAGATTTATTCAGGAGAAATTCCCTGACGGTAAGATCATCGAGCTGATTGTAGGCGGAGTGTCCGCATGCAGGCCGCTGACATCAACAGTCTCTGCCGGTCTTATGATCGTGGGTGATGCGGCGCGGGTGAGCGATCCGCTCACCGGTGGAGGCATCATCAATGCCATGTATACCGGAAGGCTTGCCGGGGAAGTGGCTGCAGAATGTATCAAAGAAGGAGATGTCAGCGCAGCCGCATTGAAAAAATATGATGTTCTCTGGCGCGAATCAGCGATGGGCAAGGGCCTTGAGAGAAACTATCAGATCAAGGAGATCTTCATCAGGCTCTCAGATGATAAAATGAACTCCATTCTTGGATCGGTTCAAAAGATCGACCTTGAGAAAATCGGTACCAAGGAAATCGTAAAGGAACTGATTAAATACAATCCCTGGCTACTCAAGGAAATTAGCAGTCTGAAAAAAATATTAGGCTGAACTTTTCAACTGTCTGTTGAGAACTGCCAGACAGTCCTTCTCAGCCTCTTTTTTTGTGAAGACAATTATCTTGTCCCCCTCACGAATCCGGACTCTTCCGCTTGGTATGATGAGGTCCCCCTTTTCCCGCTGAATTGCGATGAAAACGAAATCCCTGACCTCAAGCTCCTGAATTTCGTGATTAATCATTGGTGCATTTTGATCCACATCAAGCTGGAAGATTGTTCCACCCGGGATTGAAGCTATCTGGTGCAAATCGGTGTTTTCCGACCAGTAGTAGAGTCGGTTTGCCACAAGCTCATCCGGGTTTTCGCTGATATGAACACCGACTTCCTGGAAGAAGTCGGAATGTTCCTTCTGGTTGACAATCGATACAACATTCGGAACGTTGAATTTCTTTGCAAGCCAGCATGCCATTAGGTTGACCGCATCATCACTTGTCGTCGCAACAAGAGCATGTGCCCTGTCAATTCCCGCATCTTCGAGAATTGATTTATCTGTGGCATTGCCGTTTATCGCCATGACATCATAATGTTCGATAACTTCATTGCATCTGTCTTCGTCCTGATCGATAACGACTACTGAGTCACCATGTTCAACAGATATTGCTGCAAGGTTCCGGCCGATTCCTCCCAGCCCAATGATGATGATAAACATTCATTGGGTTTTCGACACCATGTATTGATATAGATTGTGAAATGTAGTGAGGATAAACGTGATTTGCGGGATAGATGAAGCGGGGAAAGGGTCTGTTCTTGGCCCTATGGTCATTGCAGGGGTCATGGTAGGGGACTCCGATGAATGCGAGGGTCTTGGGCTGATGGATTCGAAGCTCCTCTCAAAAAAGCGGAGGGAAGAACTCTATGACACAATCAATGCAACATTTGTGACGGCGGTCCGTGTCATAGATGCAAAGGAAATTGATCATATGCGCATCGAATTGAAAATGGGGATGAATACTATCGTGGCGACGGCACATGCCTCTGTAATCGATGAGCTTGGTGCACAGACGGCCTTCGTTGATGCTTGCGATGTGAATGCCGGCCGATATGGAGAAACGGTTGGGTGTCTCCTCCGGACGCCGGCTACCATTATCTCTGAGCACAAGGCGGACACCAGATTTCCTGTTGTCAGTGCAGCATCTATCGTGGCCAAAGTAACACGCGATCGGATTATCGATTCTCTTCGGGAGGAATACGGGGGGATCGGCAGTGGTTATCCCTCTGACAAAATCACCATTGATTTTCTGGAGTCATGGATTGTGGAGAATGGCAGGGCTCCTGTCATAGCGAGGCATTCCTGGAGGACCGTATCTGATATTTCCGCGCGCCTGTCCCAGTCCAGTCTGTTCGATTTTTAGGATGTATACCCCCGTCCTCATGGTTTATCTGGACTGCGGGCTAAGATTATTACTGGATGGATTGGCTCGTTGTTGCAATATTTTCTATTGCTGTGTATGCTCTAATTGCCGGATACATCAAATACAACAATCTGTGGAAGGAACATATCACATTTTATGGGCCGATTCTTGCATTAAAGACGGACAGGGTTGGATTTTTCGATAAATTTCGGTCATATTCCGGATTTTTACGGATATATGGGACATTTGGGGCCATTCTCGTTGTTGTCATATCAGTGATAATGTCTCTTATTCTGATCCTGGGCTTCTATCAGACGATACAGTCCCCTCCTGCTCCAGAGGGTATCTACGAAATTCAGAATATTCTCGCAATTCCCGGTGTAAATGAATTTATCCCACTTACCATCGCTGTTTTAATCGGCCTTTTCCTCACAATGGTTGTCCATGAATTTGGTCACGCAATACTGTGCAGGGTAGAGGATATCAGAGTAAAAAGCACTGGCATCCTCTTTGTCGTGGTACCCTTTGGGGCATTTGTTGAACCTGATGAAGAGGATGTCGAAAAGGCTTCACGGAGATCCAAAATCAGGATGTACGGTGCAGGGATAGTAAACAACCTGGTTGTCGCCGGAATCTGTCTTGTTATCTTAATTCTGCTTCTGGGAATGGCAACCCCGAATTCGGTTCCGATGATTTACGGAGTCTACAAGGACTATCCTGCAGAAATCTCGGGGGTACCCCCTGATTCGGTGATAACTGCGATAAACGGAGTATCTGTTGAATCTGTCAATGAAATTGGCAGTATCCTCAAAAAAACGGCCCCCGGAGAGAAAATCATGATGGAGGTGGCATACCAGGGTGAAACGTTCACGTATCCCATGGCACTTGCTGAATGGCCAGAGGATCTTAATCCCGGGGCAAGCTCAGGATTCATGGGGATATCTTACTATACACCGTCTGCCACGAAAGAAGTGTTCGAACAGTATGTCATCAGTCCGGTCGGCCCGCTGTTTCTCCTGTATCTGCCAATTAATTATGTCCTTGAAGGGGATTCACTGCAGATGGGAATCCTGGCCTTTGATACGAGTTATGCGGCGGTATGGGATGTACCGTTTAAGGGATACTGGGGTGTCGTTCAGATTGTGTTCTGGACCTTCTGGTTTAATTTGGCTGTTGGAACATTCAATGCCCTTCCGTTCATTCCGCTCGATGGGGGATACATCATGCAGGAGGGGGTAACCGGGATATTCGAACGCAGGGGAAGAGGTGATCTGGCACATTATATTGTAACTGCAATCAGCACTGCAATGATCGTCCTCATTGTCCTTCTCTTTGCAGTACCGCACATTCTGGGATGAGCAATCTGTAGTTTGATTTATGTAAGTGACTGACAATATCATATGTGAGAGTATCTCCCAAGGATATTATCACCGCCTCACCGGCGCTCCGGTTGCACAAGAACCCTGAGTATCAGGGAGAAAATAGGGAAAGGTACGGTTCATGTCTCGAATTCCGGCAAACAAGCTATATGCTCTAGGTTGGTATAACGAGGGGATCGCTCATCTCAAGATTAATGAATTTGAGGAAGCGATGCAGTTTATCAATACTGCACTGGAAGCGCTTCCGGAAAATCCGGATTTTCTTATTGGGAAAGGTGATGTCTACCTGTCCCTTGGCAATTATGAGGAAGCCTATTATTATTACAAGCGCGCAGCCGATAATGAGCATGATAATTTCCGCGCGTGGCTTTCGATGGGAACAGCATTGATGCGCCTTGAAAACTATAATGATGCAATGGGGTGCTTTCTTCAGGCAAAGGCACTTCGAAACCATGATGGTGAGGTGTGGTTGGGAATAGGGATATGCCGACTGCACATCGGTACAACAGAAGAGGCCTCTCAGGCGTTAAAGACCGCGATTAAACTGAAACCGAATCAGCCTGCTCTCTGGTATCATCTCGCACGGATTGAAAAAGATTCGGAAAAAGCCCTTAAACTTCTCCTTCGGGGGCACCGAATGGATCCGGATAATATCGATATTCTTCTTGAACTGACACGCGTCTACATTACAATGGGTAATCCCGAAGAGGCTGGAAAAATGCTTGAGAGGGCATATGAGATTTCCCCCAAGAATCAGAGAGTAATTGAAATGATGGAATACTACGTCCTGGAAACAACATGGAACGAGGTATTCGATAAGCCATATTTTGCAGAGGAAGAAGATCTGATTTAGGTTTTCTCTTTTCTCGTCCCGGTGCGGATGTTCAATTGATACGAAGAAGGGCAATCCTTGAACCTTTGGGAACTCCTATCGTATCAGCGATCGGTTGACATTTTACCGACATGAGATATGCTATTGGGCAAGGGATGGAAAATTCGGAAAATGATTCGTAATTGGCCATTCCCTTTGCAATTATGAGTGTTGCTGTCTGGAGTTCTTCCCTTAGTTCTTCGGGTGTATATGGGGGGAAGTACCCCAGTTCAGCAATTCCGGTGGTGTTCGTGAGAATTCTTGTACATTGGGGATTGATTCCCGCAAACAGGGCATCTTCCATGGTTGCATCATTGATGATGGGTGCACCCCGGACAACCACCACGACCTCTGATCCGGTTTGTTGAAGGTAGGAAATAAGGAGATTGTCATAGACAATTTCACCACAATTATCACAAAAGTAGACAACTTTTCCCAGATATTGTTCCATTTCAGCCGTGTCATCAATACTGAGGCCCTTCGCGAATTCCATGCTGAAAAATGTTCGAAAATCCTCGGTCACTGTATGCTCTGCAGATCCATAATCAAGAGTATTGGCAATAATAGCACCAAGGCAGAGGTCCCGAAACGTTGTAAGCTGATCTTTAATTTCGTCTGCCGCCTCGAGGGCTTCCATATTATTTCTCTTCTTGAGAGAACGGTATGGATCAGAATCATTGATAATCGAATATGCGCACCTGTGAACTCTGCTTGACAGATGCGGTGCAGGTACCGGTTCGTGGCAGATCTCTCCAAGGAGTGAACGGCATTGGTTTACTGCTTTGTCGATGATTTGCTCATCTTTGCACGAAAGGCGGCATTCAAACAGGATTCGGGACATAAGACATTCAAAACATGTTTCAGAGAGTTGCATGTGCTGACACTTCCAAAAAAAAGTAAATGGGGCCACTGCGATTCGAACGCAGGTCAGAAGACCCCCAGTCTCCTAGGATGGTCCAGGCTACCCTATGGCCCCGCCATATTAGATACGTCGATATCCTTTATTTATCTTGTCTTTTTGAATTTCAATCAGAGATTTTTGTTTTTAAATTCTTCGACATTTTTTGTCAGTTGCTCAATTTCATTAGAGGTAAGGTTCATTTTTCCGCTGATTTTATCGACTTCATCCAGCAACTGGTATATTCTGGTATGCATTATCTTTACGACAAGAAGGAGGAAGACAATCACAACTCCAAAAAGGATAAGGAGTATTGCTTCAGGAGTTATCCCTATCATTTTTTCCCTTTGAATATCGATCGTGCAAGCCGGTCAATGAATGTTTCCTTTGACTGAATGAATTCCGTTTCATCCTTGTATGTTGTACCGGCAATATTGGCAGCGATACGCCTGTATGCCTTTGCAGCATCGGATTCCGGATATTTGATGGCAATGGGGGTCTTATAAGCGGCTGCACGTCGTGCATTAGGATCTTCTGGCACAATTCCAATGACCTTCACCCCAAGAACCTCTTCCATCTTCTGCTTTGACACCTCGGTATTTTCCATCGTTGCCCGTGTCAGAATAGCTCCCTTCACTTTTCCTCCAACCAGTTCGGTCAGAATTTTTGTTTTCAGGGCATCCACCATTGATGAAAGTTCGGGATTAACGATAAGGATGACTTCATCAGCTATTGCAAGCGGAATTACCCCATCCCTGCTTATTCCTGCAGGGGCATCAATTAGGAGATATTCGCATTTACCAATAAGTTCACGCATCACATCCCTGAGTCGATCCGGATCAGCATTTTGAAATCCTTTCAAAGAAATTCCACTAGGAACAACTTTTACTCCGCATGGCCCCTCATAGACTGCTTCGGTAACTTTCGCCTTCCCCGCAAGCACCTCGTGGAGTGTGATCGGGACATCTTCCATCCCAAGGATGATCCCCAAATTGGCCATCCCCATATCAGCATCCATGATGTAGGTCTCTTTTCCGAGTTCAGCGAGGCATGTTCCGAGGTTTGCTGAGGTGGTGGTTTTACCCGTACCACCTTTTCCTGACGCAATTGTATAGACTTTAACCATGAATACCTCACACAATTCCTGGATTGTCTACATAACCATTCAGTTTATTAATATTTAATATGTGTGTTGTATTGCTTATCAAAATGCGTTGTAATATTCTTTCGAAAATTTATCGTTCTTATAAAAAATAAGGCTAAAATTTGAGAGATAATTAAAACGGTAGGTTAAATTTTATAGCCAGAATAGGAGAATACGTTTTTCATCGCTTTTAATAGCTTCGATATCTTCGCTATCCAAATTGCGCTGCGAACGAATGATAACTATCAGGTCCTGATCCTTATATTTCATGGGAGAGATCGTGATATCTCCTTTGCGTGTAATATTTTCCCGGAAATACAGATTACTGAAGTATGCTGCATCTCTTGTACCGCCGGGATATGAGGATGCAACAACAAGTCCGTCTCCCGAGGCAAGGGTGCAGGTCTCTATGCCATACTTCCGGCACAGGTTGCTCATACTCTCCATTATCGATAAGGACCCGTTCGTCAAATCAATATCCGTGACCGGTTTTTCATAGGCCTGAACCCTGTCGGTTGATCGTTCTGTTGCGGGGGTTTCAGGTTCTTCAGCCACCTGCGTTTGCGGGGGTTTTGCTCTATTCTGGTCTTCTTTGGCCGTATTAATCTGAATTTCCGACGAAATGGGATCTGTAGTAATTCCGACCTTGGGGATGCCGTTTGCTTTTGATTCTTCCCCTCTCCGGATCATTCGGTATGCCTGGTAGGCGATTGCAGGTATCACGACCAAAGCGGCGATACCAATAAAAATCAGAAATATGTCATCCATTTTTATCATTCATATGGACAATTAGTCGGATTTCTCTACTATAAGGTATTCAAGATCAAGTTCCTTGATAACATCCTTGAAGTTTTCCTTGATTCTTTTTTCCATTATTTCCATGTTCATATTTTCAAGATTGCGGACTTGCTGTGCAAAATCATCCAGTTCCTCATCATCATTCGTGTCGATGGGTTCTTCCTCGACAAGAGAATCCAGTTCTTCCTGACTCAATGGTACGGGTTCATGGGGAGTGACCTTATGTGCGGTGAGATCGGGGGCTATTTCTGATATCTTCGCGCCCGTATCGGGGGTCGTCGCGGTCATGTCAAAAATTTCCCGTGAAACCGCTGAGATAGAAATACCTGTTCCTTTCGTCCAGTTGTTTGCCCAGTAACCGTCGTTAAATTCGATGGCCAGGTCCATTTGCTGGGGACTTAATTCATAAAGGTCCCCAGAGACTGTCTTTGATATTGCGGACTGTATCTCCTTGACTGCCTCCTCTCCATACCGTGGCGGGTAGTCAATCATTACACATCTGCCGCGTTCAAGGAGGAGCGATGCCTGCCGCCCATCAAGATCGATAATACAGTATCCGGTAAATTCCGAACTTTCGATATGGGAAACGAGATTCATTAACTTGATATCCTTTCTTGTCTCGACCGGACGACCTCTTGGAAGCTGAAAAGTGTTTTTTGGGGCTCTGATCTTTGGATTGACTGAGGGCCTGAAATCAAAAATGCTGTTAATTTCCCGCCTTTTTCCACCAATTTTCGTCCCATTGGCATTTGTCGGGTGATGTGGATCACCTTCGACAATTCCATCTTCTTTGGAATGTAATTCAACATATTTCTGGATTGTTGGACTTCTTTTTTCATTTGAGAGTCCTGGCGACGACAATTTTTTGTTTGGGGTGGTATTTCGGGACTGATCAATTATTTCCGACTGTGCCTTTGTCGGTGAATCATTTACAATACAGTCGTTGTTAAATTCAAGGCTGAGGTTGACCTGTGTGGGAGTAAAGTTGTATAATTCAGCATTAATTTTTTCATTTATTCCCTTAATTTCGCTGAACGCCTTATCTCCTTTAAGATTGTCGGACTGGGAAAGGATACACAGGCCCCCTTTAAAAACAAGATTTTTCTTATTATTTTGAATATGGAGTATGCAATGGCCTGTAAACCTCGTACCGGCAATTTCTTCCAGTAAGCTTGCCATTGTGATATTTTTTTTCACCGAATGGAGTGAACCACGGGGCAACTGCATCCTGTTTAAATGGTGTTTCTGCAATCACATAAAGGTAGTGTATCGCTGTATTGAGGTATTTTGGCCCGGACGTTAAGTGATCGGCGTCGTTCGTTTGATTTTCTTCTTAAGGTTTGGAATGTAAGCTATATGGTGAGTGAAAACTAAAAAACACATTTAGAATAAAAAAATTATTTACAGGGAAGTGCAGAGTGAGTGAAAATCGTCCATTAAGGGATAAAATCCAAAAATATGTTGATGAGGTGATGTCGCTTGATGCGGTAACTTCCTGTGCGATCGTATCAAGGTCGGGGCATATAATGGGGAGGCAGATGGATGAGGGTGTATCTGCGCCGTCCTTTGCTGCAATGGCTGCAACAATGCTGGCATCTTCGGAAGGAGCGAGTAGCATTCTCCATCTTTCACCACCGTCCTATGTGGTGGCAGAGATGGCGGATGCGATTCTCATTATCTGCAGTGCAGGAAAAAATGCACTAATTACAGTAATTATTAATAATCAATCTGATGTACATTCAGTGAAGAATTCATTGGCAGGAATTTGTGGAAGAATAGGGGAGGAGTTGTAATGTATACCATTTTAATTGTTGACGATAGCCCGATGATTGTTGATGTCTTCGTGGCAATGCTCGAAAGAGGAGGATATAGGCCGATTGCTGCATATAGTGGAAATGAATGCCTGGAAGTTCTTGAGGATGTACGTCCGGATCTCATCCTTCTCGATATCATGATGGAACCGATGGACGGGTGGGAAACCCTCGAAAACATCAAATCGAACCCTGCCACTGCCAATGTTCCCGTAATGATGCTCACCGCAAAACAGCTTACTCCTGATGAAGCCCAGGAGTATGGGGCATATATTGAAGATTACATCATGAAACCGACGACCCACCGTCAGCTATACGATGCGATTGAATATGTGCTCAAGCGACAGGAAAAGATTAATGCGGATATTGAGGAAGCACGCAGCAAAGGGGCGGACACACAGATCATTGAGGAATATGAGCGCCTTTCAAAGAGTGCTGATGTATCCAAACGCCTCCTGAAGATACTGGAATCCACGTATAATCTGAATGATTCGAATGTCAAGGTGGGCGAGAATATCCAGCAGGCTATTGAGAGTATGGGTATGAGCATAAAATTCCAGGAAGAGCGCCTCAACCAGATAAAAAAAGAGCATATTCGTCCGGAATAAATATCCAAAAACTATTTTTCTTTTGTATCCCGGCTGACTGTATAGATGGCGATGGTCAGTACTAATATGGCCAGGATTGAAAGGGCGAGTTCCCATAGTAACATCGTGGTCAGGATTTCGGTGTCGATGAACAGCAGACGGCGAACCATCGCCGTTATCCCGGCAATGAGTATGGGACGGACCTGGATGATGTTCGTTCTGAGATAAACAAGAACCGTTTCAAGAACTTCCACGATGATAATTGTAAGAAGGACGGCATGCAGCGAGTGCAGCATTCCCTCGGCCTCGTTCCCGGAAATTATTATCCAGAAACCGAGGGCTGTATCATAGAGTGAGAAAAATGCCAAAGCGAGTAGAATTATCGCAATGATCAGGTAGATGATCATCGTCCCGGATGATACCGTGTCGATCATTTTTGACTGGAATGTGGTTTTTTCTCCATTCATGGCCATCACTAATCCATAATAGGCGTGGTATCCCATATATTAGTTGTATCATATTTTACTGGTGCCAGAGCAGATTTTCTGAAATTATGGTGCGCGGATATTCCTTGGATTGGGTGATTCTCCCGGTCGGGCATTTTTAAATGATGGAAAGGTTTATGGTTCCACACTGCATTGTAATAATGCTGATTCGATCGACATGCGGGGCCCGTAGCTCAGTAAGGCAGAGCGCCTGGCTTTTAACCAGGTGGTCGGGGGTTCAAATCCCTCCGGGCCCGTTGCCACCAAGCGATGACTGTGGCGCACTCTGTGATTTTTTCGCGGTGATGCATCTGAAAAAAAACTCGTTATGAGCAGGGGCATAAGATGAGCACCAAAGAATTTTCTGTATTAAACCACGTGATGGTTCCGGAACATCACATCATGACGCAGGAGGAGGTAGATGACCTGCTATCCACCTACCAGATTACCCATGATCAACTACCAAAAATTTATCATGACGATCCCGCGGTGAAAGCCATTGACGGGAACGTTAATGACATTGTCCGGATTGTCCGCAACAGCCAGACTGCAGGAAGGGCTGAATCATACAGGATGGTCGTAAAGAGGCCAAAGAAGTAATAAATCTCTGATTTCAGGGGTGATCTCTCTGCTTGATAGGAAAGTATTATCTAAAGCCTATTTTTCCCGGGAACACGTAGCACGCCATCAGCTGGATTCATACAACCATTTTCTGAACTATAACCTTCAGAAAGTGGTTGATGAACAAAGGGTTATTGAAACCGATATTGGCCAGCGTGGTAAAGACAACGAACCGGTATGGGTTGAACTTGGAAAGATTGAAGTGAAAAAACCGGTTGTCCGCGAAGCTGATGGTTCGCAGTCGAACCTCTTTCCCAGTGAGGCGCGTCTTCGCAATCTCACGTATGCGGCACCGATACAGCTGGAAATGGTTCTCGTCCAGGGAGACGAGCGCCAGGAACCGGTAATTACCACGATTGGTCAGCTTCCTGTGATGATAGGATCACAGTGCTGCAATTTATGCGGAATGTCCGATTTGGAAAGGATCGCCCAGGGAGAAGATTCTCATGACCCTGGCGGATACTTTGTCATTAACGGATCTGAACGTGTCCTGATGACGCTCGAGGATCTTGCCTCCAACAAGATCATGACTGAGTATACCGAGCGGTATAACGAACGCATTTACGTGGCCAAGGTTTTCTCACAATATCGGGGGTATCGTGCACTCGTGATTGTGGAGCGCAACAGGAAAAACCTGCTTGAGGTGTCTTTCCCTTCCGTTGCAGGGCATCTTCGTTACGTGGACCTAATGCGTGGGCTGGGCCTCACCAGTGACCACGATATCGTCAATGCGGTCTCAAATGACGAAGATATCCTCACCTTCATGATGCAGAATCTGGAGGAGAGCGAATGCGACACCACCGAAGACGGCATCATGTACGTCGGCAAAAAACTCGCACCAAACCAGACGCGTGATTACCAGCGCAAGCGTGCGGAATTTGTCCTGGACAATTACCTTCTGCCGCACCTGAATTATCTGATGCCGGAAGGGCTCAAGGAAGAGGATCCCGGGTATCAGCATGCCGTGGAGAGTGTGCGTCTGGCAAAGGCGCACTTCCTCGGACGTATGGCTGAGGCATGCTTTGATCTCGTTCTCGAAAACCGCAGAATAGATGATAAGGATCATTATTCCAACAAGAGACTGAAACTCGCCGGTGATCTGATGGAAGATCTCTTTAGGATCTCCCTGAATCGCCTCACCCGCGATGTCAAATATCAGCTGGAACGAGCCAGCATGCGTCACCGTGATCTGTCTATCAGTACTGCTGTTCGTGCGGATGTGCTGACGGAACGTCTTCTGCATCCGCTCGCCACCGGAAACTGGGTCGGGGGCAGAACCGGTGTGTCCCAGCTTCTGGACAGGACCGATCATATGGCCGTTGTCTCCCACCTGAGGAGAGTGATTTCTCCCCTTTCACGTTCGCAGCCCCATTTTGAGGCTCGTGATCTGCATCCTACCCAGTGGGGAAGAATCTGCCCGTCAGAAACTCCTGAGGGTCCGAACTGTGGTCTTGTCAAGAATTTTGCACAGATGGTAGAGATATCAAAGGGAGTGCCGGATGAACAGGCGGTTATCCGTACTCTCTACAATGTCGGGGTTGAAGAGCTCAAGAAGGAGGTCCTATGAAACTGAAGAAATCTCGTGTTTTCGTTGACGGTGCGCTGGTCGGGCTGACTGAGAATCCGGAAGAGATGGTTCAGCGTATCCGTAAGATGCGACGCCGCGGGGAACTTTCAACAGAGATCAATATCTCATACAAGCGGTACAATGAGGATGTAATCATCCATACGGACCGTGGCCGAGCCCGCCGGCCGCTTATTGTTGTTGATGAGGGAAAACCTCTCGTCACCGATGAGGATATTGAATGGGTAAAGTCTGGTGAGATCGAGTTTGAGGATCTGGTTTCCCGTGGCATCGTTGAATTCATCGATGCTGAGGAGGAAGAAGACCTTTATATCGCGATGAGTGAGGAGGAGATCACTCCCGAGCACACTCATATGGAGATTGACGCCTCCCTCATTCTGGGGATTGGAGCTGCACATGTTCCCTTCCCTGAGCATAATGCATCTCCGCGTGTGACAATGGGTGCCGGAATGATTAAGCAGGCCCTTGGATTTGCAGCTTCTAATATGAAACTGCGGCCTGATACGCGGGGCCATATGCTTCACTATGTCCAGAAACCGATGGTTCACACACAGACCACGGAAGTAATCGGATCTGATGACCGGGCGGCGGGACAGAATCTTGTTGTTGCCATTCTCTCGTATGAAGGGTTCAATATCGAGGATGCACTCATTTTCAACCGGGCCTCTATTGATCGTGGAGTCGGGCGCTCCCACTTTTTCCGTACCTATGATGGGGAAGAACGCCGGTATCCCGGAGGCCAGGTCGATAAGATAGAGGTTCCTGATGAAGAGGTCTCCGGGGCTCATGGCGCCGAGTATTACCAGAACATCGATACAGATGGTGTCATCAACCCAGAGACGGTTGTGAAGGAGAAGGATGTCCTTATCGGAAAAACATCGCCGCCGAGGTTCCTTGAAGAACCATCCGGGGAACTGATTACCGTTGAAAAACGCCGTGACACATCCGTTACGATGCGGAGTAACGAGCACGGAATTGTTGATACCGTCATCATCACCGAGGGTGAGAACAGCTCCCGTCTGGTGAAGGTCCGAACCCGCGATCTGAGAGTCCCGGAGGTCGGTGACAAGTTTGCATCACGTCACGGACAGAAGGGTGTTGTCGGACTCATAGTTCCGCCTGAGAACATGCCGTTTTCAGAAGCCGGCATAGCGCCGGACCTGGTTATCAATCCCCATGCCATCCCTTCACGTATGACTATCGGCCATATGCTGGAGATGCTTGGCGGAAAGGTCGGGTCGCTTGAGGGGCGCAGAATTGGAGCCACGGCTTTCTCTGGAGAGAAGGAGACGGACCTCAGGGCGTCACTGCAGAAACTCGGTTTTGCGCATAATGGCCGCGAGGTCATGTATGACGGCATTACCGGGCGACAGTTCCACGCGGATATCTATGTAGGCGTCATCTTTTACCAGAAACTCTATCACATGGTTTCATCGAAAATGCATGCGCGTTCGCGTGGACCTGTGCAGGTTCTGACCCGTCAACCTACCGAGGGTCGTGCCCGTGAGGGAGGTCTCAGGTTTGGTGAGATGGAGCGCGATGTGATGATTGGTCATGGCGCAGCAATGGCACTGAAGGAGCGTCTTCTCGACGAATCCGATAAGGTGGAACAGTATGTCTGTGCACAGTGTGGAATGATCGCGTTTCTCGATCGCAACCGCAATGTGACACGTTGTCTGGCGTGCGGGAATGAAACCGATATCTATCCGGTAGAAATGAGCTATGCATTCAAACTTCTCCTCGATGAGATGAAGAGTATGGGTATTGCCCCGAGAATGCACCTGGAGGACCAGGTTTAAAGGGGGAAATAGAAAATGCCAAGTCCAAAAAGAGTAGGGAAAATCGAATTCGGATTGCTCTCTCCAAAGGAAATCCGGAAGATGAGTGTCCGGAAGATCATATGGGCAGATACCTACGACGATGATGGTTTCCCCTATCCCCAGGGTCTGATGGATCTTCACCTCGGGGTTATTGACCCTGGGTTACGATGCAAGACCTGTGGGAACAAAGCGAGTGACTGTCCTGGCCACTTTGGTCATATTGAACTCGCAAAACCGGTCATTCACGTCGGGTATACCCGGCTTATCAGAAAACTGCTGCGTGTTACCTGCCGTGAATGCAGCCGGCTTCTCCTGAGTCCGGATGAAGTTCATAAAATTCTTGGTCCCGAAGAGGAGCGCAATGACGATGTCATTACCGAGAAGGATATCAAGAAGGAACGGATTTGTCCGCATTGCGGTGCTCAGCAAAATAAGATTAACTTCGAGAAACCAACTACCTTTTCCGAGGTCTGGACCGACGAACAGGGAAGAAAACAGGATCACAAGTTAACGCCGGCTGATATCCGGGGACGACTGGAAAAGATCCCGGATGAGGACCTTCGCCTCCTCGGTATCAATCCTCTGGTCGCACGCCCCGAGTGGACGTTGCTGACGGTCCTTCCTGTTCCGCCTGTCACGATGCGGCCTTCGATTATCCTTGAGAATGGTCAGCGTTCTGAAGATGACCTGACACACAAGCTCGTTGATATCATCAGAATCAACCAGCGCTTTAAAGAGAATCAGGATGCCGGGGCGCCTCAGTTGATCATTGAGGATCTCTGGGAACTGCTTCAGTATCACGTGACGACCTATCTCGACAATGAGGTTGCGGGATGTCCTCCGGCACGTCACCGTTCCGGGCGTCCTCTCAAGACGATATCTCAGCGTCTGAAAGGGAAGGACGGTCGTTTCCGTGGTTCTCTCTCCGGTAAACGTGTTAACTTCTCTGCGCGTACCGTGATCTCACCTGACCCGAACATGAGCATAGGGGAAGTAGGTATTCCACTGGCGGTTGCAAATGAGATGAGCGTTCCAATTCGGGTGACGCCCTTCAACATCGAAGAAGTCCGCGCAATGGTCCTCAAGGGGCCTGAACGCAAGACCCTGACCGAACCCTGTGGTGCCAATTATGCCATCAGGCCTGACAACCGCCGTGTGCGTCTGAATGAACAGACGACCGAGACGGTTGCAGAAATGCTCGAGCCTGGCTGGACAGTTGACCGCCAGCTGAGAAATGGAGACATCGTCCTCTTCAACCGACAGCCTTCACTGCACCGGATGTCCATTATGGCGCACCGTGTTGTGCTCATGGATGGGAAGACCTTCCGCCTCAATCCAGCGGTCTGTCCACCATACAATGCGGATTTTGATGGAGATGAAATGAATCTCCATGTTCCCCAGACCGAGGAGGCGAGGGCGGAAGCATTGATGCTTGCATCCGTGTGTGAAAACATCCTCTCGCCCAGATTTGGCGGACCGATCATCGGGGGAATTCACGATCACATATCCGGGATATTCCTGTTGACCCATACACTTCGGTGGTTCGACAAATCCGGCGTCATCTATCTCCTTCGCTCGAGTGTACCCGATCACCTGCCAGAACCCGGAAGGGTTGAAAACGGTATTGAATACTGGTCGAACAAGCAGGTATTTTCCATGATCCTGCCCGATGATCTCAACCTTGTCTACCGTGCAAGTTCATGTAAGAACTGTAAGGAGTGTAAGAAGGAAGACTGCGAGCAGGATTCATATGTCAGGGTTGTCAACGGACAACTGCTCACAGGTACAATCGATAAGAAATCAATCGGTGCCTTTGATGGTAAAATTCTTCAGCGTATTATCCGCCAGCACGGTCAGCACCGTGGCGGACAGTTCATCGATGATTCTACCAAACTCTCTATCCGCGGCATCATGTATGATGGGTTTTCATTTGGTATTGACGACGAGGATCTCACCAAAACGGAGTACAAACTCATCGATGAAGTTCTCGAAGAAGCAATGCAGGATGTAACCCGCAGGATTACGATCTACCAGGAAGGCCAGCTCGAACCAATGCCCGGTCGAACCCTTGAGGAGACCCTCGAGATGCAGATCATGCAGGTTCTCGGAAAGGCTCGTGACAAGACCGGAGAGATTGCAGGTCGTCACCTGGGTCTCTCCAACAGTGCTGTGGTCATGGCTGTGAGTGGTGCACGTGGTTCAATGCTGAACCTTACGCAGATGGCGGGGTGTATTGGACAACAGGCAGTGCGTGGTGAACGTATTACTCGTGGATATGAGGACCGTACGCTTCCCCATTTCAAACGAGGTGACCGCGGAGCAGAAGCGCACGGATTTGTTAAGAACAGTTATAAGAGTGGTCTTACCCCTGCCGAATTTTTCTTCCACGCCATTGGTGGCCGTGAAGGTCTCGTCGATACTGCGGTTCGTACCTCTCAGAGCGGGTACCTTCAGCGTCGTATGATCAATGCACTCCAGGACCTGAAGGTAGCGTATGACCAGACCGTTCGTACAACTGGAGGCAGGATCATTCAGTTCACCTATGGTGAGGATGGCACGGATCCCTCCAGAAGTAGTTTCGGTGACCCGGTCGATGTGAAGGGAATTGTGGAGAATGTTCTTCAGGAGGAGGTCTGATGGAAGAATACATGCGGGAGCAGATCAGATCCTCGGATCTGCCTGAAAAGACCAAAATTGATCTGATTACCTTCATGGAAGGAAGGCCTGTCAGTTCCGAACAGTTCGATAGGGTCATGAATCAGGTCTTTGATGAATATGGCAAAACCAGGATTGAACCCTGCGAGGCAGTGGGAATTATCGCTGCGCAATCAATCGGGGAACCGGGCACCCAGATGACGATGCGAACGTTCCACTATGCGGGTGTGGCGGAAATCAACGTTACTCTGGGTCTTCCCCGTCTCATTGAGATAATGGATGCACGAAAGACGCCATCAACTCCGACGATGACGATCTACCTGAAAGATGATTTCAATACGAACAGGGATCGTGCCCGCGATGTGAGTTGGCAGATTGAAGCGACACGCCTCAGCGAATTTGGTGATGTGACGACCGACCTTGTGAACATGGAGATTCTTGTTCAGATCAATAAGGAAGTCTGTCAAAAACGGAAGATCAGTGTTGAGGATATCATAGAGAAAGCACCTGAGAAGATTCGAAGCCGCCATCATTACCGTGACTTCGAGCATGAAGCGGATGCGGATAAGGCTGTGATCCATTTCTTCCCCAAGAATGCTGAGAGCTACCAGAACCTTTTCCAGCTTCATAATCATGTGCGCGATGTCATCGTTCAGGGTATAGATGATATTGAGCGTGTGGTCGTCCGAAAGGAGAGCGGAGAATACATTCTATATACCGAAGGATCAAACCTTAAGGATGTATTTCAGGTGGAAGGCGTCGATACGTCCCGGACGCGAACCAATAATATCGCAGAGATATCAGAGGTTCTGGGAATCGAAGCAGGCAGAAATGCAATTATCGACGAGGCGCTATCCACACTGCGTGAACAGGGTATCCAGGTGGATGTTCGCCACATCATGCTTGTCGCTGATATGATGTGTATGGATGGCGAGGTCAAACAGATCGGCCGTCATGGTATTGCCGGAGAGAAAGAGAGTGTTCTTTCCCGTGCGGCATTCGAAGTGACAGTCAATCACCTGCTTGACGCAGCAGTCGCAAATGAAGAGGATGTCCTCGAAGGTGTGACCGAAAACGTCATCGTCGGTCAGCCGATCCAACTCGGCACCGGTGATGTAAAACTCATCGCAAAACCAATCAACTAGGAGAATTTCAATGGATTTCGAAACGTCTCTGAGACGCGCTATCAAAACTGGCAATGTTGTACATGGCCAGAAATCTACAAAAGATTGTATTGAAAACGGTACTGCACAGATGGTTGTTGTAGCAAAAAACTGTCCTGAAGAGATTGTCAGTTATATTGCGGACAAACCTGAGGTTTTCATGTATATCTATAAGGGTTCAAGTATGCAGCTCGGCAAAGCCTGCGGAAGGCCGCACATGGTCAGTGCGCTGGCAGTGGTTGACGCCGGTGAATCTGATATTCTGAATCTCAAGAGGGCCTGAAATGGGTGAAATTGTATTGAATGAGCAGTGCCTCCAGCTCATGGCCCAGTTTGAAGCAATCACTGGTGCAGGAAGCCGGGACTGTATTGTCGACGAACGTAACGAGCGTCTCATCTTTGTCATAAATCCTGGTGAGATGGGGCGAGCTATCGGCAAACAGGGTTCCAGCATAAAGAAAGCCTCAGATGAGATGGGAAAAAGAATTGAGGTTGTGGAGTTTTCAGATGACGCAGAACAATTTCTGCGCAACTGTTTCCTCCCTGCAAGAGTCATCTCCGTTTCCATCGATGAAAATGAGGAAGGGGAACTTGTGGCCCTGATTGACGTTGCTGAAGAAGACCGTGGGATTGCTATCGGCAAAGCGGGTAAGAATATCTTCAAAGCAAAGCGTCTTGCAGAACGTCAGCATGACATCAGTGATGTCCAGCTCGTTCAGGACGATTACGAATAACCTTTTTTTTTGGTGCCGATCCGGCAACCTTTATCTGATATTCCGTCCATTCCAGCAGAAGGAACTAATCGGCGGATAGAGGTTATGATACAGGATATTGCGTATTATGCAGTGTATACCTTGCCTGTGGTGGTGGTAATAGGGGCTGTAACGCTTCTGAGTTTTGTTGGAACGGCATCAATTCCTATTCTCAATCGTCAGAGGAAGGAAAAAATTCCAATAATCTGGCACATAAGGATGGCCCAGGTTTCGTTTATCCTTGCCATCGTTCATGGACTGCTGGCTGCAAGTATTTACATGGGATTTTAAGCGCATGGGTCAGGTGGTAAAATCCACCCTTCCCTTGCCAATATTGTGTTTCAATAGTGGTTCGTCATTAGCCGACACTGCCCAGATAATTGGAATCGTCTCACCCTCCGTCAATTCTGAATCAAATTTGTCTCCGGTGTTCATCAGACGTGAGAATTCGATTGTAGTTCTGCTGTTCGATTCAATGGCTTCAAAGGCCAGGATATCAAACGTCCCCCCAAGGTCCGTATCGGCAGGATGTGGACCATATGGCCCGGTTGAATACATGTCATAGATGTAGGTTTCACCATCTTCCGATCCACCGAGAATAATGTCTGCGTTGTCCATACCTGAAGTCGGCCTGAATCCTATTGCCACCCACCCTTCGTGACGACTGCGGAGTGCCATATAGAGTATATCGGATTCTGATGACCAGAAGATCTCCATTATACCGTCGCCCACGGTCAATGAGTTGAGGTATTCCCCTTCGGAGATGATTCCATCCGCTCTCCACTCTTTCGGAAGCGGTGATGGTGAGGGGGGTGTGGTTTCTGTCGGAGGGGATGAAGTCTCCGTCTCTGCTGGTTGAGGAGTGGTGGCGCCGGTCACAAGGGGGACGGGTGTTGGTGGGGATTCGATGCTCTCCTCTGGTGCAGTGCATCCGGCACCGGCAATACAGAGAAGTACCATCATCAGAAGTGTGAATTTTTTCCGGTTCATGGACGGGTAATTGCGCTTGTATATGATAATTGTAACCGGGATTGGCTATCGTATCCTTGACCAGGCGCAGAGCAGGCCAAAACATCCGGTGAGCATCATATCTCCGTAAGGGGCGGCCTGATATGCTTGGGGAAGAAGCGATTTTCTGTTTGGTCCGGTCACTGCGGTAAGTGTTGATTCCATCGGGGCATGTACGGCAGCTCCATGTCCGTGGTCATTATAGACTTCCTCGTTGGTGAGAGTTCCGTTTTCCAGTTTTTCCAGATATTTTCTTAGGCGTTCCTGATTCAAAGCCCGTGAATGATGTTCAAATATGCCACAGACCTCATCACCCATAATGGTAAATGCGAGAGTATGGCCATTGCCGACATTGACAACCGTCACTCCATCCCCTGCATGGTCCTTTACCAGTGGGTCCTCGAGTGCACCCAGTATTGCAGCAGGTCCCGTATCCATTACCAGGGCATCGGGTTTTTTCTGTATGATAGCATTCATTCGTGTCATCGACGGGTGAGGTGGATCGTCGATGAGCCCGAAAAGATTCCAGTCCCTCTCTTCAAGGGTTTTTTGCAGGTGAGCAAAACGAAAAAGCCTGTTACTCATATCGGGGCTGTACCCGTGGTCCTGGACAGCTATGCCAAGGTGCCGTGGGTACGGAATTTCGAAACGATGGAACATCTCCCGCAGTTCGGTTTCCATGTAATCCCCCGTGTGAATATGAACAGCATTTTCGGGGGGTTCTTCGGTGATGATCACTCCCTTGTTTTTCACTACCTCAAGATTATCCTTGATAGTCAGTGCCGCGGAGCGGGTCGCACTGACCTTCGCTCCCATTGAAATCCATTTTGCCACTGCCTGGGTATTCCGGCCCCCTCCCATCACCGGTCCGGTCAGGTGTACCGGCAGTCCCCTTTGTGCGGCATTCTCTATCTTCCTTCCAATAATCTCATTTGGTGATGGCAAAACAAATTTGTACGAATTCTCTATAGGGCATGAAGGGTCATACAGGAGGATATCCTGTGTGCCCCTTCCGACATCGATGAAAAGGACCGGTTTTTCGGGAAGTGACATGTTTGGAAACTAGACTTCAACCCGGTAGTCTACTGCTGAAAGACCCGATTCGGGTAATTTCTCTGTCCTGAATTCCTTAAACTGTCTCAGTGATACAGTCAGGTCGCGGGTGAAGGCAAAGTACCCTATCTGGGTGTTCATGCAGAGGTTCATTGCCATATCCATTAGTCCACGGGGATCGGGACGGGCCTCGCCAAGCCAGATGTGGAATATATTCCCCCCATCTACAATCGGGAAGAAGACATGCTCTATCTCCATTCTCTTTGTCAGGGGAACATCTGCACCGGGGGTGACATGTGTACCGTTGGTGTAGTAAACGGGGAGGTCAAAACTTTTCCCCAGTCCTTCCAATGTTTTTCCGATATCTCCCTTGACGACGCTCTCTGCATGGGGGCGGAAACGTTTGTCAATAAGGTCGGCGATTGCAAATCTCTGGCCAGTTGTCTCTGCAGGAGTCCGGGCAAGGGCGATTTCCATGTTGTGGCGTTGAGACAGCTCATGGGCGTAGAGCTCCATTTCAGTCATCGCCCGAATAGCAAAGGCAAAGGCCTCATCGCTTTCATGGAGTTGGCTTCCGATGTGGTGCTGGACCATTTCATTGACACCCACGATGCCGATGGTGTAAACCAATCCCTCCAGATCAACGGCAACGGGTCCCCGTTCTTCGTAATCGGGGTCGTTTGGATCTTTTGGTCTCTGCATGGCAAATGGCATACGTCCGGTTGCACGGATGTGATTCATCCAGCGCCGCTTTATCCTGAAAATTTCCACCGAAACGTCCATTAATTTCTTTAATTCCGAAAAAAGAGCTTCATCGTCTCCCTCTGCCTTATATGCCGCACGGGGGCAGTTGACAGAGAGAACCTGCCATGATCCCATCGAGAAATGTGCTCCCTCGCGGAAGTACATCTTATCTTCGAATGAAGCGTCGTCTTCCGCAAGAGAGGAGAACTGGTAGGCACAGCACTGGTAACAGGAGATCCCCTCTCCCGCTCCGCGGTATGGGGGGATTTGGTTGTCATAATAGGGCGTCCCATACTTCGATGCCAGTTCAAAGGTCATCAGATACAGATCATGATACGTGGGGAGTTCCGGGTGTGCAACGTTATATTCTTCGTCTTCCACGAGGAAATCGGGTTCAATGCTGATTTCCGGTTTCGGGAAATTAAAGGGTTTACCCCAGAAATCACCCTCCAGCATCACTTCCATGAGTGCCTTGAACAGCAGCCTCACTTCACGTTCAAATTCCTGATATGTTCGGTTTGGCGCCTGTTCCCCATTCCAGATCTTTCCCTTGAATACACATGGTTTTTCTTTCCATAATGTGGGAACTCCCGGGGAGAGCTGGACGGAAGAGAAGACGACCTGTCCACCGCGTGCCACCATCATCTGGGTCATCTCGTAGACGAACATCTGCATGAGCTGTTTTATCTCGTCATAACCAAACCCTTCGAAATAGGGGGCAAGGAAGGTGAGAAAATTATAGTATCCTTGGCCGCCAGCAAAATTCGTCTGTGCGCTCCCGAGGGCCTTGACCGCATGCAGGACAGCGACCTCTGCCCGTTTTGCCGGACCGGCTACTGATGCCTTGGTACCGCTGCCGTCGGGCATGAGGCCATAGTAAAAGAAGTACCTGAGATCCCAGTCCTGGCAGAATGGTCGGGTGCCAAAATATTCCAAGTCATGGATATGCAGATCTCCTGAAAGATGGTAATCGGCGAGCTCCGGAGGAAGTTGGAGGAGATACTGTTCCTTGCTGATCTTGTCGGCTTTTTTCTTATGTGACGTCTCTGCATTCTCCTGCAGATTGGCATTGTCGTGGGCTTCAAATCCCCTGCCGACGTCAATCAGGTGAGCATCAAAGACCGGTGTACCAACACGGGTGCATACATTGCGGTAACTCGTAAGATCCCGTTCCAGGAGGGTGATATTCAGAATTTCACGAATGAGCGGACCGGTAAGATACCGTAGTTTGAGTTTCTTAATTTTATTTTCGACCTCAAGACTAATCTGCCGCGCCAGTTCCTCGTCAGCCCCTTCCTCTCCGTAAAATGTACTGACGAGCTGTGTCTCCTGAAGAACCTGCTGTACGATTTTTTCTCTGTCCCAGTCGATAATATGCCCTCTGGACGTGCGCACTTTTGGAAGTGCAGGGACATAGAATCCGTCCAGTGTCTGCTGGGATTCGACACGATGGTGTTCACGTGCCATAGTCTAGTCACCTTTACAGAGAGGTCCTACCACATCCTCAATGACACCCTTTGCATCAAAAAGGTCTTTTGATGTAAGAAACGTCTTTCCGACCTGGAGAACTGGTGCCTCCCGGACGAAAACCCCGTTTATCCTCAGTTCTGTAAGTGCCTCGGCACTCATCATATCACGAACTGTATACTTCGCACCCGCGCCATCCAGAAAATCCTTTAAAAGTTCACAGTTTGGACAGTTTTCAAGGGTATATACGTTGATTTGTGCATTATCGGTCACCTAAAAAAATCCCCCTGCTTTCCTAAACAAATGTACCATCCAGCAAAATATATTTTTGTTGTTTGGTCTGCTTCAGAAGGTTATCCTTAGTACTGATGGATACATATAGAGATGCATGGTGCGGGTCTTCATCGCGATTGACATGCCTGAAGAGATCAGGGCAAAGATGAATGAAGTTCAGGATCGCCTCAGGTCATGTGCCGCAAAAATGACGTTTGTTGAACCTTCAAATACGCATATGACGTTGAAATTCATCGGTGAGGTGGATTTGGGGACGCTTGAGCATATAAGGGCGTCATTTGCGGCGCTCCGTTTTGACCCGTTTCCGGTAGAGATATCTGGTGTTTCCCTGAATCCTCCAAAGCGCCCAAGGATTGTCTGGGCAGAGGGTGAAGATGCCGGATGCGGAGCGCGCATACAGGATGAAATTGATGAAATGTTCTCTGTTTATGGAATTGGCAAAGAATCGAGGCCTTTTCGTCCACATGTGACTCTTGCACGGATAAAAAAATATGATCCCTCGCTCAGGAGTGCAGTAAGCGAGATTGAAAAGATATCATTCGGTACCTTCTGCGTTGATCGGATACGTCTCAAGGAGAGTCAACTTACGCCTGATGGACCGGTGTATACGACCATTGATGAGGTGAGGGGGTGAACAGGCCCATATTTGAAGAGGATGCTTTGGCATCTCTTCGGCCCGGGCCGTCTGAGAGGGATCATATCCATTCCATTGCAGCAGTTATCGTGAAAAAAATTCAGGGAAGCGGCCTTGCGGATGCAATGGTGGTTGGATCTGTTGCCAGAGATACCTGGATCAGCGGGGACCGCGATCTGGATGTTTTCATGCTCTTTTCTCCGTCTGTCTCACGGGAGGAACTTGAGGAGAACGGGATACGGTTGGGGCGGGAGATTGTTGAGGATATGGGGGGGATCCCGGTTGAGAAGTATGCCGAACATCCCTATATCAATACCATAATCGACGGGCTTGATGTTGATCTGGTGCCGTGTTATGCAGTTGATGATGCCTCTTCAATCCAGAGTGCGGTAGATCGGACTCCCTTTCATACCCGGTATATAAAAGAACATATCGGGGGTCTGGAAGATGATGTTCTTCTGTTCAAACAATTTGCAAAAACCGGGGGTGTCTATGGTTCAGACCTGATGACGGAGGGATTTGCAGGATATTTATGTGAGGTTCTGGTCCTCTATGCCGGAGGTTTTGGATCACTGGTGGAGTCGGTCACCAGATGGAAGCCGGGTATGATTATAGACATCGAGGGTCATCGGCAGAAGGACTTTACGGATTCCCTGATTGTAATTGACCCGGTGGATCCAAGGCGTAATGTCGCTGCCTCTCTCTCGCTTCGTCGTTTTGAGGAATTCATTGATCTCTGTCGGGCATATATCGATCATCCCTCGTCCGCATTTTTTGCCGGTCGGAGTGCCGCGAGGATTACGAAGCAGGAACTGCAGTCTGCAATCGATGATCGGGGTACGGGTTTTTACGCTCTGGTGTTTCAAACACCTCATCAGATCCCGGATATCGTCGTCCCTCAACTCAGGAGGACAATTGGTGGGATTTCGGATCTCCTTTCAAGAAATGATTTTGTAATCAACCGGGCAGCCGGATATATGGGCGACAAGGAATGTATCCTTGTGTTTGAGTTGATTGTTGATACCCTCCCGGCCCTGCGCTGCCACATGGGCCCGCCGGCGCATAATCAGGTCAATGCTAAAAAATTTGCTTCGAAATATCTGGAATCCCCGGTGTTTTCCGGCCCATATATTACTGAATCAGGTATTTATGCTGTTGAAATCAGGCGCAAGTGGCTAAATGCGCGGGATCTTCTTTCGTCCGGCGACATTTTTCAGGCAAGGATGGGGAAATATGTGGAACAGTCCATGCACCATGGGTACAAAATATGTTCCGGTGCAGAATGCTGGAATGAGGAATTTTCAGAATTTTTATATGAATTCATCAATTGTTCCTCACCGTTGAAACGACTGGGTACTATAGTCCAAGGCGATTGAGGGTCGAACTCCGGAGAAGTATATAATATATATATTTTAAGCCGCATCTATTAAAATACAGGTTGGGCAATGTACTTCAGGATTGTGGGGCTATAACTTATGGAAATACGGAAAGTCCAGGTGACCGGAGGGTCCTCCTTTATCATATCGCTCCCAAAAGAGTGGGTAAAAGCGTCGGATATCAAAAAAAATGATCCCCTTGGTCTTATTGTCCAACCGGACGGATCTCTGACGATAACTCCGAAACTCTCCGGAAAACTTGTGGAGAGGATAAAAACTTTTGATCTTTCCCTTTTGGATGATCCTGTGTATCTGTATCGTTCTCTAATCGGTGCATATGTCACCGGGTATGATACAATTGTGATTCAGTCGCCTGGGAGGATACCTTCCTGGGCCCATAAGGCGGTGCGTAAGTTTACTCAGCGCACTGTCGGTCAGGAAGTATCTGATCAGACGGATCGCAGGATTGTTATCAAGGACCTCCTCAATCCTGGTGAGATGCCGTTTGATAGCACGCTGAGGAGAATGGCAGTTATTGTTGCAGGGATGCAGCGGGATGCGGTTTTTGCCCTGAAGACCCGTGATGAGGAGCTTGTGGAGGATGTTATTCTTCGTGATCGTGATGTCAACCGATTGTACTGGCTTGTCGCACGGCAGTTCAATCTCCTGCTTAGGAATGTATCCCTCTCCCGTGAGATGGGTGTCGATATCGAACTTGCTCTGAATTATCTGCAGATTTCCCGTGTTATTGAGCGGGTGGGGGATCATGTGGTCAAACTCGCTGAAAGCATCCGCGGGCTGATGTATGTGTCCCTCGAAAAGAAGATCGTGGATCTCATAGAGGTTGAGAATCGCGAATCTCTGAATATATTCCAGTCGAGCATTGATTCATTTTTTGAAAAAGATATCCAGAAGGCAAATTCGACGATTCAGGGCGTCGATGAATTCGTAAAAAAGTGCGCGGAAATCTCGGGTGCTCTGTTTGATCTCGGGGCCCCGGGGGTCATATATATTGGGTACTGTATTGAAAATTTCCGAAGGGTCGGTGAATATGCCGGCGTAATTTCGGAGAATACAATTAATTATCTGGTAATTGAAAAACCATAATTTGGGGGAATCCTCAAATCAATCCACAATTTTTGTGCGATTGTGGTCGATGAATCTTATATTTCCGGCGACAACTACTATATTCGTCTATATAGAATATGGGGCATGAACCATAGCTTGTGGGCCAGATATAAATACTGCCTGCGTGTATGAATACTCATGGCACAGACATCTGATGTCACAAAAATGCTCGAGAAGATCGAGGCGGATAATGTTAAATTTATTCGGCTTCAGTTTTCTGATATCCAGGGGTTGCCCAAGAATGTGTCAATTCCCGTGACTCAGGCAGAGAAGGCGCTCACCGGTGGAATTGGCTTTGACGGGTCTTCTATCGAGGGTTTTGCACGGATTGAAGAGTCCGATATGGTTCTGAAACCGGATCTGAATACCTACTCGATTATACCATGGAGGCCTGAAAACTCAAGAGTGGCCAGGTTTATCTGTGATGTCCATCTTCCCGATGGTTCGCCTTTTGCCGGGGATCCCCGTCATATTCTGAAGACGGTTCTCAATGAGGCAGCTTCTATGGGCTATGTATTCAATACCGGTCCAGAACTGGAGTTCTTCCTCTTCAAGAGGGACGAACTCGGTATGCCGACGACAGAATTCCAGGATTTGGGAGGATACTTTGATTTGGCTCCAACCGATCTTGCAGAGGATGTGAGGGCACAGATTATCAGCGCACTTACCGCGATGGGTTTTGAGATCGAGGCATCCCATCATGAGGTGGCTGAAAGCCAGCATGAAATTGATTTCAAGTACAACGATGCCCTGACGACGGCGGACAATGTCCTTACGTTTAAGTTCGCAACAAAATCGATTGCGCTGATGAATGGTCTTCATGCAACCTTCATGGCAAAACCGTGCTACGGGATCAATGGAAACGGAATGCATACGAATGCATCTCTCTTCAAGGATGGAAAGAATTCGTTCTATGATCCGGAGGCTCCAATGCAGCTCTCCCGGACATCCATGCATTTCATTGCAGGGGTTCTTGAGCATATCAAGGCAATCACGCGACTTGCCAACCCGACGGTAAATTCCTACAAACGGCTTGTTCCGGGATATGAAGCTCCTGTCTATGTAAGCTGGAGTGGGAGTAACCGTACGGCGCTGATCCGGGTGCCTGCACCCAGGGGCAATTCCACTCGTGTTGAAGTACGGAGTCCGGACCCGACATGTAACCCGTACCTGACGTTTGCGGCAATTCTGGCCGCCGGTCTGGAAGGTATCCGCAAGCAGATGGAACCCCCGGCAAGTGCCGACAAGAACATCTTCGCAATGACCGATGAAGAGCGCAAACAGGCTCACATTGAGACTCTTCCCGGAGATCTGTTCACCGCAAACAAGTGTCTTCTGGAAGATAGCCTCATCTGTGAAACACTCGGAGGTCATGTCGTAGAGGGTCTCAATAACATCGCCAAGATGGAATGGGATTCCTTTAGAACAGCAGTACACCCATGGGAAGTGGAGCAGTACCTGTCAAGGTTCTGAATGTAAATCTGTGGGGAGGAGACACACCCTCTCCTCCTCATGGATATTCTCACAAAAACAAATGGGTACGAGAATTCCAATCTAATATTGGTATGATTCCTTAAGAATGGTGTGATTTATGCCTATTGACAGCGGAGACACCGCGTTTATCATTATCTGTACAGCCCTCGTCATGCTCATGACTCCCGGAGTGGGACTCTTCTATGGCGGAATGGTCCCGAAGAAGAACATTATCTCCATGATTGGGCTGGCATTTGTCGCATTTGCCGTCGTGAGTATTCAGTGGGTCCTCTTTGGATACAGTCTGGCATTCGGGCCGGATATCGGAGGATTCATCGGTGGTCTGGATTACGCCCTCCTGAACGGAGTGGGTCTTGGCGGAGAAGGAATTCCGGATTTGCTCTTCGTCGTCTTCCAGCTGGTGTTTGCAGCGCTCACCGTTGCTATCATCACCTCTGGTGGTGCAGGGCGTATCAAGCTGAGCGCCTTCATAGTCTTCGCTCTGCTCTGGACGACCCTTGTCTATGATCCCCTCGCCCATTGGGCATGGGGTGGCGGATGGGCCTCCCAGCTTGGAGCACTTGACTTTGCCGGCGGCACTGTCGTGCATATAAGTTCTGGATTCGGCGCTCTTGCCCTTGCCCTTGTGCTGGGTGCACGCAAGGGATTCGGAAAGTATGCGATGGAGCCCTCTAACATACCAATCACCCTGCTTGGTGCAGCGCTCCTTTGGTTCGGGTGGTTCGGGTTCAACGCCGGAAGTGAACTTGCGGCAGATGCGATTGCAGCAAATGCCTTCCTGGTCACCAACACCGCGGCTGCAGCAGGCGCGCTTGCCTGGATGGGTGCCTCATGGATTAACGGGAAGCCATCCACACTTGGCTTTGTTTCGGGAGGTATCGCAGGTCTTGTAGCGATTACGCCTGCCGCCGGATTCGTCGACATGCCGGCATCGATCGTTATCGGTGCGCTTGCAGGTCTGATCTGCTACAGCGCTCTCCTGTGGCGCCAGCGCAAGGGTCTGGATGAGTCTCTGGATGCATGGGCAATCCACGGTGTCGGGGGATTCTTCGGTGCACTTGCAACGGGAATCTTCGCAGTCGCCGTCATAGGCGGTGTTGATGGTCTTATCTACGGGAATGTGGATCAGTTCCTGATACAGCTGCTTGACGCCGTCGTTGCAATGGCCTACGCCTTTGTCGTGACCTTTGTCATTGCAAAGATAGTAGACCTCGTTATGGGTCTTCGCGTGGAAGAGACAGAAGAATACGTTGGTCTTGATCTCTCGCAGCATGGCGAGAGTATGGATGCGTAAGGAGTGATACGATGAAGAAGGTTGAAGCAATCATTCGTCCTGAAAAGCTGGAAGATGCCAAGTCGGCACTCGATGAGGCCGGATACTATGCAATGACAGTAACTGATGTGCGAGGAAGGGGTGCCCAGAGGGGCATCTCGCTCCAGTTCCGTGGAAAGAAGGTGAATGTTGATCTTATTCCTAAGGTCAAGCTTGAGATGGTTGTCGAGGATGAATCGGCTGAAAAGATTGTAAAAATCATCCAGAAGGCAGCATTTACCGGTGAGGCGGGAGACGGAAAGATCTTTATCATCCCTGTTGATGGGGCGTATCAGGTCCGGACATAATCCGGACTCGCCAACTCCTTTTAATATATACTACTATGAAATTTTAGTGAGTCCTCTATTTCTGCGCCAAAGGAATACCATTGATTATTTACTATTATCCTGATAATATACGTGGATGAGTTCTCTGTTCCTTTGGGCAGACGGGAAAATCCTGTTCCTGATTAGTACTTTCCTGAGAGCGTTAGCTTTGGATAATGCCCGGGAACGCCTTATGGGGGTTTGCTAACGGATGAGTTTTGTTCGTTCTGAGAGGAAATGTGTTGAAATACTCCGTATTCTGTCAGAACACCAGGAGCCGATTGGGGCAAAACGGCTCAGTGAATTGCTGGCAGAACGGGGTTTTCTGTTGACTGACCGTGCTGTCCAATACTATCTTCAGTATCTTGATGAGCAGGGATTTACCCATAAGATCGGGAATAAAGGGAGAATTCTCACTGATGAAGGTATATCTGAGGCAAATCTTGCTTTGATAGATGACCGTATGGGTTTTGTCATCTCCAAACTGGAAAAACTGGCCTTCAATGTTACTTTCAATCCGGAAACGTCAACAGGAGATGTCGGGTACAATCTGACCGTGGTCCCGTATGAATTTGTGGATGATGTGGCGCAGGCCTTCGACGAGGTCATCGCAGGTGGATATACCTTCTATAAGGGATATTGTATCACCGATCAGGACCCGCGGCTTCCTGAAGGGCACGCAGGATTTCTGAGTGCATGTTCGATAACGATGGATGGGGTTCTCCAGAACCATGGCATCGCAGTAAATGTAGTATATGGAGGCAGATTCTCCATCGTTGATTCCCGACCAGTAGGTTTTGTTGATCTTATCGGGTACAAAGGAACGACTGTTGATCCTCTCCCTCTCTTCATCAACGCGGGGCTTACCAATGTACATGGGGTGGCGACAACCGGGACGGGAATCGCCCTTGCCAATGTGAGGGAAGTCACCAATAAAGCAAAGGATCGGGTTGAGGAATGCGTCGAGCATATGGTAAAGGCCGGGTTTGTCCGTCCGGTTGGTATAGGGGACGGCCTTTTCAATCTCCGGCCGGATCCCTACCGCCTGTCCATCGTATTTTTCAGTGGTATGAATCTTGTGGCAAATGCGGTCGAAAAAGGGTACCCCATATACACAGAAATTGGAGCAGGAATTATGCCGTTTTCCCGGTTTCTGGAAGAATAATATTTTTTTTATTTCAGATATTCTCAATTCTGTCAAAGTTGGAAATATCAATCAGACCCTTCATCGCCTTCGTGTTAGCCCATCTGCCTGATTCTATGAATGCAGCAATGGGATTTGTTCCCCCGATCATTGAAAGACCCAGATAATTTGTTGTTATGGGGACTCCAAGAAGGGGTGAATTCGGACTGCCGACTTCCAGGACACCGGTGATTCCCGCCTTGGTCAGGTCCTCAAGGGTATCAAAGAGAAGTGTTTCGGCTTCCATGTGGCATTCCCTGATATTTGCAAGGATACTGCCCGTGCCGGTCATGATGACATCGGTAATATGGGTTGTTCCCTGATCAATCATGACCTGTGTCGGATCAATTGTCGTTGAGTCGTATTTGATCATCGTCGTAAATCGTTTTGGGATATTATCCCTGATCTCAACAAGACCCCCTCCAATCGGGTTGATGGGAATCCCCTGACGGAGGAGTATGGCGTCAACTGTTATGCTGCACATGGTGACGATCCCTATATGGCCGTGAGGAATTGCATATTCACCGATATATTCTCCAGCAACGGCAAACATTACCCTGTTGCTGAAGCACACGCCTGCTGCGTATGCTTCTTTCATAATCAGACGCGCAGCATCAAGGTCCTCCTCCTTTATAAGGGTCAGGTTGAATATGACTTCACCTTCATCATGGAAAGGGTCGTATGAGACCATCAGTGCATATTCATCGATCAGGTGGTTGATAAATTTCAGCTGGGTCATAGTCACATTCTCCGGAAGAAACGAATTTTCAATGGTATTCTTACGTCAAACCCGGAAAAAGAAAAAGATATTCTTTCTGAAAAGGGGAGTAAGAAGTATCGGGAATTATCTGCGGAGCCGTTTTGCTTTGTCGCCGGCAAGACGCTCGATGATCTTTGGATTTGTCTCCCCTTCAACGATCAGATCCCCCCTATCCACGGCATGGTTTACATAACCATCTCCTGTGGGTGTCCGGACAATGAGGGTGGTATAACCCTCTCCACTTCCTATTGAGCCGGCAGAGATATCTGCATCGACAGCGGTCAGGTCGCCGCAGACATGACAACCGGGGCGAACATAGTCTTCGAGTTCTGAAAGGGGAAATTCGGACTGTGTACCATCCTGCCGGTTGACAATGAGTTTACCCCTGACATCAAGTCGTTCAATATCCCACGGTTCGATTCCAATTTCTCTTTGTAATTTTCCTTCGATGAGCTTTTCATAATCAAATGTTTCCGTGCAGAAAAGGCCAATGATCAGACGGATCGCCCGTCCATACGGTTTCAGGAACACATGGTTGGATGACTGGATGATTCGTGCGGCCGAAGCGGCACACGGCACTCCGATGATCGCAATTTTCTCCTTCTTTTGTGTTATGACCGCATTTTTCAGGGCCGAGAGAAGCGGGACCCACCATGCATACCGGCTCCCGGCTTTCGAGATGAGGACCTCCTTATCGGTGATGATTGTTGCAGCTGGTTTCTGCGTCCATGGATCGGCGGCTATGGTAACAATACAGTCGATGGTCCCCTCGTTGAGTGCTGTTGTCAGGATGGCCGTCACCGCTCCTCCGCTCTGCCGTTTCTGCACTTCGAAACCTGACCGTGCCGATATCATTCGGAGATGGCTGCCCGGACCGGTCGAAGCCATCCGGTGGGCGTCCTGGTCCCGTGTTCGCGGACAGGCTGCATAACATGCACCGCAGGGGACGCCGTCTGTTTCATCCTTGCAGTACCCCGTATGTGCCGGACTGCTGAACTCGCCATTCTTTCTGAAGATTATTGCATCTGCCGGACACACCGCAACGCATGCCCCGCATCCTGAACACAGTCCGGTATCCCATACCTCATCCCTGAGTTCCCTGAAGGTTTTTCGTTTCATCTCTTCACTCCCATGTATATTTTCCTGCAAAGGGGCGGGCACTTGCCGGTCCGATCCTTACATATTCGTCCTCAAAGAGAGAGGAATCGGTAATGCCGAACTCCATGCAGTATTTTTCGATATATGGGCGGATACGTTCCCGTTCGTCAGCACCAAACGGTTTCTTCGTTGCTCCGATCCCAAGATGCCGGTCGGGCACGTCGCCCCTGATGTATATCTCCCCTCCGTGGATTCCAGTGCCTATTCCCCTCTCATCAACAGGGCAGGTCTTTCCAATTCCGAGAATGATGAGGAGGCCCCCTGCCATGTATTCTCCCAGAAATGCTCTTGCATGGCCGCCAACGACGAGAACGGGCTTTTTTTCCCTGTACTCCTTCATGTGGATACCGCCCCTGTACCCGATGTCACCTTTTACGTAGACTTCTCCGCCCCGCATGGAATGCGCCACGGCATCCCCGGCATTTCCATGGATATAGATAGTGCCGGCGTCCATGGTATTGCCGGGTGCATGTTCGGCATTTGCATGGACGATACATGTTGGCCCTGACATAAACATGCCGAGATCTCCCCCGGGAACACCATTGATGATGAGGCGGACATCGGTGCCCCTGAGGCCATTTCCGATAAACCGGTGCCCGTTCACATTGTTGAGTACAATTTCTTTTGCACCTGCAGCCACTGCCGACCGAATCATTTGGTTGAGCGGGGTGTAATGAAGTCCCGCAGCATCTATGGTAACCGTTTCTGTCATCGCTATGCTCCCGCTCCGACGGTCTTCACGTCCAGAACGTTCATGAGGTTTTCGTCAAGCATATATCCTCGTAACCGGTCCCGGTTTCCTCTCAGGCTTTCAATTGAATTGATACCTGCTGCCCCCATGAGTTCTGCAATCTCAAGGGTCCAGCCGTTGATCAGGTTGGATACGTTTTCCCACATGATATCCGGGTCAAGACGTGCAGTGAGATCCGGACGCTGGGTTGCAATGCCCCACGGGCACAGCCCACGGTAACAGTTGCCGCAGACCCGGCATCCGAGGGATATCAGTGCAGCCGTACCGATGTAGACCGCGTCGGCACCAAGCGCGATTGCCTTGGTGACATCTGCACTGTCGCGGATACCTCCCGATGCGATGACCGAAACTTCATTCCGGACGCCATGTTTCCGGAGTTTTTCATCAACCGCTGCCACCGCCGCCTCGATGGGGATTCCAACATGGTCCCTGAAGACTCTCGGCGCTGCTCCCGTTCCCCCACGGAATCCATCGATGACAACTGCATCTGCTGACGAACGGGCAATGCCCGATGCAATTGCCGCCACATTATGCACTGCCGCTATCTTGACGAAGACGGGTTTTTTCCACTCTGTTGCCTCTTTGAGTCCCCGGACAAGTTGGGCCAGATCTTCTATGGAATAGATGTCATGATGAGGGGCCGGACTGATGGCATCACTGGAGACTGGTATCATCCTTGTTCCGGATACACTCTCGTCCACTTTTTCGCCGGGGAGGTGCCCTCCGATTCCCGGTTTTGCTCCCTGACCTATTTTTATCTCAATGGCCGCGCCGCGTTCGAGGTAATCGATATCAACACCAAATCTTCCGGATGCCACCTGGACGATCATGTGATCCTGGTAGGGGTACAGGCGCTTATGGAGACCTCCTTCTCCCGTCCCCATGAATGTTCCCTGCGCAGCTGCACCCCGTGCGAGGGACAGCTGGGCATTGAGAGAGATGGCGCCATAACTCATATGACCGATCATGATAGGGGTTTCGCATCTTAGATTCGGGGCAAGACGGGTGAGGAGCTCAATGTCCCCATCCGGTTTTGTGGTCACCTCTACCCTTGAGGGTTTCTTCCCTATATAGGTCCGAAGTTCCATCGGTTCCCTGAGCGGATCAATGGAAGGATTGGTTACCTGGCAGGCATCGAGGAGAAGCCGATCAAATATCGGCGGTACATCGAGTACATTTCCCATGCCGGCGAGGACGATTTTTCCGGTCTTCGCCTGGTTGAATATTGCCTCCCGGGCCTCCCGGGTCCAGATTGGGTGTGACCGGTATGCAACCGGCTTCTCCTCAAGATCTATGGCATCCCGTGGACACATGGCAATGCATCGGTGACATCCTGTACAGGCACGTGAATTCACCAGTATTCTGTTACCTTCTCTCCTGAAAGTTCCATAAGGGCAGTTTTCGATGCACTGCTCGCACAGCATGCATTGGTCCTGATCGATTCTGACCCTGAATTTTGGGGGAGTGCTGCCGATGGGCATTATCTTACCCTCCCTATGACGGGTTCGCCTGCCCGGGGCATCCAGATGTGTTCAAGGTTTTGGTCCATGACCCGTATTGCAGCCTCTTCACTTGAGATGTAGAGACGGTCGCCGGATTCCGCCGCAACCAGCGGTCGAAGTTTTATCCTGTCGGTAATTCCTGCAATGCCGTCAGAGTTGGCAACAACAATTGCGAATGGGCCGTTCATGAGCGCCGAACCGTATGCCATGCGGATGGTGGTATTCATGGTCTGTTCTTTTTCCTGCATGGCGTCAATATCATCCCAGAACGGAGGTGCAAGTGCCTTGAGGGCAAGTTCAAGGGGGAGAGCATGTTGACGGGCAAGGAGATCCGTGAGATAGGCTACTACTTCGGTATCCGTGTACATCGTGCACTTATAGCCGAAACTCTCCAGATATCTCCGGTTTGTTCCATAGGAGGTAATTTCTCCATTGTGCACAACTGTCCAGTCCAGAAGATTAAAGGGATGTGCCCCTCCCCACCATCCCGAGGTGTTGGTGGGGTACCGGTTATGGGCGAGCCACTGATACCCTTCATAATCCTGGATGCGATAGAACTCAGCTACATCCTCCGGCCACCCGGATGCTTTGAATATTCCGATATTTTTACCCGTTGAAAAGAGGAGGGCTCCCGGAATTTCTGTATTGATTTTATTCATGATGTGAATAAGGATGTCTTCCTCGGTAGCTGCCGTTCCCATCGATTTTGGATACGGCTTATAGAAGTATCTCCAGGGGATATGTTCCCTTCGGAGTCGTGGCTGCTCAGAGGTGGGAATCATCTCACTGACTTCAATGGTGCCCCATTTCTCCAGTTCCTGTTCTACTATGGCTTTTGGCTCCACAAGGTTGTCATAGAACAGGTGGAGGGCATAATGGTCTGCGTAATCCGGATATGCACCATATACTGCGTACCCTGCTCCTTCACCATTTCCTCGCTCATTCATTAATGAAAGGGCATTTTTTATTGCTGAACCGTCCATGGGTTCCCCCGAACGGTCGATAACGCTGATTATTCCGCACATGCTACCACAAATTGTGAAGGGGGTTTCCCTCCATTTTAATTTTTCCAGACCAAAACAATCTGTGCAATAACGTTTATACGACAACTATAAATAACGATGGGTAGAAGTTTCTTTCCGTATGATCGAAAACGATGTTGCACAGATGCTCGAGCGCATACACAACGACGGAATCAAGTTTCTTCGCCTCCAGTTCTCAGATATCGAGGGAATACCAAAAAATATCGCAATTCCGGTAAACCAGGCAGAAAAGGCACTTACTGATGGTATCGGGTTTGATGGGTCCTCGATTACCGGTTTTGCAAGCATTGAAGCATCGGATATGCTCCTCAAGCCGGACCCCCGAACATATACCATTCTTCCCTGGCGACCGGAGGAAGCCCGGGTTGCCCGTTTCATATGTGATGTCCATCTTCCTGACGGCCGGCCGTTTGAGGGTGATCCCAGATATATTCTGAAAAAGACTCTTTCCAAAGCTGCCGAACTTGGTTTTAGTTTTAATACGGGCCCGGAACTGGAATTTTTCCTTTTTAGGATGACTGAAGATGGAAAACCCACCACCGCCTATCAGGACGAAGGCGGGTACTTTGACCTCGCCCCGACCGACCTCGCAGAGGATGTCCGCCGGGATATTATTCTTGCCCTTACGGACATGGGTTTTGACATCGAGGCCTCCCACCACGAGGTCGCTCAGAGTCAGCATGAAATTGATTTCAAGTACAGTGATGCCCTGACGACTGCAGACAACGTTGTTACCTTCAAATTCGCAACAAAATCCATAGCGCTGCAGAATGGCCTGCATGCGACATTCATGCCAAAACCTGTTTATGGTATTAACGGAAGTGGAATGCACATTAATGCATCGCTCTTTAAGGACGGAAAAAATGCATTTTATGATCCGGACGGCCCCCTGCAGCTCTCCGATACAGCACGGATGTTTATTGCCGGAGTCCTGAAACATATCCGTGGAATTGTCCGTGTCTCCAATCCCATTGTCAACTCCTATAAACGGCTTGTACCCGGCTATGAAGCTCCGGTGTACATTGGGTGGAGCGCGAGCAACAGGTCCGCTCTCATTCGGGTACCTGCCCCTCGCGGGTCCAGTACACGTGTCGAACTACGCTGTCCGGATCCCTCATGCAATCCGTACCTGACTTTTGCCGTCATTCTGGCAGCAGGTCTGGACGGAATTAAAAACGGTCTTGCTGCACCCGGCAGTACGGATAAGAATATCTTTGCCATGACTCCGGAAGATCTTGCCGCAGAGGGCATTGACATGCTGCCGGGTGATCTCCATACCGCAAACCAGTACATGCTTTCGGATCACATCATCTGTGAAACATTGGGCTCTCATGTGGTGGCGGGTCTGGATGCCATCGCCCGGAGCGAATGGGATGCATTCCGGACCGCTGTTCATCCCTGGGAAGTCGAGCAGTACCTCTCAAGGTACTAATTTTTCCCTGAAATCTGATCGTAATTCTCAATTAAATGGTGGTATCGTGATTTTTCCATTCATGGATTTCCTATGTGCCATGCCATTCAGCATGAAATTCAATTTTAGGATCTCTTCTTTCCCCCACCCGGAGCTGGTTATGAAATGGTAGCTGATAGCGGTGATATTTCCTTTTTGCTGGTTGCAACGGCGATGGTCATTCTGATGACCCCCGGTGTCGGTCTGTTCTATGGCGGTCTTGTCCGTAAAAAGAATCTGATTTCGATGATCGGGCTCTGCTTCATTTCGCTTGCGGTCGTTACCGTTCAATGGACCCTCTTTGGATATACCCTCGCGTTTGGCCCTGATATCGGCGGGATAATCGGGGGGGCGGATTATATCGGGCTGGTTGGGGTAAACGGTGAGAGCGGAACAATTCCCGACCTTCTCTTCATGATATTTCAGCTCTCATTTGCAGCGATTGCCCTTGCAATCATCACATCGGCGGTTGCTGAACGCGTCAAACTCAGCGCGTTTATTCTCTTCGGCCTGCTTTGGACAACTCTCGTTTATGACCCGCTTGCCCACTGGGTATGGGGAGGGGGGTGGATGTCCATGATGGGGATCTACGATTTTGCCGGCGGGATTGTGGTTCATATCAGTGCAGGATTTGGTGCACTTGCACTTGCGCTGGTTGTTGGAAAGAGAAGGGGGTATAATGAGTACGTGCTTGAGCCGCACAACATCGCGATGACCCTTCTCGGTGGTGCACTGCTGTGGTTTGGATGGTTTGGCTTTAACGGGGGGAGTGCCCTTGCGGCGGACATGGTTGCCGTCAATGCAATCGTCGTTACCAACATAGCAGCATGTTGTGGGGCTCTCTCATGGATGGCAGTGTCATGGTATATGGACAAGCCAAGTACATTAGGACTGATCAGTGGTGCGATAGCAGGTCTTGGCGCAATTACTCCCGCGGCGGGATTTGTCAGTCCTTTGAGTGCCGTTGTCATCGGGACGGTGTCGGGTCTCCTGTGTTATGGAGCCATGATATTTCGGATACGAAGAAACTGGGACGAAAGTCTGGACGCCTGGGCCATCCATGGTGTCGGAGGAACGTGGGGGACGATTGCAATTGGAATATTTGCCCTGTCAGCAATTGGTGGTGTCTCCGGAATTCTGGAAGGCTCTCCGGCACAACTGTTCATTCAGGTTGCAGGTGTGGTGATAAGTATCGTCTACGCCTTCGGGATGACATGGGTACTGGCCAAAGTCGTCAATGCAACGGTTGGTCTTCGGGTAACTTCCCAGGAGGAGTATGTCGGCCTTGATATTGCACAGCATGGGGAATCCATGGAGGCATGACAGGGGTGCCTTGGCACTACCCTGATTGGTCAACCGGGTTGTTGACAGGGAAAGGGAAAAGGCGCCTTTGATGGACATGATTAAATAGGTCACATTCTTATGTTGGCTCCAGAGAGGAAATTGTATGAAATACCGAGGTGTCCTTTTTGATATTGATGGCGTCCTGTATACCGGCGGGAAAGTGATTGACGGGGCACCAGCTATACTGGATGATCTCCGTGCCCATGACATTCCGTTCAGGTGTATTTCAAATACGACCCGCTCATCGCGTGCGACAATTGCACAGCGCCTGGAAAAAATGGGTTTCTCCATCTCTGCAGAACACATTTTCACTCCGGCCGTTGCGGCGGCATCATATCTGATTTCCGCCGGAATATACCGGTGCTTGTTTCTTACGGCACACGATGTAATGGAGGATATGATGATCTCCGGCATCGAGAGTACGGGGAAGGACGCCGGGGCCGTGGTTGTCGGCGATGCCGGGGACCGTTTTACCTACAACATGATGAATGAGGCATTTCGTGCTCTCATCTCCGGCGCCGAACTTATTGCTCTTGAACGGGACAGGTACTGGATGGATGAGGATGGGCTCTCTCTCTCTGCTGGTCCTTTTGTCGCAGGCCTTGAATATGCATCAGGAGTGCATGCCTCTCTTGTCGGCAAACCCTATCGGGAATTTTTTGAAGCCGCTCTTCATTCTCTGGGGTATTCCGCGTCTGAGGTGCTGATGGTCGGTGATGATATCATCACAGATATCGGGGGGGCTCAGGCAGCGGGAATCGATGCTGCATTGGTCCGCACGGGCAAATTCAGGGAAGAATTATTTAGGGAATCCGGGATTGACCCGGATTATATCATCGATTCGGTGCTCTGTCTTTATGACATCATTGCATGAGCGCCAATTTTTATCGAAAGAGTAAATGATCGATTGCGAATGACCAATACAATATTGGAATAATATTTTTCACCTGTTTCTCCGCGTCAGGATATTTTTCCTTTTTTCCAGTTCTCTTCTGTCCCTGACAACTTCAACGGGTTCTTCCGTACAGGGGTCATATCCGAGATAATACATGGCAGTTGAACGGGTGAGCGGTGACGGGGTGAATATCTGGAACTGGTTGCCATAGAGACAGTAGTGGTTCAGGAAGTCCCTCGTTCGGTAAATGTCCTCCTCATTCTCACCGGGATGACCGACAATAATATACGGCACAAGCCTGCGCGATACCTTCTCTTCCCTGCAGATACGTTCATACAGATGATGGAACTCGCCAAACACACTGGTGGGTGATTTATGCATGTGGCGAAGTACCCTGTCGCTTCCGGACTCGGGAGCCACTTTCATGTTCCCGGAAATATTCTCCTTCAGAATCTTTCGCAGAAAATATTCCGGAAGCACGGGGGATTCAAATCGCAATCCCGACCCGATAAAAACATGTCGAACACCCGGGCACTCTGCAGCGGTGTCGAGCAATGTCTGGTAGTCCCTGATGCCGGGAAGTAGGTTTTTACATCCGCTGCCATCCTTGAGGCAATCGTGGGTTATACATCCTCCGATGATGCATTGAGAGCCATACATATTCGCTGATGGGCCGCCTATGTCGGTGATGGTTCCCCCGAAACCAGGGACCTTTGTTATCGATCGAATTTCCCGTTCAATCGAATTTTTACTTCTGGAAACGATATCCGGACCCTGGTGGGAGGTGATGGCGCAGAATGCGCAATTTCCATAACAGCCACGATGCGCTGTAACAGAGTCACGAATCATCCGGTAGGCAGGAACATCATGATATTTTGGATGTGGCATCCGGGTATATGGCAGGTCATACACCGCATCCAGCTCCTCTGTTGTCAACGGGGATGCGGGGAACTGCACCAGATAGCGCGTGTCCTGTTTCTGTATGATGATTCTGCTCCTGTTCAATTTTTCAAAATCACAATATGCCCTGGCAAATGATTCTTTGTTCGTGCGAGCTTCCTCATAGGACGGAAGTTCAACAGGGGATGAAAGATCATCGGTCCCTCTCAGGGCGACTGCAGTGCCGGGAATCTGTTGATCTGCAAGGATGGCCCCATTGCGGAGCGCCGAAACCGCCTCCAGAAGAGGATACTCCCCCATGCCGTGAATCAGAAGGTCGGCCTTGCTGTCAAAAAGAATGCTCCGTCGTACCGTGTCTGACCACCAGTCATAGTGAGCAATGCGCCGGAGTGATGCTTCGATGCCTCCGATAATAATGGGGGTCCCTTTGCAGGCTGCACGAATCTGGCTGCAATATACCTGGACTGTTCTGTCCGGGCGTATTCTGTATCTTTTTGCATCCCCCTTTTTCGAAAAGTACGGGTCAGCACCATCGCAATACGGGTCGTCCTTACGGGGAATTCCCACTGCAGTGTAGTTGATCACCATTGAATCCATTGCGCCGCCGGAAACCGCAAATGCCAGGTTTGGCCTTCCGAATTCCATAAATGAATCGGAATCCTTCCATCTCGGCTGCGACAGGATGCCCACCCTGAATCCATGCGATTCGAGGAACCTGCCCAGTACAGCCATCCCGAATGAAGGATGATCGATATATGCATCGGGGGTGACGATGACGATATCGCAATTATCCCACCCGCGACGTTTCATCTCCTTTGCAGAGGTTGGAAGGAATGCATCGGATTTCATGCCAGAGGAGCTGTATTTGGAAAAATACCCTTTTGATATTCATTGATGTCGGAGGGAAAAAAAGAATGGGATAGTGTATGATTATCCGTCGAGAATCTCGTATGCCTCTGAACGGTAGGAGTCCATGACATACGGGATTCCGGAGATCTTTGCTGCTTCTTCGGTAAGGGAGAAGACGTCCTTGCGGGAGACAGAACTGAGGCTGAAGTTGCGGCTTCCTGCCATAATCTGCTGCATGCCGGTCTTGAAGCGCTGGGCGTAGGTGTAGATGCCGATAGCACCGAGCGGGATTTCATTGATTCTCTCGCCATATTTCTCCTTGAGTTCTTCGTAGGTGACAAAGATCTCTTCGACCGTTGTTCCGTATTTGGAAACGGTCTTGGGGAGTTCGCCCTTCTCGAGCCACTTGCCGATGTTCTTACCGACCATGCCCGGGATCATCAGGCCACGGCCCATGCAGACCGCCTTGAAGTACGGTGCGCCCATGGCGAGTGCCTTGAATGCGTTTGCTTCGTCGCCGAATCCTCCTGCGATCGCAAGGTCGGGTACGCGCAGACCCTTCTTCTCAAGTTCCTGAGCAAATTCGTAGGTGAGAGACTGGAGGTAGAACGTCGGGATACCCCATTCATTCATCATCGGCCACGGGCTCATACCAGTGCCGCCGGGTGCACCGTCAATGGTGAGCAGGTCGATCTTTGCCTCTGCACAATAGCGCATTGCCATTGCAAGTTCTTTCATGGAGTAGGCGCCGGTCTTGAGTGTGACACGCTTGAATCCAATGTCGCGCAGGCGGTCGACTTCCTCGAGGAATCCTTCCTTGCTTACGAATCCAAGACGGGAGTGGCGCTCGAATTCCTTAATTGCACCGTCCCTGTATGCTGCCTGAATATCAGCCCGGGTGGGGTCCGGAAGGACGATATATCCGCGTCTCTTCAGTTCAAGGGCCCGCTCAAGAGCACTGACTTTGATTTCGCCACCGATACACTTTGCACCCTGGCCCCATTTCAGTTCGAGGGTTTCGAGCTCGTGCTTCGCAGAGACATATTCCGCGGTTCCAAGCCGCGTGTCCTCGACATTCATCTGGACTAAGATCTCTCCGTACCCTTCGTGGAACTTCTTGTAGGTGTTGATCCTACGATCCATTTCGGGTGATTCAACGACTTTGTGGTTCGAGTCGAGTTTGAGCTGCGGGTCAACACCGCAGACGTTCTCACCACAGACGAGGGTGATACCGGAGATGGCCGCACCGACAGCAAAGTGCTCCCAGTTGGCACGGGCAATTTCCGTGGAACCGAGTGCACCGGTGAAGATCGGTACTTTCATCGGGACCTTGATATCCCAGCCGTATTCGGTTCCTACATTGACATCATCGAAGACGGCGGTGTCAGGGTTTGCTTCCACGCCTTCGGGAAGGCCGTTTGCACCGACTGCATATCCGTGAATGTTCAGGTGCGAGTAATCGACCGGATAGTTTTTGTCTGCGCCTGCCGTGATCTCTCCGAAGGGACCGGGGTAGAGTACTTCGCGCCCGCGGAAGGATGAAAGCCAGATTTCACAGTTACCTTTACATCCGTCGACACAACGTGTGCAGATACCTGATACGGGTGCTACATTGCGTGAACGGTTCGAGGTGTGAACCGCCTCGTTTGCATTAGGCTGTCTTAGGTTCATTGTCAACTCCTTTGATTGCAGTTATTGGTGCCGCAATAATATTTATGGGAAATTGTTTGGACCCTTGTGCCCCCAACCGTCAAAGACCGGGTGCGGCATAGATCTCCACCGGTAGGGTTATACCAAACAGGAATACATTTTCCTGATAATGTAAATAAACCTTTTTGTTTAGTATATAGTCTATATTTCTGTATATATTCGAAAAAAGTCCAATAATTAGCTTAATTTTAAAAAAATGCGGTTAATATAAGTTAAAAGAAAAATTGGGGCGATGAATGGGTTATTTAAATTGGATTCCAACATCCTTCATGCCGTTCAACCGTGCAATATTCAACACGAGCGGTGTTATCCCCTCAATTATCGGTGACATGGACAGGGGGCCGGCATCAAACGCCCTGAGATGGGAAACATCCTCCACAATTCCCATGACAAGGTGTTTGGCCGCATCGTCATCACCACACACGGCAACGGAATATTCGAGTTCCTCATCGAGTTGTTTCCATTTATTCGCAGCCACATTATTGAATGCGACAACAATACGGGCGGTTTCAGGGAGCATTGCCTTCAGGGCCAGTGCTGCGGAGCCCTCAGAGGGGGGCTGATAGCTAAAATGATCATTCCGGGCGATAGGATTGATAGGAGAAATAATAATTTTATCTTCAAATCCCGAGAGCGAGTCCACCGTTGATTTTAGATGTTTGAAAGGGATTGAGAGAACTACCACATCCCCACCATCGACGGCATCCTGATTTGTTCCTCCGCTACAGGAACAATTCCTGCATCCTCTCTCTGTGAGGAGGTCAATTGTGCAACTGCTTGTTTCCTCGGCACGATCCCTGTCCCTTGAACCGAGAATAACCTCGTGCTTATGAGAAAGGCGTCTGGCCAGGCCCTCTCCGATTTCTCCGGTTCCTCCGACAATTCCAATTTTCATACATAATCTCCGGGATGCATTCGGTATCGAAAACTTCTCTGATTGTACATACAACTTAGCCGAATATTAGTCTATTTGAATGTTAAGACCATTACTGTGATGAAAGACTAAGGGTATTATAGTAAGAAAATGGGCTATTTATACCATATATAACGGCGAAATCATGTATCCCCTTCTCTTCCGGGAGGCGTTGAATTCGACCTGCTACGGGGTGTTCCAGAGTCACTTGATTTCATCAGGGGATGTCTCTCAAAATTTAAGGTCTTGCCCGTCGTGTCCGGGTTGTCATGTTGCATGCAACCAGAAAAAATTGAAATTCCCGGTACTTCAGGCAGTGAAATTTGGTTCGTGACCACCTGGCGCCAGACCCGGAGAATATTGGAAAATTTTTTACCATCCCTCCAACCCCAAAATACTGGCTGGAAGACTGTCTGAAGGCTTAGGAGGGGGGAAACCTCCTGGCATCTGTTGCAATATCGACAATTGCGGGCAATTTCGAACCGAATGCATCGGAAACTGCTTGTTTGAGTTTATCTGGTTTCTCTACCTTTATGCCGAATCCTCCGCATGCACGTGCATATTCCGCAAAATCCGGATTGAGAAGTTCGGTGGCATAATTGGGATAATTTTCCGTCATCTGTTCGACCTGGATCATTCCCAGTTGCTTGTTGTTGAGAATGACCACCACTATCGGGAGATCATATTTAACTGCGGTGACAAATTCGGCCATCGCCATGGAAAATCCCCCGTCACCTGTAATGCAGAGGACGTCTTTGTCCGGGTATGCGAGCTTTCCTGCAATGGCTGCCGGAAGCCCAAAGCCCATCGCCGCAAGATAACCCGACATTGCAAAGCGCTGGTGTTGCATGCGGAAATTGCGCCCGAACCACCATTGGTTCTCACCGACGTCCACAGTTATTACGGCATCATCCGGAATAATCTCAGAGAGGGTCTTCATGATGAAGGGGGGGCGGACAGGAACTGCGGATGCGTCTGCTTCATGGTCTCTTTGGTTATTCCAGTCATGCTTCATATCCGCAATTATTTTTAGCACACCTCCTGGTTCCCGTGGTATGCAGAATTGCTGCAATGCAGGAGTTACCAGTGAGCATTCACCCCACAAGGGGTATGCTCTTGGTGAAATTCCAAGCTTTATCGGATTGATATCCACCTGGATTATATCGGTGTCGAGGGGGACGTTTGTATAGGTGGAAAATCCGACCCCAAGGGTGATGAGGAGATCCGCTTCCCTGACCAGATCACGGGTTGAGGGTGCCCCAACCGATCCCAGAATCCCCACACTCCAGGGATGATTCTCCGGGAGAATTCCTTTGGCCCGGAAGGTGGTCGCAATCGGTGCTGCGATGGTTGATGCGAACCGTACAACTTCTTCAGCAGCGCCACAGGCTCCCCATCCGGCAATGATCACCGGATTTTCGGATGCGTTGATTCTTTCAGCGGCCTTTTCGATGAGGGATGACTCCGGAAGTATGAATGGGTTGGCAATAATGGATTCTCGCCTGCAATATTCTAATTTGAGGGGTAGTTTCTGAATGTTATTTGGGATGGACAACTGGGCAACCCCATGTTCCAGAGTTGCATATTTCATTGCCCTTGTCAGAAGAATGACTGTTTTTTCCTTGTCATAGATGGTATTGTTGTAGACAGTCATGGGACGGAAGAAGGCATCCTGATCGATCTCCTGGAATCCACCCGGTCCTGAGTACTGGATTTGAACCTGGCCGTTGAGGGAGAGCACTGAGGCATGATCCGCCTGCGCGTCGTATAGACCGGTTGCAAGATTTGTTGCCCCCGGACCGGCAATCGTCAGGCACGCCGCGATCTTTCCTGTCAGCTTGTTATAGGCGGATGCCGCCATTGCAGCATTCTCCTCATGTCGTACAACGATATATCTGAGTGAATCATTTTTTCGCAGGGCATCCACCAGACCGAGTGAAGATGTACCTGGAAGGCCGAAAACATATCGCACTCCCCATTTATCCAATTCAGTGATAATTACGTCCGAAACGGTCTTTTCGGAGTCCGCATGAACGTCGGTGGTGTCGATTTTCTCAAATGCACTTTTTGGTGCACCACATACCGGACATGTCCAGTCGGAGGGGAGATCAGTAAATGCGGTATCCGCTGCGATCCCCATTGACTCCTCCCCCTTTTCTTCATTGTAAATATATCCACATACAGTACATTTCCATCCAGCCATAAGCGCCCCTCGCTACTCCTGACTGTCATGAAGAGATGATATAAGTTGTGCATTATTGAACGGTACATTTCCAGTTCAATCGGATGGAATCGGTTCGGATTCAAGCATGAGCATACCGAATATCACTTTTTCCAATATCTGTGAGACATATTTGATCTTTTGCATTTCATCGATGTTTTCGTAGCGGTGGATATCCGCGTATATCTGGATTCGGACGAGACCGAAATGCAGATGATCCAGATCCTCGGCCGTCAGGGTAACTGCCTTATGGTAGATCGGTTCAACAGCGAGGGGAAGGGTGTTGATGTTTTCAAGACAGGGGACAATGTCGGAGAAGATTGCAAGCGGGTCCTTCCCGCCTGAAAGGATAAGCAAGAGATCCATAGTCTAATTCCTGCCGCTGAATTAATTATGTCTTTCATTACCTGCGGCATCAGAAAAATGGATAAATCCCGTTACCGGGAGTTTAGGGAATTGTCTTATTAGTTTTCCGTTTTTATCTGTGCGAGGATGTTATCCATGACCTCATCAACCTTTTCCCACGTTGCCTGGTGCTGTTTATCCCCTGCCTTTCTGAGAACAAATGGCCGGCCTTCGTCACCTGCCTTTCGCATCTCCGGATCCAGAGGTATTGCGCCCAGGAATGGGACACCAAGATCTTCTGCCGCCTTCTTTCCTCCGCCTTCTCCAAAGAGGTCGATCGCCTCACCGCAGTGGGGACATACCATTCCTGACATATTCTCTACAATGCCAAGCACCGGGTAACCCAGCTGTTGAACAAAGGTCACTGCCTTGGTGGAATCAAGAACGGCAACATCCTGCGGGGTGGTGACGATAACCGCCCCATCGATGTTGGGTGCAAGCTGTGCAACTGAGAGGGCCTCGTCGCCGGTTCCGGGGGGGAGATCGACGATGAGGTATTCCATATCCCCCCAGTTTACATCCTCGAGGAACTGGCGGATTGCGGTAAACTTCATCGGACCACGCCATACAACAGGAGAAGACGTTTCCGGAAGGAGGAAGGCCATCGATACGACACCTAGTTTGCCGGTTATCTGGACGGGCTCAATCCTTTTCCCATCATATGACTGGAGCCTCTGATCCTCGACCCCAAGCATTTTGGGAATGTTGGGTCCGTGTATATCGAGATCTACGAGGCCGGTATTATAGCCCTTGTTTGCAAGGGACATGGCGAGGTTTGCAGCAACAGTGCTTTTTCCAACCCCCCCCTTCCCTGAAAGAACCAAGATGACGTGTTTGACGTTAATTTTCACTTTTTCCGTCATTGGATTGTTCTTTTTCGGATCATCACATGATGCCGCGCTTGTGCAGTTTTTACAGTTACCATCGCATTCCGGGGTCTGTCTTGCAGAGTTATCAGCCATTATGTCTCTCCTGAAATTATTTTTCAGAATTGTACTAAAATGTTCTAATTTACCGGTGATAAATTTATACATGGTTTCAATTGGGGATCCTGTTGGATTCCAGTTGCAATCCATGCGGCTTGAAGTTCTATTAATGGTGCAAATCCCTTTCTTTATCCTTCTTAATGACTGGTTTTATATCGATCACCGGGGTGCCGTCAACAGCATCTATGCCTCTGACATGAAGGATGCGCCCGGTACGCGAGATGAGTTTCACTTCTTCCAGGGCTAACGGGTTGGGTCTTGCTGGTGATCTGGTCGAGAAGACCCCCCTCGGTTTGGTATGTCCATGGGGGATGACGGTTAACACCTCCCTTTCAGCACGATCAAACCAACACTGGACAATCAGTTCATCTCCGTCCTGAAGGCCCTCGAGACCTTCTTCAAACTCGGGGAAAAGTTCGATGGTGGATATGCCTGATTCGAGACGTCCCTGGTGCGGTGCTTCACTCAGGGTGGAATATGGGGAGTGGACAATCCCGATGGGAGTTAATTCAATTCTGTTTTTTGCTTCCGGAGATGAAGGAATGGTGGACTTCTTCCGTTGTATTGGGATGATATTTATATTATCAAGGATCTCATTGCATTTTGCATCGGCAATGGCGATGAATGGATTCGTCCTTGGGACGTGAGTAAATGTAGTTGATTCAAATCGACTGAGCAGCTTTTTTACCTGGGAGAAACGCTCCTGAAGACCCCTGTCGCGGACCTTGTATTCTCCGTTGATCTGACGAACCACAAGCTGACTGTCGGAGTAGATATTGATGGCAGACCATCCTTCTTCCCGAGCCTTCTCAAGCGCGTGAATGATGGCAGTATATTCTGCCTGATTATTTGTACAGGTTCCGATAAATTTTCCTTGTTTATGAATGATATTCCCTCTTTGAACAACAATATAAGCCCAGGCTGCGTTTCCCGGATTCCCTCTTGAGGCACCATCGGTATAAATGTCAATCCCTTCGTCCATGTACTTTGACATAGGGTGAGATGGGCAAAAACCTTGTTCATGAGAAGTCCTCAGATGGTGCGTATTGCATACCGGACAATACACCTTATCGGGTCCTTATTGTGGTTGTGTTATGATATATTGCTGAATGTCGTGAGATCCATGGAGATTTGATGTATTGCTATCCTTTTGGAGTTGAGGTTATTTTTCCACTGACATGATGGAAAGGTTGGCATGGGGATTCCGGCAATGGGGCCGGAGTCTTTGATGCAGATTCTGAAAGATGTATGAATGGTATCGAATTGATTATGGTATCCTGATCCAGCGAGAATGACCCCTGTGGGATAAACAATGGCTCGGTTTCAATTTCTTGTGATGTCTACCGTAAAAATGAACGGCTCTGGAAGCATGAGGTACGGTTCATCCCCAATATGAGATGAAGGTGGGTTATTTATCCCTCCCTCTGAGAGTCATGGAAGAATTCCCCGCGCAATGGTGGGATAGTCTCTTTGTCATGACAATTTCAACGGATTAAAAGCCGGCACTCATCAACGTTCTCAAAATTGCTGACGAAAAAAAGCTGGTGGATTAGTGCTGGTGCGGTGTCTGCCATGATATCTTTGGGCACCGGATGTGCCGTCCGATTATTTGTTCATCTCATTGTTGCGAACACAGCAACAGATATCACAGATGGTTACAGAACCGTCACCCGAGATCAGTGATAATGCCCATTGCTCAATCACATCATCCAGATCCGGCGACATTTCTATGAAGCGACATCCCCTCTTTCTGCTGACATACTGTGATACGGCGGCAGGAGAAAGCCCCATATATTTTGCCACGGTTCTCTGTGAAATTCCTTTTTTACAGACGAGACGTGAAACAAGTTCAGCACGTACCTGCGGGAGATATTGACGAACAACTTCATCGCAAACCCCGATATCACAGAAAGGGCTTTTCATATTCACCTCATGCAACCATAGCAGTCTGCGTTTCTTCGGATTGAATTGACTTTTTTGTCTGGTAGAGAACCTGACGGGCATCCTTGAAATTGAATTTTTCAATAATCAAACCGGATTCCTTCAGTCTCTTAATCGCGTATCTGATCGTCCGTGGTGCAATGTCCACTTCTTCGGTCACTTCCTTGAAAGTTCTGGCCTTACCATCTTCAAGGAGGAGAAGAACTCTTCTGGAAGAAGGGGGGAGCCGTATGTTGTTCACACTGTTAACGACCGACATGATCTGTATGTTAACGCTGTGAACTATTAAACTTATCGTGATATGTTTCATCATAGCACGTGTCCACGATTGCCGGTTGAATACTATGGGGATATGATCGGATTGATAAAAAGTAAGATGCGGGAATTTTCCTGATCGAGCGAATAGCGGAATATTCCTTTCGAGAATATATGGGAATGATTTTTGTGATGTATCGACAGCACGATTGGGAATCAAAATGCCCTTCATCCGGAGTATCCGGGAGAGAGGGTTGGAAGAAATGATGGGGATTTCATTTCTAAAACCATTCAATGTCTGTAATTTCTTCGGTATCATCAGAAGCAGTGATATTGACAGGGGCCAATTCTACCCCGGCTCTTGGCATCGCCGCATGTTCAGGGATTGTATGCGGGAATATGGTGACGGGGATCTCTCCCGGATTTTTTCAGCGGCATTCATGGCCTCAGTTGTGGTGACCATCATCGCATTTTGGTTGATGGATCGAATAAACGGATGAACTCCTTCCCGGAGCAAACCGGTTACATCAATAAACAGCTTTTTTCCTTCTGGGAAGCGGATATTATTGTAATGTCAAATCAGGTGCACGCTTCCCACATTTTGGTGAAGTCCGAGACGGAAGCCAAAAAGATCATCGAAAGAATTGAATCCGGAGAAGATTTTACAATCATCGCACGTGAGTGTTCAGTCTGCCCTTCCGGACAGAATGGCGGCGACCTCGGTTGGTTTGAGCGGGGATGCATGGTTCCCGATTTTGAGAAGGCCTGTTTCGATGGGAAAGCCGGGACTATTGTCGGCCCAATTCAGACACGGTTCGGTTGGCATGTAATTCATATCATCGAGACGAAATGATCATTCTGTCATAATAACAGGAAAAACGAAATTCCCCCCATTTTTATTGAGGACCTGCATAGTCCGAAATATTTGTCCTGTCAGCAGAGGCTCGTTTATGACTGGATTATCATACTGCGCGTTATATCCTCCATTTTTCGGACGGAACACATGTCGCATAATTCCGCAGGAACGTAAGAATACCCTTATCTGATGTTTATCCCAAGATTCTGACATAAACAGGGGAGCGGGGAACACTTTTGACTTCGGAAGATGGTAGGCACGCCGGGAAAGGATATGTCCATGTCAACACCGGTAACGGGAAAGGGAAGACAACGGCAGCGCTTGGGGTGGCACTGCGTACCGTACTTTGCGGAAAGCGAGTGTATTTTGCACAATTCATTAAAGGTGCAGATACCAGCGAGTTATTGCTACCCGGATATCTGGAAGGTTTTACCATTGTCCAGTACGGTCGTGGACGATTTGTAGGGCAACAACCCGACCCGCAGGATATACATGCAGCACGTAGAGGGTTTGGTATCTGCAGGGAGATTCTTGTCTCAGGTGCGTATGATCTTGTGGTACTCGATGAAGTGAATCTCGCGGTGCACTATGATCTTCTGACCATTGAAGAGGTTATCGATGCGCTTGACCACAGGGCCCCGCATGTAGAAGTCATATGCACAGGAAGGTATGCTCATCCAAATATTGTCGACTATGCGGATCTGGTAACGGAGATGGTTATGATTAAACATTACTATGGCCGTGGTGTGCGGGGAAGAAGAGGAATTGAATATTGAAGTGATTATCGGTAATCATAGAACCTGTCAGCGCCGCGGGCTACAAGTCGTGCGACTCTGACCGGCTCCGGGACATGGCCCTGCCGGGTGAAGATATTACAGAGCCTCCCTGCTGCGCCATGATCCGTTCCCCATGCCCTCAGGTAGATGGTTTTACCGGTGGAAAGGGGATAGGATATCCTTGCTCCCAGTTTCAGATAGCAGGAGAGGCGCTCCTCATCTTCCGGAAAATGATGCCTGATGTCATCATGAAGACCATCCGATTCCTCATAGGAAACCCCAATGACCGGTATGCCGGTTACCTCACGTATATGATCGGAATCGATGATATTAAACCATGAGATGATACATCCGCTCAGCAAAATGGCGTTGATATCATCCCGTCCAAGAGTATTCCATATATCAAGAACAGCATTTGTTGCATCTTTTCCTCCGATGGTTGCTTTAGAGAAGGCACATCCATCGATGATCAGGTCTCTTCGCATCACGATGCCGCATAAAAGAGATGATTCTCTATTTCGATAACTTTCGGCGATGCCCAGGATTCTGATACCGGGTTTTTCGAGGTGCATCATCTCTTCCTGATAAGCCGCCGCAGAAGGCCCGCCCCGGCAGCCACAACGAGTATCAATCCTGCGGCGGCGAATATCATCATGGGGGATACTGAGGTTTCGTTATAGAGGCGCTGGGCTTCATTAAGGTTTTGCTCAGGTGTCGGTGCTCCCGGATAGGGGATGGCGTATCTATCTTCTGAAGACTCGACGGCAGCGGTGAGGACATCGACAGCTTTTCCGTAATCACCACTTTTTATCAGGATCATTCCTTTGGTATTCAGGTATACAGCATTGTCCGGTTCCAGGCTCACGGCCTGTTCTGTGGCGATGAGGGCGTTCTTTTCGTCATCCTGCCCCAGAAGGCCTAGTGCGATGATATTATATGCTGCTGCCTCCATCGGTTTTATGCTGAGAGCCGATTCGGCATTCTTACGCGCCTCGAGCCAGTTGCCGAGTGCAATGTATGCATATCCCTTGTTCAGGTAGTTGAGATGATTATTCGGGTACCGTTCGATTCCTTCATCGGCCACCTTCAGGGATTCATTATATGCTCCCATCATCCTCAGGGCATACGCCCATTCGTACCAAATCTCTTCCCCGCTGGTCGGGTTATTATTTGTGATGAGTTCGGCATAGGCGGCAGCCCGTGGCCAGTTTCCCTCTTCAAATGCAATATGCAGCGTGGCAGTCGCATTAGTTATGTTGATCTCCGCCGGAGCAACCGAGACTCCCGCATTGACGGCTCCCGCAGGGAAGATGAGGGCGGCATTGGCGATAATGCAAAGAAGTACGGTTGCCTTCAGGACATGTAGCATCTTTTCCGATTCCATAAGCACACAAATATTGGTGCAGTATCAGATGAAATATCTGCGGCCTTCACCGCTTTCTTAGTCATCACGTTGACGCAGGATAGACTTCAATACCATTTAGTACCTTTGGAATCTATCTGGAATTGTGGATTCGTTTACGCATGCTTTTATCGTCTCTCTTCCTCTATTTGCCCTCGGTATGGCATATCTCGTCCCGTTTGCCGTTCTTGGGGCGGTTATCCCCGATATTGATGTGGTCTTTGAGCTGTTGCCGGATGATAATCCATCGTCCTACATATTTTCCCACGGGGGCATAACCCATAGTCTTGCCGGCGCAGTCGTGATCTCACTGATTGCCTTTGCCGCAATCTTCGTCCTGAGCCGTTTTATGGGAATAGGGGGCGGCATTTCAGAAAATGCGTCCACTTTCGTGCTCCTTGCCATCATGGGAGGAGCAATCCTGCATGTATTACTGGATTATCTTGCATACCCGGGCATCCCTCTCCTGTACCCATTTTCAGCGGAAAAAATGACGGCGGGAATCTTTGCCGGCCCAAATCCGTTCCTCCTTCTTATAAGCCTTATCCTCCTTGTATTGATTCTCATCAAAAAGGTGGGTAATCAACATATAATCGCCTATATGGTGCTTATTTTGGTGGTCATTCTTCTGAGTGCCGGAATGAAATGTTACGTCTCATTCCAGACAGATGGAGAGACGGTGCCGGGTATGAACCCTCTCAACTGGACGATAATCAAGGAGGATGACGTTTCATACACCATACAGGCGTATCATCTCTTCGATGGAGTTACCGGTGAAAAAAGATATGAAAAATATACAAATATCACTCCCCGGGAAGCGAGCAGATATTGGGATGTCCCGGAAGTCCGGAGGCTGCGCTACTATTCGTACATAACGACGATCGAGAAAAGTACGGACGGCATTACCTTTTGTGACCCGCTTAGGGAGAGCGGGATTTTCCTGTATCCCACCAAGCATGTCACCTACAGCATGCCGGAATTCGTGGAGTACTCTGCAGGGTCCTGAGGGAAATCAGCGATATTATCGACACTCGTTTCCCGGCCTTGTACCGGGACGGGGATCTCATGGCCTCCTTTCTATATAATGGGCTAATACAGTGACCCATGAGGAAATCCGCGGTATTGCATGCAATTTGGTGAGGGGCATATGTATTTTAATGGTCAATACGAATATGGCGGAGGGAACAGCGTCTGAATAAGGACGGCGTGATCGCATCAAACGGGAATTTGAAGGTGGCTGAGCGTGCTTGAGATTGCAATTCTTACCATAGTAATCGCCTTCATCTTCACCTTCACCAACGGATTTCAGGATGCCGCTCCGATTGCTGCGACGTTTATCACCTCCCGTTCGGCCCAGCCACGGCAGGCAATCGTTTTTGTTGCTGCGATGGTATGTCTGGGGGCACTATTGGGAGGTACGGCTGTGGCTTTTACGCTTTCTGGTCTTCTGACAACGGTTTCTGGAGGGGAGACGGTGCAAGTCCTCCTCATTGCGATGATCGTAGCAACGGCGTGGAACATCCTGACCTGGAAATACGGCCTTCCCTCCTCATCGACACATGCGCTTATCGGTGGCATCGTTGGTGCCGGAATTGCAGCGGCAGGCATTGGAGGGGTCTACTGGGGAGTGACAGACATCATTTTCCCGCCGCATGAACTGGCCGGTATCGTAAAGGTTCTGGTCTTTCTCGTGTTGTCAGTGATTATCGGATTTGCCGGTAGCTATTGTCTGCATAAGGCAGCCGGTATTTTATTGAGGAATTCAAAAAGATCCATCAATAGCCGGATCATGGAATTGAACTGGATGACGGCAGGAGCAATCGGGTTTGGCCATGGTGCAAACGATTCCCAAAAACAGCTGGGCATCATTGCTCTTGCCCTGTTTGCCGCCGGTCAGTCGGCATCTGTCACCATTCCGGACTGGGCCAGGGTGGTCTGTGCAGTGCTTATGGCCCTTGGTACGATAGGGGGCGGGTGGCGTATCATGAATACCCTCGGCAACAGAATATTCAGGATCGAGCCCATTCATTCATTCGATTCGCAGGTGTTTTCCGGTGCATCCATATGGATATCTACCCTCGCGGGCGCCCCTGTGTCGTCGAACCAGATCATCTCATCGTCGATTCTCGGGGTAGGTGCAGCTGAAAATCCAAGGAAAGTCCATTGGTTCGTGGGAAAGGATGTGGTTGCCGCAATGTTCGTTACAATTCCGGCGACGGCATTAGTGTCCGGGTTCCTGTATGGCATCGTATTCAATCTTCCGGGAGTGTGAGATATGGTGAAAAGCGACTATGAAGCGAAGGGAACAGGGAAGAAAAAAGGTATCTTCAGTTCACTGTTTCCCCGGCAGTACGATTTCGAACAGATGCTTGTCGATCAGGCGAACCGGACACTCGAAGGCGTGTGCACGCTCGTGTACTGGCTGAAGAAAACCCCTCATGACGAGCCGGTAAATCTTCAAACGATCGAGGAGGAGGTCGACACCATGCGGCATGAAATGGAGGAGATTCTGATAAGTTCTTTTTCAACACCGTTTGATCGCCAGGATATCTATGGATTGTCCCGCCGAATGGACTATATCCTGAACTTTTCCATCGAAACGGCCCGGGAGATGCATGCTTTTGGTGTATGTCCCGATGAGCCGATTTTGTCGATGGCAAAGGCGCTCTATCTTGGGACCCAGAATCTGGCAGATGGTATCCGGGTCATGAAATCCGACAAGTCAAAGGTGGAGGATAGTATCAGAAGGGCACGGGATCATACGCGTGAGATCGAGAATATCTATATTCTCAGCATGGCGGATCTCCTGCATACCGAGGATGCCATGGATGCTCTCAGAAGAAGGGAGATATATCATCATCTCCGCGATGCGGGCCGTGCCCTTGGCTCCACGCTGGATATTCTCCATAATACCATCGTGGGAATGAGCTGATATTGCGCGAATCCTCAGGCTGTATGCGCTCCTTTCCCATCGAAGACGGTACCTTTGGATCCTTCTCAAATCAGAATATGTGTATCGGGACGTCGATAGCGACAGCCCTCACCCTCCGTGAGAATTCAGGCGGGGAGAAAAGAGATGGATATTATTTTCCCTTCAGGGAAGGGCCTTGATGAAACGTTTTTTCACCACTGTGTCACTGCTACCGTCCTCACCCCACACCGTAAGCGTTACGGTGTAGAATCCCTTTGAGATATAAGTGTGAACCGGATCCTTCTCGCCAGATGTAGGGGTTCCGTCGCCAAAGTCCCATTTATAGCTCAAAGGGTTGCCGGTGGACTGGCCGGCAAATGCGATGGTCAGAGGCAGGCTCCCGCTGGTGACGTCGGCGCTGAAATCAGCCGTAATATCATTTTCAGGGGTCGGTTCAGGAGTGGGTGTTGGTGTCAGGGCAAATTTCAACACGGTGATGTCCATGGTCTTTTTGCTGGAACCGGCGTCATTGCTTACGGTGAGGCTCACGCTGTAGGTGCCCGGCTTTTTGTACTGATGCACCGGATTTTGCTCCGTTGACGTCAAACCATCCCCGAAGGTCCAGTACCATGAGTCAGGTTCATTTGTCGAAGTGTCGGTAAACCGTACCGTATCCCTCACGAGGATGGTTGTTGCCGAGCAGTCAAAGCTGGCGACAGGGGCGATGGCAGGTTTGTTGATAGTGATAATGACCGTTGCCGAATCTAAGCCGCCGTTGTTGTCACTGACGGTGTAGGTGAAACTGTCTTCGCCGGAATAGGTTGCGTCAACGGGGGTATAGATAACGGCAGTGCCGCTGAGAGCGGTGGTTCCGTGTGATGGAATACCGACGCTGTTGATGGTAAGGGCATCGCCATCCACATCATCGTCGTTTGCGAGGACATCGATACTAATCCCCACACCTGGCGTCGTCGTCGCCACATCATCCTGTGCAATGGGGGCATCGTTCACCGCTGCTATGCCGAGAGAGACTGTCACGGCACTACTCAGGGCCCGCCCGTCATAGGCACGGTACGTAAATGAGTCCGCACCATAATAATCAGCACCGGGGGTATAGGTGAACGATCCGTCCGCATTCAACACGAGAGTGCCGTGGTTTGGAAGGGTGGAAAGCACAGCGCTGAGGGTATCATCATCGGTGTCCACATCATTGCCGAGAACACCCGGTACCACGACATGTAATACGGTATCCTCTTTCGTCGTGTAGCCATCGGGACTCGCGGTGGGTGCAGAGTTCACCTCATTGACGGCAATCGTAACCTCCGTGGCAGCGCTCCAGAGTTCGCCATCAAATGCCCGGTAGGTGAACACATCGGTCCCGGTAAATCCGGTTGACGGCAGATAGCCGAACGATCCGTCTGTCTGCATGGAAAGGTCGCCATGGATGACATCGGTTACAAGAATCGCCGTGAGGCTATCGCCATTCGGGTCGTAATCGTTGGCGAGGATTCCCGGAGCGGATATGACGAGTGCAGTGTTCTCATCCGTGGCATACTGGTCGTCAAATGCCTGCGGGACGTAGTTGCCGCCCGCCTGAACCGTATAGGCCTTGAGGCAGACGTTTGCGTTTGCCCGATAACCTGTCAAATCATACCAATGGCTGCCATCCGGTCCATAGTAACTTTCGCCGGCGTTGGCGGTTGCCCCGCCTGAATATCCTGACCACGGGAACTCAAAGGCAACGGGGAACGTGTAATCCGTTGTTGTCATCTTTACCACCACCGAGAAGTCCTGGCCTGCGGCAAGGGATGCGGGAGTAGTGAGGTCAACGGTGTGATATCCCGGAATACCAATCGTACCGCTCGTTGTCGACACTGCCCCTGCAGAATTTATCGGACCATTTGAGGGGTCGGTGTAGACGTAGACTTCATACCGGCAGTCCACATCGTTCGTGTAGAATCCGACTGCGCTCAGGTCTTCCCCTGCTTTCGCGGTGAAGACGTTGGCAAACCAGGCCGTCGTGGTTCCATAACCGAACGAGCTTACCTGTCCTAACGGATCGTACTGGTAGATGCCGGTGTAGGTGTCCAGCGGTTCTGCCGTAAAGACGGCATTCGACGTTCCAATCTGGGGGTCATAATAGGAAATATAGAAATATCCTCCGTCACCCCAGTACGGGCCCCACGAATTCTTTGCAATGAATGCACCGTCGCCTGCAGGAGTCTTCTCAAACAGCGTTCTGCTGTAACTGTCATCCCATCCGACAAGAGTGATGGCGTGGTTGCTCTCGGAATTGTCCGGGTTATAGAATGAGTATGTCTGAGGACTGTAGTCGGCAGGATCATACTGGTCCCAGTAAATAGTAGAATACACTCCTCCATAGTTTTCGATTGCCCACTTCAGGTTGTCATTGTCGAGCGGTCCCGACCGTCCGGGGATGAAGAGGACTTCCTGGACATTCTTCTGCTGTGGCAGGTTCTCATTATAGGTGGAGGTATAATACGGTTCATCCGCTTCCGCTATAGGTCCTGACCACCGGACGAGGTATGCGGTGGACATATCCATATTACCTCCGGAGGCAGGACCCCAATCGAATCCATGGGTATTTGCCAGGTTGCTTTCCGAAAAGTCCCATGATTCCCTGGGGAGAAGGACCGATTCCAGGCTCCCGTACGTGGCAAAGGCCCAGCAGGTCCCGAGGTTCCCCTGGTTCTTAACAGTAGTTACCAATCCATGATCGCGGAGGTCGTAATAATAATCTCCTGTGTCGGATTCCAGCGTTGCCGGGCCTGATTCATCAGCGGTTGGCTCCACCGATGCGATTGACTCGATGTTCTTCCCCTTCAGATAGGAGCGGTCGATCGGAGAGGGAATGACCCCCGAAGGTATCCCGTGTCCGTTCCCGTTTGCTCCCGGGTGGACGTTTGTCAGGACAAAATCCGGGACATTACCGACAGCCTCGGAAAATGCCGGGTTGAGCGGTGCCTCCTGAATCACGCCCGAGGGCTGGGCCGCCATACCGGCTCCGCTGATTGCGAGCAGTATCATAACGCTGAGTCCCATACCTGCAAGTAGTGATGCATTCGTTCTTCGTACCAATTCTTTCACCATCCACTTCCAACGGTCGCCCCTGGAATGTGGGTTATTTTGAGTATTCTGTTGCTTTCAGCTAAATATCTTGGGAAAAATTTCTTTCCGCATTTATACAAAAAATGGTGCTGAATTGAAGAAAAATTTTCAATTTATGGTTTATTTATCAATTGATAACCAGAATAACTCTTGGTGGTAAATATACAATAGCATAATCCCGTTTCAAATGTTGGAATGGATATCTGGCCAGAATATTCAGAATACTGATATGCGGGTGTGAACGCAGATTCTGCGCGTTTTCAGGGGAGGCAGAGGATGTTCGACGATTAGACGGGCGGTATGATGATCATGGTTGCTGCCGTTGAAAGAGATCATTGGATGATGTTGGGGGTGCCTGCCGTATCTTGGCAGGTGGCCCGGAGCGGGGAATTTTATCGTGCATCGCCTCTACAGTATAGATGGAATTCTGGTGACGAGGTGAGCATATGAATATGGGAGTTTTGTTTTCCGGAGGGAAGGATTCCGTCTTCGCGTGCTGGAGGGCAATGCAGATTGAATCAGTATCGTGCCTCATTACTCTCAAGTCGAGAAACGATGAGAGCTACATGTTTCACACTCCGAACATACATCTGACGTCCATGCAGGCACAGGCTGCGGGGCTTCCTCTCGTCGAACACATCACCAGCGGTGAGGAGGAAAAGGAGCTTGCCGATTTGAAGGATGCAATCGTCACCGCCCGGGATTGTTATGGCATCGATGGCATCGTCACCGGGGCGATATTATCGGTGTATCAGGCCACACGCATTCAGCATATCTGCAATGATCTCGATCTCTGCTGCTACAATCCTCTCTGGCATGTCAACCAGGAACGATATCTGAAGGAACTCGTAGAGGGTGGATTTGAGGTCATTATTTCAGGTGTATTCTCCGCTCCCTTTGATGCATCGTGGCTGGGACGGCGGCTCGATACTGAAATGATTACGGAGTTACAACGTCTCTCGGAGAAGTGGCAAATCTCACTGACGGGTGAAGGTGGAGAACTCGAAACTCTTGTGACCGATGCGCCGTTCTTTTCCAGACGCATCGGGATTACTTCTTCAGAGACGAGATATGCAAATTATAATGGGAGATACATGATCACCGGTGCGGAGCTGATAGAGAAATGATTATCTGTCTCGACCTTTCCGGGAAAAAACACTCGCTTGGGTGGTATGAGTTTGTTGCCCCGATTATGGAAATTATTCATAAGGAGGGAGTTGCCTGTATTTCGGTCCATTATTCTGATTTTTCCATGGATGATGATCCGAATATTATGGGCGTTATTATGTGCGGGACGCCTCTCTGTGATAATTCCTTTTCGCTTAATTCCGGTTCTTTTCAATGGCTTCTCTCGTGTGACATTCCTGTTTTGGGAATTTGTGCCGGTTTTCAGGCCTTGTCACTTGCCTTTGGGGGGCATCTTGAAGAGAAGACTGAGATCGGTATGGTGTCCATACGATCCACCGGCCGGAATGATTTCATCGATACCTGTGAATATGAGGCCTATGAGCTGCACAAGTATGCACCATCACCGGGGGATGGGTTCACCATACTCGCAGAGTCCGACAGATGCATTCAGGCGGTGAAACATCAATCCCGGCCGTTCTATGGGGTGATGTTTCATCCGGAGGTGAGGAATGAATGGGTGGTGAAGAATTTCCTATCGATATGTGGCCTTGCTTCATCCAACAAATCTGGTTGAGTTGAAAACTGACAGAAAGTTAATATATTTATACGCATTTGCGTAATTATAACCTGAACATTATGAAGATTGCAGTAAGTATCCGGGACTCGGAATCTGGAGCGACAGTAGAACAACGTTTTGGGCGCACCCCCCAGATACTCATTCGTGACGAAGAGTCGGGAGAGGAGCAGATCCTCGACAATCCCTTCGCAGATGGTGCGGGAGGAGTGGGTCCCAAGGTGGTGCAGCTTCTCGTGAACAATGATGTAAAGGCGGTTATCACCGGACAGGTCGGCGGCAATGCCCTTGCAGCCCTGAGGGATTCCGGCATAACAATCTACACCTGTGAGCAGGGTGTTCCGGTTGAAGATGCGCTCGGGAAGTACCGTGCAGGGACCCTTCCTTCCATTCAGTGAGTGTCGGCCGTGGTTCAACTTGTGATTGCCAGCGGCAAGGGTGGAACAGGGAAGACCATGCTTGCTGCAAATATTGCCTATTGTCTCTCACAAACGGTGGAGACAACTCTGGCGGACTGTGATGTGGAAGAACCGAATGTACACCTTTTTCTTCCGTCTGAGTACGATGAATCCCCCGTATGTGTAGCAAATCCGGTGGTGGACCGTGATGCATGTACCCTGTGTGGACAATGTGCTGATTTCTGCCGGTATGGCGCCCTTGTTGTGATGCAGGACAGGGTGTTTTTCAATCCCTCGCTGTGTCATTCCTGCGGTGGATGTATGCTTGTCTGTCCTGAACATGCAATATCCGAAACCCCCCGAAAGATTGGTACAATTGAGGTACGAAAGCCATCCTCCTCACTGAAAATTGTGACAGGCCGCCTTAATGAGGGTGAGGTGGCGGTACCTGCGATTATTTCCGCAGTCAAGAATTCTGTAGGAAAGGATGAGAATGTGATCATTGATGGCCCTCCGGGAACCGCCTGTCCGGTTATCGAGACCCTGCATGGCGCCGATGTCTGCATTCTCGTCACGGAACCGACGCCGTTTGGGCTGCATGACCTTGCCATTGCTGCCGATGTGGCGGAGCAACTTGGAGTGCCGGCATGTGTTGTGATCAATAAAAGTGATGGGAGAGATGAAGATATCGTAGCATTCTGTGACCAGAGGAAATTACCGTTATTGCTCCGCATCCCGTATTCCCGTGAATGGGCACGGGTGCAGGGTGAAGGCGACCTAATTGTCCGACACAGTCTGGAGTGGCAGGATACGTTTTCCCGTCTCTTTGAGGAGGCCTGCAACTGCAGGAGGGCCGCGGAATGATCCAGATTGCTGTTCTGAGCGGGAAAGGCGGCACCGGCAAGACCATGCTGACTGCTGCCCTGGCAACGCTCATCAGTGAACCCCTGATAACGGCCGATGCAGATGTTGATGCGGCAAATCTTGCGTTGCTTCTCGACGCTGAAGTGATCACTACCGGGTCGTTCTATGGAATGGAAAGCTCAAGGATTGATGCAACACTCTGCACCGGGTGTGGCCTCTGTGAGGATGCATGCCGGTTCGATGCCATTCATGAGAAGAACGGCGTCTGGACCGTCGATCCCATCCGGTGTGAGGGATGCGCGGTATGCACCATGGTATGCCCGACTAATGCGCCCCGTATGGAGAAAATTCAGAATGGAGATCTCTATCTTTCACGGACCCGGTATGGTCTTCTCTCACACGCCAGGCTCAATCCCGGGTCCGGCACAACGGGGCTTCTGGTCCATGAGGTGAAAAAGCAGGCCATCTCACAGGCTGATGGTGCCGGCATACTTCTTATCGATGGGCCACCGGGGATTGGGTGTCCGCTGATATCAGCGGTCAGTGGTGTGGATGTATGTATTCTTGTTGCCGAACCGTCCGTGTCGTCCCTTCATGATCTTGAACGTCTTGTCAGGGTATGTCGCCAGTTTGGTCCCCGGTTATATGGGGTGATAAATAAGTTTGATCTGTCGGAGAAAGCAACAGGGATGATTTTGGACTGGTTTGTATCGGAGAAGATCCCACTGGTTGGTACTATCCCCTTTGATGATTGTGTTACGGAGGCGGTTCGTGAAGGAAAACCTGTGACCGCCTTTGATTGTCCTGCCGCACAGGCCATTAAGACTATCTGGACGCAGACCGCAGATCTAGAAGGGATAAATGAGAGGATGTAATGAACCGGGAGACCCCGCAGGACCGAGACGTGGAAGACCGAGAAAACGGCGCCTTATGCAGCGAGAAGGTTTATGGCGCTGTTACCAGCCATGCTGCAATCCTGACGACGAAGGAGGCACCATTCCATTACATCCGGAGGAACTGGAAGCGATTCGGCTGGTGGACCTTCTTGGGCATGATCAGGAGAGTGCGGCGATGTTTATGGGCGTGTCCAGAAAGACGCTCTGGCGCGATCTTCATGACGGCCGCAGAAAGATCGCCGACGCGCTTGTGAATGGGAAACGTATCGTCATTCAGGGATGCGAACTGGCCACTTCACAAGAACCGTGTTGTCTTCAGCAATGTGTGGATGATGACATCCACCCCTCTTCAGACGATACGAAATAAGTGCCTCAATAAATATATTTATTAATTTTTACGCATATGTGTAATTATTGGCGAATCAGTGATATCTATGCCAGGGTTTGACAGAACCGGTCCACGTGGACTTGGACCAATGACCGGACGGGGTCTGGGTACCTGCAGTCCGGAAGGAATTGTAAAGGAAAATGGAAATACTCCGGAAGGAACGCCGGTGATATACGGTGTCGGTCGCGGCGGGCGCCCCCGTGGATGCGGGAGAGGCCGGTGTGGTGGATTTGGCGGTCGTCGTCAGGGGCGCTGGTGAAACAATGGCGGATAATTCTGTACGTCTTGGAATCGCGACAGAGAGTGGATATGTCTCCGCACACTTTGGGCATTGTTCAGAATACACTCTTGTGACGATAGAGAACGGAACGATTGTGAGTAATGAAATGGTCAGAAGTCCCGGCCATACCCCCGGAGCCCTCCCCGCATTTCTCGCCGGGCATGGAGTTACCCACGTTATTGCAGGCGGCATGGGGCCGCGTGCCGTGGACCTTTTCTGTGAACAGGGAATCGAAGTTCTCCTTGGTGTCGAAGGTCCTGTTGAGGATATTCCAGCATTGTTTATCAGCGGTTCAATCACGCAGGGCGAGAGCATGTGTCATCACGAAGATGGGCACCACGAATGTTCTCACGAGTAATTTCCAATCCTTTTTTTCCCCGCAACGACAGTAAGGCTTCAGTGAGACCTGAAGAGGATTCAGGCATTCTGGAGGAATATTTCAGCATACCTTTCTGCAACATCCGCTCCCAGTGATGGCTTGAGTATTTCCAGCCAGAGAAAAAATCCTGTCATTCTGGGCGTTCTTTTACTTTCCACGCGGAACCCGCCTGACTTCCGTACGACAACTTTCAGGTATTCCTTTTTCTTCTTTGACCTCAGGTAAATGACAGGTTCATACGCCGGAAGATCAATGGCGAGGACAATCTTTGTAAATTCCTTTGAAATCTCTTCATAGGTGTAGCGTTTCTCTTTGATTTTGAAACTTCTTCCTTCCCACAGAGCCTGTGAGGCGGATTCATTTACCGCTCCGAAAAGAATTTTTTTGACAATGGGCGGCATGTCGTCCTTTTTGATAAAATCATCCGGACTTTTTCGTTTCATCATCTCCTTCATGAGTCGATCGCGACGGCGATCATGGATATTTTTGTAATTGAAAGGCCTGCGCGGCTGGAGAACGGAAAGGTCAATAAGCTTGGGGTGTCGAATCGGCTGGCGAGGTATCCCTTTTATCGATGCCCTTTTCAGGAGCAATTTCAGTTCTTCACACGAACTGGTCATGATGAGAACACTCTCCGTTTCTTTGACCAGTCGCCGGATGACGGAGGATCGTGATATGTCAACCGATGAGAAGAGAATGAAAGGTACTGATGGCTGCCCATACAGGTACCCGAGCAAACTCTTTTTATAGTGCACCTCTTCCTCGAGTTCTCTGAGATCGGAACCTGAGGTGACGATCTCGGCAAATCCGATTCTTCCGTCACCGGCTGTGAACAGGAGATCGACTTCTGCGATATCCTGACCATTTCCCCGTATGTTGATATCCCCTCTGTTCGAGTAAAAAAGGCCGTTCTGACCCATTTTCACTTCAATCGGAGGGAATGGGGCATCAGCTCCTTTCCGGACAATGCCCGAGATATTGTCGGATTCCATGGCAATGTCCAGCATGATCTCATAGATCAGCGATTCGTACCACCGTCCTTCTGCAGCCCGCATCTGAGAGAGTTCATCACTGAAAAGCTGTTTTTTCTCGGTTTTTTTCAGGTGTCGGATCGCCTTTTTTGCACTTTCCCGGTCAGGGGTATGGCGTTGAAATCGTTTTTTTATCCATGAAATTGTATTCATATTGTGCACACTCACGCAGGAATCCGGTCTTTTCCCTGTTCCTGCCGTTCATCTGCCACTTCATCAGCGGCGGATGCCCAATGTTTTCTATTGAAGGACTATATCACTATGCTTTGGGATCATTTCCCAATCAGGAAAGAACCAGGATCCTTCGTGTGAGGCTCTTGTGCACTCGCTGGCGATAGGATGCAATAATGGTAAAATACTCTGCTGCCAGGGTGTCTATATCCACATGCGTTACCACAATCGCACGTCCACCAGGTTTGAGGATGCGACGTATTTCCGTGAGAGACCTTGAGTAGAGATGCTCCATACTTTCAGCCATGATACAGACGGACTGTCCGTATGGGAGGTCGGTGACAACAGCGTCGATCGCATCGTTGCCTATAGGCAATACTGTGGCATCCGCCTGAAATAGCTGTGCGGAGGGAAGGTTCTCCCTGCATCCCCTGAGCATCGTCCTATCCATATCACTTCCCAGTACTTTTGCACCAATCATTTCTCCTTCGAGGAGGACTCCCCCGGTTCCACAGAACGGATCATAGAGGAGGTCGCCGTCCCGGACCATGGCGAGATTGACAAGCCCTCTGGCCAGAATCGGCATCATTACTCCCGGATGGAAAAAGGCTCGTCGCATCGGATTTCTATACCCGAATGAACCACGATCAATCGAATAGAGTACTTTCCCAAAATAGCACCGGCGGGCAGTGACTATGAGACGATAGATCTCCTCGGGGTCATGCAATGAAACGGTGCCCTGAACACAGGACCCGACCATTCGTTCCAGTTCAAGCTGGGATTCCGGGATGTCGGCATCCTGCATTTTCTTCACCCTTGCGGCATAGGTCTTTTCCGTGGAGATATGGCAGGATTGTACTAACTCTTTGATCTCCGCATATTCCGGTTCGCACTCCCCAAGCCATTCCATAACAATATGGGTATACGCAAGTCTGGACCCGGCTTCGGGACTATCGGTCTCAACAACTGCAGTCTGTGTGTCACGCCAAGTGACATACCCCATGCACTCCAGTTCTGCGAATGGAATTTCGGGGTGTTCACCAGATAGTTCAAATATATATCGCATTATCGTCCTCTTCCCCGCAGGCTGCCCGGGTCGCCGGACGGAAGGGAACAGAATACTGCGTTTTCCCCGGCGAACCTGTGGAGTTCTCCTCGTTCATGAATGAAATTCAGGTTATGGGTAGAATTCCAATTGATAAAAAGAGTCCGTATCCGGAAGACCTCCCAATTCAGATGATGATGGTGGGCCACCCATTAATATGCGTCAAATTTGCAGGTTTCCGGGAGAATTATCATGAATAAATATTTTGGATTTGATATTGGTGTCTGATTCTGGATATTTTCAGGGACGAAGGAGGATGCCTTCGAACGAATTCTCTTCAATTGCCTTCAAATACTCAGTATGCCCTGTTTTCCTGGTCAGGCGGATGGACCTTTATTGGGTACAATATCCGGAAAAACCGGAAAAGAGAGAGGAGGTATATCTGATTATTTCATCTTGTCCTTCAGATCCTGGAAGAACCCTTTGGATCCCTCTTTTTTTGAGTGTCCCTCGATATCCAGAATCTTGGTATACAGATCTTTCTCCTCACCTGAGAGATGCTTTGGAATGACAATCTTTGTCCTGACAAGAAGGTCTCCGGGCCTGCCCCGTCTGCGTATTCCTTCTCCCGGAATTTTCAATGCGGTGTTGTACTGCACTCCCGGAGGGACTTTCAGCTCGACCTCACGGTCATCGATGGTCCTGATGAGTATGCGTGTCCCAATCACCGCCTGCGCCGGGCTGATCTCTACGGTCATCTCGAGATTGTCACCAACACGGGTGAATTTTTTATCCGGGATGACCTGAATTTCGATGAAGAGATCTCCATTGGGTGCCCCCGGATCGCCGGCCTCTCCATATCCCTCCATTCTGAGCCGCATTCCGGATTCGATTCCTGCAGGGATATTGACGGTAATCGTCCGTTTTACCCGTTCATGGCCGGTTCCCTTACAGACAGTGCACCGCTCTTCAGGGAGCCGTCCACTTCCATTGCACATAGAGCAGGTCGTCATGCTGACAAACTGTCCGAAGGGGGTATTGTTTGCCCGACGTTCCTGTCCACTGCCGCCACATCGGGGACAGACTTTCGTCTTTTTGTTCTCACTCCCTGTTCCGTCGCAATGCGAACAGGGTTCGTTGTGCATGACCTCAATGTCGCGGTCGACGCCGAAGACTGCATCCTTTAGGGTGACCTGTATCCTCATCAGGAGATCCGCACCGGGTTGCGGGCCGCGCCGTGCGGATCGTCCACCACCGAAGAAGGAGTCAAAGATATCTCCGAAACCACCAAAGTCGGCGTTAAAGCCGCCTCCATATCCCCCTCCGCCCTGGTAGGAGCCCTTGGAGGCATTCGTGTACGCCTCGTGGCCAAACTGGTCATACTGGGCCCGCTTCTGTTGGTCGGAGAGGACGCTGTAGGCCTCGTTGATCTCTTTGAATTTCTCTTCTGCGTTCTCCTCCTTGCTGATATCAGGGTGGTACTTTTTTGTGAGGGTCCGGTAGGCCTTCTTTATCTCACTCTGGTCCGCATTCTTTGGGACATTAAGGATGTCATAGTAGTTTTTCCCACCCATTCTTCGCACCGGTTTATTCCTTCTTGTTGTCGCCCTTTACTTCGTATTCCGCATCGACGACATCATCTTCACTTGCTGAGGCAGATGCCTGTTCGGCCCCGCCCTCCGACTGAGCCTGGGCAGCAGCCTCCTGATAGAGTTTGACCGTTACGGCATAGACGGCCTCTGTCAGGGATTCGGTTGCTGTCTTGATTGCCTCGATGTCGTCGCCCTCAATGGCCGTTTTGACCTCTTCGGCAGCTTCCTCGATCTTCTTCTTTTCCTCTTCGCTGATCTTGTCGGCCGATTCCCTGACCAGTTTTTCTGCAGAGAAGACAGCAGTGTCGGCAGTATTGCGAATTTCTATCTCTTCGCGGTTCTTCTGGTCTTCTTCCTCATACTGCTTGGCTTTGTTCACCATCTCCTCAATCTCCTTCTCGGAGAGGCGCTTGTTGCCGGAGATGGTGATTGCCTGTTCATTGCCGCTGCCGAGATCCTTTGCAGAGACATTGATGATACCATTTGCATCGATATCAAAGCCGACTTCTATCTGGGGAATGCCGCGTGGTGCCGGTGGAATGCCGGTGAGCTGGAACTTGCCGAGGGTGAAGTTGTCTTTCGCGAGAGCGCGTTCTCCCTGGATGACATGGATTTCGACAGATGTCTGATTGTCAGCTGCCGTCGTGAAGATCTGGCTCTTGCGGGTAGGAATCGTTGTATTCCTTTCAATCAGTTTGGTCGCGATGCCGCCAAGGGTCTCGATGGAAAGGGTCAGCGGCGTAACATCCAGAAGAACAACGTCCTTTGCCTCCCCGGAAAGGACTCCTCCCTGGATTGCCGCACCGATGGCAACGCATTCGTCCGGGTTGATACCCTTGTCTGCATCCTTGTGGAGGACTGCCTTGATCTTCTCCTGGACCATCGGGACACGAGTCGAACCACCGACGAGAAGGACATGGTCGATTCCGGATGCCTTGATGCCGGCATCGTCAAGTGCCTGTTTGACCGGGCCGATGGTCCTGTCGACGAGATCCTCGATGAGCTGTTCGAATTTGGCCCGTGTGAGGTCTATGTCGAGGAATTTTGGACCGGAGGAATCGGTGGTGATGTATGGGAGGTTTATATTCGTCTTCTGGACCGTCGAGAGCTCCTTTTTGGCGTTTTCGGCAGCATCACGAAGGCGCTGCATCGCCATGACATCATTTTTCAGGTCGATGCCTTCCTTCTTTTTGAACTCCTCGACGAGGTGATCGAGAACTCTCTGGTCGAAATCATCTCCGCCGAGATGGTTGTCTCCCGCGGTTGCCTGTACCTCGAAGACGCCATCTCCAAGAGTGAGGATCGAGACATCAAAGGTGCCGCCGCCGAGATCGTACACCAGTACTGTCACATCCTCTTCCTTGTCGATGCCATAGGCAAGGGCACTTGCGGTGGGTTCGTTGATGATACGCATGACCTCCAGGCCTGCAATCTTCCCTGCATCCTTGGTTGCCTGACGCTGGGCATCATTGAAATATGCAGGAACAGTGATGACTGCCTTGGAGATCTTTTCCCCCAGATATGCCTCCGCATCAGCCTTGAGCTTCTGGAGAATCATTGCGGAGATCTCCTGGGGAGTGTAGCTCTTGTCGTCGATTGCTACTTTCCGGTCAGTTCCCATATCCCGTTTTATGGAGATGATGGTCTTCTGGGGGTTGGTAATTGCCTGACGTTTCGCGACTGAACCGACCAGTCGTTCGCCGTCCTTGGAAAATGCTACAACGGAGGGGGTCGTTCTGCCACCTTCCGCATTCGGGATTACGACAGCCTTTCCTCCTTCCATGATTGACATACATGAGTTGGTGGTTCCAAGATCAATTCCGAGAATTTTTTCAGATGCCATGTTATTCCTCCTTTGGTTTTCCTTGCGAAACGGCTACACGGGCACATCTGATAACCCGATCCTTCATGCGATACCCCTTTACCACTTCGTCAATAACCGTCCCTTCATCTTTTTCTGAAGGGATATAGGCAATTGCTTCCTGAGTTTCGGGATCAAAGGGTTTGTTCACGCATTCAAGAGGGGTTATCTCATACCGGTTGAGAACATTACTCAGAAGTTTGTAAATCTGCTCGAGACCTTCCCTGATATTTTGCGTATCCTCGATTGCCAATGCACGTTCCATATTGTCCACGATATCAAGGATTTCAACCGCAAATTCTTCAGTGGCACGAAACGATCGTTCGGATACTTCCTTTGTCATGCGCCTGCGATAGTTTTCAAAGTCGGCGGCAAGACGAAGGTAGCGATCCTGTAGCACTGCATTCTCGGTTTGAAGCGTTTCGAGTTCAGTCGCGGAAGGGACTCCTTCATTGAGATCCTGGCCCGAATTCTGTTTGACCGGGGATTCTTTGGATGTATCGGGGTCCTTTTGTCCTGGACCGGCTGCAGTGTTCTCTTCTTTCGTCATATTCCAACCTGCCGTGTGGCGTTGTGTAAAAGGTATACATAATTAATGGTTAGTGGTTCTATATAATTATTGTCCAAAGAACAAACCAATTCCTGAGAAATTTGGCTCTAATTCTTTGAATGGGGCCATAATAAAGCTATAAATAGAATTTAATCTATTATTATCGCTTAATTTTGATTTTATGCTCTTTTACGAGTTCAACCATTTTTGGGGGGAGGGTGTCCCACCGCCATAATCCACAGCGAAGCGCATCTTCGGTCATGCCTTCCCTCCCTCCATATTTCCTTAACATTGTATCCCATTTCTGGTATTTTTCCGGAAGTTTTTCCCGTGCAATTCCTGTTTCTGCCTCCAGCATCGCAGGACACATCCAGCATCCGACCCGTTCGAGACCCTGTTCATAAAGTGGGTTGACCGGAAGTTCCCTCCACCAGATATAAAGAAATACCTCAAGGGCTCTCCAAGCCCGGATAGGTGATATGTTAAGCTGATTCGGATTGAACGGATTCTCAATCGCCCCGGGAAGGGTAGAACGTGCAAAGGATTCATACCAGCGGTTTCCCTGTACTGTTACACATGGGCCCCGCGTCTGGAGCCATCTGCTCACCGGCTCAAGCTTCAGATATTCACAGCACCATCTGCTGTCTTTCTTAGGAAGACCGTGGATCTCCAGCCCCTTTTGAAAATCCGGCCCCGAGAGTATGGTCGGTATGTCAGTTTCGCGGACAAATTGTACAGTCTCCGGAAATTCCATGCCGGTGTCAACAAAATAGCTCTCTGTAACTCCTGCCCGTCTGGCAAGTTCATGAACAACGGTCGAATCCTTACCCCCGGAGAAGGAGACATTACATGTCTGTCTGTCATTCCGGTGGTATTTGATGAATCTGATGGCGTGTCGTTCCAGGTTCTTCAGGTGGGGTTTATTGCACCTGATTGCATCCTCCCATGAAGGATTCTTCCATGATTCCGGTTCGACAGGGCCAATCTTTTTGACACGGAGGGTTCCGCTGTTATATATTCCTGTGCCATAGAGGAGTCCGGATTTCAAAATGACGGGACCGTCATCGATATCACAGGGAATGGAAATTTTTTTCCCGCCAATACGTCGTTTGCCCCCCTTCTTCACTTCATCGGTGATATCCACAACGCCGTCCCGGATCTGATCCAGGACCGTGGCAAGACCCTCGGATGTAATCTCGATGGAATATTCACGGGTAAAAGGATCAAAGGTCAGCCATCCGAACCTTCGACCATTCATAATAATCAGATCATTTCTGTCGAGACCGCCGGTTTTATTGAAGAGAATGATCTCCGGAAGGCGTTCTATGCCAAAGCGTTTCTTCAGGAGATCCAGTATCAGGTTTCTATCATGTGACAGCGCAGGCCTGACATCATATGGTTTGAGAAGCGGCAGCTCTTCTCCTCTGGTGCCGCATCCGCATGTACGGGCGATAAGAGGGACATTGCATTCAGGACACCAGTAAATGCTCTGCCGGAATATGGGTTCTCTCACCAGTATATCTATGGCACATGAGTAAAATAAATCCGTGGATGCTGCATCCGAAATGAATTCCTCCTCCCGCTGGTGAGGGGGCATCCTCCCGGAAGAACCCACTGTCGGTCGCATAATTTTTACTGTCGGACTGGTGGAGATCGTCATTAATCTTTTGTTATTGTGTGCGCAATAAGGAGGCATGAAAAATGCACTCCTATCAGTATGGGATAAGACGGGACTTGTCGACCTGGCCCGTATTCTTGCCGAACACAATATAAATATCATAAGCTCGGGGGGCACAGGAAAGGCTCTTTCAGAAGCCGGTATCGAATTTACCGAAGTGTCGGAATATACCGGATGGCCGGAAATGATGGATGGACGGGTTAAAACGCTCCATCCGAAGGTGCATGGCGGGCTGCTTGGCAGGCGGGGGAAGGATGACGATGAGATGTCACGCAACGGCATTGAGCCCATTGATCTCGTCGTGGTTAATCTCTATCCGTTTGAAGAGATGGCGGCCTCCGGCCTCCCGCTCGATGAACTCGTGGAATATATCGACATAGGAGGGCCGGCAATGATCCGTGCCTCGGCAAAGAATTTCCGCGATGTTGCTGTGGTTATGGATCCCTCCGATTACCCACTAGTAATGGATGCCGTCAAACGCGGTGAATTTAGTGCGGATGAACGTCTCTCTCTCGCAAAGAAGGTATTTGCCCGCACCGCATCCTATGACGCGGCCATATCCAACTATCTCTATGGTCTCGAGAGTGAATTCCCTGAAGTTCTGACAGTACAGCTCCGTAACGGCCGGACACTCAGGTATGGAGAGAATCCCCATCAGAAGGCTGCAGTCTATGGTGACAAAGGTATTGCCGTCCAGATTCCGATTCAGGGCAAGCAAATGTCCTATAACAATTATCTGGATGCGGATGCTGCGGTCGGCCTGGTCCGGGAGTTCGATGTTCCGGCAGCGGTGATCGTCAAGCACAACAATCCATGCGGTGTTGCCGTCGGCGCCAGTCTGATTGAAGCGTACGTAAGAGCGCGCGAGGTTGATCCGGTCTCTGCATATGGTTCGGTTATCGCGATGAACAGGGAAATCGGCGATGATGTGGCAGAAGAAATTGCTTCAACATTTGTTGAAGTGGTAATCGCACCGTCCTACACCGAATCTGCCCTGAAAATAATGTCGAAGAAGGAAAACATGCGTATCCTTTATGTTCCTGAGAATGAGCCGGCCGATGCACTCCGCTCCATTGACGGGGGGGCGCTGGTTCAACGGACTCCGGAGATGTATGCAGAAGAGTGGCAGGTAGTGACCGAGCGGGAACCCACATCGCAGGAGATGGAGGCAATGAAACTCGCATGGAAAGTATGTAAACACACCAAGAGCAACACGATCATCTTTGCTGATTCTGTGGCAACCCTCGGTATTGGAGCAGGTCAGATGAGCCGGGTTGATGCTGCAAAGATTGCCGTGTCCAAGGCAAACGCCCCACTGAACGGATCGTCGGTTGCATCAGATGCATTTCTCCCGTTCCCCGACGCCCTTGAAGAAGCGGTAAATGCCGGTGCAACCGCTCTCATTCAGCCAGGAGGTTCTATCAGGGATGATATTGTCATCAAAGCCGCAAACCGCCTGAATGTCGCGATGGTCTTCACCGGAACCCGGCATTTCCGGCATTAAATTATATTTTTTTTACCGATTTTGGCTGTATCCTCATTGAAGCCAACTTTTAAGAAGAGGTTTGAAGAATATAGGTACGGGTGAGAAATCCTATGAGTGAGTGCTTTATTATTCGATAAGCTACGCTTTTTTGACACTACCCTGAGAGATGGGGAACAGACACCTGGTGTCACCCTTAATCCTGAACAAAAATTTGAGATCGCTTCTTCTCTGGCTGATATCGGAGTCCATGTTGTAGAAGCTGGCTCTGCAGCCGCATCTGAAGGTGAACTGGCGGCAATCCGGCGTATCACGGAAGCAGGACTTGGCATTGAGTGCTGTACGTATGTACGGGCGCTTGAGCAGGATATTGACCTTGCAGCGGATGCAGGCGCAGACTCTGTCCACCTTGTTGTGCCCGTAAGTGATCTTCATATCAGGGAAAAATTACGAAAGGACCGTGAACAGATCCGTACGATGGCAGTGAAGGCCGTCGAGTATGCAAAGGATCGTGGCCTTATCGTTGAACTCTCCGGTGAAGACGCATCACGTGCCGACCAGACATATTTGCGCTCCCTTTTTAGGGAAGGTGTTGAGCATGGAGCGGACCGGTTGTGTTTCTGCGATACGGTAGGTCTTATGACTCCCGAGAGGGCGGGAGAAGTGATCCCTCCGCTTTTATTTGCGCCACTAAGTATCCATTGTCATAACGACCTTGGCTTTGCTCTTGCGAATACCATTGCAGCCCTGAAAGCTGGCGCATCGTGTGCACATGTTACTGTCAACGGCCTGGGAGAACGCGCCGGCAACACGCCTTTCGAAGAAGTGGTGATGTCGCTGGAAGTATTGTATGGCGTCTCGACAGGGATCAAAACAGAGCATATATACCAGCTATCCACGCTTGTATCAAGGTTGACGGGCATCGCATTGCCCGCCAACAAAGCGATCGTGGGCTCGATGGCATTTACCCATGAATCTGGCATTCATGCCCATGGGGTACTGAAGAATGCAAAGACCTACGAACCAATCCCGCCCGAACGTGTCGGACGTAAGCGGCGGATCGTTCTCGGGAAACATTCCGGAAGTGCTTCAGTTCAGGCATCGCTTCAGGAACTTGGATATCAGGTGAACGCTGAACAGCTTGCGGCGATAGTCAGGCGCATCAAGGCTCTTGGGGATGAGGGTAAACGAATCACCGATACGGATCTCATGACGATTGCCGATGCCGTTCTTCAGATAGAATGTGCTCCGGTCCTTAACCTCAGGCAGTTTACGGTGGTCTCAGGAAACCGTTCCATACCGACCGCTTCGGTTACCATGTCTGTCAACAACATGGAAATTACCGGTGCATCAACCGGAAACGGTCCCGTTGATGCGGTCATCCGGGCCCTTCGTGAGTCGGTCAGCGGGGTTGGTGATATCGTCCTTGAGGATTATCATGTCAGTGCCATTGAAGGGGGGACCGATGCCCTTGTTGATGTAACTGTTAAATTGAGTAAGGACGGTAAATTATTAACATCCCGCGGAGCGCGCACCGATATAATCACAGCAAGTGTCGAGGCGGTCGTTGCAGGGATGAATCGTTTATTGAGGGAAGACAATGAAAAGCGGGGCAAAGATTCTCTTTGAGAGCCTGGCAAAAGAAGGAGTCGACACCATATTCGGATATCCTGGTGGTTCGGTCCTTCCTATTTATGATGAGCTCTATGACTCTGATATCCGCCATATCCTTGTTCGTCACGAGCAGGCTGCAGTCCATGCAGCAGACGGATATGCGCGGGCAAGCGGGAAAGTCGGAGTCTGCCTCGCTACTTCCGGTCCCGGAGCCTGCAATCTGGTTACGGGTATCGCGACGGCCTATATGGATTCAACACCGGTTATTGCTATCACCGGGCAGGTGCCAACCTCCCTTCTGGGGAGGGATGCCTTTCAGGAGTCGGATATAACGGGGATCACTCTCCCCATCACAAAGCATAATTATCTGGTTCCCCGCACCGAAGAGCTGGGGCGTATCATCCATGAGGCATTTTATATTGCCGGTTCCGGGAGGCAGGGGCCGGTTTTGGTTGATCTGCCGAAGGATGTAACGACCGGCACCGCTGACTATGATATGGAATCGGACTCTCTGGTATCATTAAGGGGATACCAGCCGACCCTGCAGGGACATCGCCTAATGATAGAGAAAGCCATACAACGGATTGCCGTGGCTGACCGTCCGCTGATTTATGCCGGCGGAGGGGTTATCTCGTCAGGTGGATCTGAGGATCTCGTCCGTTTCGCTGAAAAATGGAATATTCCGGTGACCACGACGCTGATGGGTCTGGGGGCCATCCCCTGTGATCATCCGCTCAGTCTGGGTATGCTTGGAATGCATGGCACGGAATATGCGAATTATGCTGTGACGGAATGTGATCTCCTGATTGCCGTCGGGGTCCGGTTTGACGACCGTGTCACCGGGAAGGTCGAAGCCTTTGCCCCGAATGCGGATATCATTCATATCGACATCGATCCTGCCGAGATTGGCAAGAATAAACGGGTGGATATTCCCATCGTCGGAGATGTGAAGATTGTCCTCAGGCAGATGCTTCATGAAGATAATCATGAGAGTGTGCCGCGCCAGTGGAATGAACGAATTGAGCAGTGGAAGCGTGATTTCCCGACATCCTATCCGGATGATGGGAAACTCCGGCCTCAGTTCATTGTAAAGGAACTCTCGGATATCCTGGATGGCAGGGGCATTATTGTGACCGAAGTCGGGCAGAATCAGATGTGGGCTGCCCAGCATTTCTGTTTCCGCCGTCCACGCCAGTGGATATCCTCCGGCGGCCTTGGGACGATGGGGTATGGATTCCCCGCCGCAATTGGTGCGGCGGTTGCATGTCCTGGTGAGCCGGTGTTTGATATCGCAGGAGATGGCAGTTTCCAGATGAATATCCAGGAACTGGCAACGGTGGCCCAGTATAATATTCCTGTGAAGATCGCCGTCCTGAATAACCAGTATCTGGGTATGGTCCGGCAGTGGCAGGAGCTCTTCTATGAGAGGCGCTATTCCTATACCGAACTTACTCCTGTAGACTTTGTCAAAGTGGCGGAGGCCTATGGCGTCCCGGGACTTCGGGTGGATCGCCCGGAGGACGTTCGCCCGGCATTTGAAGCGGCTCTGGCTGCGGACGGGCCGTTTGTGCTGGATTTCCGTATCGAGAGAGAGGAGAATGTGATGCCGATGGTACCAGCAGGAGCTGCCATCAATGAGATGATACTGGGGGAGAGGAAATGAAACCACATACGCTGAGTATCCTCGTTGAGAACAAACCCGGTGTTCTCTCACGGGTTGCCGGTCTCTTCACCAGACGTGGATACAACATCGAGAGTCTTGCAGTCGGGACTTCTGAAGAACCTGATATGAGCCGGATTACCGTCGTGTCCATTGGCGATGACGAGGCGATCGAGCAGATTAAAAAACAGCTAAATAAACTCATTGAGGTGGTGAAGGTAACGGATCTCACCTATGTTGATCACGTTGCCCGTGAAATTGCCCTCATCAAGGTGCAGGCAGAACCGGGAAGTACGCGAGCGGAGGTGATGCAGCTTGCCGATCATTTCCGTGCTCGCATCGTGGATGTCGGAAAGAAGACGGTGATACTTGAAGTAACCGGCGACACCTCGAAAATCAATGCCCTTGAGAGTCTTCTCGATCAATATGGAATAAAGGAGCTTGTGAGAACCGGAAAAATCGCAATGCCGCGTGGTTCAAGGGCCGGCGCTCCAAAATCCCGTTAATCTCTATTTTTTTTCAGGTTCAAAGGGCCAGAACGGGCTCTCGGAGCGATTATGTTATATGTTAGCATGCTACATACTAGCATAGTGAATATGTTCGGACTGCCAATGATTACAATAGCAATGGTCTCTGCCGGTATTGGGATTAGTCTCCTTGTGCTGATCTGGTGGGGATTGCATTTCAAGGGGGTTGAGACAGATGACTGATGTCCTTACTATAGGCATTATCGTGCTCTATGGGCTTCTTCTCATAGGGATAGGAAGCTGGGCATCCAAGAAAATTCATTCGACCGAGGACTATATTCTGGCTGGCAGGTCACTCGGATTTTGGGTTTTTACCATTCTTATGGTTGCCTCCGTCTGTTCCGGAATGACGCTTGTCGGTGTGAGTGGGTTCGGGTTTGCCTCGGGATGGCCGGGAATTTGGGAACAGATCTTCGTTCCGCTTGCCGCATCCTTTGCAATAATCGTCTTTGGTGCAAAACTCCATGGAATATCCCGCAAGACCGGCTATATGACCGTTGAGGATTATCTCGCACAAAGGTTTGAGAGCCCCCGTGCGGTGAGGGGGCTTGCCGCCGCCTCCGGAATCGTGGTTTCTCTGATCTACCTCGTTGGCCAGTATACGGCAATCAGCATCGTACTGGTCTGGCTATTCGGGATCTCGCATATCACTGCACTTATCATTTCTGCCATTGTGATAACTGTATATACTGTGATTGGCGGATTGTATGCGGTCTCGTGGACAACCCTGATTCAGGGCGCCATCCTGATCGTCGGGGTCATTGTCATGGCACCCCTCGTCATTCTCTCGGCAGGCGGTCTGACGCATATTAATGAAGTTCTGGCAACACTTGACCCGAATATGGTGATGCCGTACTACCCGTCTCCCGCTTATGCAGCCTATGCATACTGCACTCCCGAATTCTTATTCTCGTTCGGGATACTTCTGATGGTTGGCCTTGCCTGCGCACCGCACGTTATCAACAACGTCCTGGCAGCAGAAAAGGCGAGGTTCTTCAAATGGTCTCCATTGATCGCATTTGCCATCTATGCCGTTGTTATGTTCCTGGTCAAATTTGCGGGATTTGCCGTACGTGTTCTGGTTGAAGAGGGAAAACTGGTCCTTCCGTCGACCGTCAACGCACAGGATTTTGCATTCATGTACGGGGTTGAATATGCCTCTCCGAACGTGTTGGTATGGGCATTCTTTGCGGTCATCGTTCTGGCCGCCGTCATGTCGACGACGGACCGGTTGATGCTTACCATAGGTACGATGTTCTCGTGGGACATCTTCAAAAACCTGTTAAAGCCAGACGCAACGGACAAACAGGTGCTCCGGGTCAGTCAGGTCTGTGTGTTCCTGGCAGCTGCAGTCTCACTTCTGCTGGCCATCAATCCTCCGGAAATGCTTGCATGGCTGATCTGGATGGGAATCGGTGTGATGCTTGCGACGTTTGCCGTTCCGCTGCTTGCGGCTCTCTACTGGAGGCGGGCTACCGCCTATGGTGCAATTGCCAGCATGGCCGCCGGCCTGATCTCTGCCGGGTTCTTTGCCTACATCCACCAGTTTGTTACGAAGCTCCCGGTTCATTTCAGTCTCTACGCCCTCGTCTGTTCAATCCTTGCGATGATCATTGTCAGTCTCCTGACCAAACCGGTCAGTGAGGAGACCCTTGATCTGACCCATACCGGATGGTATATTCAGCCCCGCTGATTCATCCGTTCTATTTTTTCCGTTGTCATTTTGTGGTGTGAAGTAAAACTAATCTGTGTGACGACAGCAATACTTGGCGGCGGCCTGACCGGTCTAACCCTGGCACGGCTTCTGCAGGAAAAGGGGGAGGATGTCATCGTCCTTGAACAGGAGGAGGCAATAGGGGGTCTGTGCCGTTCCCATACCGGGGACGGGTATACATTTGACATCGGGGGATCCCACATCATATTTTCCCGTGATGTCGAGGTTCTGGCATGGATGAGAGAGGTTATCGGGGAGAACCAGGACGAGCGGGAGCGTAACACCAAGATATTCTATAAAGGATCGTATGTAAAATACCCGTTTGAAAACGGACTCTCCCAACTTCCCGAAGAGGACCGTTTCTTCTGTATCAATGAATTTGTCCGGACACTGATTGAGGCGGAGAAGGGAACCCTGCCGGCTCCTCAGAATTTCCGGGACTGGATCTACACGACATTCGGAAAGGGAATCGCTGAATGTTATATGGTTCCCTACAACGAGAAGATCTGGAATTATCCGACCGAGAAGATGTCATATCATTGGGTGGATGGCCGTATCCCCCGGCCTCCGGTTGAGGATATCATACGGTCGGCGATAGGGATTGAGACGGAAGGATATACCCATCAGTCGGTATTTTCCTACCCTGTCACTGGTGGTATCGAGGCCCTGATAGGAGCCGTAGCCGCCCCGGTACAAGAGCGCATCCGCACTGGATTTAAAGTAACATCGGTGACCCGTGACGACGATGGTGCATTTCTGATAAGCGATGGGCGCGAGAATATCCGGGCAGAGAACTGCATCTCGACCATTCCACTGCAGCATCTCCTTCCGTGCCTTGCCGCCGTTCCGGAGGACGTGATGAGTGCCTGTACCGCACTTCGATATAATTCCCTTGCCTGTATCTGTCTGGGAGTGCGCGGGGATGTCGCCCCCTATTCCTGGCTTTATATACCTCAAAAAGAGCTGGGTATGTTTAACCGGATCTCATTTCCCTCGAATTATTCGACAGAGGTGGCCCCGGAGAATTGCAGTTCCATCCTCGCCGAAATCACTTATAATGACGGGGATGCCGTCTCGAATATGCCTGACGACGAACTCATCAGCCATACCGTCGACGGCCTGACAGAGATGGGGCTCCTCACTCCATCCGATGTTACCTACGCTTCGGTCTTCAGGCAAAAATTTGCCTACGTGGTCTATGATCTTGAATATCAGGACAATGTCGTCGTCGTCCGGAATTTTGCGGAATCAATGGGTATTCAACAGGTTGGAAGGTTTGCGGAATTCGAGTATCTGAATATGGACGGATGCATCCGGCATGTGTTTGACTTCATAGAGAAGCTAAATCCGGATTAAATTCTCTCTCTTTTTACGGGACCTGAGAACATATCTTCTTTGATTAACCCGAATTCATCAAATCCTATGATGGTTGTAGCATAAATTGCAAGGGTAACGCAGATGACGGTCGAGCTATAGATGGCGATGAGAATTGAGATCTGATATTTTATCGCAATTACCGGCGAAAGACCGGCGATGAGCTGACCAGTCATCAGACCCGGGAGAAATACGATACCCATCACTGCGATGTTTCCAAGGGATGGCTTGAGAGCAGATGCAAGAGCTTCCCGGAAATACGGCATGAGCCCCTCCATTTTTGTTGCACCAAAACCGAGGCTCGAGAGGTATCTGTTTTGATTGCGGTGGAGATTCCGGGAAAAATTGTTGATAGCAACGATGGTGTTGCCCAAAGAATTGCCCAGAAGCATCCCGGCGATGGGAATGAGAAGTTGTGCTGCCAGAATCGTCTCATTTTCCAGAACCAGTACCTGAAAGTATAGCAGTATGCTCATGGTACCGGCTGCAAATGCAATCATCGTTGGCGCATACATCAGTCGCAATGATAGCCGTTCCTTTCTTACGGCTTCAAATGCCGCAACCCCGATCATCAGGAGAAGCCAGAGCACATTGAGTACCGCGTTGTCGATCTCAAAGAGCACGGTCAGATAGACACCTGCGAGTGAAAGCTGTATGACCATCCGTCCCATGGCGACCATGGATTCCCTGAGCATGGGAAGCCGAATGCGCCAGATGACGATAGCGGGCACTACCAGGAGGAGAAATGCAAAGAAGAGGCCCGGAATTGATATATCAGGCGTCTGCATGCCCCGCCTCCTTCAGAGGCACTGATCTAACGCCGTCCTGAATCCAGCAGGTATCGTGTGATACTACCAAAATCGTCCATTCATCGCGGGAAAGGAACAGATTTGCAACTCTCTTTTTCATCGTCGGGTCAAGAGCGGAGGTCACCTCGTCAAGAATATAGATGGTGCGCTCAAGAAGAAGGGCAATTATGATTGCGATCCTCTGTTTCTCTCCACCGGAAAGATCCGTAAACCTCTTTGAAAGGATGCTCTCATCGAGTTCCAGTTCATGCAACAGTTGCGGTAATTTTTCAATATACGAGATCTTCTCATTTGCTTCGAATGAAAAAATATCGTCGATCATCTTCGAAACAAGATCTTCCCCGATATCCGTGTCCTGTGAGATATATGCCACTTCACGGCGTGTTGTGTGTATGGTAGATGAGAGAATGTGTTTCTCCCGGTAATAGACGGTCCCCGTTGTTGGGTGGGAAAATCCGGGTATCATCCTGAGAAGAGTACTTTTCCCTTTGCCGGAGGGGCCCTTCAGGAGGACCTTGTCACCCTTTTTGACTGTGAGATTAAATCCGGTGAGAAGAGGTATGGCTCCAAAGGCAATACTGACGTTCTCATATCGGAAAATTTCTTCTGCCATGAAGACTGGCCCCCCTCCCTGCACCATTCTATGCAGCACATCGTGATAAACATGGTGGAGATTGTATAAAACACAGGAAACGGAATGATTGCACATCATCGGAGGGGGAGGATACAATTTCAAGTAATTGAAAATTCAATAGTATAGCAGGGCAATTCGTCTGTCCACAAGTTCCTGGTAGAATTCTATGAAAGTATCTGTTGTTGTTCCGACCTACAATGAAGAGGCCAATATTGCCCGGTGTCTTACATCCCTCAATGACCAGACGATGCCGCGGGATATGTATGAAATCATCGTGGTCGATGGAAATTCGAAGGATCGCACCCGTGACATTGCGAAGCCGCTTGCGGATCATGTCATTATCCAGAAGCGAAAAAAGGTGGGTGGGGCCAGAAATGACGGGTTTGACCTTGCATCCGCTGAGTTCGTGGTGACGACCGATGGTGACTGCATCTTTCCCCGGGAATGGCTGGACGTAATCTTTGATGAGTTTTCCCGCAGGCCTGACGCCGTGACCCTCTATGGGCCGGTCTTTCCCATAGAAAAAGGATTGAAAAATTACCTTTCCCTGGTGCTCGCAAACACGTTTTCGCGGCTGGGGTACTATTCCCATATGCTCTACTATACCCTTGGGGCAAATACGGCTTTTCGGCGTGATGCGTTTCTGGAGGCCGGAGGATACCGTGTCTCGGATGCCGGGGATGATCTGGAGATTGCCCGAAGAATGAAACTTCTGGGAAAGGTCGTGTTCATCTCCCGAATGAAAGTGGGCTTCTCCATGCGGCGATATGATCAGTATGGCGCTCTCAAATCCATATATGAATGGCTCTATATCGTCTGGAAAGGCGGAGATGCAGATAAATACAGTTACACACAGCGGGAATACAATAAGAAATAACCTCATTTTTTTTCGGCGGTTTCAACGAGAGAGCTGCGATATCCAATCATTCATATCAGCAGAAATCGTTTTACCCGGCGATGTAATACGATCCTTTAAGTTTATTGTATGTAACCTGTATTCCATGAATCCCGAAGAGCGTGCAGTCGCTGCGGTGGCCGATATGATGGCACTCTCCGCCCGTACAGCACCCAAAGGGAAAGGTGCAGATTCGATCAGAATCCGGGTGAAGCAGGGATCAGATATTGCCGTCCTTTCCGCTGAGATGCGCTCTATTGGAGAAGAAATGGGCATAGGATTCTTCATCCGTGACGCCGGGAATGTCGAGGCCTGTGATGCCTGTGTCCTGATCGGCTGTGAAGGAGGCACCAATCTGGGGTTGAACTGCGGGGGATGTGGATTTCAGACCTGTGCCGCTATGAAGGAGGAATATCAGGCATCCATATCGGGGGCGCCATTTTCCGGACCGAATTGTGTTATCAAGATGGCGGACCTCGGAATCGCGGTCGGATCGGCAGTAAAAACCGCTTCGATACATAATGTGGATAACCGCATCATGTACTCTGCAGGAGTCGCTGCCCTGCGTCTGGGATGGCTGGACACATGTTCCGTTGCATATGGAATACCCCTGAAGGCAGGGGGCAAGAATATTTTCTTTGATCGGTAGGAGCTGGAGATTAATGGCACGAATGACGATACGTGGTGGGGATCTGGATCTCGTAGAGTACGATTTTTCTCCGTTTCCACCGGGAGAGCACATCAATACGCTTGGGTACGACTGCAGGGACCGGGTGTCCCCGTGCAAGGGCCCGGTTACGGTACGGGTCCCGGCACGTATTCACTCGTCGGTTCTTGACATGAACCGGTTTGCTCCCGATCATCCAGGCGGAGGAGGAATTGGGTTTGCCATCAGGATATATGGCGAGGCAACGGTGCGGTGTACGCCCTCCGATGTAAAGATTAATTATTCAAGGATCCCGATGCTCAGGCATCTCGTTGCGGTCATGAAAGCAGTCACGGGGTATTCCGGTGGATTCATCATCGACGTCGTGGATCATGAGCGAAAGCATGTCGGCCTCGGCTCGACGGGAACGGTACTCATTGCCGTTGCACATGCCATCAATGTCGCACTCGGCACTCCCCTGACCAGGGAACAGGTCCGGCTGCTGGTCGGCCACAATTATGTGGAGGAAACTGCATCGGGGGATGTCGTCGGCGGATTTGAAACCGGTGTCGGCCCTGCGGCCGTTACCTACGGCGGCATGGCGGTGATGGGTGATGAACTGACTCTCGTATGCCAGCACTCTTTTGCGGGGGACAAGAATGTGTTCATCATCATTCCGCCGATGGAGGCGGATGTTGCCGGAGAAAGCGAGTTCCATATCCTTATGAACCGTGCCCGGAGTCTTGATTACCGTGACCGGGAGCTGAAGGCATACCTGATCATGATGGATCTGATTCCCGCACTCGTGAAAGACGATCTCCGGCGAATCGGGGATGTGATCTGGGAGATTGAATTCAGAGGTTCGAAAAGGGCGGAGGTGGAGCACAATTCATTTGAAATCTACCAGTACATGGCAAAACTCCGCGAGGCGGGGTTCGAGTTTGTTGGAATGAGTTCCGTCGGGCCGTCTATATCCGTTATCACTGAAAAATCCCGTGAGGAACTCGAAGCCGTGATTGAACAGTTCGGACTTGATATCGCCATCGAGACGCAGGTCGACAACGAAGGCATACAGATCATCAGATGATTGCCGCCATATTAACCCGTTTCATTTTTATTTTATGGTCCCTCTGCAAAATGCACCCCCGTTTTTGGGATGGGGCGTGGTGGGAACATATTCGAAAAAAATGGTGTGATTGTCAACCGGGTTATTCCTATTCAGCAAGCATGCGATTTATTGACTGAGCCGCCTTTTTCGCAGATCCCATTGCCCATATGACGGTTGCGGCACCGGTAGCAATGTCGCCTGCAGCAAAGACATGCGGGATGGATGTCCTGCCGTCGTCATCAACCACAATATTTCCTTTCGGGCCGCGTTCGAGGCCCGGGATAAGGCCGGAGAGGAGAGGGTTCGGTCCCTGACCGATGGCTTCGACAACCATGTCGACATCCAGCGTGAAGTGGCTCCCGTCACCCTCAGACGGACGGGGGATGGGTCTGCCGCCTGCGTCGAGTTCGCACATATCCATCTTCACGCATTCGACACCGCGGACCTCCGGTCCGCCGAGGATACGCACGGGGTTGGCACAGCAGACCATTTCCACTCCTTCCTCGACAGCATTATGTACCTCGTCGGCGCGGGCCGGGAGATCTTCTTCCCGTCTGCGGTAAATCAGATACACCTTTGCGCCGAGACGACGCGCGACCCGTGCAGAATCCATCGCCACGTTTCCTCCACCGACGACAGCCACGCGGCTCCCCCTCATAACGGGAGTATCGTAGTCCGGGAACTGGTCTGCGTGCATCAGATTGACGCGAGTCAGGAATTCGTTCGCTGAATAGACACCGTTGAGGTTTTCTCCCTCGATTCCCATGAAATATGGAAGACCCGCACCGGTGCCGATGAACACGGCATCATAGGAAAGCAGGTCGTCGACCGGAACGCTCCGGCCGACGACATGGTTCAGTTCAAGGGTAGCACCCATTGCAAGGACCTGATCGATCTCGAACTCAACGATGTCCTTGGGCAGACGAAATGCCGGTATGCCGTAGGTGAGTACCCCTCCTGCTTTATGGAGGGATTCGAATATGGTCACGCTGTGACCGGCCCGGGCAAGTTCGGATGCAGCGGTGATGCCTGCAGGTCCCGAACCAACAACCGCCACCCGTTTTCCGGTGGGAGACGCCACATCAGGCGATTCGGCACCGTTATCCCGTTCCCAGTCGGCAATGAACCGCTCAAGGGCACCAATGCGCACAGGCTTCCCTTTTTTTGACATGATGCAGGAACCCTGGCACTGGTTCTCCTGGGGGCAGACTCTGCCGCAGATTGCAGGGAGCATGTTATCCTTTTTGACAATCCTTGCCGCCTCGCGGAAATTCTCATGTGCGATGGCACTGATAAATGCGGGGATGTCGATGCAGACCGGGCAGCCCTGAACGCACATTGGTCGTGGGCACTCCATACAGCGAAGGGCTTCCAGTACTGCGGTCTGTTCGGGAAGACCGGTATCGACTTCTCCGAAGTCATGGATTCTTTCCTCAGCCGGCCGGCGGTTCATTTCCGTTCACCGCATCTGCACTTGTGTTCATGATATCGCTCCAGCGATTCCTTTTCCTGCCCGGGATAGATGCGCTGACGGTTCATCAGTTCATCCCAGTCGACAAGATGGGCATCGAATTCCGGACCATCGACACAGGCAAATCTGGTCTCTCCTCCGACGGTAACGCGACACGATCCGCACATTCCGGTACCGTCCACCATAATCGGGTTGAGACTGACAAATGTGGGGATTCCCGCTTCCCTTGTTGCCATCGAGGTGATCTTCATCATAATTGCAGGGCCTATGATCCAGACGGCGTCGACTGCCTCTTCGGCCACCATCTTCTTGAGGATATCTGCAGGAAACCCATGATATCCGTAACTTCCGTCATCCGTGCAGACGACGAGCTCGTCACAGGAATCCCTCAATTCGTCCTCGAGGATCAGGAGCGATTCATTTCGTGCGCCGATAATACCGGTGACCGTGTTGCCGGCATCCTTCAGGGCGCGTGCAAGGATTGGCAGACAGGCGATCCCGACACCACCGCCGATGACCGCACACCGCCCCCAGTCCTTTACCTCAGAGGGAACGCCGAGAGGGCCGGCGATATCCTGAATATAATCACCCGTTGTAAGGTCCGCAAGCTGAGTTGTGGTCTTGCCCACTGCCATAAAGACAATGCGGACGTTTTCCCCGTCAACTGCCGATATGGTCAGGGGAATGCGTTCCCCCTTTTCATCGATTCGAATGACGACAAACTGGCCCGCCTGCGCATTGAAAGAGACATGAGGCGCGTTGATCCAGAATTCGTAAATATTTTCCGCGATTTTTTCTGCTTGCTGAATTTTATACACCAGGAATCATCCCCACTGGTTGAAGATCAATGATGGCATATATTTTGGACGGCACGTAACTTATAGTATTACGTATATGCGCATCAGTCGAATTGGGGGCGGGGAAGAAAAGATGGAGGTCCGTTTTTTTTCCTGGATGAAGGTTTTTCAGGATTTTTGAACCTTGCGTGTTTTTACTGCAATGCCACGGCCGGATTGTATCATCTCTTCTGCGCCCATTACCGCCTTTCCAGCCCCCCATGCACGAGGTCCCCTGACCTGTACTTCGTCACCTGCCCTGATTGCGGGGTCCGCTGTTGTGACTCCCGGCGCAAGAACATCTCCCTGGGGAATGAAATCATCGATGGTTACCGTGTAGGCATCCCCCAGCACTTCCCATCCCTGCAGGGTTGGACGGAAGAGTCCCGTGGTCTCGTCGATGCTGAAGAGCTGTTGTTTTCCTTTGAGTACTTTGCGGCGACCCATTCTGCCTTTGATCATCATCCCCTTTGTATTGATATCACGACCAAACTGCCAGCTGAGGGTACCCTGAATGATATTATGGCTCATCCTTCGTTCTCCGGTAAGAGATTCATCAAGGTCTCTCAATGATTCAGTGCCGGTCGGGCGCCCATGGCAGGTGCATTCAAGATCGATTCCCACGGTATCAGCCGCTGCCTGTGCGATGCTCAACGTATCTCCTTCCAGGTGGGCAATGACCCTCCTGTACCCATGGTGCCGGAGGTAGCGGGCGAGGATTTTGGTGACAAATGCCTGTTCTTCGCGGTCCCAGTACCCGGTTACGGGAACGTCATAATGTCCCGCCGGGTACATGAGCTCAAGCTCTCTTGGAACGACACCCAGCGGGGAGGTGATGATGACCTCATGGGCACGGTCCTGTATTGCCTTCTGGAAGGACCGGTGACTCTGCGACTGGGAATATGGCTTTCGGGCGGAACAGGGGAGAAGAACGGCGACATCGGTGCGCGTGGGGACGAATCGCGATGTAAGGCGGTCTGCAAATCTGGCAATCTCGGCACGGTTCATGGACTCTCCCGTGTTTGCCATCATTGCGGATGAACGAACTGCCGGAAGCCACGGTTCAACCTGATCATATGCGGTATCAAGATGACGGAGGACCGATACCTGCCAGGCCTCGGTCCTGCACCGTTTTTCAATAAGCTCGCGCAGTTGCCCCCTGCGGAAAAACCAGCCTGTCATGGCAATCTCCGTATCGAGAGCCAACCGGTTGTGCAGGTGGAGATCTCCGGTCCGGCACCCTTCGCATTGACAGATTGAGGAGGCGAATGCTTCTTCTGCGGGCATTTCTCCATCCGTGGTGCAGAAGATATTCTGAATGCTTTTCAGGTCAACAGCCCGGTAGTCGAAGAGATCAAATCCGGAATACACCATTGTTGCAACGTTGGACGGGAGTCCTGCCGCGGGCGCATACCACGCAATACCGGGCGGTGTCAGTTTCCTGAACTCAAGAAGAAGTTCAACATATTGCCGCGGATTTCCCCGCAGAATATGCCAGCCAGCCACAACTCCCACACCCGAAGAAGGCAGGATTTCTTTCATTCCAGGCCCGATGATGGCAAAATCCTCAAAATCGACAGCATACCGTTGTGCAAGCGAATCCGGTGCCGTTACCGGAATGTTGGATAACGGATGGGAGGAAAGCGACGGGAACAGATCGGTGGGATCGACGACTGCAGGTGTCCTGATCATCAATCCGGCGTCAGACGTAAGTTTACCCTCGCGGGCGAATCCGTCCCGTGCGGTAACCTCAAATGCATACATATCTGTCCTCCAGTCCCTTCAGGGATTCATGCAGCGTGGAAATCCATCTTTGAGGACAGGAGATGGAAAATTGCGTTTCGGTATTGTATTCGATATATCTGCGGACACCCTGAAGACCTGCCTTTACCATTGGTTCGTCCCAGGCGGGAATTTCACTCTGTCCGATGGGAAACGTCTCAGCCATCTCCGATGGATAGATGCCAAAGGGAGGTTTGAACTGTACCACCGTGTCTGTATCACCGGATACCATCTCATTCATTGCGATGTGGCATGTTGCGCCGGGCACGAATCTAAGACATGCCGAGTGATACCGGATGACTTCGGTGCGCATGCACGACTCGTCACCGCGATAAAAGAACCGTCGTTTGGATACCCGGTCCCGTTCGACCAGATCGGAGGAACGGCTCAGGAGTTCGCGATACCCCTCAAGAAGTCGCGGGTGGCTGCGGCACCGCTCGTCAACGACCTCCCACAGCGTTCCGTCGATGATTGCCTGACGGATCCGGGCTATCTCGGCAAGACTCACGGAGAGGTTGTGCATGGCAAGAAGACGCTCCTTGTCCGGTGATTTTTTCAACTCCTCAACGGTATGGGTCCGGCACACCTGACATGCACAGGGAAGTTCCTGAAGTTCGTTGAGTTTCAGGCTTCCTGACGTGGTCATATACCTGCCTTCTCTTGCATAGAGTGCATACGCCGCAGAGTCGAAGACGTCGCATCCCATTGCTGCTGCGAGGGCAAACATCGCCGGGTGCCCGGCACCGAAGAGATGAATGCAAGATGAAGGATTGAGGCGCTGTTTTGCCGCCAGGACAACCTGAACAAGTTCTTTGTACCGGTAATTCTCCATCAGCGGTACAACAGCGCCGATGGGACAAAAGGTTGCACCGGTTTCATTCACTCTCACCGCTGCATCCGCACGCAAATCCGGGAATATGCCGCCCTGCACCGGTGCCGCAAGATGACCATCATCGATGATGGTCATTGCCTCGGTGATCCTCTCCATGGTGGTGGATAGCTCTTCTCTGGCTCCTTCATAGTCTCGGTCCGGAGGGGTGGCGATGTCCATCGGAACTATGATCTCGCTTCCTATCGCTCTCTGAAATTCTACCGTCTCTGTATTGGAAAATGCGACATCGCCGTATACCGACTGCTGGAATGCCCCTGAGTCGGTCATGATGATGCCGTCAAATCCGAGGACCTCATGCAGACCCTTCTCCAGAGCTGATTTCCTGAACTCAACGCTTTTCGAGAAAATATATGCGTTGGTTATCAGTGCCTCAACTCCCATCTGTTGCATTTCTGAAGGGGTAATGAGCTGTATGTGAGGGTTGATCACCGGAAGCAGCAGGGGAGTCCGTGCGATTTTCTCTCCGACTTTCAGGCGTCCCGTTCGCGCCCAGATATCTTTGTGTAATGCCTCGAATGAAATCACGATATTTCCTCGTTTTCTGAAAAAACCTCTCCCTGAAAGGAGAATAGTTCAACATCATGGCGTCTCCATGAACCGGGGGGAAGTCCTGCCTTCAGGCAGGTATGGTCAAGAAATTCCTCTTCGTCCCATCCGTACTCTGTAGCGACCTGTGGGAGGAGAAGACCGCTCCTCCCCGCACCGGATATAATCAGGCCGTCCCGTCCCGCCTTTATGCAGCGTGGTCGTTCCTCAGGAGCGCAGAGGACCGGTTCCGGTTCTGTGAGTATCGTCACTTCGACCAGGATCCTGTCCAGTTCTTCGGGCCGGACCGGGGGAAATCTGGGGTCATTGAGTGCGGCAGAGAGTGCCGCTTCACGAATTCCTTCGCGCAGTGACCGCACCGGAGTGGGAAATCCGATACATCCACGCAGTTCTCCACGGATGGTGAGGGTTACAAACACCCCTTTCATCGTTTCAAATGAAGGGGGGAGCGCGGGATATTCTGAAGATTTTTTTGCGATGTGGTCTTCAAGCACCGCCCGTGCATACCTGACAGCCGTTTTCCCCTCACTTCCGGCAATCCCGTCCATGCCCATATATATGGCCGGATACAATATTAATAGGAGAGGGAGTGTGCGGCTGACGGTGGCACTTTGTGCTGCTGAGGAAAGTCCCCACACCATCCGGACGCGTAGCCGCATGCAAGTGCGGGTGGCGAGAGTCACGGCTCTGGCACAGAAACGACACGTCCTGCCGATAGCAATGATGCGACTGAGCCTTCGGGCGAGAAGGTCTTCGGGCCGAGTTAACTCGCTGAGTGGACCGGCAGGGAACGGTGGAACGGTGAATCCCTACGGGTGCAAGTCAGAACAGGGCATAACGGTGTCCGGGCCGGCCCGGGTATGGCGCGTAGCTGAATGCCGCATAGAAACAGAATGGGGCTTACTACTCCCACTCCTCTTTATCGAATACCTGCTCCGGCAGCTATGGGCTCCTCTTCTTCAGAAACAATATATGGTTTGCAGGGAAGTCTTTATCCAGAGGTTTCCATGGACGTTGAGGAGCAATTTGACATCTACATTTCGCGCATATCCGAAGATATTCACCTGAATGAGGATACAGCACACTGGATCGCCCTTATGTTGATTGCATTCAGAATGGACCTTTTTGACCGGACGATCAGCATGGCTGACAAATCTCAAAGGGCACTGGGGAAAGTGGCGGACATTCCCGTGCAGGTGGCAAAAGCAATTGCGATTATACGTGAGGAGGCCATTCAGAAGGTCTCTTCCCAAAAGACCATACGTTCAAGTTTTGACTGGGATGGGCAGGATTCGTCGAGGGATGAATTTGTTGCCCGGGAATACGAATCCGTGACGAGTTCGTTCGAGCCGCCGGAACGCGACCTTCTCATCGTCCCTCTCTCCGATGAAGAGATTCCGGCTCCTGATGCGTATATGAGAGACAATGCACTCATTCTCCTGTATGGTGTAGCAAGGGCTGGTTCTCCTCTTGATGCACAGGCTCTTGAGGAGCATTTAAGGGATTATCTGGTACAAAGGCTGGAATTGTACGATAACGAATAATTACCATTGATCGTAATAATTATTCAAATTTTATCGCGCAGATATACTCGTGGGTAATTTATATGAATGTCCCTTCTCCTGATGAATTAAAAGAGCTGCGAAAAAAGGTCGGGCTGACACAATCCGACGTGGCTGAGCGGGCAGGATTGTCCCAGTCAATGGTTGCGCGTATAGAATCGGGCTCCGTTGACCCGAGAGTAAGTACCCTGAAACGAATCGTTGATGTCCTCAACAGTGCTCAGCGCTCTCTGGTGACTGCAAAGGATCTTATGCATGCTCCGGTCATCTCTGTTTCACCAGTGGACACGATCGTAAAGACCGTTGCAAAGATGGAGGAACACGGAATTTCCCAGCTTCCCGTACTTCAGAAAGGTGTTCCGATTGGCTGTATATCAGAATCTGCGATTATTGCTGCGATGGAGGAGGGAAAAATCAGCCGTTCCATGAAAAATACCGTCTCGGATATCATGGAGGACGGGTTTCCCACGGTCTCCCCGTCCGTCGATATCGAAACCGTCGTCCATACCCTCCATTACCATCATGCTGTTCTTGTTATGGAAAAAGGGCAGGTAACCGGTGTCATCACCAAACACGATCTGATTACCCTTCTCTCATAGAAGAGAAACCAGGTCTTCCAGCACTTTTTGTGGATTTTCGGCTTTTACAACCCCTGATGCGAGAAGAACGCCGTCGGTTCCGAGCTCCACGGCAATCTTTACGCATTCTCCGGTACTGATCCCTGCGCCTGTCAGAACACGGACATCAGGATTGACGGATTTTACCGCCTCCACCGTTCGTTCAATGATCCCCGGGTCTGTTTTGGATACGGAAACGCCGCTTCCAATCAGTTCCGGTGGTTCGATTGCAATATATGATGGTGAAAGTGAAGCGGCGGCGGCACTCGTGGCAGCATTATTCGTGCAGACGACACTTGCAAGGTGAGCATCCCGGGCTGCAGTTACCGCCGCGTCGATATCTGCCAGGGTGAGCCGCCGTTCTGAGTGATTGATCAGCGTCCCTGTTGCTCCCGCTTCCTTCACCGCCTCCGCGAGAATCCCCCCGGTATGCGCTCCCGGTGTTATTCCATCAATATGCTGTGCATACACCGGAAGGCTGTAATGATGAGAGATGGGGTGGATATCCATATAGCAAGGTGCAAGCGCGATGGGGATCCCGCTTTCCTGCGAGACGATTTCAGCACTTTGTGCAATTTTGTGGGCTTTATGACCAAATCCTTCGCGATAGGATTTGAAATTGATGAGAATGAGTGGGGATGACATTCGATACCTCCTCAGGTAACTGTTCCTGATGGATAAAAAGAGGTTGTAATGATATAGTTATTTTTTGCTCTTTTTGATGGTTATGACATCACCGAGTGTGGTTTTCATTGAGGATCCCTTCATCTTTTCAATATCGGTATCAACCGATTCAATCAGTGTAATTTCAAGGGATTTCTCAATCTTTTTCAACACATTGTCCTCCGGCAGAAAACCGGTCTCAATCTTTTTGATGAGATTTTCCTTCTCTTTGATGTCAAGAGCCAGATCCTTCTGCGACCAGCCTTTCTTCATCCTTGCTTCACGAACAAGCTCGCCGAAATTGTCCACCACTTCGCCCTGCATCATATCGAAAACGTCACGCGGTCTGCGCCTCTGTTGAGACACCGGTTTCCCGGCGGGTGGTCTGGCACCGGGAGATGCCGCCCGAGGCGGCCTCTTGATTTCCGTTCCGAGTTTTGCACATTTTGGGCAGACCCACATCTTTGCCCCCCCAATCTGGACAAGAATGGGCTCTCCCCTGACCTGACAGCCGCAAACTTCACATTCTGACATAGATATCGCTGAATACATTTCTACACTGGCAGCTAAATAAGTATTCGATATCGGTAAGGGGGTCGGCATGGTATGCCGGATGGCAGAAATCAGCGATTATCATCTCCGGCATCGATGACAGATGCAAACGGATAATTTCCCGGAAGTTCCCGCCGAAGCATGAATAATAAGAATTTCTGTTATGGATTGAAAATATACGGGCAATTATCAGATATTAGCACACTTCTTACCGACAGAAACAAATTATATATAAAGAACGTTATCCAATACAGATATCAGACATGATGCAGGAAAGTGTGTTCTCTCGTAGATGAACAAGACTGGCCTTACGAATATAATGCATCATATGGGGAAATAGTATGAGCGGGAATGCAGGGGGTGAAGACGATTCCAGAAACGAGGAGGAACTCAAGCAGTATCTCCTCGACAGGATTGCCCGGCTCGAAAGTCGGAATATGGAGCTGAAAGAGCATGCACGTCAGCTCGATATTGAAAAGAAAAACATCGAATCCCAGAAAATCAGGTATGAGAGGGAGATCAGAAAACTGAAAAGTGAGATAGAGAAACTGAGAAGTCCTCCACTCGTTATAGGGACGGTAAGCGATATTATTGACGAAGGGAGAGTGATTATCCAGAGCAGTGCGGGACCCCGGTTTATGGTCCGGGTCTCCAACTATGTGAAGCCGGAGGACATTAAGCCCGGCCTGAGGTGTACTCTCAATCAGCAGTCGCTGACCATTGTTGAAGTTCTTCCCGAGTCATTCGACACCCAGATATATGGTATGGAAGTCGTGGATTCACCCTTCGAAACATATGATGATATCGGAGGTCTTGAAGAGGAGATCCGCGAGATTAAGGAAGCAGTGGAATTACCATTGACCAAACCGGAACTTTTTGAATCCGTAGGGATCTCACCTCCCAAGGGAGTACTTTTATACGGACCTCCGGGAACCGGAAAGACCCTCCTTGCCCGTGCCGTCGCTCATGAGACGCAGGCACATTTCCTCAGGGTCGTCGGGTCAGAGCTGGTCCAGAAATACATCGGCGAAGGCGCCCGTCTTGTCAGGGAGCTCTTTGAGCTCGCCAAGAAGAACTCTCCATCGATCATATTCATCGATGAGATCGATGCCATCGGAGCAACGCGGACGGAGGGGACGACATCAGGTGATCGTGAGGTCCAGCGAACCCTGATGCAGCTCCTCGCAGATATGGACGGGTTTGACAGCAGGGGAGATGTCAAGGTGATCGGGGCAACCAACAGGATTGATATTCTGGATCAGGCATTACTCCGGCCGGGGAGATTTGATCGCATCATTGAAATCCCGCTTCCCAGCAGTATCGGGAGGCGATCCATCCTTGAGATTCATTCGAAATGCATGAACCTCGATGAGAGTGTGGATCTGCTGGAAGTGGCAGAACTTACCGAAGGGAAGAATGGATCCGAGCTTCGCGCCATCTGCACGGAGGCGGGAATGTTTGCCATTCGGGCAGAACGGAGCAGCGTCTTCCAGAGTGATTTTATCAAAGCAATAGACAAGGTGAGTTTCGACATATCCCACCACCCGAAATTCAGTAATTATGACAGCGCGATGTTCGCGTAATCAATAATTACCATTCTTCTTCACTGCAACGGGCCCTGAATGTGGTATCCTTGCCTTCTGAAAATTCTTCAATGATATTTACTGCACTGTCAGGTGATATCGCGAGGCGCTGCACAAGAGTACCGTTTGAAATACCAAAGATGATCTCATGATCCCAGTCCTGATGGACTGACTCCTCCCGGCCATAGATGATCTGTGCATATCCTGTGGTGCAGATGACATGATTCGAGAGGATCAGGAGTGGGACCGCAACATAGCGTTGCAGGTACCACTTCAGCTCGGATACGAGAGAGAGGGCGCTGCCCAGGGTTGCAATATCAATACAGACCCCCCAAGGAGTCTTTGTCGGATGATAAAAGCGAAGAATACCCCTGCTTGTCTCGGAATCCCGCAGCGTTGAATAGAGGTCTGTTCCCTCTTTCTGTACAAGCAGAAGTCTCATGATTTCACAGGAACATTATGTCCGTGGCAGTTGTTTTATTCTTCACTTTTGTGATGGCGCCCATGAAATCCTGCATGTGGACTTCATCTGCCTCCCTGCGGACCGCATTCATTCCGGCCTCTCTGCAGATTGCCTGTAGTTCCGCTCCTGTGGTGGCATCTGTCATTCGTGTGAGATCTTCGATGGATACGTCCGGTGCCAGGTGCATCCGGGACGAATGAATCCGTATGATTTCAAACCGTGCCGTTTCGTCCGGAAGGGGGACTTCCATGATCCGGTCGAACCTGCCTGGTCTGAGAAGTGCCGGGTCGAGCATATCCACCCTGTTGGTCGCTGCCATGATGCGGACATCACCCCGGTTGTCGAATCCGTCCATCTCTGCAAGGAGCTGCATCAGCGTGCGCTGAACTTCCGCGCTTCCAGAGGTGCCGTCATGCATTCGCGTGCTCCCTATGGCATCGATTTCATCGATGAAGACGATTGACGGTGCCTGCTCACGTGCCATGCTGAAAAGGTCGCGGACGAGCTGCGCACCTTCGCCAATGAATTTGTGCACCAGTTCGCTCCCGGACATCCGGATGAAGGTTGCATGCGCTTCATGGGCGACCGCCTTTGCGATGAGGGTTTTTCCTGTCCCCGGCGGGCCATGGAGGAGAATTCCTTTCGGAGGTTCGACCCCGATCTTTTTAAAGATCTCCGGTCGGGTAAGCGGGTACTCCACTGCCTCGCGTACCTCTTCGATCACATCCCTGAGGCCGCCGATCTGCTCAAAGGTAACATCCGGTGATTCCTCCAGTTCCATGACCCTGACACGTGTGTCATGCGAACTTTCGATGGTGCGGACCACGGACAACGCGTTATTGACGGCGACCTTCACTCCCGGTCTGAGCATCGGACGAATTTCATCCGAGACGGTTGTCACATATTCCTGATTATTGCCCTGCTGGCGGAGATAGACCTCGCCATTCTCAAAAATATCTACGACGGCGGCAACAAAGAGCGGGGTGCGCTTTAACTGGTTGTTCTCTTTTTTGAGCTGGTCGCATTCGGCCTTGAGATTCATGATCTCCTTCTGCTGTAGAGCGACACGGATCTTTAAATCCTCCAGTTCGGACTCCACTTCCGTTTCCTTATAGGTAAGGTCATTGTCATTCGCTGTGGTATTGATGATGGTCTCATCCATGCTGTATTTATCTTTGTTTTACCTACATTTATTTGGTATGTCCATTACAATCAGAGCCCGGAGCATCTCTGAAGGTGTCGGTACCGGAGAGATTCTTGTCAGCCATGAACCCATATCATTTCTCTCGGGGGTGGACCCGGAAACGGGAATGGTCGTTGAAACCGGTCATCCCCTCGAAGGTGTGCCTGTTGCCGGCAGAGTACTGGTATTTCCCTATGGGAAGGGTTCAACCGTGGGTTCTTATGTGATGTATGCCCTGCAGCGGAATGGGAAGGCACCGGTTGCAATCATCAATCTTGATGCCGAACCTATCATTGCCGTCGGAGCAATCATGGCAGAAATCCCAATGGTTGACAGGCCGGAGGGTAGTGTAATGGAACTGGAAGACGGAACTGTGGTTACTGTTGACGGCACATCCGGTGAAATTATCTGCTGATTATCCAGAAAAATTATTTTTATAATCAATATCCCGGAGTGACAACGTGCATTATCACCTGTTGGTTAATGACCAGTGTAACCTGCACTGCAGATACTGCAAGGGAAATATATTTCGACCGGATCTCTGTGATGCATGGAGAGAACTGCCTTTTGCATGTGAGTCGGATATTCAATACCCGCTATTTGAACTGGAACGTTTTTTGAAAGAAGACCCCGATCCTGTAGTAACCTTCTATGGCGGAGAACCCCTGATGTCTTCGGATACTGTCCGTGAGATAATGGACAGTATGCCGGAGGTCCGGTTCATGCTCCATACGAACGGCATTTTGCTGGACAGGATTGATCCGGAATATCTCAACGCCATGTCATCCATTCTGATCTCGATCGACGGGCGAGAACAGGTTCATGACAAACACAGGGGGAAAGGGACCTATCGTCTGATTATGGAAAACTGCCGGCGGCTTCTCGAAACAGGGTATGAAGGGGAACTCATCGGACGAATGACGGTCACAGAGGATACCGATATCTTCCGTGATGTTCTGCATCTCTCACGGAATGAACTGTGCTCCTTCCAGGCCGTTCACTGGCAGCTGAACGCGAATTTCTATGATGACTATGGGGCACGGAATTTTGGAGACTGGGCCTGCAGTTCATATATTCCCGGTCTTCAGGCTCTGGCGGCAGAGTGGGTCCTGGAGATGGAGCTGGATGGGAAGGTACGCATGTGGTACCCCTTTGTTGATACGATGCAGGATCTTCTTATGGGGGATCTTCCTGCAATGCTTAGATGCGGTTCCGGTCATGCCAATTACAGCATTCTTCCGGACGGAAATATCGCCCCCTGTCCCTGCATGGGTGGGCTTGAAGATTATTATGCCGGTCATATCCGTGACGCAGATCCGAAGAATCTTCCACGCATAGCCGTTGACAATGAGTGCAGGGGTTGTGATGAGTACGCCTTCTGTGGCGGGAGATGCCTGTACTCAAATATCTTCAATCCATGGCCTGCGGAAGGGCGAACCTGGATATACCGCACGGTTCGTGCCCTGCATGAAACCATGACAGAGGTCCGGGAGAACGTCGGGGAGTTGATCTGCACCGGACGGATTTCAATGGACCAGTTTGCCCATCAGAAGTATCACGGATGCGAGATAATTCCTTAATGTGGAGCAGGAAAGAGGATCATCCGGCATGAGAGTGAACTGGAGGTCGATAAAGTGGGCAAAGAATTCATACGCTGCACTCTATGCGGCCTGTGAACAGTCGGGGATACTCCTCCATGAGACGAATAAACCGGCAGATGACATTACCTGCTACAGCCTGAATTCGATAGACGAACCACATTATCGGGATGAGATCGCAGATGCTGGCTGCATCACCATCGTCGGTGGTCCTCATGCCTCGGCATGTCCGCATGAAGTGGCCACCTATGCGGACTATGTTGTTGTGGGTGAAGGGGAATTCACGCTTCCCGCTCTCATCAGGAGTATCGGGGATGGTTGCGGTCACGTACCCCCGGGGGTATGTTCCGGAGATGTCTGCCGGCCATCCACGAGTCAGGTTTTCCTTCCCGCATACCGACCGTTTACGCGAGTGAAGGGAACGATTGAGATCTCCCGCGGCTGCCCGTATCACTGTGCCTATTGCCAGACGCCGTGTCTGTTCGGCAACCGGATGCGTCACCGGACCATCGAAGGAATTGTCGAAGCCGCGGAGCACTACCGCGATGTCCGCTTTGTCACGCCAAACGCACTGGCCTACGGTTCGGACGGGACTCATCCGCGTCTTGATCGGGTTGAGGCGTTGCTTCGGGCGTTGAAAGGCCACCGGATATTTTTCGGGACCTTCCCGAGTGAGGTGCGGCCTGAGTGGATAACGGACGAGTCACTGGACCTGATCACCTCGTATGCATCGAATAGGAAGCTTCATTTCGGTGCCCAGTCCGGAAGTGACCGGGTGCTCCGCCTCCTGAAGAGGGGGCACACCACCGGGGACGTGATGCATGCAGTCGACCTCTGCCATGATCATGGCATAATTCCTGTTGTGGATTATATATTCGGATTCCCGTTTGAAACCGATGAAGACCAGAATGCCTCAATAGAACAGATACGGGAGGTGGCGCGCTACGGAAAAATTCATGCGCATTATTTCACCCCTCTTCCCGGCACTCCGCTTGCAGGCACGACGCCCCGTGATGTTCTGCCGGAGGTTCAGAATATTCTGGGAAATCTGGCTCTTCGCGGTAAGGCTACCGGGTCATGGATTGAAGCGGAGATAAGGTTTTTTAGCCGGAATGAGAACCAATACCCATGACGAAAATTCTTCTCCTCACTGATATCCACGGTCAGTTTGAGATAATTCCGGCATTTATGGAACTTGGACCGGACATGGTGCTCATAGCAGGAGATCTGACGGATTGTGGTGCCCCCGAGGAGGCTCGCGGGATGCTGGATATGATTGATGTTCCCTGTTTTGTGGTACCAGGAAACTGCGACCAGAAAGGCATCATCAATATCATAGAAGAGTCGGATGCGGTAAATCTTCACGGAACATCGCTGGAGATTGGATCTATCACCATAACCGGCGTTGGTGGTTCCAATCCCACTCCGTTTGGAACGCCGTTTGAGCTCTCTGAAGAAGAAATCAATGAACTTCTGGAACAGGCGATAGCACGCGGGGGGCAGAATGTGCATAATATTCTGGTCGTTCACGCACCGCCCTATGGGACACTCGATGAGGTCGGGGGAGCAAATGTCGGATGCAGGAGCATTCGTTCGCATCTCCGGGAATTCGATCTGGTGTGTTGCGGCCACATACATGATCATAGCGGGGTGATGGAAGAGGAAGGGACCGTGATTGTTAATCCGGGTCCTGCGGCTGAAGGAAAGTGTGCCGTCATCATCCTCGGGGAGGAAGCAAAGGACATCCAGGTTGATCTTATTTCGCTGTAGCAAGAAGAAGTTCGAGATAGGATTCCGGGATATGCTCTCCCGTAATATTCAGATCTTTTTTTACCAGATCAATTTTCTTTAAGGCGTTGTCACAATCACCCTTCCCGGTGATGACCTCGATCTCTGCATATGTGCCAAGCCCGGCAACTCTGTCGAGGGAGACTTTTGTTCCCTTGTAGCTCCATTCTTCACGTACCTTCTCCACCTGTGCTGTCGGGGTGAAGCCAAGTGCGGAAAAGAGCCGGATAAACAGGGCGGGATCATCGATGGGAATATTCATCTCCTCACGCGCCTTTGCCCCCATTCCCTCCAGTTTCGGTCCCTTGTAGGTGATCTCGGCGCCGTTGGGAGTTGACCGTATCCGGAGGGCTTCATCGGTCCGTGCATAATCACGATGAGGGGCATTCAGATAGGTGTCATCCTGTCGTGATGACCCGAGAAGAACGCCTCCCGCTTCCTTCAGTTTCTGTGAAATACCTTCGGGATGGTCTATGCGGACCTTCACTTCCACCTCAATCAGGGAACTCATTATTTTAAGTAGTGCTGTCCTATTAATATAGACAGGTAATATCATGGCTGTTAATGAAGGAGATTTTATCAAACTCCGGTTCACCGGATCCTATGACGATGTGGTCTTTGACACCACTGAAGAGGAGAAGGCCAGGGAAGAAGGCCTCTATAATGAGAAGAAGACCTATGGACCCATCATCGTCCGCGTCGGCGGGAATCATATCATTCCCGGTCTTGACGAAGCGCTTCAGGGAAAAGAAGTCGGTGAGTCCGGTACGGTTGAAGTCCCTCCTGAAAAGGGATACGGAGCCCACGACGAATCACTCCTGAAATCCGCCCCTCTGAAAAATTTTGCCCAGAAACCGGTCGTCGGAACCAGGATCTCCTCAGAAGGGCAGGACGGCACGGTTGTCAATATCATTGGAAAGCGTGCAGTCATTGATTTCAACCACCCGCTCGCAGGCAGGACGCTGACCTACGAGTATACCATCGACGGAATCGTCGAGGAACCCATCGAGAAGGTAAAAGGGCTGATTGAGCTCTACACAGGCAAAAATATGGATGTCGAACTCAACGAGGGCATCCTGACGATTATCCTTCCCCCGGGAATCAACTACGACCAGCGCTGGATGATGGCACGCGGCATGCTTATTCACCAGACCTTCGAATTCATTCCCGAGATTATGGAGATCATCCTGAAGGAGTCGTACAAACGTCCGGCACCTGTCGAAGAACCTGTGGTCGAGGCAGAAGAACCTGAGGCACCTGTTGTAGAGGATGCCCCTGTTTCTGAAGAACAGAACGAATAACCTTTTTTTTACTCAATTGCAAAACGGAGCAGGGCAGCAATTCCGCCCAAGGCTTCAAGCTGCTTGCCTGGTTCGAATTCGGAAGAATAAACCGTTATCCTTGCACGAACCGCCTCGGCCTCTTCGAGGGTGGATGTTATCGCCTCGTCACGAATGAGGTGGTCAATGACCAGCAGGTCCTCAACGGCTCCGAAGGCTATCGCCTTTCGGACCTCTTCGATACCATAGGCGATGGCCCCGTCCCCTCCCATGCGGGCAAGGAACTGGTCCAGAAGGCTCACCTCACGTGCAAGCTGGATGTCCTCTGTTATGCGCTCGAGGACTCCTTGCCCTATGACCTCCTGGACCGCACCTTTCCCTACCCTTCGTGTCTCGACCGTCAGGCAACGGTCTGCCAGTTCCTCATTTCGCAGACGGATAAATTTTAGGAAATCTTCCTTCACAAATCCCGGCCCCGCAATGACAAGAGGTCCGGTCGTCTCCTGAACCGCTGCCATGGCATCCCCAAAGAACATGCTTCTCGCATCCGTTCCTTCCCTTTTGCCGCTGCCGCCGCTGATGGTTGTAAAGAGCTCCGGTCCGTACTGGCGCATCCGGTAGACTTCCGCATATCCCTCCTCGAGGGAAATGACATGGACGACGCCGGCAGTCGATGCCCGGACGGCCCGTTCGATGCGTTCGAGGTCTATCCCGTGCCAGTGTTTGATCACCGAGATCTCCTGCCCGGCTTCCAGGTTCACCGTATGATGAAACCCTTCATCAACACCGTGTACTATGACGCCGGAGATGCGCAGTCGGTTGGCGTTATGATGAAACTCTACTTTGGTTACCCGTATCCCCAGGCGAACCGGCTTTTTCTCCGATTTCTCCGGACGTACCTTGTCGGTCTGGGATTCCAGGCTCCGAAATGTCTGGGCATAGATGAGATCCCCTTCCCGGAGGAGGTGTTTCAGGTGCCAGAGATCATCGAGGGATTCCGGAAAAAGACGTATCTCACCGGTCTGTTTCCTGAATTCTTCAAATTCCGCCTTCATTGATCTTCCCTGATGTCCGATCCGCCGGGGGGGACAAATGCCATGACCGCCTCGGCATTGAGAATGGTCTTGATACTCTTCCAGTCATCGGGGTACCGTTCGCGTAACCGTTTGAGGACTTTTTTTGCGATATCGTTGGGTTCAAAGGTTCCCGGCGTAAGAACAACAAAATACTCCGCATGTGCCCTGACGGCTTTCACGGGACCGCCGATGACCCCGAGTTCCGGTTCAGTCTGCAGACCTATGGCAATCCCCAGGGGCGTGTCCCTGAAATACCTTCGTTCTCCTCTCACCACGAATGAACCCCGTGCGACATACTCTCCCGATTCCGGTGTCTTACTGACCTGGTTTTGATATGCTGCATAGACATCCGCGGTAAAATGGCCGGCTTTCCAGGCATTTGAATAGGATGCGGCAAACTGGGCGACCTCATCCCAGTGGGCGGTATCCCCCTTGACGATGACGACACTTCCGCCGTGGACATCGGCATGCACGAAATGATCTCCTCCCTGAAGGTACTTCTTGACAATCTCCTCGTTGGATCCCGCATCCTTCCCCCCGATCATCAGGACGCCGTCGCTCGTATAGCACCAGCGGAACCGATGGTACCATGCCTTCTTCATCGGGCGGAATTCTGCCTTCTTCTTCTTTTTTGGTTGTTCGCGGAATTTTTCCATTGCCGCCAGAGCGCCAGTGCGCTTTTTCCTGAATTTTTTCACCAGGTCATAGTAGCGGGCAGCATTGGCTTCGAGAGTTTCGTGAACATACAGTTTGACTTTCTCATCCCCGATAAGGACATCCACCGCTGCTTCAGACGGATATACTTTTTTGATGGCCTTAGCGGCAGGTAAATCACTTGATTTGAGGATATCTTCGATATCCTGCCACGATGTCGATGCACTTGCGGCATCAAGCGTCTCGATAATAGCCGCCACCTCGCTGTAGTGCTCGTAAATCGTGTCGACAATTGTCTGGTATCCGGCTATCTTCTTTTCGAATGACTGTATCGCCTCAACCTGTCGCCGTCTGATGATCTCCTCCTTTGTCAGTTTTTCTTTGCCTTTGGCCGGTTTTTCCCGCTCTCCTTCATATTTTGGATAGTAGGCATCCAGGGCTTCGTTGAAGGTAGGGAATCGTGTGATGGCCTCCTCGCCACCAATGGGAAACGGCCAGCAACCTGTAGGGGTTATGCAGGGATCGGTGTCCGCTTCCGCACGCCCGATGAGGGCAATGTAGGCCGGATAGATTTCTGCCGGATTTACCTCCATTGCCGGTATTGCCTTGTCGATCTCTGCAATACGACAGACTTCCTCAGCATACCGGCCCCCGAGCATCATTTTTGTCGCAAGGGTGCGTACAACGTCCGTGTCGGAATTCAGAAATGCCTCTTCCATCATTGCAGCATCCGGTATGTCCGGTGCAGCAGGACCGGCAAGGGTATAGAGTTCACCTGCAACGACATCGCGGTCCTTGAACCGGTGGCGTCTGAACGGCTGAATAATACGGTAGTCTTCATCGCAGATGATGATGTTTCCTTCGTCAAACATCTCAAATATCAGATGGAACCGCTTCTCGCTTTTTCCCACCTCAAGATCAATGATTCGTTCAATGCCGGGCTGGGTGACGGAAAGAATCCTGCCCCCGTTCAGGTATTTTCGAATAACCATCGAGTACCCTGACGGATTTTTCGGGGCTTCGGGCAGTTCACCGGCAAGATGCATCCGTACGCCAAGTTCGATAAACAGGTGAAATTTATTCTTATCTTCTCCGTTTATCCGTATTCCAAAGAACGAGGAGTCATATTGGTACGATTTACCAATCCACAGGGGAAGAACAGCACGGAATTCCGATATAAATGCACGGAGATCCAGTCCGCTCATGCCTTTTTTATTTGCCATCGCTGTACCAAACTACATATTGTCGGAGAACAAAAATATAATGACTGGTGGCAGGATGAGTGAAGAGAATATTTCAGAGGACAAATCTGGCCAGAAACCTGTAAAAACGCAGGAAGTTAGGATAAAAGAGCATAATGAGAGGATCCTCCGGACGACCATCGGGTGTTTCATGGGAATCCTTGCCGGAGTCCTGTCTTTTGCTCTCATCGGTGACCCGTCTCTTCCGGAAAATTCCGCGAGAGGACTTATCGGAATTCTTCTGCTTCTTGCGGCGATAGTCTTCCAGAAACAGATCTTTCTCCTTATGAAGATTGATGTAACCCAACTGGGTGGAAAAGACTGGTTTTATCAGGGGTTCATGGCTTTATCCCTCTGGTTCATAAGCTGGACAATCCTCCTGACCGTACCAATATAATTTTTTTAGTGATTTATCATGCGCATTGCAGTTGTTCATCGTGACAGGTGTCACCCTCCCAAATGCGGAAAAGAATGCATTCTCTACTGTCCTCGTGTCAGGACCGGGGATGAAACGGTCGTCATCGGGGAAGACGGAAAAGCCTCGATATCCGAAGAACTTTGTGTGGGGTGTGGGATCTGCGTAAAAAAATGTCCCTTTGACGCTATCGACATCGTGACTCTTCCGGAAGAGCTCGAGCAGGCGACGCACCGGTATGGAGCGAATGGATTTGCTCTCTACGGCCTTCCCATCCCGGTCGAGGGGAAGGTTACGGGTATCCTCGGTGCCAATGGTATAGGGAAAAGTACAGCGGTAAAGATCCTCAGCGGACAACTGACGCCCAATCTCGGCAACCCTTCCGGAGAGGCATCATGGGAGGTCATCCTGAAAAAATTTGCCGGCACCGAGCTCTTCGATTATCTCCAGACCATTGCAGGGTCTTCGATGAAAACGGCGCTCAAGCCGCAATACATCGATTATATACCCAAGGTGTTCAAGGGCAAGGTTTCCGAACTACTCAGTTCGACCGATGAACGGGGAATGCTTGAGTATTATGTTCGTGAACTTAATCTCGACACGATACTGGATCGTCCCATCGGCAAACTCAGTGGCGGGGAACTCCAGAGAATTGCGCTTGCCGCGTGCCTTTCCAGAGATGCGGATTTCTATTTCCTGGATGAAATAACACCATTCCTTGATATCTACCAGAGGATGAAGGCAGCCGATCTAATCCGGGAGCTTGCCGAAGAAAAACCTGTCGTCATTGTGGAGCATGATCTTGCCATTCTCGATCTCCTTGCAGATACGGTGCATGTTGCCTATGGCAAGCCCAGCGTATTTGGTATCATCACACGTCCGAAGGGTGTCAGAATTGGTATCAACGAGTATCTTGAGGGTTTCCTCCCGGAGGAAAATGTACGATTCAGGGACTATTCGGTCAGCTTTGAAAAACGCGCCCATACCGGCGATGTCGACCGCGAGATTCTCGTGGAAATCCCCATGATGGAAAAGCGATACGAAGCATTTACCCTTCATATCGATGGCGGGGAAATTCGAAAGGGGGAGGTACTCGGGCTCGTTGGTCCCAACGGTATCGGAAAGAGTACATTTGCAAAACTTCTTGCCGGTGTTGAACACCCGGATGTCGGGGAGATGACCGGTGAGGTCCGGATCTCCTATAAACCACAGTACATCAAACCCGAAGGGACTTCCACGGTTGAATTCATTCTCCGGCAGGCAACGAGATCGTTCGATTCATCCTACTATCAGCACGAAATTATCGAACCGCTCTCCATAGGTCCGCTTCTTCAGTCCCCGGTGGATCAGCTCAGTGGTGGTGAACTCCAGCGGGTGGCGATTGCATTGTGCCTTTCGCAGGATGCAGATCTCTATATCCTTGATGAACCCAGCGCACATCTGGATGTTGAGCAGAGGGTAAAGCTGGCCCGTATTCTGCGGAGACACGCCGAGAGTCAGGAGGCAGGCATCATCGCCATCGACCACGACATCTATATTATCGATATGATCAGCGAACGAATGCTGGTTTTTGACGGGGAACCGGGGGTCCACGGTACGGCTTTTGGACCGTATGAGATGAAAGACGGGATGAATCATTTCCTGAAGAATCTCGGTGTGACATTCAGGCGGGACAAATCCGGACGACCCCGAATCAACAAGCCCGGATCATATCTTGATCGTGAGCAACGTTCTATCGGCGAATTTTATTATGCTGACATCTCCAAATCCTAATCATTTATTGGTTGATACGGGGTATATGTACTGTGGGGTGAAGAATGGCACGAGGGGAGAATTTAACCGATGCGATTCAGTATGAAAAAATTGACATGCTGAAGAATGATCTTCTTTCCTACATTGACAGGAATAGCGATAAAGTAAATTCAAATCTCCCTGTTTTTTTTGCTCATGTCATTTCCGCTCTTGATAACGGATTTTCCACAATTGACGATGCGACTCATGATGAATTTATAGACGGTATTGCATCAGCGGTCATGGAAAAGGTGTCTTCGGGAGGAGATCCCGAGGGTATAGAGAAAATTATTTCAAATGCAGCACGATGCAAGCGTAAATCCTCGAGTAAGGCTTCCTTAAGGATCCTGGCCGGTATCAGTCTCCTTCGTTCAGGTTCATATAAGGAATCTTTGGAATATCTCGGTGATTATAGCCGTTATGATAGCAGAATTGGATTTTACCGGGCGTTTTGCTTTTACAAACTTTCAAGTGAAGAAAAGAACCGGGTCGGTGGTAAGGACTCACAGACCGGGAAGGATTATGAAATGGCTGCCAGGGAGCAGCTGATTGAGCTGGTGAAAACCAAGCCCCCGATGTACCGTGTTCGTCAGGTCGACTATATGACGACTCCCGAAACGGAGAATGCCTTCTGGTTCATGATAAAAATTGCACTCTGGTGGTTCCCGAATGAACAGTGGTTTATCAGCACGGGCATCCAAAAGGCAAAAAAAGACGGGAATGATGAAAAACGCATGGAAATGCTGAATATTGCTACTGTCCGCTTCTATAGCGATCTGAATTTCCTGCGTGAAGCCTATCATCTGAAGATTGAAAAAAAGGATGCGGTGGGAGCAAACGGTCTTGTCCAACAGATGATGCAACAGTATCCCGAGAGTATTGAACCGGTCTATTTTGGCATGAAACTGGCCCTTCTGGCAAATGATACCCCTTCCTACACGAAATATCGCAATATGGCCCAGGAGAAGGGTATGCCGAATTATCTAATTCAGCTTCTGGATTTCGCATTTTTTGTCATGAAAGGACAGGAAACCGAAGCATTTGCGCATTATAATGAAGCTTCCAGAAGGTTCAGGTCATTGAAATACTATCTGTCTCCTCTTGAATATCTGGCCCGTGACATTTTCAGCAGTGATGATACACGGGCACAGCAGGCAAAAAAAGTCTTCATGGAATCCGTAGACCTTTATGCGCTCAAAATCATACAGATAAAATAATCAGTCTCATCTGTTCTCGGTGTAGATGATTTGGATTTCCAAAAGGTTATGGTTGGTTTCGGGTGCACTTGTATTCGGGTATTCTTCAGCGTATTCGATGGGGATGCGAGTGTCAATGTCGCCAGTAAAAAACCCTGTCTCGTAGGGTGTCACAAACCAGTACCGGTGCATTGAATCCTGGAAGACTTTTATGATCTTATTATTCTGCAGCTCACCGGTGCTTTGAGATATGTGTTGTCGAATCTTCCCGTCAGCCACGACATACATGCCGTTATTGGTGCCGATGAGCAGTGCGGCATCTTCTGTTGCCTCTACATCACGGAAACGGATATCTTCGGGCCCAAGGTCGTCAGCAATAACGAGGGTCGTCAGATTCCCTGTTGTTGAGAATACGTGTATCTGTTTGTCAGTGTAGACGATCACGCCTCCAAAGGGATAGTCGGTAATACCGGCTATCGAATCGATGTCGGGGATAGTACTGACTTTCTCGAAGTGCTGGTTGTCATGTTCACCTGACGTCCTCCACAGGCCATTGTTTGCGGAAAGGGCGTATATGGAACCGGATTGATGATCACACGCCAGACTGTCGATGCAATAGGCGTCCAGTCCTCCGCTGGTAAACGGGCGATACCACGTCCATGAGTCCTCTGAATATCTCTGAAGACCGGAGTTGCCTATTGCAATCCATATATCCTCCCCCGCTCTCAGGATATCATGGATCGGCATATGCTGAAAGAATTGACCCTCGTCGATATTATTAAAATACTCTCCATTATACGTCTGGACGCCGGCGCCGTACCCTATCCAGAGATAATTGTGAACGTCGAAGGAAAGTGATGTGAGATAGTCATCTCTCATTCCCCGTTCATAATCCCATGGGGTGCGATGTGTCGAGGTCCACCCGCCATCAAACATGGATATGCCCGATGATGTTGCAAAGGCCACCATCCCATCGTGGCTTTCGGCGATATCCCTGACATCACAACTGACGATGGAATCCTGCCCCGGCCAAAATGTCTGGACGACCACTCCTGTGGCGGGATTTGCCAGAGACAGGATCAAAAGGAGTGTCGCCAACAGTCCTATAGTTCTCTCCATTCTCCACTTGCCTGCTTTATGGTGATCTTCCCCCCATTGGCCGGGGAATAGGTGACGGACCTGCCTGATGTTCCTCCGGTTTCCTCGGTAACAAGGGTGATGCAATGGGCACGAAGGCTTTCCCGGACGGCATCTGCATTTCTTGAGCCGATATCCAGATCGCCCCTGAACTGTTGAAACATGCGGGCACCGCCGATGATCTTTGCCTGGAGTGAACGGGGCCTGGATCCTCTCTCCATCAGTTCGTTTTTAAGAAGAGGAACCGCAGTATCCGCGAATTTCCCCGGCCTCTCGCTCCGTCCCTTGCTGTCCGGGAGCATGATGTGGGCGACTCCCCCGATCTTCAGGTAGTCGTCATGAATCACCAGAGCAATGCAGGACCCAAGGCCGATCGACGTCATGGTCATTGAACCGACGCAGAATTCACCGATTCCGACGTTGATTTTATCTCCGGTATCCGCAGTATGCCCATTCATGATATTCCAGCCATCAGGGAACCTGTTGCAGAAGATTATCGAGGAGTGTCAGGATATATGTCAGGGTTTTTTCTTCGGGCAGAAGGACAATTGTGCTCTGGATATCGTTTTCAGACTCCTGCAGTTCGGTAGAGAACAGGAGTATCTCGTTGATATCAAGTGCCACCTGGGCGACGATGTTTTCAAAGGATGCATGAGCCATATCGATGGCGAGGGCCGGCGGTGACGGCAGCATGACGATTCCCAGTAACTCCGCAGTTGCATCCAGGAAATGGGAAACCATAATATTGCCTATTTCGATGAGGGCGCTCTCATCCATCTCATTGAACTCGCGATCCTCATCCTGAAGACCTATCATTGCATTTGTCATCCTGATAGCGGATTTCTTCGGAACATGATAGACGATGTATCCCGCAGGTTCGATGGTTCCCTGAATTTCAAAGACAACCATTGCACAGATCTCTTCCCCAAAATATCCGGCAATGTCTGCAATGTCGATCTTCGTCACCTTAGGAACGGTCATCGTAATCTCATTCATCAGCATCTGGGATAGCGAGGTCGCTGCGTGTGAAGCGCCGATATTCCCCATTTCCTTCAATGCATCCAGTTGTTGTTCATTCAGATCCATATTTTCACCATTTATACCATCGTGTTTACATCAATAATCGGAATGACGTCGCCATCGCCGGGGATGGTGACGCCGCTTACACCACGGCAGGTGCCGATTACCCTGCTCAGTGGTTTTACCACAACTTCCTGCTGGCCTTCAACAATGTCGACCGGTACGCAGCATTTATGTCCCTGATACTGGACGACGACGATAATGTCTCCCGAGACATTCATTCCAAACATCTCTTCCAGGCGGTGAATCTGGAGGACATCATCCCTGAAGGGGATGGCCTCGCTCTTCCCGATGCGGGTAATCTCCTTTGGATTGATTCTTGCCACTTCGACAACCGAATTGATGGGTATGGCACATTTTCTCCCGTTAATTCTCACCATCATCACTTCGAGGATTGCCATCGTCGGTGGAAGGGTGAGGGTAAATGTCGTACCGTTTCCTGGTTCGGAGGAAACGGCGATCGATCCCTGTAACGATTCAATTGTGCTCTTGACAACGTCGAGTCCGACTCCTCGGCCACTGATATCGGTAATCGTTTCGGCTGTCGAGAATCCCGGCTGGAAGAGGAATGCCGTGATCTCTTCTTTGGAGAGTGTTTCTGCGGTTTCGGTATCCACAAGGCCCTTCTGGAGGGCTTTTTTCAGGACCGCATCCGGGTTTATCCCCCCACCGTCATCACTCAGTTCAATAAGGACATTTCCACGTTCCCGCCAGGCCCGCAGCCTGATGGTTCCCTTTGGATCTTTTCCGCGTTGAATCCGTTCTTCCGGGCGTTCGATGCCGTGGTTAACCGCATTACGAATGAGATGGAGGAGCGGGTCTCCCAGTCCGTCAATGACGCCCCGGTCCATCTCGGTATCCCCACCCTCCATGAGAAATTCAACATCTTTTCCATCATGAACGGCAACATCACGGACAACCCGGGGGAATCTCTTGAAGATCTGGTTGAGGGGGATCATCCGGATGTTGATCATCATGTTCTGGAGTTCGGAGATGGAACGGCTGACCATTCCCATGGCTTCATCAACTTCTTTCAGGTTGTATTGTCGTGCCAGTTGTCTCAGGCGGCCGCCGTTTATCACGAGGTCCTCGACCATCGTCATCATGTGATCCAGTTTTGTTAAGTCAACCCTGATATTCTGGACCCCTTTTGAAGATTTTTCATGTCTTTTTTGGCCATTTTCATTCTCTCCGGGATTCATCTCATCCATTATACTCAAAGCGACCTCCCGCTCCGGTATGTCGGGCGATATTTCCGTAATCTCAGTGGAACTGATATCGGTAACATTTGCTGCCGAAAGGAGTGCCTCCCGTCCGGCATCGGATACAAGAATTACATCAAGGGTTCCTTCGAATTTGCCTTCGTCGAGTTCCGCCTCTTCCGGTATCGTCGTGATGATGGTGGCCATCTGTTTCAGGTTTTCCAGAGCAATCAGTGCACGGACATCTTTCATCATGCAGTCCTTTTCTACAGTGAGACACAGGTGATACCGGGGGAGTAGGGAGGTGGGCGATTCTTCCGATCCTGATGCCGAAATGAGGATGCCTGCATTATTTTCCTGCAGGGATGCGGGAGATGGGGATGTATCGGCATCCTGTTCATTGTTACCGGATACTTCCCCTGATTCGTCGACTGCTGCACGGAGTGCTCCGACCAGTTCATTTGCATCGACGGACGAACTGTCTCCACCCCTCTCGATATCATCCAGCATTTCATCGATGGTATCCGTGCAGGTCAGGAGCAGATCCACAAGACCCGGTGTTACGGTCTTTGACCCGTTGCGTATGTCATCGAAGACGTCCTCCATCGAATGGCAGAGGTTTTCCATGACAGTATATCCCATTGATGCCGCCATACCCTTCAGGGTGTGGGCTGCACGAAATATTTCATCGATTGCTGTCGGATCTGAGCCTTCCTCGAGAACCAGAAGATTATTTACGATATTTTCGTGGTTTTCCTGCGATTCAGCAACAAAGAGTTTCCGGTATGTATCGTCATCAGACATGTCTGCTGTTCATCTCCTCTAGTGAGCGTTTGATTTCTGTTGGAATCCGGTTTAGGGGAAGGACCCTGTCCACGCAGTTGCGCTGCAGGGCGGAACGGGCCATGCCGTAGACGAGACAATCCGATTCCCGGACAACCAGATTTTTTCCTCCGGCATTTTTTATCGAGAGTGCTCCCTCTCCCCCATCGCTTCCCATCCCACTCAGAAGGACGGAAACAGTTCGTGGTCCGAATACTCTTGCACCCGATGTGAATGTCAGATCTACCGCGGGGCGTACCGCATGGACCGGTGCGGATTTCGAATGGACAATTCGTGCCTCCTCTTTTCCCGAAGAGCTGACATTTCTGGTAATCAGGGTATGATACCCCCCCCTGGAGAGGTAGACATGTCCTGAATAGAGGATGTCGCCGGTTTCTGTTTCCTTTACCGGAAGGGGAGATATTTTATCCAGTCGCTGTGCGAGAGCAGCAGTAAATCCCTCGGGCATATGCTGTGTTATTACAACGGCAGCGTTGAGATCGGCATCGAGTCGTGACAGCACGGCATCGAGCATCGGGGGTCCTCCCGCAGATGATCCGATGAGAACGATGTTTGAAGCCGGATCAGTCCGGACATTTTTCGGTGCGTTCTCCGGTCTGATGGGGATGGAGACCAGTTGCTTGAGTTTTGTCGAAAATTCCGTACCGATATCCTTTATCTTCCCGATGTTTCTGGGTTTGAGCATGAAATCATCGGCGCCAAGGCGCAGTGCGGTCTTCGTGTACTCCGCATCATCGGATGTTAGAGTGCTCAGAATGACAACCCGCGGGCGTTCTTTGATATACTTCAGGTGCCTGAGCATCTGGAGGCCATCCATCTCCGGCATCTCGATGTCAAGGGTGACAATATCGGGGTGGAGTTCCTTGATCTTATCCAGTCCTTCCTTCCCGTTTGAGGCCTTCCCGACGACCTCAATCCCGGGGTCTTCGGATAGAATATCTGATAATATGGTGCGAATAAACACCGAATCATCAACTATCAGGACTCTGAGCATGCAAATTACTGGTTCAGCACATTCCTGACTTCTTCGAGTACTTTCGGGGCCTGGAATGGTTTTACGATATACCCTTTTGCTCCTGATTTTATCGCAAGTTTTACCATCTGTTCCTGACCGACTGCTGTGCACATAATTACTTTCGCTGAAGGATTGAGCGAAGTAATTTCCTTCAATGCCTCAATACCGTTCATTTTTGGCATCACAACATCCATTGTGACCAGATCAGGTTTCAGAGTTCGGAATTTTTCGACCGCTTCCTCACCGTTTTCCGCTTCTCCAACAATATCGTGAGATCCGGAAAACAGAATATTTTTCAGGAGTGTCCTCATGAAAAGCGTGTCATCAACGATTAATATTTTCCCCATTGCCTATCAATTAATCTTCTGCTACAAAGGTAATAAATATTCGCTAAAAGGAGAAATGGCGGATGAAGGGGGCGTATTCATATAAAAAATATATTCGGTTACAACAACAAATATTAAATCTCTGGTGGTTTTACCGCCTCGGTAACAAATCGTACTCCTTTTGTCGTAAGCTTCACTTCTCTTCTTGTGAGTACAACTTCCACCATGCCAAGTTTCATCATTTTGTCGTATATTGCTTCAATTTCAGGATTGGATTTGTCCAGCATATTTTCTATTGCATGTGTGTCCATTCCGCTGTAGACCAGCATTGCAACCTGGGCTGATACCGGGTCTAACTCCTGATCCATCGAGATATCCTTCGTTGCGTCAGCCAGGTAATTGAACAGCACCTCAAGGGTTGTCGGCGGACAGAGAACGAAACTTGTCGTCACTTCGCCGGTTTCGACATGATCGATCTTTACGACTTCCGTCTTTTTTCCCTGGACATCCCTCGTCGTTTTTTCAATGGCCGAGACATCCATGATGGGCAGACAAATCTGGGAATTCTGTCCCACAAACCAGATCCTTGATTTAAGGACGACGATAGCGCCTTTTTCCCATGTGGCGTCCTTAACCATCACCCCGCCCTTTATCGCCGGGGACATGAAGTAGGCCATCAGACGATATCCGGAACATCCCATCAGTATGACTTTTTTCAGGATGGTGAGTGCCTTGGGAACGGATGCGATCCTGTATGACGGGCCTTCCTTCCCTTTCACCGAGAGCTCGAGAATGTTTTTTCTCTGCTGGAGGTCATCAATGGATTTGAGGGGAATATCGGTCGTGAGCGGTTCAGGGAGATGAATCACTTTCTCATCAATTTGAATATTCGCGGCTACCCATGACCCGTTGTTGTCTATTTTGGCAGGTAACGTTTTCATTTACATCTCCGTATTCTGATCATTTGTCTGGAAGGAAGGTTTGCCTCCCATCTTCTTTAACACATCTTCCAGTCCCTCGATGAGATCCTGGGAATCGACATCGGTGTCCTTCATGTCACGAACAAGGCTTGCATCCTGAATCGTTTTCTTCTGTTTGATATCGGTTTTCAGCATGCTCAGGAGACCGTCGTCATCGCCTCCGCCAAACGACATGATCTCGTCGGATGTTGAATCTCCGTACCCTCCGAAACTGATGACCTCCTTTTTTGCCGGGTTGTATGCTGGCGGGGTATTCCCACTTTGTGGTATATTCTCTGAGAGAACATCATCAGGAAGCAGGCCTATTGAATCGATATCCTCTTCCTCCTCGACCATATCCAGTTCGAGGTCATCGAGCGATTCATTTTCATTCAGATCCAGCTCATCAAGGCTAAAGGAGCCAAAAGGATCTCCATCGATATCATCAGAACCCGCAAATCCGGTCGCATTTGTCTCTTCCGGAAGGACGAAGGGAAAGGTTTGTTCATCCTCATCAGACTGCACCGGTTTGACCGACCCGGAGAAGGGGGCCTCAGCCAGGTCATCGTCAAGGGTAATGAATCCACCATCGACTTCGATTGCATCAAGGTCCTCCATCGACCCGATTCCAATTGCAGTCTCCCCGGAAATGTCGTTCTCTGGTTCCGCCTCGGGAATCACTGCATTATCATCGAATGATGCATTTTCGGCAAGGATTGCATCAATTGACATCATTGCGCCATTGCCCATATCGACGGAGCCCCCTGATGATACCGGTTCAGCTACATCCCCTGACGCTCGATTTCCCTCCGGGCCCTGAACATCATCATCGAGTTCGAGGTCATCGAGAAGCCCGAAATCCTCGTCATCAAAATCATCCGATAGCAGATCGGGAATTGAACTGTCATCGGTGGATTCTTCTTCTACCGGCAGTGGCTCCTGTACCGTGGTTGTGACCGGCTCATGTATGGTGGAATCAAGGAGCTCATCGATTTTTTGTCCATGAGATGAATCCCTTGAACGAATAAACCGGGATTTAATGGAGCGTGTTGCAAGTACAAGGTCTGTTACCGGACTGTGTTTGTCCCTGGATTTATCATGTCTGCCGGGGGCCTTGCCTGAACGAGGATTTCTTTTTGCGCTGCTACCGCGTATTCGGGTAAATATTCCGGAAGAAGTATCGGAATTCTTCAGATCCGGGTTTTCGTTGCTGCCCGATGAACGCCCCTTTTTCTGCGTAACCGCTGCCTGATCCGATGGTTGCTTATCTTTTTGGCGGGTGATGATCGCCGGTAGGTTTCGAATATCCTCGAGCGTCATCAGGCCGAGGCCCATGATGAGAATAATTCCGAATGCTATCGTACCTCCGATAATGATGGGAATTGATGCGTCCAGGAAAATAAAGACTGAACCGACGAGGATGATCCCGAACATCATTAATATGCGGCGTACTGTTTCATTCATGAAAATGCTCCTCATATCGTTGGAATGGTAAAGAACATGTCGACGACAAACGGAGTGACAATATACACAATGCCCGAAAGAGCAAAGAGAAGACTCCCGAATGCGTAATACATGTAATTATCTCCGCCCTTTACGATTTTTCCTGCGATTATGTTTGCTATGGTAATTATTATAATCACCATCGTTATATAGAATCCCATCTTTTCCTCGGGAAAATTCACGAAGATATTCATCATTCCGGACATCGATGATCCGACATTTGCCGATGAATCGCTCAGTGCTCCCGAACTGGCGGAGAAGCTCTCCATCACCGAGGTTACGGCATGCGACATGGAGATGAGAATCTGGAACAGGAATACGAAAATTGCAATCATGGCGACATGCATCGGGATCAGGAGTACGATGAATCCTGTTGCGAGCATCTCTCTTTTCTCCCGGAGAAGTGTCTGTTCCAGCATCGATGAGCTCACCACTTTGGCAATTTCTGCAGGATTTCCTCCCAGTTTCACCGAATCCCTGAAAATATTCAGGTATTTGTAGATGAGGTTGCTTCCGCTGTCATTAATGAAGCGGACCCAGACCATATCATCATCAAGTCCCAGATTGAGCTTGGAATATGCTGCATCGATAAATTCAGACAAAACAGGCAGTGATTTTCTGTCGATTTCGCCCATTGCCGTTGTGACGGTCAGACCCTTGCCGCCCATGATCGTTCCAAGACTTCGGATGAAGGTTGTAAAATCCTCATCCCTGTGGATGATGTTGCTATCATCGATGAAGCCGAATATTCCCAGAGGAGCAAGCAAAATGGCTATAACGAGAAAGATAACGCCGAAGTTGAATCCCAGGATGAACATGATGATAATCGAGATACCGAGGATGGGCAGAATAATCCGTTCCAGTTTTTTGATCGTCTGCTGCTCGTAACTCCCTTTTGTTGGGTTATCGTGGCATTTCTGATCTCCCGGGATTGATCGATACATGGTGATGATGCCGAAGAGTCCAATGCCTATGATGAGGAGATAGGATGAATTCAGGGTGGAATCGAGATCGGTTGGTGCATAGATCGCCACCGATACCATGATGATGATACTGACGATGGTACTGGAGAGCATCAGGGCGATGTACGCATCACCCCATTTTTTCAGCATCTCGATTCCCTGTTCGAAATGGTTGCGGTAGACACTGCGGACGGTCGAGAGTTCGAGGCGAATGAATTCATCGTCGGGGACACCGGAACTGATGGAATTGCCGTATCGGGTCAGCATACTGCTGAGCATTGCGTTCTTCGTCCGTTCTGCAACCAGTTCGAGAGCCTTGGCGTAATTATAATTCCATCTTTTAACGAACCGCTCGACCTTCCCGATGTATTTGGAGGTGACATACTCCTTGCGCTCGGCAGTGAATGCAAAGATCTCCGGTCTTGATACATCCGAGGTGATGATAGAGGCCATATAGGTGATCATGAAGAGAAGGTCCGCTCCCATTCTTTTATTTTCAAAAATCTGGTCCAGGCGACCACGAATGTCGCCGGCCAGGTCTTCGAATGGAAGTTTTCCGCCGGAACGTTCCCGTAGGGATGAAGAAAGCGACTCTAACATGTCAGATCTCGATTTTCAGGAGTCCCTGCTTTTTGATCTTCGTCATCATGTCGTAGAGGTCCCAGAATCTTGTATATCCGGCCTTATGCAGCCGTTCAAGTATCCTTGCCCGTTTATCCACCTCGAGATAGATATCCGAGCGTTTGTTCTCCGGGATGCCGAGGAGCGTTGCGATCTTGTTTTCGAGGAGGAAACTTGAGCCACGTCCGGTAAAGTCGAATTCATCCGTGATTGGATTCCACACAAACATCGCAACGAAGGAGAATCCACCGGTATCGGGATCATACCCGACCAGTTCATTTATCGAGAGCATTCGGCGGACCATGTCCCCGTTTGGCCGTCGTACCGCACTCTGGATGATGACGATATTCAGGTTGTCGACGTGGGTCATGGGGATGTTGATGGGATCACTGCAGAGACGCTGGATCAGTTTTTCTACGGATGCAGCGTGGAAGGTACTCATGACGGGGTGTCCGGTCTGCATCGCACCGAAGGCGACCGCGCCCTCCGATCCACGGATTTCACCGACGAGTATCTGATTCGGGCGCTGACGGAGTGCCGCCCGTAGCAGATCGAACATGGTGACTGCTCCTCCGTCACCTTCTCCGCTTCCCTTCCCCTTGGATACCTGCCGCGTCCAGTTCTTGTGGGGGACAGTAAGTTCGGGTGTGTCCTCGATGGTGACAATCTTGTTTTCCGGGGGGAGAAAACCGGTGATTGCGTTCAGGCTGGTTGTTTTTCCCGATGCCGTTTCTCCGCTCACGAAGAGTGACATGCCGAACTCAAGGCAGATCCAGAGATAAGCGGCGACCATGTAATCCGTCGTCTTCCATTCGATGAGGTTGAGAATGCTTGCCGGTTCCTCGGAGAATTTACGGATGGTGAAGTTACTGCCGTGTTTGCTGATCTCGGTTCCGTAGACGATATTGATACGTGAGCCGTCCGGCAGCGTGGCATCGACGATCGGGTCGCGATAGGTGAGCGGGCGTTTGATCCGTTCGGCCATTTTTATGACAAATTCATCGATTTCATCAGAGGTCCGAAATTCAACGGCTGATTTCAAACCCTTGAACGTCTTGTGCTCGATGAAGATCGGGCCCACGCCATCGCAGGTGATATCTTCGATATATTCGTCGTTGAGAAACGGTTCGAGGATACCCATATTGATTTTATCCCGTATGAGAAGATACTCGATGGACTGGTATTCCTGCTGGGTGACAATGATCTTTCCGTCCGGAGTGGTGGGGATATCCGAAAGCCCTGATTTTTTCAGGTCTTTTTTCTCTGAAAAATCGGTATTCAGGAAGTTGATGAGTCGGTCTTTCAGTCCTTTTGTCTCGGAGGCGGTGGAAGTCAGGTACTCAATGTCCTCATCAAATCCCCTGATGTAGGTGATCTCCCGCAATACCCGTTTGAGGACTTCCGTGCGTTCCTTGTCGGTGACAGGGTCATCTTCAAAACTATCGATGAAATCGACCAGTTTTTTCTCGACATGGGGAAGAATCTCGTTTACGCTATGGAGAAATGATGGTTCGATAGGGATGTAGAAATTGCGGACATCATTCTCATCGGGAAAGATGTGAATGAAGGTCATGTCGCTGACGGGGTAGATGAGATTGGGGCTTTCCAGTCCTTTCAGATCCCGTTTCAGTTCCGAGAAGAAGAGGGGGATCCCAAAGGTATTGACGGGGAATATCTGGAGGTACTCAAGGAGGTGAGGGGCATGTTTGACATACTCCTTGGCATTTGCCGGGAGCATTCTGTAGAGTGCATTTGCTTCGAGACCTTCGTTCGAGAAGTAATCCTCGTTTTCATCATAGTCCTCAGGGACGAAGGGAAGGTTTATCGATGCACTCAGCGCTCCCATGTGTTCCTCCTACACCCGTGCCATTGAAATGGGGATGATCTTCATGCCATAGCCCGGGTGAACCTCAAACGACACGATATTACCCGTGGTTTTTCGGGCGCCACGCACCTTGACGACCTCCATGATCATCACATATTTTTGCCCGACCAGCGCCCGTTTCATCATCAGATGGGCATCACAGATGGAACGGATACGAACGAGTGTGTCCTCCTCAAAGGCGTAAGTGTGCAGGGTGATAAGAATCGTCTTTCCTGAATCCACAATATTTTTGCAGTTTGTCAGAAACGCCAAAAGATCGGATTGTGTTGTCGTCTCGGTCAGGAGGGTCAGGGAGTCGATGATAACGACCTGCGCCTTTGAATTTTTTATATGATTGATAATTCTCTGAAGAATGCCCTGCATCTCCGCCTCACCCCATTCAAATCCGATGGTATGCATTGGAAAGATGCGAAGGTATCCCCAGGCAAAATAATCCGAGATGTCGAGGCTCATCGATTCCATCTGTGACAGAAAGCTTTTGGAGGTGTTTTCCGAGGTATAGAGATCAACATCGAGTCCGCCTTTCATGGCGCCCCAGATGATCTGCTGGGTGATGACACTCTTTCCGGTATCATTCTCTCCTTCAATGAGAGTCAGGGATTCGAGGGGGAGGCCGTCTGCCAGTTTTTTATCAATCTCGGGATTTCCGGTCGACAGGATATTCTTATCGCTGCCACCCAACAGGTCCCCAAGTAAATCTCCTCCCATTGTACTCCTTCTCCTCGTCTCAGTTCACATAGCCTGAATCATATACGCCGTTCGGTGTTGTTATCTGTACCCATTCCGGGATCTCCGTGAGCGGAAACTGAACCGTCAGATTTAGTGTTTCACCCGGGTCCAGCTGATTTTTATGAATACTGTCGGGTGTTATCCCTTCGACGGTCCATTCTCCGGTTCCGGGCATGGAGGAAGAATACGAATAATACACCGGTTCCTTGTCGTTCCGGAATATCAGGTGAAGGTCGAAGTACTCAAAGCCGGAGATGATCTCCTTTCCGGTATTTTCCACCTGAAGGTACATGACGCCGGTGGGCTGTACTATGGTCGACCCGGTGATCTCGATATCTGTTCGCATTCTGGCTTCCTGGTGATTGAATTTATCCGTTTGTGCTGCGGAGACGATTTCTGTCGTGGCAAGGATCCCCCCGATAATCACATAGGCGGTTATGATGAGAAGGATGAGTGCTACCGCCGTTGCAATGAGACCTCCGCTTGCCATGTGTACCTCTCATATTGCGGAATAAGTTGTCGAAACCGCGATTCCTGTCGGAAGAACATACTGGAAATAGACAACCCCGCCGGACGGGGGAAGAGGTGAGGTGGCGAGAGGTTTCATCTCCAGCTGCAATGTCTCCCCCGTATCCCAGTACCCGTTCGACGTATCTTCCCTGATACTGTATGTCCATTCTCCGGCCGAGGGCGCTCCTGAAGTGTAGAGAAGAATGTCGAAATCTCCCGGCTGGCCGAAGTAGATATCCGAGGTGTCGATGTCCGTATCTGCTATTCTGTTCGATCCCACGTTTTTGATCCAGATCTTCGTCGCACCTCCGTCCGTCGGCGAGAAGGCGTTGATGATCTTGATATCCGTGCGTAACCGTTCATCGGCACTCTGGGATGACTGGGTGAATGTCGATGTTGCTGAATATATGACAGGAAAAAAAGCATTGACCAGAATGGCGGCCGCTACAACGGCAGTAATAAGAAAAATGGCGGTGGCAAATGTTTCACTTGACATCTATCATATCCTGTCAAGCATTTTGATCCAGTCCTCGGTGGATGCGGTGGTTTTCCCCTCTCTGTCGCTCGTGGCTTCCTTCTGGAGATCGGTTGCATTGTGCATCGCCATCAGCACCTCGATCATCTCCCGATCAAGGGAGGCGTCGTTGGGAGAGAGTATCCGGTTGAGGATATAGAGTTCCGATACAAATTCCTTCGATCCGATCTCATGGCATTCCCCCAGTGATTCCGGCATCAGACGTGCAATTTCGATGACCTGATCGAAGGCGTCCTCCTCGATATATCCCATCGTCCGGTAGGACTGCATCATGATCTCCAGGCGGTCATGACCATATTTTTTCACCATTCTGTTGGTCCACTCGAACAGCTGATGAAGTTTCTGGAGATGGAGTTTCTCCTCACGCGGTTTATCTGTCTCTGGCTGGAGTCCGGCAAGTTTCTGCTGCAGGTTCTTCAGCATCGCCTCATCCGACATCAGCTGCTGATAGGAGGGGATATCATAGGGATTGTGTATTACAGAAGGATTTCCGGATACGGATTTCTCCGGGGTGGCGTGGGAATCGACCTGAGATGATACAGGAATATCTGCGACAGGTTCCTTGGCCTGAGTAACCTTCTCTTCCTCCAAAGATGGTTCCGGGGCCGGAGCCGGAACCGGTTGAATGATGGAGGGTGTTGACGCGGCAGACGCCAGAATGAACGGGTTTTCCAGTTCGTTCATTCGCTCCCTGATATCGATGAGGAGTCGTTTCACCGATTTTTTCAATAAGTCTACCTCGTCCTGCAGGTTTTGCAGTTTGACTTCCGGGTCATCTGCGGAAGCGCTGCTGAGAATATGATCGACCTGGGACTGGTTTATTGACATATGTGTGATATATTTGAAAGTATAGTATAAAATCTTTTATCCTGATTTTTACCGGAGTTATAAATATTGTTCCCGAATTGTTGAAAACGGAGAGTTCTAAATAATTGCCAAATCTCATCAATAATTCAGAATCGGCGTGATAGTTTTTGGGAAATGAAAACATTATTCGTCAGTTTTCTTCCCGGGGTTTCGCCAATGCGTTTCAGTATTGATTGGCAAATGGCCGCAAGCGCTCAAGGTACGTCACAGCTGCCGCGAACAGGAAATGGTGTGACCGAAATCGTCGAAGAAATGAAGCGTGAACTGAGATAATAATGCGGAGAAAAAGTGTTGTTTAGTAGAGGAGGTTGACCGCGTCGATCTTCGGCGGGGTGGTCCTCTTCAGGCCGAGCGGTGAACCAACGGAGGGGCGCACCTCAAGGTTGAACTTCGTGTTGACACCGAGTGCGGTGCTGGGCATGGCAACGATGGTGAACTTGTCGTCTCCCTCAAGGAGAACATCGTTTGCTGATGCACCATCAACGATACACCAGTGTCCGGCAGATGTGCCATTTGTGTCATACAGGGGGTCATCAGCGGGGAGGATCTCCACGACACTCGATGTTGCAAATACCATCTGGGTGGTGTCAAAGTCAACAGCGGTGCCGCCTGCACTCAGACCGACGGTAAAGCGGATGGTGGTGACGGTGTTGTTCGTTCCAAGACCGTACACATCACCGAGGATCTCCATCGACGACGATGCCATATCTACACTCGTATACACAACTTCCTGAGACTTCTGGGTTGTGAAGAAACCGGCGCCCAGGACCACGTATGAGAACACAGCGGCGACGACCACAAATGCAATGAGCACGATTGCAGCCTCAAGACCGGTGAAACCCTCTTCACGGTTCATAATTTTCTGCATCTACATTTCCTCCATGAGATGAACCACTATGATTCAGTGATTAACAAGAATACTTGGAATGTGAATTATAAATACTTTTCCATGAATCGAATCGCATAACTCGATTATTCAACAAAACATTTATATGTAAAAAAAATTTTGATGCAATTTGTGCATATCGTAAGTGCTTGATGATGTGTAAGGCAATTCAGCGTATTGATTATTTATACTTTGGTTTGGATGTGGGCAGAATGGTGGATTTATGCATCATCTTCTTATATTGCTGAAATCCAACATTCTTCTATGAAAAAAGAGGATGCGGTCTTTTTCATCATTGCTGTTGTGGTTGTACTGTCGATGGCAATTTTTGTAAAACCCGTTCTCCAGGGTGAAGCGATCTTTGGCGGTGATGGTGACGCTGATGCCGATGAGCCACTTGCCATTCCGGCAGACCTCTCGGGTCTTCAGGAGGGAACATCATCCGTGACAACGGCCTCCCCTCCTCCGACTCCCACTCCGGTGCAGACCCCTGCATGGGACGGGGAGCCAAAACCGGTGAAGTATGTTGATCCTTCAACGTACAATATCGAGCAGGAAACAACGATTTCCATGCGGCCACAGCCGGTGGCCTATCAGAGCGACCGGACGATGGTGCCGTATGCGATTATCAGCGGCGACGCTTCGGGAACCACCGAAATCCTTCAGATCCCATCAGGATACTGGGAACTTCACCTGACATTCGAGGGATGGACCGGCAGTCCCTATGAGTCGTATATGGCTGTTCAGGTCAGAAATGCGGATGACAGAAATGATTACCGGGTCTTTAGCACACGGGAAATGGCCCCGGTCATCATTGATGACGATAATGTGTGGGTGCTGGAAAATTATGAACCCGGGAATTTCTATTTTATCCTGTATGAAGAACTGGTCAAATCCTACACCATCAGAATACTCATCCCGGAGGATACGTTCTAACGAACGTTCTTTTCTTTCCAGTGACAGGCAATAAATTCCCTGACCAGTTTGCCCGCCACCGCAGCGGTCTGACCCGCATCGATGGGACAGACTTCCACATAATCAAAGCCACATGATTCAGGACCTATGGTTCGGATCACGTCCCTGATGTCAAAAGGGGTCAGACCAAACGGTTCCGGGGTCCCGTGTCCCGGAGTAAGACAGCAATCAATGGCATCTGCATCGATTGAGAGATAGGTTCGTTTTCCGGCAATTGCCGGGAGTATCTCCTCAATGATGTCATATATTCCCCTCTCCCGGACATCCTCGGCGGTATACAGATGAAGGGTGCGGGCATACTCGTATTCTTCCCGGGTGCCGCTTCTTGCCCCGATGATGAATATGTCCTGTACCCCAAGTTCAGCGACTCTTCGGGTTACGCAGGCATGATTATATGGCGATCCCCCGTATTCTTCCCGGAGGTCGAGATGAGCATCGCATACGATATAGCAGTCGGGTCGCAGGGCACGGATAACACCAACCGTGACGCTGTGCTCCCCGCCGAGGAGGATGGGAATTTTTCCGTCTGCCAGCAGGTCCCGGGCAACGTCCTCTACCTGTGCGACAACCATGTCGGGGTGTGACTCCGGTTCGATATTTCCGAGATCGGTAAATGGGATGTCGGTCAGATCGATATCAAAATCCGGAATATAGGTTTCGAATGTCCGTGTTACCCGGCGGATTGCATCCGGCCCTTCACGTGTGCCTGCGAGATAGGTCGTTGTTCCGTCGTAAGGGACACCAAAAATTACATACTCTGCGGATTCGTACGGTGCATCAGCATCCGCAAAAAAATTGTGTGATAGATATTGCATCTCTTCAGAGGTCGAGTTTCTTTTTGTTGAGGGATTCGATGTACGGAATTTCCTTCCCTGCCTCAAGCTGGGAAAGCTGCTGGTCCGTCACTTCAAGCTCAAACATTTCGTAGTCCTTAATGTCCATAAACTGGACGGTGTTCCCTGCAATCGAGATGACCTGGGCATTTTTACGCTCCACAATGGGGACATACGTCTTGGCGCTTACCGGCTGAACGATCGAGCGCTTGACGCCGTCGAAGATACCGACAACATCAATTCTGGATTTTGCTGCTCCGTGTTTGCCGGGTTTTGATGTTGAGATGGAGAGAATTTTGCATGGCTCATCATCAACAACAACATATTTGCCCTCTTTCAGTTTCCCAATTTCCGTCTGCTGTTTACTCATGACAATCAAACTCTCCATTACTTTTCTCAATAAAGTTAAATAAATACACTGGTAAGGTCCATACTACCTCGAGTGGATTCAATGCAATTTTTGGTCTCCTGCGCTGAGATGGCAGATATGGTGGAGGAAGCGATCAGCGGTCTTTCAGGGAATTCCCGTGCATCGGCGTTCGTTGCAATGGGTGCGGACGGAACACCGACCAAATATATTGACAAGGTCGCAGAGGATGTTATTTTTGAATATCTCAGAGAGAATGAGATATGTGCGAACGTCATCAGTGAGGAGGCCGGACGATGTGAAATGCCGTCGGGTGAGGGAACGGTTATCGTTGATCCCATTGATGGCACGTCCAATGCCATCCGCGGAATTCCGTATTATGCTCTCTCGATAGCGCGGGAAGTTGATGGTCATCTTGAGGAAGCATTTATTCGTGATCTCGCGCACCACGAGACCTTCACCGCCATTTACGGGAAGGGGGCCTGGCTCGACGGGAGTAGTATCCGGGTATCGGAAACCAGAAACCTTGAAGAGGCGACGGTTTCCTTGTATGGAAGACGATATCATCCCGAGTCACTGATGGGATTGGGGAAAAAAATCCGGAGGTGGAGACTGATGGGTGCCTCGGCTCTTGAACTTGCGTATGTTGGTGCGGGAAGGATTGATGCATTCGTGGATCTCAGGGGAAGCCTGAGAATTACTGATGCTGCAGCAGGTATCCTGATCTGTCAGGAGAGCGGAGGAATGGTTAGCGCTCCGGACAGTGGAGAAATCAGGTATTCGGGAGATGTAAGGGAAGGTGCCCGGCTTGTCGCATCAAATGGACATCTTCACCCCGGCATTATGGATGTACTGGAGGTATACCATGAAAATTAACTGTATCCCCCGTCCCGACGAACCGGACGCCATCAGGTATGCCTTTGATCTGGCCAGTGTGCTTCGGGGGGACGGACATGATGTCGGGGTTGACTATGCAGGAGATGCGGGCATACCGGGAGGCTCGGAGGAAGGGGGGGCCGGTATCCCGGATATGGCCGTCGTCATAGGGGGGGACGGGTCGGTTCTGCATGCCGTACGTCATCTCTCCCCGCAGGTTCCGCTCATCGGCGTCAATTTCGGGAGGGTGGGGTTTCTGACGGATCTCGAAGCCCAGGAGGCTCCTGCCTACCTGCGCCGGATTGCACGGGAGGGATTTTCCGTTGAAAGAAGGATGCGCATCCGTCTTTCAATTGACGGCAACTATATGGGCGATGCCCTGAATGAGGCGGTCATTGTCACCGAACGTCCTGCGAAGATGCTGATGTTTACCGTATTGGTTGACGGTATCGCAGCAGAAACCTTCCGTTCAGACGGAATCATTCTTGCAACGCCGACAGGCTCGACCGCCTATGCGATGAGTGCGGGAGGCCCGATCGTGGATCCGAGAATCAGGGGGTATCTCCTCGTACCCCTTGCCCCGTATATGCTTTCATCCAGACCTCATCTCATCTCGGCGGATCGCTCCCTCGAAATCGGATTTGAGAGCGACAAACCGGCAAGCCTGGTCCTTGATGGGCAGCCGGCCGGAGAACTGGAGAACGGGGCGGTGGTCAGGGTGGAGGAATCTCCCGAACCGGCGATATTCGTCGACGGAGGAAAGAATTTCTTCATAAAGGTGGACCGGAAACTGCGCCGCCTTTAGATGCCATATTGGGTTGAAAGATATATTTATCATATTTTTGTCTCAATCTAACCACTACCTGCAGGCGAAGCTCTGCATGAGTGAATGAATGGAGGTTTCTCATGATTGACGAGATGAAAACAGATATTGATTATGCCGCTGTTGCGGAAATGTTCAAGGATATCGGTATATCCGGTTCACCGGTTGCAATAAAATTTGCCAAGAATGAAGAGGGGATCCCGGTTGGTGTACCGGAGACCGATGAAGCGGCCCGCCACTGTCAGATGGTAACCCTCGCAAAGAATGAAGGTCGTATCATGTATGCCCGTGCCGATAAACACCAGTGCATGGGAGGGGCATGGGCTCTCGGTCTGAAAGAACTGACGACAACTCTGAAATCCGGAGAATTTTATTTCAAACTTGGAAAGTTCAATTCATGGGCCGCGTGCATGCGCACCATCGATTCTGTTCCGCATGTACACCCTCCGGCGACCGAAGAAGTGAGTACCTATGCGACCGTCTATGCACCGCTTGAGAAGACGCCCTTCGATCCTCATGTCGTTGTCATTCTGGCACAGCCATTTGTCATGCTCAAGATTGCCCAGGCAATTCTCTATAAAACCGGCGGCCGTGTGGAGAGCAACATGGCCGGAATTCAGTCGGTCTGTGCCGATGCATGTGCCTATCCGTACATGACCGGCAAAGTGAACTATTCCCTTGGGTGTGACGGCTCGCGGAAATTCTCCGGTATTGACGATGAACTGATGGTCATGGGAATCCCCGGCGAACTCATCAAGGATGTGGCCGACGCCCTCCCGATCGTCACCGGTGCTGCAGGGTCCAAAAAATAATCAGGATGTCTGATTATCAATCAGGTCCTCAATTTTTTTAACCGCTTTCGGAACCGCATTTTCAACATCAGGGTCCATAATGTCGGAAAAATGGTCTATGTGGCCCCCCTCGATGCCAATTATTATTATTTCGGTCGATATTCCCATTTCCTTTGCTATTCCAACGGTATCGAGGACTCCTATATCTGAAAGGGAAAGAGGAAACGTCTCGTTATCCGGCGGGGTGTTAAATACTTTGATCTCCCCTTTATTTGCAGCGTATCCGGACATCGCGTCGACGATGATAATCCTTTCATGATTTTCCATCATTGGAATCAGGCCCAACCCCCCGACACCGCCCTCGCTGGTGGCGATATCGGGGCGTTGCCCTTCAAGTGCCTCAATAACCCGAAGTCCAACAGCGTCATTGCCCATAAGAGGGTTCCCGCATCCGATGACCAGTGTCCGTTTCATTTCGTTCATATGCATACATGTCAGGATCGGATATCTTCACTCTCCTCCTGCCAGCCCCCGTACGACGTTGTAAAAGACTTATCTCTTTCAGAGTTGAAGTACTTTCAGGAGTGCATTTCAGTGCAGGTGTCGATGAAACTCGAGATGAAGGATTCTCCGGGGCAACTGGTCGCGGTCATTCAGCCGATATCGGAGATCGGCGGAAATATCCTCTCGGTAATCCATGAACGTGATCCCGCGGTGAAAAGTGACGTTCTGGATGTGCAGATCCTCTGTGAAATCCCTGAAGGATCGCTTGAATCACTTCTTGCCAGTTTCCGTGACCGCGGTGTCAATGTGCTGAGGATAGGCGAGGAACGATTGCTCGTCCGGCGTTCCGTGATCCTTATCGGCCATCTCATCCATACGGATATCAGCGATACGATCGACAAGATCGATTCTACCGGGTTTGCAGAAGTTCATGCCCTCTCCATGATTATGCCTGCGATTACCGAGCCTTCATCCACAAAAATGACAATAAAATCCGATAGCCTTGCAAATATCAATCGTGCACTCGACATCCTCAGAAAAGTGGCGCGTGAGAAGGAATTTCTCATCATTGAACCGCTGGAGGACGTATGATTAGAATTGCGATGCTCGGTCTTGGTTCGGTGGGGAAGGGAATTGCACGTGCAGTCATGGAGCAGGACCTTGGGTTCTCGCTCACCGCCGTCGCCGACTCGAAAAGCGGTCGGATTGAACCCTCGGGAATAGACATCGCCCCGATGCTTGACCAGAAAGAACGGACCGGGATGTGCGGTACGGCCGGGGTGACCGCCGCCGAGATTCTGGCCTCCGATGTCTATGATATATTGATTGAGGTGTCGCCGACAAATGCCGAAACCGGGGAACCGGCCCTTGGGTATATACGGGAAGCACTCTCCCGGGGAAAGAGTGTGGTTACCTCGAACAAGGGCCCGGTTGCGCTTGATTTTCAGTCGCTGCACAGACTGGCAAAAGAGAATGGGGCGTATTTCCGATATGAAGCGACCGTCTGTGGTGCAATTCCGATCATGCACACCATCGAGTCCGGGCTTGCAGGGAATACCATCACAAAACTGTACGGTGTCTTTAACGGCACCTGCAATTACATCCTGACGAGGATGGCCGAAGAGGGGCTCACCTATCAGCAGGCGCTTCTCGAGGCACGGGAACTTGGGTATGCAGAGGCGGATCCAACCTACGATGTCAAGGGAATCGATGCGGCCATCAAACTCGTGATCCTCGCAAATGCCGTTTGGGGGATGGAAAAGACCCTGGATGATGTCGACATCACCGGAATCGACGGGGTGACAACCGCAGCCATTGCACTTGCAGAGGAGCAGGATCTCACGATCCGGCTCATCGGCGAGATTATTCCGGCCGAGAATATCCTGAGAGTCTCTCCCCGCATTGTGTCGAAGTCTCATCCGCTGGTGGTCGAGGAGACCCTGAACGCAGTGGCTATCGACACGGAAATGGCGGGTGAGATTACCCTTATCGGAAAAGGCGCAGGGTCTCTCGAGACCGCAAGTGCGGTCATTTCCGATCTCCTTTTCATACGTGATTGCCATGGCGGGCGTTCTTGAGAAGAGAAGAGAACTTCTGAGCATCATGAGGGATCTTACCCTCGAACACGGCTATTTTACGGTGAACGATATCGCAGAAGCCCTTGAGATCCCCCGGAGCACGGTTCAGGACTGGGTTTCCCGGCTCATCAACGAGCAGTGCGTTGTGGTAAAGGAAGAAAAAAAAGGGCGTTTTCCTGCAAAATACCAGATCCTGAGTGCAAAACTGGCGCCTGCGTGCAGGAGAATCTTCACGACGGTCGATGGGGACAGGGTTGCCATCTTTCACCAGTGCATGAGCACGGGGTGCGCCGCATTCTGCGCATATCACCATACCTGTGCAGGTGGGGCAATCGAGACAATCGGCCTCGAAGGGCGGCTTCTTGTCGAATACGCACGGATAGGGGACAGCGATGCTGAGATCGGCCTCTATCCGCTTCCAGCGGTGGGAGTGCTTGGAGTCCGTCGGGAAAACGGATTCATTATCCAGCGTATCAGCAGCGTGGGCGGTCCGGCCTATTCCCTGACCGATATGATGGCCATGGCTGAGGGTGTCTGCGATGTGCGCGTGGGGAGTACGGAGGGGATTGTTGAAGGGGAGGTGATGACCCGTGCCCTCACACATCTGATCATCGGGGTGGATGATACCGATTCGAAGGACGGGGGGGCGACCTTCGCCCTTGCCCTCGGTCTGATTCAGTACCTCGGAAAGATGCGAAGGGTCTATCCAATTGGGCACAAGGTTGCGATGCTTGTTCCGAATCCTGAAATCTGCACCACCGGCAACTCCTGCAGTTTTATCGAGGTGGCGGTCAGACCGGAAGATGTCGACCGGGTGATTGAGCGGGCTCTCCGCTTTGTTCGCAACCAGTCGCTCTCACGGGAGTGGGGCATTGCCGTAAAAAAAGGGTTTTCCATTCCCGGACAACTCCGGGGATTTGGTCTTCTGGCACGCAGGGAGCTTGTAACGCGGGAAGAAGCACTCGATGTCGCAGGAGAGTGCTCCATTCTCCTTGCCGGGGGAAACGGGATCATCGGTGCTCTTGCGGCGGTCGGACTCTCGGGAGAGAAGATGTCCGTGCTCCTGAATCCGGCAGAGATGCCGGATTCCACTCTGTAGAAATGTGGACCGGTACCGGGCGGCCTTACCCGTGGTGGTGGCATACCTTCAAGAAAGTGCATGCCCCAATAATGCATGACTGCTGAGCGAACGGCGATGATGCTGCAGCAGAATATGAGGAGATTTCATGAATACCCGAATTGCACGAATACCTCCCTGGCTCCTGCTCGGGATTGTTATTGCCCTTGGTATCGTATGTGCAGGATGTACGACGCAGGATGCCCCGGCCGCAGAGACTGCAGAAAATGGTGATCTGGTTCAGGTGCATTACCGTGGATATCTGGATTCCGGGGAAGAGTTTGATAACTCGTATGCAAAGGGCCAACCCATTGAATTCGTCGTCGGCGCAGGGCAGATGATTGCAGGGTTTGATGCTGCGGTGGTCGGGATGGCCGTCGGCGACACAAAGACGATTCATCTGACACCTGAAGAGGCATACGGGTACCCTGACCCCGACCTGATTCTGCCTTTCCCGCGTGAGTCGTTTGGAAATGGAAGTAGCCCTCAGACGGGTGATGAATACACTCTTACAAGCGGTGGCTCAACATATCGTGTCGTAGTTGTGTCGGTGAATGAAACAACGGTAATGGTTGATTTTAATCCACGCCTCGCCGGACAGGACCTGAACTTTGATATGGAGCTTGTCGGGCTGGAAAAGAATGCCGAAGATGGCAGCTAAGAACGAATGGGTGGCAGAATGGACGGGGTAAAGGCCAGGTTCGGGGATACGGTACGGGTCCATTTTACCACGGCGGATATGGAAGGGAATGTTCTCGAGTCCTCCCGCCCGGGAAATCCGCAGACTGTCGTTATTGGAGAGGGAACCATCAATCCCCTCTTTGAGGAAGCCGTAATCGGGTGTTCCTCCGGGGATGTCCGCACGGTTCGGCTGAGTGCCGATCAGGCATACGGGAAATACAGGAAACAGCTGATATTTACCCTGAAGAAAAAGACCCTCTCTCTCAAGGAGGAACCGGAACCCGGCCAAATCGTTGTGATATCCCTGCCGTCAGGCCAAAAGACCCACGCAGTGGTCAGGGAAGTGAAGGCAACGAAAATTGTGGTGGATGCCAACCATCCCTATGCCGGAAAGGACCTGATCTATACCCTTGAACTGGTTGATGTTCAGTCCCGCCCCCCGGGTGGTTCCGAGACGCTCTGAAGCACCCACGCCAGATACGACTCCGTTCCCTGCGACACCGGAACTCCCAGAATTTCCGGCACATCGTACGGGTGCAGGGTCCGTATCCGATTCTCAATCTCGGAAAATTTTTCAGGGGTTGTTTTCATCATCATCAGGAGTTCGCGCTCTGTACAGAAATTCTCCTCCCAGATATACATTGATCGTACCGGGATGAGATTGATACAGGCTACCAGATGTTCATTGACAAGGGCGTGTCCGATGTCATATGCCACATGTTCAGGGGCGGTGGACATGACAATCATCAGGGATGGATCTTCGGGCATATTCGTATCTCCTCATTCCTGAATGGAATACGAGATGAAAAATCCTTCTCCCCGAATCAAAGAAGGGGAAGGAGGATGTTGATGAGGATGCCAATTCCCATACCCAGGAGAAGGGTATATGCAGATACCAGACAGGCAATCTTTATTCCCATTTCCCTGTACAGGACTGCAATCGTCGATATACACGGGACGAAGAGGACGCTGACGATTGCAAAGGTGTAGAGCTGTATTCCGGTCATGACCGCCCCGAGATCGGCCGTCCCCGCGAGGACTGCCAGCGTCTCGAATGCCATCTCTTTTCTGAGAATCCCGAAGATGAGTGCGGTGGATGCATAATCCGGAAGTCCGAGGGCATTTTCCATGAATGATGCAAATATGTCCTGGAACGCCTGTATGGTCCCGGTATATTGGAGAATGCCGAGGAATATACTGCTGACAATCAGGATCGGCATCGCAATGAAGAGGAACTCCTTCATCCGCAGCCATGCACGCTTCAGGGACTGTCTGGGATCCGGTTTTCGAAGAGGCGCCATTTCCAGAATCATGCCGAACTGTTCACCGGGAGTAAACCGGGTAAGAACCAGCCCGGTCAGTATGATCAGGAGAAATACGATCAGGTAGATGGAAAATGCCCAGCCGATCCCCACAAATACCGCAACAATACCGGCGATGATAACCGTGCGTGCGGAACAGGGAACCATTGTAATCAGAAATGCGGCGATGACACGTTCCCGTTTTGACAGTTGTCGGATACTCATGATTGCCGGGACATTGCAGCCAAGGCCGAGCACCAGAGGGATGAGCGCCTGACCATGCATGCCCACCTTGTGCATGGCACGGTCGGCGAGGAATGACGCACGGGTCATATACCCGGTATCCTCGAGAATCGAGATGAGGATGTAGAAGGTAAAGACAAAGGGAAAGGCGATTCCCAGACCCGCCTGTATGGCGATGACAAGGGAGAAGAGCACCTGTTCCCAGAATGGTGAAAGACCTGCCGCCAAAAGAGGGGTGATGAAGTAGATGTCGAAGAATTCAACGATGAGTTCTTCCATCCATGAACCGACAAAGAAGACCGTCAGGAGGAGGGAGAAGAGAATGGCAATCATGATCGGAATGCCGGGGAAGGCACGCGTCAGGATGCTGTCGATATCAATGCGCTGCCGCGGATGTCTGGTGGTAACGATGGATTCGGCGATCTTTGCCGCTTCATTATGCCTGTTGGTGGCAATGATCTGCTGAACGGACATTCGGTGCTGTTCTTCGATCTCGTCACTGATGGTCTGGGCTGCTTCTATGAGCTCGCTGTTCTCTCCAAGGCCCTGCAGGGCATAGAGTGCCTCCAGCCGCGAACATCCGGTAAGTTTTCCGAGACTTCTGACGGCGGCCTCGATATGCCGGTCAAAGGGGACCTTGTGGCTGATCCTGCACGCCCCTGAGAGGGCACAGGGGATGATGTCCCCTACATTTTTTCCTTCGTTTGCCGCCGTCGCGATGATGTTGCAGCCGAAGATGTCCGCCATATGCGCAAAGTCGATCTCAATTCCCTCTTTTTCTGCCTCATCCATCATATTGACGACGATGACCGCGGGGATGGTATACTCCGCAAACTGGAGGAGAAGATAGAGATTGCGCTCGAGCTGCATGGCATTGAGCACCACAACGACGGCATCGAGGTTGCTGGAGAGGAGATGATTTCTCACCTGAATTTCTTCGTCGGAGGTGCCGTCGAGTGAATAGATGCCCGGGAAGTCCGTCACCTCGATCATCTCCCTCTGGTAGCAGACGTTGCCGGAGAAGAGATCGACGGTAGTCCCGGGGAAATTGCTTATTTCAACACCTATTCCCGTGAGTTGGTTGAAGATCAGGGATTTGCCGACATTGGGATTGCCGATCAATCCGATCTTCATGAAAGTTTCTCCACAAAGACTGTAGAGGCAATTTCCGGACTGATTGCTATATCGCTATCCTTTATTTCAACAACGAGAGCTCCGTTGGAAAGCCGTCTCCTGATGATAATTTCTTCACCGGGGATGATACCTATGTCATTGAGCCTGCTTGCCCGTTTCGGGCCGCCGACCATGAGCACCCGCAGATGGTCGCCTTCATGAAATTCCTTCAGGGTGGGGAGATCGATATCGAATCTGCATCCGCCCCGGCGATGCATAAAGTGCCCATGGGAGGGCGGCATCGTGTGCCGTTTCAGGTGGTGCTGGAGGCGGCGGATGGTTTCATTTGAGGCGTTGTGCTCCAGAGCACATGCCTCCCGGGATGCCTTTTCCGGATCGATGCCCAGCATTTCTGTGAGAAATGACTCGAGAACCCGGTGTTTCCTCTGTACGCATTCCCCTCTGCGCCGCCCCTCGTCAGTAAGGCGGATGGTGGTGTTGTCTTCTATGACAAGTTCGCCCTCTTCCTCCATGTGGCGGAGATCGGAGACTACCTGTTCTTCGGACCGTTCAAGAGTCTCGGCCAGTATACCAATGCTCTTCTCGTCAAGGGAAGAAATATTGTGAGTCAGAAGAGCCTCGAGGTAATCCTCATGCTTCGAGATATGCATAAACCAAACAAATTGCGACCGTTGATACAATAATAGTATGGTCCTTTCCAAAACGAAGAGAACGGGATATCATGGATACACAGAGAACGCCTTCATTGCTGCTGCACGGCCCGCCGTTTTATATGCCTGAGTTCGAGGATGCCTACCGGTATATCATTGAAGAATATGAGGTTGAACCACGCAGGATCGGGATATTTATCCCCTGCGCGGTACGAAAACCGTACAGTTCCTCTCCCAGTCACCGACTGTTCAGGAAGATATTCAGTGAGGTGTTCGAAGATGCCGACTATCACGTAACCATCTTCGGGACATGCGGGACCGTCCCTGCCGAGCTGGAGTTGATGTACCCCTATGCCCAGTACCACTATATGCTTGGGAAATGCCCGGATCCGCGGATCAAAATGGATTTCCTGAAGATCGAGACCTACCGGCTGAGGGGATATCTGGAAAAGACGCGGGATATCTATGATCACCGTATTGCCTATTGTATCGGTATCTTCCGGGAAGCGATGATCCGGGCTGTGGAGGAGACCGGCATTCCCGTAACACTCTACCCGACGGTTCCGACCATTGAGCGGATGTATGACGATGACTGCCCGTTTCCGGAGGGCAGCCTCTCCATGCAGGAGTATATCGATGAATTCCGCGAGGGGCTGATATTGGTCAGAAGCCTCGCTGGAACCGTCAGGAATCCGTAATATCCGATTGCAGCCGCCGAATCTGTTCCCGCAGTACAATAGCCCGCTCGAAATCAAGTCGTTCCGCCGCCGCCTGCATCTCCGCCTCCAGTTCTATGATGAGGTTGGGGAGTTCCGCCTTTGGAAGGTGCCGGGTGTCGGTGATCTCGACCTCCTTTTCCCGGATGGGTTTCTGGATGGTGCGGGGGACGATGCCGTGCTCCCGGTTGAATTGTACCTGCATCTCCCTGCGCCGACGGGTCTCAGCGATAGCCCGTTTCATCGAATCTGTATCTTCATCGGCGTAGAGAATCACCTTTGAATTCTCGTTGCGGGCTGCCCGTCCAATTATCTGGATGAGGGATCGTGCATCACGGAGAAATCCTTCCTTGTCCGCATCGAGAATGGCAATGAGGCCGACTTCCGGAATGTCCAGTCCTTCCCTGAGGAGATTGATACCGACGAGGACATCGAAGGTGCCGAGCCGGAGTTCACGGATGATCTCCATCCGTTCGATGGTCTTGATATCCGAATGGAGATACCTGGTTTTGATGCCCTGCCCTGCAAGGTACTCGGTAAGTTCTTCGGCGAGTTTCTTGGTGAGCGTGGTGATGAGGATTCGATCTCCCCGTTCGATGATGGAGTGGATCTCCGCGAGAATATTCTGCGTCTGCCCCTCAATCGGACGAACCTCCACCTCCGGGTCGACGAGACCGGTCGGACGGATGATCTGTTCGACGGGATGTCCGGAGTGGCGAAGCTCATACTCGCCGGGGGTGGCAGAAACGAAGATCACCTGGCGCATGTACTCTTCGAACTCATGGAATTTCAACGGGCGGTTGTCATAGGCGGAGGGGAGGCGGAAGCCGTAATCGACAAGGGTTTTCTTCCGTGAGTAATCGCCGTTGAACATGCCGCGTACCTGGGGCAGCATCTGGTGACTCTCGTCGATGACCATCAGGAAATCATCCGGGAAATAGTCCAGCAGGCAGAACGGTTTTTCCCCCTTCTGCCGGTGATCGAAGAACCGTGAATAGTTCTCGATGCCCTTGCAATAGCCGGTCTCCTCGATCATCTCGATGTCGTAGAGGGTCCGCTGTTTGAGTCGGTGGGCTTCGAACGGACCCAGCAGCGGCAGGGTCTCCTCCAGTTCCTTTCGAATCTCCTCGACGGCCCCCGCCTTCTCCTCCTCGGGAATGACATAGTGGCGGGCAGGATAGACGAAGAAATACGACATGGTCTCGAGCCGTTCGTGGGTGGTCCGGTCGATCTCGGAGATCCGGTCGATCTCATCGCCGAAGAGTTCGACGCGGATGATGTTGTTGAAGTAGCCGGGGATGAAATCAATCGTGTCCCCTTTGACCCGGAATCTCCCGGGTAGGAGTTCGATGTCATTGCGTTCATACTGGATGTCGATGAGGCGTGAGAGAATCTCCCTTCGGTCGACAGGTTCCCCGACACTCAGTTCGAATCCGAGCTTCTCGAAGTTCTCGGGGTTGCCGAGACCGTAGATGGCCGACACAGAGGCTACGACGATGACATCGTCCCGTGAGAGAAGGGATGCCGTTGCGGCAAGGCGCATCTGTTCGATCTTCGGGTTGATGCTTGCATCCTTTTCGATATACTGATCTTTTTGTGGAATATAGGACTCGGGCTGGTAGTAGTCATAATAGGAGACGAAGTACTCCACCCTGTTGGACGGGAAGAAATCCTGAAATTCGTTGTAGAGCTGGGCCGCGAGGGTCTTGTTGTGGGCGAGGACGAGGGTGGGTTTCTGGACGTTCTGAATGACATTGGCAATGGTGTAGGTCTTTCCCGACCCGGTCACTCCCAGAAGGGTCTGGTACCGGTCCCCGTTTCGAATGCCTTCGGTCAGTTGCCTGATTGCATCCGGCTGTGATCCCTTCGGCGAGAACTCCGAGACCAGTTCAAACGATGTCATGCACCCACTTTCTTTTGACGGAGGAGGCGGTTATAGGTTATTGCAAACCGGTGCGCCTCGTCACGGATCTCCTGGACAAAGAGCGAGGCGGGGTCATGTTTTTTCACCGGAAGAGGGTGCGGAAAGCCGGGCACGAAGAGTTCCTCTTCCCGTTTTGCGATGGAGATGACGGGGACCTTTACCCCGAGTTCGTTGAGTGCCTCAACGGCCGAGGAGAGTTGTCCTTTTCCCCCGTCGATGATGATGAGGTCGGGAAGATCCTCTTCCTCATCGACCAGACGGCGGTACCTGCGGCTCACCACTTCATGGATGGCGGCAAAGTCGTCGATGCCCTCCACGGTCTGAATCTTAAAGCGCCGGTAATTCCGTTTGTCCGGCCGTCCGTATCGGAACTGCACCATCGATCCCACCATGGCGGTACCGGCGAGGTGCGAGATGTCGAAGCACTCGATGACATTGGGGGGGTCCGGGAGGCCGATTCGTTTCTGGAGGGACAGCACCTTCTTTTCTCCTCCGAAGAAGACCGTTTCGATGTTTCTGTCGACCAGATCGAGGAGATTCTTCTTCTCTCCCTTCAGGGGGATGGTGATAAGGACCTTTCTGCCCTTCTGTTCCGAGAGGAACTCCTGGAGAGCCTCTTCCGGAGGTTCCGGCAGGATGAGCTCGGATGGGGGTTCGTATTCCGAATAATACTGGACGAGGAATTCATCGACTGCGCCGTCCTTATAGTCAAAGATAAATTCCTGTTTTTCCCCGAGTGTTCCTTTGAAGACGGAGAAGAGCATCAGGTAGACGACATTCTGCCGGACGGTATAGCTGATGATATCCTCATCGGTTCTCTTCTTCCGGTCGATATGTTGCCGGGTGGAGAGATGACGGATTGCCTGTATCTGGTCCCGAATGTCCAGCGCCCGTTCAAACTCCTGATCCCGGGAGAGTGCCATCATCTCCTCCTCCAGCGAACGGATCAGTCCGGCGGCATTTCCCTTCAGTACCTCCTCTGCCCGTCCGACCTGGATGGCATATGTCTCTTCGCTGATCGTTCCCTTGCATGGAGCACTGCATGTTCCGATATGGTAGCGCAGGCAGGGGCGTTTCGGCATTCTGCGGCATGAGCGAAGTTTGAACGTCTTTTTCACAACCTGGAGAACATGATCCCTCTCCTTTCCGGAGACAAAGGGGCCAAAGCGGGTTCCGCTCCCCTGTTTCCCACGGGCAATCCCGATGCGGGGGAACGGGCCGTCGCTCAGGGAGATGAATGCATAGCTCTTCGAATCCTTGAGGTCGATGTTGTATTTCGGGCGATACCGTTTGATGAGAGAGTTTTCAAGAATCAGTGCCTCGACTTCCGTATCGGTAACGATATAGTCGATGTCACGGATGGAACGAATCAGGGCGGCGGTCTTCGGGTCGTGATCCGATTTGGTGAAGTAACTGGCTACCCGCTTTTTCAGGTTCTTTGCCTTGCCGACATAGATGACCGTCCCGTCGTCGTCTTTATAGAGGTAGCAGCCGGGGAGATCGGGAAGGGAGCGGTAGTCAGTCATGTACTTCGAGCATGTGGCGCAGGAACTGCCCTGTGTAACTCCGGGGGGTCCGGGCGACATCTTCCGGGGTACCTGTTGCGATGATCTCTCCTCCGCCGTCGCCGCCTCCCGGTCCGAGATCGATGATATGATCGGCCGATTTGATCACATCGAGGTTGTGTTCGATTACGATGACCGAATTGCCCATCTCCACGAGTTCATTCAGGACCGATATCAGCTTCTTGACATCATGAAAGTGAAGTCCGGTCGTCGGCTCATCGAGGAGGTAGCAGGTCTGCCCGGTCGCACGTTTCGAGAGCTCCCTCGTCAGCTTGATCCGCTGGGCCTCTCCTCCCGAGAGGGTGGTTGAACTCTGGCCGAGCTTGATGTAACCGAGACCCACCTTCTGGAGGGTTTCGAGTTTCTTCATGATGGACGGGATGCTGGAGAAGAGCTCGCATGCCTCGTCGACCGTCATATCGAGAACCTCGGCGATGGATTTTCCCTTGAATTTGACCTCGAGGGTTTCGGCGTTGTACCGCGTCCCCTTGCACTCCTCGCACTCCACGTACACGTCGGGGAGGAAATTCATCTCAATTTTTATAAGGCCGTCTCCGGAGCATCCTTCGCATCGTCCGCCCTTCACATTGAAGGAGAACCGACCCGGTTTGTACCCCCGCATCTTTGCCTCCTTCGTCTCTGCAAATACCTTGCGGATCTCATCGAACAGCTTCGTATACGTTGCGGGGTTCGAACGGGGTGTCCTGCCGATGGGGCTTTGATCGATGACGATCACCTTGTCGACAGGCGTGTCGAAGGTGAGCGTGTCGTAGGTGCCCGGCTGCATCCGGGAATGGTGGATCTCCTTCATCAGCGCCCGGTACAGGGTATCATATATGAGGGTTGACTTCCCGGAACCCGACATGCCGGTGATGACCGTGAAAAGGCCGATGGGAATTTCTGCGGAGACGTCTTTCAGGTTGTTCTGGCGGCAGCCGGTCAGGTGGATATACTGGTCTGTGGTCCGCCGAACAGGCGGAACGGGTATGATCTCCGTCCGGGCGAGGTACCGGCCGGTCAGGGATTCCGGGTTCTTTTCTATTGCGTCGGGGGTACCCTCTGCGACGACCCGCCCTCCATGGATTCCTGCTCCCGGCCCCATATCAACGACATAGTCTGCCATGCGGATGGTATCCTCGTCATGTTCCACGACGACCAGAGTGTTGCCGAGGTCACGAAGTTTCTGGAGCGTTTCGATGAGGCGGTGGTTGTCCCGCTGATGCAGCCCGATGGAGGGTTCGTCGAGGACATAGAGGACGCCCATCAGGTTGGAACCGATCTGGGTGGCAAGGCGTATCCGCTGGGCTTCACCCCCGGAGAGGGTGCCTGCACTGCGCGCGAGGGTCAGGTATCCGAGACCGACCTGTTCGAGGAAGGTGAGGCGTGATTTGATCTCCTTTATCACCAGCCGGGCGATTTCCTGTTCCCGTGGCGTAAGGTCGAGGTCGCGGAAGAATGCGAGACATCCCGTAATGGAGAGGGTGGTGACATCCACGATGGACTTGTCGCCCACCTTGACGGCGAGTACCTTCTCCTTGAGACGACGGCCGTGGCAGGCGGGGCAGTCGGAGATACGCATGAACTTTTCCAGTTCCTTTTGCCGGTATTCGGATTTTGTCTGCTTGTAGAGGCGTTCAGCCTGGGGGAGGAGGCCTTCCCATTTCCCCTTATGGGACCAGTGCGCATCACCGTCCTTCATCCGCATGTCGAAGCGGATGTTCTCCGGGGAGCCATACATCAGGGCATTATACTGCTTCTCCGTGAGATCGCGGATAGGGGTGAAGATATCAAACCCGAAGTGGGCGGCGACTGCCGCGAGATACTGGATGCGGTAGCCGTCAAGGAAATTCCGATAGGTGGCGACGGCCCCATCCGAGATGGACTTCTCCTGATCGGGAATGATGAGGTCGGGATCAAATTCCATCCTGAACCCCAGACCGTTGCATTCCTCGCAGGCCCCGAAGGGGCTGTTGAAGGAAAACATCCGGGGCTGGAGCTCCTCAAATGACATTCCACAGACCGGACAGGCCATATGGGAAGAATACATCCGCTCATCTTCGTCATCTCCCCCCATGACGATGACAAGGCCCCCGGATTTGTTCAGTGCTTCTTCGACGGCCTCCACGAGGCGGGACCGGTCGCCGGGACTGAGGCGGTCGATGACCACGTCGATGTCATGCTTCACATACCGTTCGAGGGTTATCTCCTCATCGGTTCGTACGATTTGGCCATCCACCCGTGCACGGACATACCCCTCCTTGTCGAGGTCACGGAGGAGCTGCTGGTAGGTTCCTTTTTTTTGCCGGATGACCGGGGCGAGAATCGTCACCTGATCGCCATAATCTGCAGAGATGGCGTCCGCGATCTTTTCAGGCGACCGGGACTCGATCCTGGTGCCGTGCTCGGGGCAGTAGGGGATGCCGATCCGTGCATACAGGAGGCGCAGGTAGTCATAGATCTCGGTGACGGTCCCCACCGTACTCCGCGGGTTTTTGGAGGTGGTCTTCTGCTCGATGGAGATGGCGGGGGAGAGACCGTCGATCGAGTCCACGTCCGGTTTGTTCATCAGGCCGAGGAACTGGCGGGCGTAGGAGGAGAGGGACTCCACGTACCTGCGCTGCCCCTCTGCATAGATGGTGTCGAAGGCAAGAGTGGATTTCCCGGAGCCGGAGACGCCGGTGATTACAATGAGTTTGTCGCGCGGGAGCTCTATTGTGATATTCTGGAGGTTGTGCTCACGTGCTCCACGGATCGTAATGTTTTTCATGGTTCGGTTGTCCCAATACTACGTGAGATACCCTAATAGAGTTAGAGGTTGGAGCAGCGTAAGTATATGACCAAAGAAATATCCGTCTGTGAATTTTGTGGAGAACCTGCAATCGGGGTTCAGATCCTCGGATGCTGCAAACAGGTGGTCTGTTACCGTCATGCGGAATCACAGTTGCGTGAAATGAAACCCGGTGAACAGAAAAGCTGGGGAATATGCTATTTTGTCAGGTATGATGAGGAGTAAACAGTCCGCATCCTGTGCAGAAGGGACCGGTGGTCTCCCCCCTGTAATCGGTGACTGTCCGGCTGTACTGATTCTGGGCAGCAGCCCGAGTGTGATATCCCTTCAAAAGGGGGAGTATTACGGTAATCCGCGGAATCATTTCTGGCAGTTAATGGAGCGGATTGCCGGGGTGCCGGCAGACGGGTCCTACACCGAACGGATCGCCGGCCTGAAGGAACGGAGGATCGCCCTCTGGGACGTCCTTGCGACCTGCGAGCGGCATGCAAGCTGCGACCAGTCGATACGAAATCCCCGGGCGAACAATATCGCAGACGTTCTTGACAACAATCCAAGTATCGCATGTATCGCCCTGAACGGGAAGGTGGGTGCGACACGGTGGATGCGAAGGCTCATGCCGGATGTTATGGAACGAGCGGATATCAGGATATTTTTTCTCCCATCCTCGAGCCCTGCAAATGCCCGTCTGAGCCTCGAAGAGAAGGCTGTGGAATGGGCCCGGATAATGGACTGTATAAAAGAAAAATAGTTATTTCGTCCCGAAGAGACGGTCTCCCGCATCGCCGAGGCCGGGCATGATATACCCATTTTCATTGAGATGGCTGTCGATCATTGCGGGAATGATCTCGACATCGGGATGATCCGTTTCTATTCTCCGGATGCCTTCCGGCGCCGCAAGAATGCACAGTACCTTGATCTTCCTGACGCCGGCTTTTTTCAGGAGGCTACAGACGGCGGATGTGGTACCTCCGGTGGCAAGCATCGGGTCCAGGACATAGTTCGTCCTTTCCTGTGCCCGCTCTGCAAGTTTGGCATAGTAGAGTTTCGGGTCCAAGGTCTCCTCGTCCCGGTAATACCCGACGTAACTTACCTTTGCAGTGGGGAAGACCGAGAGGAATCCTTCCTGCATGCCAATTCCCGCCCGGAATATGGGCACGATGGACGGGTCTTCGTCCGCAACCATATCGACCTCGAGATCTCCGCCGTGCCACCCGGGAATCATTGTCTTCGACAGGCGGAGATCACGGGTCGCTTCGTAGGTGAGGAGAAACGTGACCTCGGTTACGATCTCCCTGAAATCCTTTGAATTTGTCGTGATATCACGCAATAAATTGATTTTGTGGGTGATGACCGGGTGCGTGATCCTGGTGACGGTCACGCGGTATCACCTCCGGCCTGGACCGGGTCGGGTATGATCAGGTTGAGCAGGACGCCGAGGACTGCAGAGAGGCCGATACCTGCAAGCTGGAAATCCCCGAGCGGGATGAAGAGTCCGCCGATACCGCTGACGAGCACGATCGAGATGACCACCAGATTCTTGTCCTGGTGCAGGTCGACCTGATTTCTCACGAGCTGGTTGATACCGAGACCCGCGATGAGGCCGAAGAGCAGGATGAGGACGCCGCCCATCACCGGCCCCGGAATCGTCTGGAGGAAGGCACCAATCTTTCCAACGAAGGAGAAGATGATGGCACAGACTGCAGCTGCGGTCATGATCATCGGGTTATAGGCTTTGGTCAGTGCGACGGCTCCGGTCACTTCAGAGTAGGTGGTGTTGGGCGGGCCACCGAGGAAGGATGCGGTGAAGGTGGCGATTCCGTCACCGAGCATGGTCCGGTGAATGCCGGGGTCCTTGAGGTAGTTTTTGCCGGTGACCGACCCGATGGCCAGAATGTCGCCGAAGTGTTCGATCGCCGGGGCGATGGCGACCGGGACGATGAAGAGGATGGCGGCCAGATTCCATTCGGGCAGGACAAAGTGGGGCATTGCAATCCATGCCGCGGTTCCGACGGACGAATAGTCCACCACGCCCAAGGCAATGGAGAGGGTGTAGCCGACGACAATGCCGAGGAGAATCGGAATGAGCTTGATCCAGCCCCTGCCGAAGACAAATGCCGCAAGGGTGGTCAGAAGCGATGCTCCGGCAATGATCAGTGCCGTCTCCACCGGAATGGCCTGCACGTCACCGGAAAGGCCGACTGCCATGTTGACCGCGACGGGTGCAAGAGAAAGGCCAATGACGGCGATAACGGGCCCGACGACGATCGGCGGGAAGATCCTGTTGATGATATCGATCCCGAAGAATCGGATCACAAAACTGAGAACAACATAAAAGAGACCGGCGGCGGCAAGACCGCAGAGAGTACTGGGGATACCCCATGTTGCAACTCCATAGGTGATGGCTGGAATGAATGCGAACGAGGATGCAAGGAATATTGGCACCTTCCATCTGGTGATTACCTGAAATATCAGGGTGCCGAGGCCTGCCGTGAACAGCGCCACGTTCGGGTCGAGTCCGGTGAGGAGTGGAACCAGAACGAGTGCTCCGAAGGCCACGAAAAGGATCTGAACCCCTTGAAACATCCTTTTGCCCCCTGATACGAGATCGATGTTTTCCATGTGATTACCTCTTGACATGAATACCACCGTATGGGCGTCCATTCGGACCGGGAAAATCGGTCCGTCCGGTATTCGTGATATTTTGTCATTAAAAAAAGGGACTGAGATGGAATATAGTTACGGATTTTTACCCGGAAACCGGTTGATGAGATGCCGTTTCCGGGGGGTAGGCGCTGCGGTGCGGGAGTTGTTATTCCACCCGGAGTTCTTCGAGCCGCTTCCGGACAGATTCAACATGACCGGTCACCTTCACTTTCGGCCATACGTCCCGGATGATTCCCTTGGGATCGATGAGGTAGGTCGAGCGGACCGTTCCCAGAAATTCCCTGCCATAGAGTTTTTTCGGCTGCCATGCGTGGTAGGCTTCGAGGACCCGGTGTGCGGGATCAGCGAGGAGGAGGACCTTGAGATCATGTTTTTCGATAAATTTCACATGGCTTTCCGGGGAGTCGTTACTCACTCCGATGATCATGGCATCCAGATTTTTGAATGCCTCGACCTCATCTGAAAATCCTTTTGCTTCAAGGGTGCATCCGGGGGTGTTGTCGCGTGGGTAGAAATAGAGGACGACCCATTTGCCCCTGAATGTACTGAGACAGATCTCCGTTCCCTTCGCATCAGGGAGGCAGAAGTCTGGCGCGGGAGTGTGCGGTGTCAGCATCTCCATGGTATATCACATTGCGGTGATTCTCATACTTCATATATAACAATGTGGGCCACTCCGGTGCCGTGATTGGTTGGTGAATGCCTCACGGCTCCGGGCAAAAAAAAGAGGCGAGGCTACTGGATCTCAATGAATTTTGGCATCATCCTATCGATTGCCCTCTTCACATCTTCGATATTTTTTCCACCCGTCAGGATGATCTTACCGGAGGAGAAGACGAGAAGCACGATGTTCGGGTCCTCGAGGCGATATACAAGTCCGGGAAATTGTTCCGGTTCATACTCGATGTTCTCCAGGTTGAAGGTGAGCATCATTTTATTGAGGTTGATGGGCGTGCCGGTATCATAGGAGCAGACCATATTGGTAATGGCAACCTTGGGTGCATCTATCAGCGTCGCCCCGATGCGTCGCAGATTTTCGCTCAGGGTTGCACATCCATATGTGAATTCCTGAGGGTTGTGAATACCGGTGAGGACGATTTTTCCCGATGAGAAGAGAAGTGCAACGATCTTTGGGTCCGCTATGTGGTAAACGGCCCCCGGAAACTTCTTTCTGTCCAGGGTGCAGGTATCCAGTCGTGAGGTGATATCATCGAGATCCAGGCTGTCAGCGATCTTTCCGGAAGCCACAATATTTTCTATCTTCAGTGATGCGTATGAATTCTCAGGCTTCATTCTCCAATACATCCGTGTGGTAAACGATAACAATAACCGGATAGTTTTATCGTTTTTGCATACCTGTGAACCGGGATGATTCGGGGAAGGGGTGAGAAGGCATGTGGTGGTGATTGCGAAGGAAGGGCGATGGCGTATGGACTGAATGGCATGGTGCCGGGGCCGATCGGGGTGGGGTGGTTTTTTGCGGGGGACGGAAGTGCCCTAATCTTTGCACAGGGTCACGGGGAACGCCGGTGGCTGAAAAAGGGGCGAAGGACGGCTGTCGGGATAATTTTTCTTCAGGAAAAAGAGGGGGGATATGAAGAGACCGGGGAGAGAGCGGCTCTACAACCGGGTAGAGGTGGACGGAGTGGTGCTTCCTGCGGCCGGGTATTACCTGCGAACCTGGTACCCCGATGCCATGAGCGTATCGATGAGGGTTTTATCCCACTCCCGGTCATCAAGGCCGGTGAGCGTCGGTTTTATTCTTTCCCACAGGTTCCTGAGGGCGTCATTGTCCGCCATGAATGTCCGCTGATATAATACCCGTCCGACCCGTCGTCCACCGGAGTCGAGAATGAGCAGGCGCCAGCAACAGTAATCGCGGCATATGTCGGGGCGTGTCAGGTGGACCGTGCACCATGCCTTTCCCCTATCGTCAAATCTCAGAAAGGGGCATGCTTCCGGGAGATTTTCAAGACTGCTCCGGTCTTCATAGAGGGCATACTTGTCCGGGTCGACCCGTACCTCCTTTACGTCACCGGAGTAGTAGTTATAGACGACAAAGGTGTAGTCGCCCCTGTCTTCAGTGATGCAGTGAACAAGCTGCATATGGCTGCAGCAGTTGCCGCACTGCGAGCATTCACAGGCGATGGTGCCACTCCCCGGAAATGTTGAATATTCGGTGCATCCGGCAGGTCATTATCTGATATTTCTCCTGTCTCATGATAAGCCCCATCTCTTTTCCCTGTTGGGATGCAGTCCGGGGATCTTCCCGTGATTTTGGTGTTGGTGACATTCACCCCTCGGGCAGAACCTTTAATGCCTCTCTGCGTTGCTATCCTCATTCGGTGAATACCATGGCAACGATTGTGCACTTTGACGTGCCTGCCGATGATCCCGAACGGGCAAAGGCCTTTTACTCCTCCCTGTTTGGATGGACCTTCGAACATCCGCCGGGATGGACCGACTATTATTTCATCACCACCACCGCAGAGGACGGGTCCCCCGGAGTTGCGGGCGGTATGGGAAGGCGCGGGATGCCGGAACAGACGATCACCAATTATTTCGGGGTGCCGTCAATTGACTCTTCCCTCGCGGATGTAATTCGTCTCGGGGGAACGGTACTGATGAAGAAAATGGCCGTTCCGAAATTTGGCTATCTGGCGGTCTGCAAGGATACCGAGGGGAATTCATTCGGGCTTTGGGAAGAGGACGCGGGGGCGGAGTAGGGCAGGACCGGGCTGTGAGAATTTCTCCGTGTGGTTAGTCCGCCGGCAGTATGAGATACCACAGGAGATTTCGGGATGCATGATGCGAAGTAGTATCACAGGGATGAAAGGATGATCGCAGGGTCGGGCTCCAAAATCCCGGGAGGAAAAAAAGGGGACGGTTGATGAGATTTTTGTCTCACTGCTTTCGGATTCTGCCCGTCACGACCATCATTGTGGCCGCTACTCCTGCGAGCGGTACGAGAAGGGAGAGTGGCGTCTCCGTGGCAGTCGGGGCGGCAGCGGGTGCTGCCGTCTGAACCGGGCCCGCCGCCCCGTCGATTACAAGGTCCGGCTCCTTGTATGAGAGGCCCATCAGTGCGGTCACCTCCATGATGTTTCCGTCGGGAAGCACACAGACTGCACAGGAGTCGGAGTAGACATCGGCACACAATGCCGGATCGGTAATGGTTCTGGTATCATATCCCTGCCGTTCGCAGTAGCCGTACTCGGTGCCCTCTTCTCCCCTGAGAAATGCCCAGGCATCGATGTGTGTCCCGGCGTCGACGACGCAGTATCCTCTCTCACCGGTTTCATCGCTTTCCACCGTGTAGGTGTAATTCATTGCATCGCAGTAGACGGCCGCCGGATTTAGGAGTGCTGTTGCCCCCGGGAGGAGAAGTGCAGCCCCGATAATGAGTACCATTATACATCGAACGTGCTTCATCTCAGATCACTCCCACGCCACTGACCGAATAGGCATTGTTCAGGAAATCCTGCCCGATATCACTGTCATAGCCGATGAGGCCGTAGCCGTTGTCCTGCCAGCCGGTCCCCCAGCTGTTCTTGACGATCCATGAATTCTGGGTATCATCCCATCCGACGAGTACGACGCAGTGCCACCATTCGCCGGAACAGACGTCAAGAGGGCCGTTGCAGACGAGTTTGCGTTTCATTTGCTCAACGGTCCCTGAGAAATACTTGTAATCAGTGATCGTCCACGTCTCAAAGGGGTTTGCGCAGGGGGAGCAGGTCTGCGGCTGTGAGCAGTGACCGGCGAAGTTGCAGACCATCTTCTGGTGGTTCGGATCATCGGGTTTCGGGTCCGGTTCGTGGTGGACGCAGTTCGTGGACATATACGGGAAGCATTCCTCGGTGACTACGCCGTCCGTCTTCAGGTGGGCGAGGACCGCACTCGTATCTCCCCCCATGCAGGACCCCACATTCGAAAAACAGGGGGAGACGTACTGCTGCTCGGCGAGGTTGAGGTACCAGAGGTAATTCTGTTCAAGGTTGTATTTTGCCTCCATCGCACCGATTGCCGAATGGGCATAGCAGGACCCGCAGACTGCCTGGTCCTTTACCATCGTCAGCCAGTTCTTCCCTTTCCACTCGCGGTAATCAAACTGTGCGGGAAGTACGGCGGCGCCGCAGACATTGCAGGGCAGGGGGCAGGAGCCGCCGCAGTCGATGTCCTGTTCATTGACGCCTTTTACGCCGTCATTGCAGTCACACGCATCTCCCTCGCCATCCTTGTTGGTGTCCTTCTGGTCGGGATTGTAGACATTCGGGCAGGTATCGCACGCATCGCCTACTTTATCGTTGTCGGTGTCTTTCTGGTCAGGATTGACGATCGTCGGACAGTTGTCACATGCATCTCCCTGCCCGTCCTTATCGGTGTCTTTCTGGTCGGGATTGATGACATACGGGCAGTTGTCGCATGCATCGCCAATACCATCGCCGACACGGACTGGGACACAGACCGGGGGTGTGTTGATGGAAGGCGCAGGTCCGCACTGCACCTCGGTTTCGGAGTCGAGCTGGTCGGAATTTGCGACCGCCGGGCAGTTGTCCTGATAATCAAAAATCCCGTCCTTGTCGGAATCCTTTAAGGCTACGCTCATCGGGGTGGGGGTGACGGTTGTCAGAACATTCGTGAGCGGGGTGGGTTTCACCAGAATCTGAATCGTGGGTGTCGGCGTGACTGTGGTGGTCGGGATCTCCTTTGTCTGGGTCGGAGTAGGTGTCCGCGTCACAATGGAGGTGGCCCGCGTGAAGGGATACTGCAGTGGCTGGAAACAGTACTGGGGAATCCTCGTCGTCCGGTCAATCGTGAGATAGCCGCAGGCCTCCTCGTCGCATCGCACGTATTCACCGCGGCCGAACCGTTCAATCGCTTCCTCCTCCCTCATGCATTCGCATGGTGATGTGCAGGTTGCAAGCGCACTTACCATGGGAACGAGGAGATACAGAATAAGGACGATGGCAAAAACGGAACGGGCAGGGTGAGAAATCCCTGCGAAGGTACGCCCGGATCTTGCTGGGTTTTTCTGAAATTTCAACGTCTTTCCTCCAAATTGGGCAATAATTCATGCCTGCCGGTAAAGTATTTATAATTACGCGTTTGGAGGCCGGAGAGGAGACGCGATGGAGAAGAAAGGGGAATTCAGGATACGAAGCCCGTATTATTTCCTTGTGAGAGGTGGATTCAGCAAGGGGATACCCTGCAATCCACGGAATTTACCGGGGAGAAGGCAGGTGGTGTGGCAGGAGACCACCGGAAACCACTTATGGTATCCGGCAGGAACAGGAGCGTGTACAAACTGACAAAATCGGACAGGATTTTTCTGGTTCTCATATCATTGATGATTCTCGGAAAAGCGGCCTGGACCTATTCTGGAGTCGACAATCCTATTGTGCAGAACTGAACCGGAACCTGGTCGGCGATACTTCTTGCCACCTTCTTCGGATATATCGCAATACGGCTCGCTGTGAAAACAGGGTTTCCTGATATCTGGGATGAACGCATCTCCAAAAGAGAGCGGGTCCTGTATCCTGTCCTCCTTGGTCTTGCATTTGCCTTTTTTGAAATAATGGTCGGCCTGGCAATGGGCCTGCCCAATATCCATGTCCCGTTCCCGTTTACTATTCCCGTGTATGGAAGCGTGGACATCTTTCTTTAAATACTGTACCACCTGATTTCGGTCGTGTTTCTGGTATGGCTCATCTCCAATGTTCTGCTGAAAGGAAAACGGCAGGGGGAGGTGTTCGTGGCGTTAGCCATTCTGGTGAGCCTGTGGGAACCGGTCATGCAGATCACCGGCATGTACCGGATGGGACTTCTTCCCGGCATGGCGATCGGGGTGGGTCTCTTTATCTTCATATTTGCCGGAAACCTGATCCCCATTGCACTTTTCAGGAAATACGGCTTCCTGGCCCCGGTGATCTGGAGGCTACGGACTATGACCTGTGGCATGTCGTCTGGCCGATGATCTACTTCTGATCAGGGAAAGGGAGGAGGAAGAGGGGGTGGTTTGGCCCCCTTATGGTTGTGTTAGGGTAACACTCCTGGTGATGACGGTTGCACCCGTCCCTCCTGCCTGGCTGGCTGCCTCATCATAGGTGATGGAGGTGGCGGCGTCGACAATGCCTGCAAGCGATACGGAGATGAGGATGTAGTCAGAAACGGGAAGGCCGATCTGTTGTTTGTGCAGGTTATATCCGGCGGTAAAGCTGGCTTTTCCGTAACTGTCCGTGTATCTTCTGGTACTGAACTCACTTCCCTCCTTCATCGCCGTTCCGGTGTACTTTACCATTTGGAAATAAATCGGGACGTCGGGTACCGGGTTGCCGTTCTGGTCGATGACGAGTGCTTCGCAGATGGCGGTGACGTGGACGGGTTCGCCTGAGGTGACCTCAGTGACTTCCGTGCAGCCGCACAAGAGGACGGTTGCGCCGAGGAGGACGGTGGCAAGGAATACAAGATGGTACGATGATGATTTCATATTACAGATCTCCATAAGGTGATATGAGAGGGTACAGGAAACGACCCGGAATGAACGTTTGTTAATTACCAAATCTACGTGATGAAGGTTATAAAGATGTTACGATGGGATCGACCTGCATCGCGGATGTCTGCCTTTTTACTATAATTAACGCTTAAATAGGCCTCCTTTTGGAAGAATGGTCTCAGATATGCCATCAACACAGACGCAAAATACAGCCAGATCGCACTCTACCCTGACCATCTGCACCTCCGGATTTTTCCTGCCTGTACAGGGCTGATATAGTCGATGAATATCTCTTCATTCCTCGTGAAAAGCGGAAATGTCGCTTATTATTCGAAGTGGTGGTAGACGGGTAAAAATATGGCTGAATCGGGCTTCTTTTGCCCGGACTCCCCCATCTATGATTGGGTAGAAAAGGGGATTTTAACCCGGAAAACATTCAGGACGTGTTCCTCCTGCCGGGACCGGTGGTACATTCACACGAGAGGGTCCGGCTGCTCTTCAGAGATTACCGGAAGTTTTGTTGTCCGGATGAGCACCTGCGCATTGCTGCGCCGGATCTTTTCCAGGAGGATGTCCTTCGCCGTCGGGGTAATGGCGAATGTCGGAACACCGACGCCTGCCTGGACGAGCGCCATCTCTCCGGCGGCCTCGCGTATCGTGGCCGAAGCGCAGGAGGTGACAAAGTCGGACGCATCCACGAGCATCCGGGCTTCATCATGGTCGAGCCCGGTGACATGAACGCCGAAAATGAACGCATCGGGATACTGGTGCCGTATCGTCTTCGCCTCCTCTGGAACCGCCACCGTTACCGCGACCTTGGAATATCCCAGTTCGTATGCCCGTGCGATCCCGGCCGACTGATCGAGCGTGGCAGACTCTGTATCGATAACGACGCCGCCTGCCTCCTCAATACGGCGGATCACGTCCTCGTACGGCACCGTCCTGACGAGGCCGGACATTCTTCCCCCGATGCCCTGGACGAGTGCGGGCGTCGTCGCGATGAGGGTCCCGGCACCGTCGCATGCAAGGACAACGGCATCGAGCATCCCGGCGGAGAGCCCGAAACTCAGGATTTCGGATGCACCGAATCCGACAAATTCCCTTGTCTCGATGACTTCCCGGTGAGGGGTGCACATCCCCCACTTCTTAATACGGTATTCGATATTCGCCTTCACCGATTCCTTGTCGGGCGTCGAGACCGGATGTGCAAACTTTCTGGTCAGCGGGCAGGAACTGATTTTTGCGTCCCCCACGTCGACCACTTCGCCGTTTTGTATCACTATACGGCACCGGCCAACCGCTTCGATGATATGTTCGTCCTTTTGTTCTGTCATACAGCTCTCCCATATTTGTGTTGGTTCAAAATGTATTGAATAATTTCAATGAGCCATCTGAAAACAATGGGGCTTCCTCTTCGCTCCTTCCTTGAGGAGGTCACAGATGAATCGCCCATTCCATCCATGCCCCAACCATTATCCCCTTTTGGAAGAGAGGAGGGAACGATGGAGCCTGCCGACATATTCAGGAATATTGCCTTCCTCAAGGCCGAGGAGGACGTCGCCGTACGATTCGGTCTTCCCGCCGAGGCACTCCTCCCTCTCTTCTTTTCGCTCAGGTTCGGGGGTGACTGGAGTTATGCGTCCGAGAATCTCCGGACTGTCTCGGTCATGAAGAAGACGTCGGTGTACGACGAGGAGACGAAGCTCGGGTCCTCCGTTGAGGAGATCTATCTGCTGGCCAATCCGGTGATAGAAGAGCGTGAGGGGACCGTTCGGCGGCTCGAAAAATGCGGGGATCAGCCCTCCCGTCTCCTCGTCGAACGGCCGTACCGGGTCCGTGCAAGGGCGGAGAGGATCCTGAAGATGACGATCGACCCCCGTGCCGGCGAAATTAGGGTCGAGGATCTCCGGAAAAGGGAGATCCGCTTCGAGGGGTCTCCGGCATATGGCCTTGCCCACGAACTCGAGCATCTGGAGAAGAAGGAGATTACGGGAAGGGATCTGAGCGAGCTTCGGTTTGTTTGAGGGGGAATGATTCGAAAATCATCCACATAGTCTATTGGGGACGATAATTATGATTGTTCGTAGGCGAATTGAAAATAGAATATAATTTTGGTGATAGTTCCAAACATATGGTAATTTGATGAAATGGAGAGGAAATATGAATGATTTACCATTGGCGCTTTTGATCGATCTGCATAAATCAAATTTACGGCAAGGTCCCGGAGGCGAAGCAGAGACCGAACAGGCTATGAATCTGGCTGGACTCGACCGTTCGCGCCATTTAAAGATCGCGGATATCGGGTGCGGAACGGGCGCTTCGACCATTCTCCTTGCAAAGAATCTGGATGCCACCATCACAGCAGTGGACTTTCTGCCGGAGTTTCTTGACGAGCTTCAAACCAGGGCAGAAGACCATGGGGTGGCGGACAGGATCACTACGCTGAATTGCTCCATGGATGTCCTCCCGTTTGCGGAGGGGGAGTTCGACGTGATCTGGTCAGAGGGGGCCGTCTATAACATGGGTTTCGAGGCAGGGGTATCGGCCTGGAGCAGATATTTAAAGCCCGGGGGAAAACTCATCGTTTCCGAAATCACGTGGCTCAGCGCCACGAGGCCGCCGGAGCTCCAGTCCTATTGGGAGACTGAATACCCGGAGATTGACGTCGCTTCGGCAAAGATGGGAATCCTTGAGCAGCATGGATACAGCCCCGAGGCTTACTTTGTCCTGCCGTGGCACTGCTGGCTTGAGAATTACTATCGGCCCATGCAGAGCCGTTTTGACGCATTCCTTGAGCGTCATGGAGGGAGCGACGAGGCGATGGCAATCGTAGAAGCGGAACAGCAAGAAATTGCCCTTTATGAAAAATACCGCGATTACTACAGCTACGGTGTTTATGTGGCGAAAAAGTGTGAGGCATGATGCTTGGAGAGGGGATTGCCCCAAGGCGCATTCTTTTTATTGAGCACCAATTTACTTTCAGAATATGCGAGGGGAGGGATTCGAACCCGCGAACTTCTACAAGACCGGGCCCTAAACCCGGCGCCTTTGACCGACTCGGCAACCCTCGCAGAATGCATCATTGTATTTTGCGTTCGGAAATTTAAGTGCTCTTATTGGGACGGATTCGTACCTGATCCCCCGGGTATTCATGTACGATTCCCTGAAAGAATTCCGGACTGATTTTTTAATTGCGGAAATCAGTCAGCAGGGCCGATGGTGCATATGCCGTCGAAGGAGAAAAGGGGAGGTGATTATCCGGTGTCCTCGTCACCGGGCAGTTCTTCTCCATCTTCATCCTGTGATCCCTGTTCTCCCTGTGTTGGCACCCCCTCCGGTGCCAACTGTTCCTGTTTCCCGTTCACACCGGCTCCCGCGTCCACGGTGGCGGCCACATCGCCCTCTGCTCCGTCAGTTCCGACGGGCATAATCATCCTCACATATGCGGTGATGTCGTCGATCTTCTTCGTGATGTGCTCCTGTGCGGTCGGGTCTATGATCCAGTCGTCACCCGCCTTGCCGTCAATCGTTCCGTCCGCCTTCTCCCGGACATTGTTGTTGAGGGCCTGGACGAATCCGTTCCACCCCTTTTCCGCGATCATCTCATCGAGCGCCTCGAACATATTGTGGAGTGCATTTTTCCGCTGGTCGGCATTTCCTTTGAATGCGCCATCGGGAAGCCCCATGATATAGTCGCTAAGATCCATCATGGCCTCGGCGACCGTGGAGACGGTCAGCTGGACCGTCGTGATGCCCGTTCCGCCGTCATCATCGGTGACCGTTAGCTCGACGGTGTACACCCCGGGTGCAGGGTAGACATACGTAACGTTGCGGGTGAAAGCATCAATCGTCCCGTTTCCGTTGAGGTCCCAGGCATACGTCCAGCTGTCACATCCTGGATCAGTGACGATGGCGTTCCCGGTGGTCTGCAACAGCGGGAGGATGAACTGGCGGTTTGGCTGATAGAGGCCGATACCGGCCGTCGGCGGCACATTGACGACCTGAACGGAGGCGGATGCGGTACTGGTGAGGCCTTTTGTATCAACGACCTGGACGGATACTGTGCCGGTGTAGTCGTCGCACCAGAGATACGAAAACGTGGGATCTGCCGACCACGCCGTATCCCATGCGCCGTCGCCGTTCAGGTCCCAGCGATAGGAGAGCACGTCACCGTCGGGGTCCGACGAACCGGAGGCATCCAGCATGACCGGCGTCCCTTCGTTCGCCCCGTAGGGGCCGCCTGCGTCCGCCACCGGTGGCGCACCGGTGTCACCGAGGGGATCGGTTCCCGCCGCAACCTCATCACCGTCGCTCACCCCGTCCCCGTCGGTGTCGGCATTGCGGGGATTCGTCCCGTACCGGGCCTCGTCGAAATTGATGAGGCCGTCCCCGTCGTTGTCACCCGCTGCGTCCGCGGTGTAGCCCGGATGCAGCCCGTAGGTATCCTCGTAGTCGTCCGCCATCCCGTCGCAGTCGGAGTCCGAGAGGACAGTGAAGGCCGCCTCACGAATTGCAGTAAATCCTTCCGTATCGGAGACTTCCAGCCGCACGATGTGTACCCCCGGTGCGAGGGGTGTGACGTCCGTCCGGGTGCCGGTGCCCGCCGGGAGGCCGTCAACATACCAGGCAGATGTCAGGCTGTCCCCGTCGGGGTCGTAGGCATATCCCCTGAGCATGACCCTGCTGCATTCGAGAACGGTTCTGCCGTCATGGGGCTCCACGATGATGGCAATCGGGGGTTTGTTCGCGATGCTGAACCCGACGGCGTTTCCGTCCTCTGCAGCATTCAGCCCGTCGGATGCGACGATACGGACGACTCCCTTCCCTTTCGTCGCAGGCGCGGTGGCGAGGTCCCATGCGAACTCCGTACCCCCGACACGGGTGGCAACGACCCGCCATGTGTCCCCCCCATCGGGCGAGTAATGGATGGTGTGGGTGAGGGCATCACCATCGGGATCGGAGGACGTCCATCGGATCATCGCCACGTCCGTTCCGCCGAAAGTGTCTCCCGCGGACGGTGCGGTGAGCGTGACGGTCGGTGGTCCCGCGGAGCGGACGAATCGTTCAAGCACCGTCTCAAAATACCTGACCTCCACCCAGCCGGTATCGGCCGGGAACGGGGCGACGACCTGCACCGGAATCAGAGCGGACGTGTAGTTAGGGTACCCTTCGACCATTGAAAGTCCATCATCGACAGGAAACGGAGACCTTTGGAGAATGTCCGTGCCGTTCCCGAATACCAGGCTGTAGGGGCTTGCGGCGTCCTCTTCGGTGAGCGGTACCCCGGTCATCAGGTCGGTGTGGAAGTCGTGGTCGTTCGTTACGCTATTGATGAGGCCGGTGAGGACGAACCGCTCGCCATCCGTCCGGGTGACCGCCGTCTTCACGGCAGAGGATGACGATATCCTGAGGGTATCGAAGAGGTCCTGGTAATCGGGCTGATAGTGCACCACTCGGTCCGGGGGGGCATCGAGCCCCATCACGGCGTAGACATCGCCAGGGGCAACACTCTCGGTATCAATATAGACGGCCCATGCCCCCTCCTTGGTATCCATGTCGTCGGCATCGGGATCGGCACGTTTACACGTGCCGGCGGTAGAGGTATAGAGTTCGGACAGGCCGCCGATATTATGGCCGAATTCATGGGGGAGGGCGGATGCGTTTCTCATCTTGATCCAGGAATAGAGCCCGCCATCGCCGTTTCCACATTTTCCCTGACCCGGACCGATGTCGCCGAACCTCGAATCATGTGCCACGAGTTCGTCCGGGAACCAGAAGGTGGCGAGGGGGAATTTCGATCCACAGTTCCCGTCCTTACAGAATGCAGCCCTCGCATCCGCGACCGGTCCCCAGAGGATGGACTGCTGATGATTCCAGAGAAGGCGGATATCGGCCTGCGTTTCGTCCGATTCGTCGTTGCAGTAATCCCCGTCGGCATCGATGAAGAACCGGAAGGTCTCACCCTGGTCGTAGAGGTTCAGGTCCGTCGTCCAGGCATCTGTCTGGTCGTCATAGAACTCGGCAATATAATGGGAGAGATCAGCCGTATCGATTGTTCCGTCATGGTCGCTGTCGAGAGGGATGGCAAACTTTGCATTCTTCCATTTCGGGTGTGCTCCGGCGCGGTATATCCCAAGGGCGGTGTCGAAGGCGTAGGTGAAGGTCGCACCGCTCTGGACCGCGCCACCGATCTGGTGGTCATCCGGGTTGCCGCAGGCATCGATGCTTGCATTGGTCACGGCAGCGGCATCGGCGCGGGTGAGTATGCCGCTCGCATCATGATCGATGAAGGTCCATTCAAACCCGGTTCCTCCGCAGTAATCCGGCGTGCTGTTGACCGTATCCATCGTTCCGTCGCACAGGGAAAACGGATTCACTTCATAAAAATAGAATCCGCCGCTTCCCGAGTCCTGTATTGGATAGGTCCGTGTCAGGGCATAGATCTGGCGAAGGGTGTACTCGGTGTGGTTGGTGCCCATGAAACGGGGGGAATACAAACCGGCCTCCACCGGGAGGACGATCGCTTCGATGTCCCTCGTCTCTTCGAAGGTATAGTAGTCCTCTCCGTTGCACGTTGCGGTGAGGGGACTTCCTATCGGGGTCATTCCTGCGTATGGCTGGAAGGTAAACTTATAGTCCCCCGCCGGATGGAGCATCTCACCGGGCACCCAGAAGTGAATCGATGCCATATCCGTCGGGGATCCGAATCCGCTGACGAACGGCGAGTACACCCATCCATTCAGCGTCCCCACCGTTATGTCGGAACCGGTGATCCCCTTTCGTGAGACATTCATCTCCACCCATGATACATAGGTATTGTACCCCGCCTTTGTTTTCACATCCAGATCGATTCTGATAATCGCGGATTTCCCGGCAACAAGGGGGGTGTCGATATCACAGGAGGTGTCCTGCATCACGCCGCGCTGGGTGAGATGAAATGCATCGAGCGTTGCCGAATCAGGGGTGCCCAGATCGAGATAGATCTGGTCGTCTGCAGAATAGCCATAGAGATTCTCTGCAACGGCGGTTATCGTATTTCCCCCCTCCTCCAGCGTAACTTTCCCGGTAAACTCGAACCAGAAGGGGTAGAGATTATCAGAAAAGGAGCTGTTCAGGTAGGCCTGTGCCGGTTCGCCATCGATCTGTACGGATTTGAATATTCCACTTGTGCCGACGATGCCCTGAATCGTCTGGCTCTGTTCATTCACGGTAATTCTTTCTCCGGAAGAAGCCGGGGACCGTATCCATATGCTGATCCCGGCCGGTTCGGAGCAGACGGATCCGGGTCCGGTCGCGTAGTTAAACGCCAGATCATCGATCGCCTCGGGACAGAGGGAACTGCCGTAATCGATGACCAGCATTGAGAATCCGTCATTATCATCGATTTCAAGGGGGGTATCGAAACCCGGGGTGACGAGAACTTCCGTTTCATTTCTCAGTATTCCGGAGCAGGAATAGGCCGAGACTTTCGCATTGATGGGGCCGGGGCATGCCCCGCCGCTGCCGCCCGTATCCGGAACCGTTCCCAGCCACATCCCGACGCCGGAAACGGGCTTGTCGAACCAGATCACAAGCGAGGCATTTTCACTGCTGGAGAGTTCCCAATCAGAATATCCGTTGACGAGGACACTCGTGGGGCTCTTTGCCGTTCCATGCTGTACGATCCGCGGAGCGGCACGATAGGTGCCGCCACCTGCCGAATCGCTCATGAAATGGATGTGGTCGGAAGCATACTGTTCAGCGATATATGTGTCAACGGGGAACTCCTCGAAGGTGAGGAAGGCGTCGGCCGATACATCAGCGGCGGATGCTCCCGTCATGCACAGTCCGATACAGGCGATACAGATTATCCAGAGGTAAGGAATAGCGTTCATGGTTCACCACCTTTCTGATGATTCTGATTCACGGCCCTGTGAGGGGGCCAGAGCAGATGCCATTCATACTCCGGACTTGCGTGTATCCCTGGTGCCTGAAAGTGGTTGCTGACGGTCGAATGTCCTTTGATGATGTTGTTGACGGGAAGACTCTCTGGTGTATCCAACGGAGGAAACCGGAGTTGGCATTTTCAGAGCAGTTGGTCTAAGTCTCCATAGGAAATATTTAATTATTTTCAGGCATTGTCAGGCCGGATACGGTTTTGGTGGTGGATGTCGGATTTCGTTCGAAAAATTGGGTCGATATTTCATGCCTTCATCCGGAAAGGTTGCAGAAATGTCTGTCATCGCGGGTCATGTCAATATCCGGATGAATGAAATTGATTCAAAAAGAGAAGGGGGAAATCTACAAAGAAGTGGTTTAATGCGGGCGTGTTCAGTTCTCAGGAGCCCTTTCCTGCCCGGACGCAGTGGGGGGTGCCGGCCCGTCCGGCTTGTCGGGGCGTTCATCGCCGAGCCATCCCCTTTTGCGTGCGGCCTTCATGATGACGAGGAACTCCGCACCACCCGCCACAAGGAGGGCGAGTACGAGCGGGCCCACGATGAAGCCCACGAGGCCGAGGAGCCAGATGCCGCCGAAAAACCCAATCCACATGATGGCGGGATGGATTCCCGCACGTTCGCCCATGAGCCACGGCCGGAAGAAGAGATCCGGCACCGCACAGACGACGGGGTACCCGATGATCGCGATGAGAGCTGCCGCCCGGTAATCGCCGAGGGAGAGGGCATAGAACCCGAGGAAGATCATGATCAGCGTCGGACCGATGATCGGGATCAGCTGGAAGATGGCGACCACGAGGGCCCAGAAGGCGATGTGGCCGTATCCGAGGAAATAGAAGAACGGGATGGCCAGAAGAAACGTGATGACCGCCGTTGCGATGTGGACGATATAGATGGAATAGAGGGTGTTGACCCCGATCTCCGACAGGCGCCGGATGAAACTTGAGAGCGCATCCGGAATGCCGGACAGGAGTTCACTCCAGATATAATCCCCCCGGTAGGTGAACATGAAGAGCGTCAGGAAGAGGATGATCACCTTGAAGATCAGACCGGCAAAGGACTGAACGAATCCGAAGAAGTTCGTTTCGAAGAACTGCAGCTGCGCCTGGACGAATCCCGTGACATCGACGGACGATGAGGGCTCCTCGATGGAAAATCCGGGGAACTGTATGGACTTCACCGCATCGACGATGATAAGGATGATCTCCGAGAGATAGTCGATATTTTGGTAGATGATGTAGATGCCGAAGCCGAGTGACGCAAAGATAAAGACACCGACGACAATCGTCGTCAGGAGGGCGGCCATGCTGTCCCCCATCGAACGGGAAAGCCATATTTTGAGCGGCATGACCACAACCGCGAGGGAGATGCCGATGATGATGACATCGAAGATGGGCAGGAAGATGACGAAGGTCGTCAGTAATATGAGGGCGATCAGGGCGATGCTGATATGTTCCGTCTTGCTCAGTGGTGTTCCCATATATTGTACCTACATACTTCTGCAAAGGTGAAAACCATTGCTGAAGAGTGTAATTATCTGGTTTTGGCTCAAATGCCGCTGCGGGCACCGTAATCCGCGGGACTCCATGCCGTTTTCCGTCATGCAACCAATTGCTCCTGTTTGTCCGATATAATCGCGTTTCCTGGAAACAAAGAGAGATTGCATCGAAAAATTCACATTCAGGGATTTATCGGGAAAATATTGTGAGAATAGAAAAACTTAATCATATTGGTGAAGACTCCTATCCATCTGGAGATTGTGGATGCTGGGTGAACTGGTCAACATATTCATCGCGGCAGTACTGTGCTGGCTTCTCTTTATCGTGGTCGATGTGACGTTCAGGCTTCCCGAAAAAGGAGGAGTGAGTGGTGCTGATGCGATCGCCTCCTCTGTCGAGAGAGCGGGGGGTGACCTCAACGGCGGTTCTATGATGGGCAATATTGTATGTTCGCCCGATGCATCCGCCGGGACACTTCTGGCAGCCTGCGGCGTCTATGTCGCAGGTATCGGCGGAGGCCTTACCGCTGCCGTCCTTGTTTTTATCGGAAACCGCATCTGCCATGACCCCGGGTATGCCGGGACGACAGGTGCGGTCCTTGCGACATTTATGGTCTATGGACTGGGCATGGCAGGAATTGCTGCGGCGGAGTGCATCGCAGGAATGGTTATTGCAATACTAACGATACAGGGGATATCCCACCTGCATGCCAGCAGACTTCTCGGCAGGTTCTGGGGGTGGCGATCATAATCCCCGTTCTGGTATGTGCCGTCATCGGATTGTTTGCCGCCGTCAGGATGGTTGTTGAACAGGAGACGCCCCGCAAACTGCTCTACCTGAATGTGCTTAATTTTGCGATCGCCGGTTCAGTCGTCCTTCTGGTGCCGGATATCATGGGGCTCTTTGCGGCTGCGGCATATTTTGTCGGTTCGACGCTGGAATCAAATGCCATTGCAAGCACGCTGGCAGGAGGAGTGAAACGAGCATGATGGACTACCTCATCATAATCTTCGCCATGATCGCCCTCATTGGAGCGGTTTCGACGTACCTGCGAAAGAGCCCGTTCGATAAACTGATCGGGATTGCGGTCATGACCGGTGGGATCATTCCGTTTGTCGTCATTAAGGGATATCTGGATGTGGCGATTGTCATCGCCCTCGTCGTCCCGGTCACGACGATCTTTCTCCTCCAGGCAACAGGGAGTGATGCGACATGACCCCTGAATTTATTCTGGGACTTCTCCTGCTGGTTATCGGTATCGGTGCATCGGTGTTCCCACGGACGCGGAATTATCTCGACCGGCTCATCAATGTGGAAGTTGCGGCGACCGGCCTGATGCTGGTCCTTCTCTCCTTCGATGAGACGATAGCACTTCTCACCTTCGTTGCGGTAACCACGCTTGCCACCGCAGTGCTGGTGCGGGTGATTGAACGGAGGTGTGGCATATGATCGGCCGTCTTTCACGGTATCTCGCAAATATCGACAACCTGACGACGGTGTATGCCGTCGTGGTTGTCGCGGTCGCCGTGTTCGGCATCCTTCTCCTCATTGTCTCGCCGGTTGACTATCATGACGACCAGCTCTATCCGAAATCCATCGACACGGGCTCGTCGCTCAATCCATACGACCGGGGCGGCGATCCATTCAACCGGACAGCCGTCGTGGCGCAGTATCCGGAAAATTCACCCTATCTCGGATATGTCACGGCGTACCTGACACCACTTTCGGCGTTCTTCGCTGCAAGCAACATGTACCTCGGGACGACGATCGTCTCGCACCCCGGCGGCATCATCGATGAGATTCTCTACAATACGCGTGGGCTCGATACGATAGCAGAGACCAGCATTCTCTTCGTTGCCTTTGCCATCGCATCGTTCCTGTTCAGGAGGGAAGAGGAATGATCAGCTGGTATGTCATCGGCCTGATCGTAATCTTTGCCGGGGTTGCGCTCACCTTCAGCGCATTCCTGAAGGAACGGGATGATGTCCATAAACTGATCCTCGCCGATTTGGCGGAGATCTCCGGTCTTGCGATCATTGCCCTTACGGCAACCGATCTGGCCGAGGCGCTCATCATCCCCGGTCTCGTCGTCGGGATATCCGAACTTCTGGCGGTATCCGAGATCTACCTGACGCGGGAAAAGTTGTTCGAGCAGCCAAAAAAGCGTTTCAGGATCGAAGTGATGGACAGTGCCCCTGCCCTTCTGGGGGCGATCCTCGTCATATTCGGTATTGTTCTCTCCGGGTTTACCGGCGGTGCCGTGGCGGCGACAGGAGTGATCTTCTACTTCCTCTGCAAGGGGCAGCAGGAGCGGTTTGCGCTCATCGAGACCGTATCCGGGTATGCATGGGCGCTCTGGATTGTGGCCTTCTTCACCTTCATGCTGGCTCCGTCCTACTGGTTCTTCGGGGTCATGCTGGCAGGGTCTGCGATTCTTGCAAAGGTCGTAGCGAAGATGTCCCTGATAGGGGCGATGCGGGGTGAGAGCAATGCCTGACCTGGCTTCGGCACGCATCGCGGGTGAGCCGTTCTTTACGCTTCCTTTCGGGGATATCGTCAATTACTTCACTCCCTATACGGCGGTTCTCTTTGGTTTCGCCCTCCTTTTCACGGCAATATGCATATTCAGCAGGCCGGAGCGGCAGCTCGATGTGGTCTTTGGGACGGATGCCTACTACGCCAAGGGGGTGACGGGAAAAGAGCTCCGGTTCCGACGGTTCATGGCAATCGCCTGCGGGTGTGCGACGATGGGGGCCATGCTGAGCGGGGATGTGTTCAACTTCACGCTCTTCGTCAGTATGGTGGGAATCTGCATCATCGGCATCGTGGCGGCGGTGAAGAGCCGGCACGTCCTCGATGCGGCATACAATTACGGGATCATATCGATCATTGCCACCGTCCCGCTCTTCGGTGGCGCCGCAATCACGCTTGCCACGACAGGAACCCTCTCCATATGGGCCCTCTCCGGGATGCAGGCGGGTATGCCCCTCATCGCAAAGATACTGATTCTCCTCGGTGTGATGGGCGAGGGTATTGCGCCGTTTTACGCGGCAAAGGCGGAGCTGTTCAGGGCGCCCGGCGCCCCGTACGTGATCATGATCCATGTGAGTTCCCTCCTGATGTTCCTCAGGGTGGTCGAAATACTGCTGACGGTGTGATGAAAATGGAAAAGTGGAAAGTACAGACAATGACGATTGCGGCTTTCATCGTGGCTATCGGTGCGTGGGCTGCCGGTCTTGTGGGAATAATCAGTCAGGGAATTGAAGCGGCCCTGCTGGTTGTTTCATTTCCGGTTCTCTGTGTCGGCATGATGCTCTGGTGGACGCTGGGGAAGGGAGAGGACGATCTTCCGTTCATGGGGTACTGATATGCTGGTAGAACTCGTAATTGCCGTGATTCTGGGACTGCTCTTTCTGGGTATCCACCGGAAGGTCATCGCACGGGTGCAGGGACGGCCGGGACCTCCCGTCTGGCAGGAGATCCTCCATACCCTGAAGTTCTCCTTCAAGGAAACATGGGTCCCCAAGACCGCAAGCAGACTCCTCTATGTCGGCATCGTCATCGTCGCGATAGGCATCTGGACGGCGGCTCTGTATGTCGTGCTTGCAGGGGGGAGCATCCTCATCCTCTTTGGAATTTACATGCTGCACAAGATGGTCGAGCATGGTGTCGGCCTCTCGCCCGGTTCGCCGTATGCGAAATTCGGTGGAATTCGATCCGTCATCTCCGCATCGTCGGAGATCCCGCTCTTTGCGGTCATCGGCGGTATCTACTTCTTCACCGGTTCGCTGATGATATCGGATCTCGTCGCCTACCAGGCAATTAACGGTCCAATCCTGATTTCGATACTTCCTGCCGGTATTGCAATGTATATGGTCATTCTCTCCAAGATGCATTACGGGCCGTTCTCCATCGTCGAGAGCAAGGAGATTGTAAGCGGTTACCAGACCGAACACTTCGGTGTCTGGCGGGCAGGTCTCCAGATAGGGGATGCAATAAAGACATTCGTGCTTCTCTATGCGTTCATTCTCATCTTCATCGGGCAGATGAATCCGGTGCTGATGCTGGTTGCCATGCTGGTGCTTCTGGTGTCCCTGTCCTTTGTCTGTGCCGTCTCTCCGATGCTCAGTCCCTATGATTCAGTGACGGTTCAGATGGTGGCGATATGTATCCTGGTGATATGGCTTGGTGTTCTGGTGGTGATCGCATGACGCTTCTTCGAAAGGCAATGACACTTGGAATTATCGGGTATATCCTCATTGCCGCCTGGCAGGTTGCAACGAGGCCCGAGGTATTCACCGGCGCAGCACTTCTTCTGGTCGGTCTGGCAGGGCTCGCCGGGCTGGTCTGGGCAAAGAATGAACCGGTCCTGAAGAGGGTGGAGATGGTGATGCTCTGGCTCTGTATCGGACTCTTTGTGCTCTACGGAGCCCTGACTGCAGGAGGGGTCGTCTGATGGCGGACTACCTGTATGAACGGGATCTAAGGCAGATGAAATATATCATCGTCACGAGTCCGCTTCATGAGCCGGTTGTAACCGAAATCGCTGCGCATTATGCACTTGGCAGGCAGATCATCCGGCGAAAGATGATCGATGAGTGTGACATGTCATTTCTGGAAAATATTCCCGCGCGGTACGAGGTATGGAAAACAACGGACAGCATCCATGACCCGGTGGAACGGCAACTGGGAGTGCGTCTCCTCACCGTCTATATCCCCATGCTCCCTCAGGGAGAGATGAAGGCGGTGGAGGAACGTGTGCGGTCGCGCATACGGGACGGCAATCCCGAAGCCGATGTGTATGATGAGGGGATGGATGCAATCAGGGAGATGATACGAAGATGAGCAGATTACAGGACCTCAAAAATACGGTGCGGTCGAGGTCGATTCATGTCTGTTATGTCAATGTCGGGTCCTGCAACGGATGCGACATTGAGATTCTTGCATGTCTGGCCCCGCGGTATGATATTGAACAATACGGCATCTATGTCCATAATAACCCGCGAGAGGCGGATGTTCTCCTGATCACCGGGGCTTTTTCCCCGCAGTGGGAGGATAAACTCATGGATCTATGGGAGAAGATTCCCGAGCCAAAGGTGGCCATCGCCATCGGAAACTGCCCGATTTCAGGGTGTGTGTTCAACCGCGAAGGCAGTTATGTGGACCCGCCGGTGCGAAAGCACATCCCGATAGCAGCCGAAGTGCCGGGATGCCCCCCCCGGCCCACGGAAATTCTGCAGGCGGTTCTCTCGCTGGCACCGGTGGTATTCAAGGATTACGAGGGTGATGGAAAATGAAGCGAACGGTTGATGTCTCTCTTCCCATCGGTCCTGTCCATCCGGTGTTCAAGGAGCCCTGTCGGATCAAATGTGAAACGCGGGGAGAATATGTGTTGAATGCCGAGGTGGAGCTTGGATACGTGAAGAAAGGGATCGAGCGTATCATGCGGGGGCGGCCATGGCAGGAGGTCATGTTCCTCGCCGAGCGGGTCTGTGGCATCTGCTCGGTCATCCATAATATGGTTTTTATCGAAGGGGTGGAGCTGATCTCGGATATCCCCCTGCCGGACCGGGCGGCCTATCTCCGGGTCATATCCAATGAACTGGACCGCATCCAGAGTCATCTTCTGGCAAACTACTCGTACTGCTATACGATCGAGCATGAAACACTCGCGATGTATCTGCTCAACCTGCGGGAGACGGCGATGGATGCGATTGAGCGACTCACCGGTGCCCGCGTTACGTGTTCGTACATCATTCCCGGCGGTGTCAGGTTTGACATCTCGGAAGAGGATGCCCGGTGGTTACGGGAGACGCTGGATACGATTGACAGCGAACTTGCCCGTTTTGTCTCCATGTTCAGGAATGGTTCCCTGATTGCTCTCAGGAGCAAAGAGATAGGAATTTTCACCCGGGAAGAGGCCATCGAGGCGCATGCGGTAGGACCGACGGCGAGGGCGAGCGGGATAGCACACGACTATCGTCTGGAGCATCCGACCTATCGCCGGCTGGATTTCTCGCCTGTGGTGTATACCGAGGGAGACAACTACGCCCGGATCATGGTCAGGTTCGATGAAGTCTTCCAGAGCACCGCCCTCATTCGTGAATGCCTCAATCGCCTCGAGCCCGGAGATATCCGCGGCGGTGGAGCGGTCATCGCCGGAACGTCGCGGTGGGCCGGGGAGGCACCCCGCGGGGAGCTTACCTACCAGATCACGACCGACGAATTCGGCAGGGTGACCGACATCGGCATACGGACGCCGTCGATTATGAACATAGAAGCATGTGCCCATTATATGCTCAAAGGAGTGCTTTCTGCTGCTGATATTACTGCGACCTATATCAGCTCGGACCCATGTATCGCATGCAATGAGAGGTAACCATGAGTTCATCCGTCATCTGGTATCTGAAGGAATTCGCCCGGGGAGAATGGCTGAGGAAATTCTTCTTCGTGAAGACTGCCCCACTTGAGACTCCCCCGCATTTCAGGGGATTTCCGCAGACCACCGAAAACCTCTGCACCCACTGCCTTGCCTGCCGCATGATCTGTCCCGCCCCGGGGGCGATCGATGTTCTCCGGGAAGGAGAGGTATGGATGCCCCATATCCATCTTGGTCACTGCATCCGGTGCGGTCTCTGTGTGGAGGCATGTCCTGAAAATGTGCTCACCTCCGGAAGAATCCTTGATGTCCAGAAAAGGGATCAGACCATGTATGCATCGACCTTCCATGTCATCATAGATCCTGCTCTGTGCAAACGGTGCGGAAACTGCTCTGTTGCCTGCCCCGTCAACAAGGAGATCGACCCCTACCTCGCCGGAACCGGCACCGCTTCCAGCGAAGAGGTGATCATGCGCATTATCCGTGGTGAGATGAGAGTCATTCATCCGGAGAAATGTACCGGGTGCAAGACGTGTGAAGAGACCTGTCCCAATCATGCCATCCGTGTGGCGCGGGTTGTCCGGGGGATTCATGGTGACAAGGGTGTCCTGGAGGAGAGCTCATGAAGTTCATCATGAATACGGGACGCACCATCCGTCAGGGCAAGCACATCGAAAGCAAACTTGGAAGCGCCTACAGCGACGAGACGGGAACCTGTTTCATGCACCCGATGGACATGCTGGCTCTTGGTGTCGAGGAGAATGAAAACGTGAAGGCATCAACGGGTGTAGGTGAGGTGGTGCTGACAGTAAAAACGGATGAAGGGCTGCCCGAAGGAATGATATTCATCCCGTATGGCCGCCACTGCAATGCCATTCTCCCGTCGACGACGCACAGTACGGGAATGCCTGACTACAAGCACTCAGATATTGAGGTCATCGCCACCGATGAGAAACGGAAGAGTGCCGCTGAGCTGATGCGGGATATGGGGGGGATCTCCTATGAAAACCATTGAGGATATGGTCTGTCCGTTCTGTGGTTGTCTCTGTGATGATGTGACCCTGACGGTTGAAAATGACATGATCATTGCCGCCGACAACTGCTGCACCGTCGGAAATGCAAAATTCATGGGGAAAAACCGCCTGAAGTCCCCCATCATCAGGAAGAACGGTGCATGGGAGGAGACCGGGTATGAGGAGGCCGTTCAGTACGCGGTCGACACGCTCCTTGATGCTGATCGTCCTCTGATGTTCGGCTGGTCCGGGACTCACGGAGAGGCGCAGTGTATCGGCGTTCACATGAACGAGCTCATCGGCGGAGTCATCGACAGCACCACCTCCGTCTGTCACGGACCATCCATCCTTGCGATTCAGGAGGTAGGGCATCCGGGCTGCACCCTCGGACAGGTGAAGAACCGCGCCGACCTGATCATCTACTGGGGGTGCAATCCGGTGGAAGGGCATCCGCGTCATATGAGCCGGTACACGGTGTATGCGGACGGGTATTTCCTCGACAACTCCTTCAGGGATCGCAAGGTAATCGTCGTCGATGTCCGTGAAACGGAGACGGCAAAAATTGCGGACGAATTCGTGCGCATCAAACCCGGCGGCGATTATGCCGTCATCTCGGCACTCCGTGCCATCGTCCGTGGAAAAGGGGACATCATCCCCGAGTCGGTTGCAGGCGTGAGCAGGGAACAGCTTTTCAAAGTGGCGGAGCTCTGCAAGACCTGCAAGTTCGGGGCGCTCTTCTTCGGCCTTGGTCTTACCATGGTGAAGGGCAAATACAAGAACGTCCGCAATGCCATCGAACTTGTCGATGAACTGAACCGCCATACGAAGTTTACCCTCACCCCCATGCGTGGCCACTGGAATGTGTACGGGTCGAATGAAGTCTTTACGTGGATGACGGGATATCCGTATGCAGTGGATTTCTGCCGGGGAGTGGCGTTCTACAATCCCGGAGAGACCTCTGCCATCGATATCCTTGCGCGAAAGGAGTGCGATGCGTGCCTCGTGGTGGCAAGCGATCCGGGGGCGCATTTCCCCCGGGCCTGTGTCGAACATATGAAGGACATACCGACGATCGTCATCGATCCCTTCCAGACGCTCACGACGACGGTGGCAACCCTCCAGATTCCGGTAGCGGTCACCGGCATCGATGCGGAGGGGACGGCATACCGTATGGACGGTATTCCCCTGAAAGTGAAAAAAGCGCTGGATTTGGGGTATCCGAGTGACGAGGAGATCCTGTCGAGAATTTATGGGAAGATGATGGAGGTGAAGAGTCGATGAGCGAACTTCTCATTAAAAACGGGTACGTGATCGACCCGCTGGGCGGCATTTCCGGCGAGATTATGGATATCGCCGTACGGGACGGGAAGATCGTTGAATCGGTCGGAAGTTCGGCCGATGTCATCGACGCCCATGGCATGCTCACTCTTCCCGGAGGTATCGATTCCCACACCCATATCTGCGGGACCAAGGTGAACTTCGGCCGGTACATGAGTCCCGAGGACATGCGGGCTGGCAGGACGACCCGGAAGGGTGATATGCATGCCACCTCGGGATTTTCCGTCCCGACGACCTACGGGAACAGTTACCGGTATGCCCGGATGGGGTATACGACCCTCCTCGAGGGGGCGATGGCACCCATGGAGGCCCGCCACACCCACGAGGAATTCCAGTATACACCGCTGCAGGACTGTATGGCAAATACCCTTTTTGACGGCAACTGGCAGGCGCTGGAGGCCATCGGAAACAAGGATATCAAGCGTCTGGCTGGAATTATCGCATGGTATCTGACCGCTTCGAAGGGATTTGCCGTCAAACTCACCAATCCCGGCGGAACCGAGTCATGGGGATTCGGGCGCGATGTCTCATGTATTCACAAGCGCATTGAGCACTTCAATGTCTCGCCGCGTGAGATCATCACCTCGATGATTGAAGCGAACGAGATGCTGGGTCTTCCCCATTCCGTCCACCTTCACTGCAACAATCTCGGCAAACCGGGGAACTACCTCTGTACCCTTGACACCTACAACTCGATACCGGACCTGAACGACAAGAGGCAGTCGCTCTATTCAACGCATGTGCAGTTCCATTCCTACGGGGGGACGTCATGGCACGACTTCTGCTCGAAGGCGGAGGATATCGCCCGCTCGGTGAACAACAAGCCGCATATCGTCATCGATACCGGTCAGGTGATGTTCGGGAAGACCACGACGATGACTGCCGACGGCCCGATGGAGTTCAACCTCTACCGGTTGTATCATAATAAATGGAGCAACCATGATGTCGAGCTCGAGACAGGTTCCGGGGTCATACCTGTTCTCTACAGCAGAAAAAATCTGGTCAATTCAATCATGTGGGCCATTGGTCTTGAACTGGGCCTGCTTGTTGAGAGCCCGTGGCAGTGTATCCTTGCAACCGACAATCCGAACGGTGCGCCCTTTGTCCGGTACCCCGAGGTGATGGCGCTTCTGATGAGCAAAAAATACCGGGATGCTGAGTTTGCAACGGTTGATCCGGGGACGGAATCACGCGTGTCACTTCCTGCTCTCGACAGGGAATTTGACTGGGAGGAGATCGTCATTGCAACACGGTCTGCACAGGCCCGGGCGCTCGGTCTCGTGGATCATGGAAAAGGGCATCTTGCGGAGGGAGCGGATGCCGATATTGCGATCTATCCGATCGATGTTGCGTCGACGGACCCCGCGCAGGACTATGAATCTGTCATCAATGGCTTTTCAATGACCGATTATACCATCAAGATGGGTCATGTGGTGGCACGCAAGGGCACCTGTACCATCGATTACTCGAATCGTACCTTCTGGGTCCGCCCACGGGTTCCTGAGAATTATGATATGGGCCGCGACCCCGAATTCATCGACAGTTTCAACAAGTACTATTCCATGAGGATGGCGAATTATCCGGTACAGGATGAGTATACGAAACGCAATGTCTGTATCGAGACGGAGGTGTCGCTATGAGAGTCATCATGGAAGTCAGGGAACGGCATCGGCCGAACCTTCCCATCGAGGCGGAATGTATCGTCCCGAAGAACTTTGTGGGGCCGGAGCGGACGTTTTACGTCTGGAAGGGAAACAAAAAGCTCGAACTGCGGGATGTCTTCCGTATCCGTCGTGACGGTCACGCCAATTCGGTCGATAAGGTGGAGATTATCATCCGTGGCGACAGCTCCCATATCAAACGCATCGGGGAGTACATGGATGGAGGGAAGATCACCATCGAGGGCGATATCGGGATGCACTGTGGCAATTTCATGAGTGACGGTGTCATTGAGATCAGGGGCAATGCCGACTCATGGTTGGGCCGGGAGATGAACGGCGGAACGATCATCTGCCATGGAAATGCCGGTGATTATGCCGGGTCCGGGTATCGCGGTGAAAAGCACGGGATGAAAGGGGGTACCATCGAGATCATGGGGGATGCCGGTGATTTTGCCGGAGAAACCCTTGCCGGCGGGGAGATCATCATCCATGGTGATGCCGGGGATATGCCCGGTGTCGACATGAAAGACGGCACCCTCGTCATCAAAGGCGACTGTTCCCGGCCCTGCGGGAATATGACCGGAGGCACCTGTACGGTACTGGGGACCGTTCATGATATGCTCCCGACCTTCAGGAATGAAGGGACACAACAGCGGGGCGATCAGGTCCTGACCAGATTCACGGGTGACCATATCTCCCGGGGACTGGGAACACTTTATATAAACAAATTCAAATATATTGATTGATGCTCAGGCACACCTGTGGATATGAGGCTGATGTTCACTGCCGGAAATGCGGACGTGAACTGATCTATCATGAAAAAAACGGACTGTACTGTCCATATTGCGGAAGAAAGGTCACCATGATCTGCCCGGGGTGCGGCAAGCCCTGGTTATAGGGTGTTTGTCCGTATCCAGCGGGCATATGCGGTCTGCAGGCCCACCTTTTCTTCTTCGCTGAGATCATGCTTTCCTGTTGTGTGAAGGAACCGCTCCAGTTCATGCACGACCGCCTCAGCATCGCGGTGGTTGTGAAGATCAAGATAGATCTCTGCACGTCGGGAATTGATTGTTTCTCCGCATATGGCACACAATTTCCATTCCTGGTACTGGTCGACATAGGTGAACGTACCGCAGTTCGGACATCGTATGACTAGGTACATGAGATAACCGATACATTCTCTGCTGCGCTATATGAATGTTACCGTAAAACTCTTCCCCGGCGCTGTCGGGGTGGAGCAAACACAATGATTTTTCTACATTCGATGTTCATCCTCATTAATGAGTCTAGAAATAATTCCGGTGGAGGGACTCCCGATGATTAAAAAAGGGGACGATCTTCCTGCATTGATCGCCGCCTGTGTTGATGTCAGAGACGGGGATATTCTCTGTGTGGCATCGTCCGTCTACTCGAAATCAAAAGGGCACTGCCGGCGGCTTGCCGATATCACGCCGACGGAGAAGGCAGCAGGTATCGGGGAGAAATGCGGCGAGGACCCCCGGTTTATCCAGGCAATTCTCGATGAAACCGATGACATCATCCTCGAGTATCCGTTCCTCCTCTGCCAGCTGCCGCATGGCCATGTCGGGGTGCGTGCCGGTGTGGACAATTCGAATGTTGACAGGGGTCTCATCATTCTCCTCCCGCCCAACCCCATGGGAGCAGCCGAAGACCTGAGACAGGGCATCAAGAACGTCTGTGGTGCGGATGTGCGGGTGATCGTCACCGATACCTGCGGACGATCCTTCCGGCGCGGACAGACCGGTGTTGCCATCGGGTGGAGCGGCATGCCGGCAATCCAGGACTACCGCGGGGATACGGATCTCTTCGGACGGGTTCTTGAGATAACCGAAGAGGCGGTTGTGGATGAGATCGCAGGTATTGCAAACTTTGTGATGGGTGAGAGTCACCGTGGTGTTCCGGCTGTCGTGTGCAGGAATTTCCCCGAATGGGAAGGCCATGATGAACTGTACTTTACCCCCGAAGAGGATATCACGCGCAGGGCGCTAAAAAAGATGAATTAGAAAAATGCATTCAGGAGTATTGTTGCGATTCCGATGACAGCGGCAACGATCATCACTGATTGCGGTGAGATTTGAATTGCTCTGCGGTCTTCGCTGTCATAATATGTCACAAGACCTGCAGAGGATACGAGTCTTCCACCACTCTTCTTTGCCATACAGTTAATATTGGCTTTTTGGATATATAAATAAGAGGTTACGGAGAATGGGAGGGGAATACACTCTCGAGGGGCGGGCGCTTGTCGGGGAATTATTTGAAGAACAGAAGGTCGCTCTTCATATCCGGGACGGTGTCATCATCGAGATTGAGGAGAGGCACACGGTCCCGGAGCGGTGGGTCTGTCCGGCTTTTTTCAATGCCCATACCCATATCGCCGATACGGTCGCCATGGACATCGACGCGCCCGGTAGCCTTGCAGAACTCGTGGCTCCGCCGGACGGGCTGAAACACCGGCTGCTGAGAACGACCGGAACGGATGCTATGATCCATGCGATGCGTGGGACTGTGGACGTGATGCGGATGACGGGAACATCCGGGTTTGCGGATTTCCGGGAGGGGGGTCCTGCCGGAGTGGCCGCCCTGAGGACCGCCCTCGGGGGGTCGGGCATGGACGCCGTCATCTTCGGAAGGGACGGCGGAGAAGCGGATGCCGACGGGCTCGGCATCTCATCCGTCCGCGAACATGGCGCGGGGACAGGGGACCTGGTCGCCCGGGCGCGCAGTGCCGGAAAAATGGTTGCATTGCATGCCGGCGAGAAACACAGCCGTGATGTGGAAGAGGCAATCGCCCTGGAACCTGATCTTCTGGTGCACTGCACCCATGCCACCGATCGCCAGCTGAGAATGATCGCCGATGCGGGGATTCCCGTTGCCGTCTGTCCCCGGTCGAACTGGCGGCTTGGAGTTGCATCGTCCCCTGAGTTTCCCCCCATCCGCAGGATGCTGGATATCGGATGCAACGTCGTTCTCGGGACAGACAATGTCATGTTCGTCCAGCCGGACATGGGAGCGGAGATGTCCTTTGTAAGCTATGTCTATGGTCTCGAACCGGCGACAATCCTTGGAATGGCTACGGCGGGCGCAGCCCTTGCGGGAGCGTCCTACTTGATTGCCGAGCAGAATAAAGCACATTTCATTACTGTCGATGGTGCTCGTGGCAATGCGCTTTTTTCTAAAAATATTGCGAGATCCGTCGTAAATCGACTAAATTCACTCTCGTTTGAAGGAACTATTTTAAATTGATATTCAATATTCTATAGTGACATTTCTGGAGAGGTGACCCGTGTACAAGAAAATACTGGTTGCGGTAGACGGCTCCGATATCAGTCGTAAGACCCTGAAAATCGCTGTTGATGAGGCGAAGGTATGGGGCAGTGATCTTACTGTCGTTTATGTGCTTGAAACCGGTATGTTCGAAGACATCCCAGCCGATCAGAAGATGGAGTATATCCGGAATCTGTTCGAACAGCAGGGAAACAATGTCTTTGAGTATGCCGAGGACCTCGGAAAGGAGGCTGGCGTCAGTGTTGATACCATCTTCAAAGAGGGCCATGCGGGAATTGAGATCATCCATGCCGCTGAGGAGACCGGTGCCGACCTGATTGTCGTCGGATCGCATGGCAGGAGCGATATAGAACAGATTCTCCTCGGGAGTGTATCTGCCCATGTTGTTCGTCACAGCAAAATCAGTACTCTGGTGGTGAGAGTATAGGTAAAAATATTGTTCGCGATGTGATGACCACCGATGTCGTCACCGTCGAGATCCCCGGAAACCGGGATGAGGTTCTCAGAATTCTCAAGCGAACCGGCATCAGTGGCGTTCCCGTCCTGAAAGAGGGTGTACTGGTCGGGATCATCACCAGAAAGGATCTTCTCCGAAAGCCGGATGAGATGCAGCTCGGTCTTCTGATGACCCCCGACCCCATCACGATTACCCCGGATGCAACCATCGCAGAAGCGGCGGAAATCCTCACAAGGAACAATTTCCGCAGGCTTCCGGTCATAGAAGACGGGAGTCTCGTGGGTCTTATCAGTGTGTCGGATATCGTCGGTGCCATCGCCCAGATGAAGATTGCCCATGAGATCAAGAACCGGTTCATGACACATACCTTTGCCCTGTGGGAAAACACTCCGCTTCCTCTGGTGGGAAGAATCATGGAGATGTCCGGGTATGATGCGGTTCCGATCCTCAACGAAAATGCGCAGCTGACAGGTATCATCTCCGAACTTGATCTCATTCGTCATTCATGTATTGAAGACAGTGTCGAGGTCAGTGATTTCTCGAACGGAACGGATGATGACGAATGGACGTGGGAGTCCATCCGGGATATGCACACCATATCCTACGGGATATCCAAGGTTCAGCTTCCGAACAAACCTGTCCGTGAGGCGATGGTCACCGATGTTGTAGCCGTTCCCCTGAATGCAGAAATCAGTGAATGTGCCCTGAAGATGAAGCGCGCACGTGTTGATCAGCTTCCGGTCGTCAACGGCGACAAAAAAATGATTTCAATGCTGTATGACCGGGATCTCATCCGGATCCTTGTCAATGGCGATGCTGCGAATGCGGTCTGAATTGGACTGCAATCTATATCATTTTCCGTTCGTTTGACGCGAATACAGCCAATACATTTAATAAATTGGGGTACATTGTATATCTGAACGCTTTTCATCATTTATATAGCGTACTTTTTGGCTGGAGGATTTCAAATGGCAGAACTTTCTGAAACAATAAGTAAAGGAACCACTACGGTCGGAATCGTGTTCAAGGATGGAGTTGTTCTTGCTACTGAACGCCGGGCCACGATGGGGAACATGATTGCCAGCAAAAAGGCGAAAAAGGTCTATCAGATAGCCGACCGTATCGGAATGACGACGGCCGGCGGCGTGGGTGACGCACAGCAGCTGGCACGCCTGATGCAGGTGGAATGCTCCCTCTATGAGATCCGCAGAGGACGGTCCATGACGGTCGGCGCCGCAGCGACCCTTCTTTCGAATGTGCTGAACCAGAATCGCATGTACCCGTTTTATGTGCAGCTTCTCGTCGGCGGGTTTGACAAGACCGGGGCAAGTGTCTATTCGGTCGATGCCCTCGGCGGCGCTTCACTTGAAGAGGATATTGTGGCGACCGGGTCGGGATCGCCCTTTGCCTACGGTGTCCTTGAAGACCGGTTTACCAAGGATATGTCCCGGGATGAAGCGGTTGACCTTGCAAAACGGGCACTGAAATCTGCGATACGCCGCGATTCGGCTTCGGGCGAATCCATCTGTGTTGTTGTGATCACCAAAGACCAATATCTGGAATATAGTGAGGAGGACATCTGAAACCTGCTATACTTCCCTAATTTTTTCAAATCTTTTTTTAAGGACGGTTTTAATGTTAATTGATGAACGACTTGATGAATTCAAGAAAAAGATAAATGCGAAAGTACCTGCGGGTATTTCCGTGTCTGAAGTCGAATTTGAGGGGCCGGAACTTGTCATCTACACTGATGATCCGAAGAGGTTTGCGCAGGAAGCGGACCTGATCAAGATCCTTGCCCGTGATTTGAGAAAACGCATTGTGGTGCGCCCCAATGTGCTGGAGGACCCGGAGGTTGCCGCCGGCAGAATCCGCAGCGTGGTTCCCGACAATGCCGGTATCACCGATCTGTTCTTCGACCCCGATACCGGCGAAGTCATTGTTGAGGCGGAAAAACCCGGGGTCGTTATCGGGAAGAACGGGTCAACGCTGAGGGACATCACGAGGGAGATTGGCTGGACGGCAAAGGTCGTGCGCACCCCTCCCATCGAGAGCAAGACGGTAAAGGATATCCGGCAGTACCTCCGGTCCGTCAAGGACGAGCGAAAGGAGTTTCTCCGGCGGATCGGCCGGCGCATCCACCGGGACGTCACCAGTAAGGACAAGTGGGTCCGCGTCACCACACTCGGGTGCTGTCGCGAGGTCGGACGTGCGGCCTTCCTCCTGACAACTCCGGAAAGCAAGATTCTCATCGACTGCGGGGAGAAGCCCGGTTCGATAACGGAAGGGTATCCCTACCTCTACGTTCCCGAGATATATCCCCTCAATACGCTCGATGCAGTCGTTCTCACCCACGCCCACCTGGACCACTGCGCCATGGTCCCGCTCCTCTTCAAATACGGATACGACGGTCCGGTCTATAGCACGCCGGCGACGCGTGACCTTTCAGCGATGCTCCAGCTCGATTATCTCGATGTAGTCAACAAGGAAACCGGGACGGTACCGTACTCATCGAAGGAAGTCCAGAAATACCTCCAGCACTCCATCACCCTCAATTACGGCAGTGTCACGGACATCGCACCGGACGTAAAACTCACCTATCATAATGCCGGACACATCCTCGGTTCGGCGATCTGTCACTTCCACGTGGGCGACGGCCTGTACAACATCGCCTTCACCGGCGACTTCAACTACGGGAAGACCCGTCTCTTTGGGCCTGCCACGGTCCAGTTCCCCCGACTTGAGGCGATATTCATGGAGAGCACCTACGGCGGGTCGAACGACAACCAGCCCTCGCGCAAGGAAGCGGAGCAGAAACTCTATGACTATGTGAACACGACGATCAACCGGGGCGGGAAGGTCATCATTCCGGCATTTGCCGTCGGGCGGTCGCAGGAAGTGATGCTGGCACTCGAGGAGGGCATCCGGCTCGAGAAGATCCCGAAGGTGAAGGTGTATCTCGACGGGATGATCAAGGAGGCGACGGCCATCCACACCACCTACCCCGAATACCTGAACCCGGACCTTAGGACCCAGATATTCCGCGAGGGGATGAATCCGTTCCTCGCTGAGTGTTTCGAACAGGTCGATTCTCCCGACCTGAGAGAACAGGTCATCGAAGGCGACCCCTGCATCATCATCACGACGAGCGGTATGCTCAGCGGCGGTCCGGTGATGGAATATCTCCGTGCCCTTGCTCCTGATGAAAAGAATATGCTGGTATTCGTCGGATATCAGGCGGACGGGACTCTCGGGCGGCGCATCCAGAAGGGGTGGAAGGAGATCCCGCTCGGACGCAGGGAGACGATCGTCGTCAACCTGGAGATCGAGACGGTCGACGGATTCTCCGGCCACTCGGACAGGAAGCAGCTGATGGCCTATGTCAACCATCTCCAGCCGCGGCCGGAGAAGATCTTTACCATCCACGGGGATGAGAAGAACACGATCGATCTTGCATCTTCCATCTACAAGCGATATCATATCCAGACGGCATCGCCGATGAACCTGGAAACCTACCGCATGGTATGAGTGCCGTGATGATGATGACGGGGTGGACGGGGAGATGAAGCCGTGAAACAGCGCATTTCCCTGATCCTCGGCGTCTTCACGGTCATGGCCCTCTCCAACGCCGTCGTTCCCATTCTTCCCTTTTTTGCATCGGAGGCACCATCGGTTCAGGGGGCCATCTTTTCCGCATACTTTTTCGGCGCATTTTTGTCGGTCATTCCGGCAGGGATCCTCGGTGACCGGTACGGAACGAAGCGGTGCATCAAAAGCGGGCTGTTTCTCACGGTGGTGACCGGTGCCGCGATTTTTCTCGTTCCCCACAGCCCCCTGCTGGTGATTGCGGCACGGGGAATTGAAGGGATTGGGGCGGGTTTTTTCGTTGCATCCGCTCTCTCGTGGGTGAATGTGCAGAAGGACAGCCGCATGCTGTCGGGGTACTACTTTGCCGCACTCAATGTCGGCCTCCTCAGCGGCCTTCTCATCACGGGGTGGCTGGCCGATTTCGGCACGACTCTGGGGCTTCTGGTCTTCACCGTGCTCAGTATGGTTCCGTTTTTGCTGAGCTTTACTCTCTCCGAAGAAGGGCGTGAAGAGCGGGAGATTGCTCCGGTTAAGGATGCCGCATATATGTTCCGGTGGATTTACCTCTCCTCGTTCATCATCGTCGGCACCACCGGTGTCATATCGTCCCTCTATCCTGAATTTACCGGGGAACTTCCGATTGTTCTCTCGCTACAGCTTGCCGCGATGAATATGGGTACGGTGATCACCTCGCTTGTGGCACCCCGTATACGCATTCAGCCGGTTCCTCTTATACGGGTCGGCGGGATCGTGATGGCCCTTGCCGTGGCAATGGCATTTTTTGCCCCGGAATTTGGATGGATCGCGGTCATTCTGGTGTTTGCCGCAGTCGGCGGGGTCGTGGGCTTTGTCTTTGTCGCCCAGATGGAATATCTGGCACAGTCGAAGATCCGGCAGGGGACCGTGGTGGGGATCTTCAATGCGTCCGCGTATGGCGGGATGGCCTTCATGCCGTTTATCGCCGGACTTGTCGTGGATGCAGTGGGTTATTCTGCGGCATTCGGGCTGGCGACCCTCTTGTGCGGATGTGTTGCGCTCTTCATCGGGCGGTGTGAATGCACGATTCTCGACGAACCTGCATAAAGTATAGGCGGGCGGGTAATTACACGGGGTGAGTCCGCTCAAACCTGCTCATCAGCCTGAGAATGGCGGGCATGATGAGAATTCCGCCGATGAGGGAGAACCCGACCGTAATGACGGTGGTGGTCCCGAAATTCGATATCATATTGAACGCCGAGAGGGTGAGGGCGGAAAACCCGAAAACGGTGGTCAGTCCCGAGACGGTGATGGCCGTTCCTATCTTCTGAACCGACATCCGGATGGAATCCATGACCGAACCGCCACCTTCCCGTTCCTCATTGTACCGCTCCATGATCAGGATGGTATACTCACAGGCGATGCCGATCGTCATCGATCCGAGGACGGCGGTCATGGGGGTATAGTTGATGCCGAGCGCCTTCATAATGAGGGAGTTCCATCCGACGATCATGATGATGGGGATGATAGGGGAGATGGCGAGGATTTTCCGGTAAATAGCCAGAAGGTAGGCTGAGATGACAAGGAACCCGAGGAAAGTCATCGTGTTCTTGGAGTCATTGATGTCGTTGATGAGATCGGCGAACATGGTGGTACTGCCGGTGGCGGTGACGGTGATGCCTGCCGGAGGGTTGACGAAGGTGATGTCGGAGCGGATGTTGCCTATGAGCGTCAGCGCTGTTCTGCTGTCGATATCGGCCGTGGTAAACTGGATGATCGTCTCCATATTGCCGTGATTGTAGCGATCCTTCTCGCTTTCGGGAATTCGTGCGAGCACTTCATCGATCTCTGTCTGGGAGGTGGGGAGGACACCGTTGTTATAGGTCTCGATGAGTGTGACGATGCTTGCGGCATCGATGATCTCAGGGCGGGTGGAGACCTCATATTCCTGGAATCCCTGTATCCACGCAAGCGTGACCGGGTCATAGACATAATCCCCGCGGATATCGATGGGGAGGGTCTCGGTCGCCCCGGCAGTCCGGGTGATCTTCTTCAGGTCATTGAGCGCCGGCATATCCTGAGGAACGAAGGTCTCCTCATCGGTGTCGATGGGGATCGTGCTGTCGAGCTGGTAACCGGCCATCGCAAAGATCGTGAAAAAAACGACGATGATGACGGCCTTGTTTGCCATGAGGACCGAAACCCGCCCCAGGAAGGCGTCGTATCGCTTCATAAAAAGTCGTGCATCCGTTGTCTCGGATCGTTCCCTGCTCTTGGATTCATACCCGACCAGCCGGGCAAAGGTAGGAACAACGATCAGGGCGGCGATGTAGCACGCGAAGACCCCGATGGTGCAGGTGATGCCGAAATCCCGCACCATCGGGAGGGGCGAGATAAGCATGACGAGAAATCCGATGGATGTTGCAATCATGGCAGCCATAACCGACGGCCCGGCATTTGTTATGGTGACGGACAAGGCTTCCTGCAAGGGGCGGCGTTCCGTCTCCTCCTCGATGCGGGAATGGAACTGGATGGCATAGTCAATCCCGACCCCGATGAGGACCGGGAAGGCGCCGATGACTGTCATTCCAAGGGGTATCCCTGTTATGCCCATGATCCCGAAGGTGGTCACCAGGCCCAGAAAGACCGTTGCCACCGGAAGAAAACGATATTTCACGTGGGAGAAGAGGAGGCCCACCGCGATGACCATCAGGATCATGGCGGCGAGGATGAGAACGGCCATCGACTCATTGATCTCTTCCTGCATCTCCTTTTCAAAGGCAGGGCTTCCGCCGACGGTGACCGCAAGACCCGGCGGTATGGCGGAATTTTCGACAAGCGACTCGATGTTGTTGATGACGACGGTCGCCGTATCCGAGGAGGTGCCGGTCTCGAGGGGGACGATGACGAAGGTCAGCTGTTTGGATGCAAGTATATTTTCCAGGACCTCCGGGGGGGTTCGGGCGATGATGGCCGACACCTCAGCATCGTTTGTCGGAAGTACGCCACCATTTGCCTGTTTCAACAGATCGACGATGCTGGAAACCGATATGATGTACTGTTCGTTCCGGATATCCTCTTCGAGTGCGTCGATATATTCGATATTTTGTACACTCGTGACGTCATCGGATTCGATGATGAGTATGATGCTCGAACTGGAAAACTGGTTCTGGTAATTGAGGAGAAGCGATCCTGCCGGGGTGTCGATGTCGACATACGTCTCGGTTCCTGTCTTCATGTAGGTCATCGATGCACCGTAGAACATCAGGATCATGAAGAGGATGACGGCTATGGTGACGATCTTCGGGTGTTTGTATATCTGATCTGCTAGAACGGCAAACGGCGAGTGCACAGATGTTCCTCCACGATAGAAGGTATGGTTGATCAATCCTAATAAGGCGTTTGTCGCAATAATTGCGACCGGGATCTTCCGATTTGGTCGGAGATACCGGGACACGGGAGATCGTTCATGCTGAGATGGAAGGCTGGGGCGACGCCCGCTTCCATGTGAATCCTGCGCTGAAATGGATCATTTTCGGCACACCGGATACGAAAATTTACCGCGCATGTAATGGAGTGATGATTGTCCCGATGAAACGGGGACAGTAGTGTAGACTCCCCATCTTCATAAGAGCGACCGGGTCGTATACGCCCCCTGATTCGAAAGGGGGAATGACGACTCCTCACGGCAGATACGTTTCGGGCAACGAAATGGGGTTGGAATGGACGGCAATTTCTGTTGAATTGATCGATAACGCAATTTTTGAGCATTAAAAAGAAATTGAGTCCGGTATCGGGCGATTCCACTCAGGAATGACGTATTATTGGTGCAATGATGTCCAGCAGAATCTATATCAGGGTGAAGACTAAACCGGGGTTTGTCAGAGGAGATGAAAACATGCCAGATGACCATGACAAAGACAAAGTAATTTTTTCTGCCACAATGGCGGCAACCTTTGAGCCCGATTCCATGACCAATGACAAACTGGAGGCCGCGACCAAGGGGCATGGCGCCCTGGTCATTCCTGTGTTTGCGGCGGCCAATTCGCTTGCCGAGGACATATTCTGTACCGTAACCGGGCCTGAGATGTCGCTTCTCGGACGGATGACGCTGGTCGATGCGGCAGCCCCGGGCCTTCCGCTTGATATGGTGATTGAAAAGGCGGTCCGTGAGGCGAAAAATGCGGGGGCATCTCCCGAGAATGCTGCGTTGATCGTAGCTTCCCTTGCATATTTCATGGGGTCCTGTGCCCGTTCCGGTGTACCGCTCGGGAACCGGAAACTCGGCGCCATTGCACGGATGCATGCGGGGGCTCCGCGAACGAGTGCCATTGCTCTTACCACCGGGAAATTTACGCATAAAATTCCGGCATTTCCCGCCTACCTTGCGATCTACGAGAAAATGCTGGACAAGAAACTCACCCGGGTCGATGGTGCAGTGTTGCCGCCGTTCATTGCCGGTGGCGCCATCTATGGCCACTCTGCCCTCGGTGAGGATTACAACATTCCGGAACTTGCGTACAATGCGGCCAAGACCGGGACCGAAGCCATGATGCGCAGTATGGAGGGTGCCGGTATTACGCCCTATGCCCTCTGGCCCGCACTTATTGGTGCGGCGGTGACCATGGAGTTCATTCATCCCGATGCGCTCTTGGGGGAGGAGTTCGGCAAGTTCGGAAAGGTGGATTCCGCCTACCTTGCCGGAAAGGGCGCACGTGATGCCGCCGGTCTGCCGGAGACGATCCATATCCGCGGCACCCACGAGGAGTATGACACCGCCAAGGTCCTCGGCGATTTCGGGCTTATCCTCAAGGATATCGGGGGGCCGTCGGTGATTGGATCGATGGCCCTCTCAGAGATATTTGCCGGTTTTGAAGAATCTGCATCGATCGGAGCGGGGTTCTCGGGCGGGCCGGTCAATCCTCCCCTTGGACACCTTGAAGGGGACTGCGTCCCTGCTCTTCGGCTGATGGTCCTGCACAACGGGGACGTCTTCGAAGTGGCGTCGGCGGTCCGGGACTATAAGATGAACTCCTTCATCGACCCCGAGATGGCACTCTGCGGTCTCAACACCATTGCCCGAAAGGCGGAGCAGGTGACCCGCGGAAAGATCACCAAGGCCTGCATACTTGCATCGGAGGGTGTGCGTGACCGGGCCATCTACCGTCGTGCCGCCCATACCTATGATCTCATGAAGGCGGGAAAGACCGTACAGGAGGCCACCCGCACGCTCGACGAGGAGAGGCAGGCGTATGTCGAGCAGCGTGGTTCGGCGATTCTTTCGGGCTTTACCGGGAAGACGATTGAATTCAAATACACCTCCATCAAGCCGCACGGGAGGCGGACCGACAAATTCACCGAACGCTACTGGGGTTTTGACTCGAATGTCGCATATGACGTCACAATCGACGGCACGAAGTACCATGTGGATAACCTCAGCGGGAAGGAGATTCCCGCCTTTGTGTTCGAAGGCAAGAACAAGGATGATCCCAACTGGCCGACCGCTCTCTTCTGCGGGGCGGTCCTCACGCAGGAACTGCAGTACATCGGTCACACCATCATCAATATCACGGTACCCGCCGCCGTTGCGTCCCTGATCGGGATGGAGGCGAAGGAAGCCGCGTATGGTGCGGAGGATGGCGCATTCCTGACACGTGCCATTCCGGGGGCAGGGGACAAGGCGCATGAGGTGGCCAAACTCGCCCAGCGGGTGCACGCGAAGATCAACGAACCGTTCCCTCCGGCAGAGTAAATGAGAACATTTGTTATTGATCCATCGGAGAGCGGAATCTCCGGTGGGGCTCTGGCAGCGGCGGCTATGGCCCTTGTGGGGTCGGCCGCTCACCTCGAGTCGATAGCAGAGGCAATTTCCCGATCCTCATGCGGTGCCGGGTGGGAGGTCCGGTATCAACCGCCAACTCCCGGTTCTACTGAAGGATTTGTGATCATCGGGAACGGGACGGCCGGAGACGATTCTACGGATGACCTCAGCGAAGCAGCGGGCATAATCTCTTCCGAGCTGGATCTATCGCCAAGGGCGCATGAGGTGATGGAGGGAGCGATAGCCGATCTTTCCCGCTTTGACAGTGCTGCAGGGATTGGCGACATCATCGAATGTGTTGTACCCCTTGCCCTCATGGACCGTGCAGGCATCCTTTCATCTCCTGTCTGTTCGTTGCCCCCTGCGGCAGGGCTCCCCTCCTCACCGGTCATCGCCATATGCGCCCGTCACCGCGTTCCCCTTCCGGCGGGCTTGCTGCATGAATCCCGCACCACCAGTGCCGGCATGGCGCTTCTTGCCAATATGGCAGAATGTATTGACACCTTCCCCGGGATGATACCGTGCCGGATTGTGCATGGCGGTGACGGCACGGGTCGCGTGCTCCGGATCATAGAGGGGGAGTCATCCGATGTGGTGGAAGAGAGGATCGTGCTTCTTGAGACCAATATCGACGATGTCACGGGCGAGGTAATGGCATATGCCCAGCAGCGACTGCTTGCCGAAGGGGCAGTGGATGTCTACTTCACTCCTGTACTCGGCAAGAAGAGCCGGCCTGCGCATGTTCTGACGGTGATCACCAACCGTCGCCTGTATCGTCACCTGACCGGTATTCTCATGGAGGAGACCGGTACTCTTGGTGTTCGTATCTATGAAGTCCCGCGGCTGGTTGCAAAGCGAAAGCGCAACACCGTCCCCGTTGAGATTGCGGGCGGGGTGTATGATATACGGGTGAAACGCTCGACCGTCGACGGCATTCCCATTGCCCTCAAACCGGAATTCGAGGACATGAAACAGGTGGCGGAGACGACCGGCCTTCCTCTCAGGACGATTGCGGCTGTCGTGATGAGACAGCTGGAGCCGTTCGGTCAGGAAAAGCCATGACCGAGTGACCGGAGAGACAGGTATTTGAGAAGATATCCCTCCGTAGCAAAAAATTCACTACACTATCTTTTTTTACAGGGATGAGGAGAAAAAATGTAATATCGGATTTAGTCCGCATTGTTGAGGACTTCTTTTTCCGTCTCTTCAAATACCCTGACCAGAGCCTCGTCCGGTGGTGCGGTGTATTTACTTACCAGATAGATGGCCACGAGTGAAAGCACAAATCCCGGGACGATCTCGTAGAGTCCGAAGAATTCAAACTGCTTCCATATAAGGACCGTCAGGCCGCCGACGATGATTCCCGCAAGGGCACCCTGGAGATTGGTTCTCTTCCAGAAGAGCGCCATAATTACGATCGGTCCGAATGCCGCACCAAAGCCTGCCCAGGCATATGAGACGATATTGAATACGAAACTGTTCGGGTCGATTGCCAGGACAATTGCACACATCGCGACAAGAAGAACAGAAAACCTGCTTATCCAGATCAGCTGCCTGTCGGAGGCATCGGATTTCAGAAATGTCTTGTAGAGATCCTGCGAAACCGCGGATGCACTCACGAGAAGCTGCGATGAGGCCGTACTCATGATTGCTGCAAGAATTCCGCAGAAGATAATTCCAGCCAAAAACGAGAAGAACACCTCTCCGGTCATGACCATGAAGACCGTCTCCGAGTCTGCACCGACAAGCGGCTGATCAAGAAATACCCGTCCGATGATGCCTATGGCAACAGCCGCCAGAAGCGAGATGATGACCCATACCATTGCAACGGCTCGTGCTTCCCTTATCTCGCCCGGCTTTTCGATTGCCATAAACCTGACGAGGATGTGCGGCTGCCCGAAGTAGCCAAGCCCCCATGCGAGCATCGAGACGACAGCGATTATGGTGAGGGGATTTCCGTCGGTGTCGAGGAAGGGATTCAAGAGATCGGGGTTAATCTGCTCGATTCCGGCAATGGCACTGGCCGGACCGCCGATCATTGCGAGCGCCGCAATCGGAACGATGAGGAGGGCGAAGAACATCAGACAGCCCTGTATGAAATCGGTGAGACATACAGCCTTGAATCCGCCGGTAAAGGTATACAATACAACAATCAGGGATCCGACAAGGAGGGCGGTCGTATAATCAACTCCAAAGACCGTGTTGAACAGTTTTCCCCCGGCAACAAACTGTGCGGATGTGTATATCAGGAAAAAGATCAGGATAAAAACAGATGAAATCGCACCGATGATGTCCTTCGTGTCACCGAACCTGTTCTTGAAGAAATCGGGCAGGGTGAGGGAATCGTTTGCGTTTTTCGTATAGACCCTGAGTCTCTTTGCGATGAATTTCCAGTTCAGGAATGTCCCGATAATAAGACCGAGTGCCACCCATATGGCAGACATTCCCGAAAGATAAGCAAGACCGGGAAGTCCAATCAGGAGCCATCCGCTCATGTCGGATGCTTCCGCACTGAGTGCCGTTACATACCTGTTTAGTCCTCTCCCACCAAGGATGTAGTCACTGACACTGTTCGTCTTCTTGTAATACAAAAAACCAATAGTGACCATAATGCCAAGATAGACAACAAATGCCGCCAATATTTCCAATCCGTTTCCAACCATAAAATCCTCCGTACAACAAGGTACCTTCTAATGCCGGCATTCAAAACAGGCTGAAATTCTCTTCCGCGAATTTATATTTCCGGTGAAACGAGCGTCATATACGATTTCATCCGGAATATGCCTGATATTGTATTGCAATATACAATTTTTAGAAATGACACTATGGTACCTTTAAAAAATATCTCCAAATTCCTATTTATACCATAAGTACTTGGATTTAGCGGGGGATTTGAGAATACTGCAGGAAAATTGGATAATTTTTGAAAAAAATACATGCGAGGGAAGGGATTCGAACCCTCGAACATCTACATGACTAGGCCCTGAACCTAGCGCCTTTGACCTGGCTCGGCAACCCTCGCGCCTTACTCTATACGTGGTTCCTGAAAATAAATGTGTTCATCAGGCTTCGGGGGTGCCCTTCTTCCCGGTCCTGATTTTTGCCATTTCGAGGTCCCTCAACTCCTTTCTCCGGATCTTTCCGGAGATCGTTTTGGGGAGAGAATCAACGAATTCCACTGCACGCGGGTACTTGTATGGTGCGGTGACATGCTTGACATGGTTCTGGAGTTCCTTCACCAGTTTTTCGGAGGGCGCATAGCTGGGAGCAAGGACGATGAAGGCCTTGACCACCTGTCCGCGGATCATGTCCGGTGTTCCGATGACGGCCGCTTCCTGTACCGCCGGGTGCTCGATGAGGGCGCTCTCCACCTCGAAGGGTCCGATACGGTACCCGGATGCCTTGATCACATCATCGTCGCGGCCGACGAACCAGAAGTACCCGTCCTCGTCGCGGTAGGCACGGTCCCCGGTATAGTAGTAGCCGTCGCTGAAGGCGTGGCGGTTCTCTTCCTCGTTGTCCAGGTACTCCATGAAGAGGCCGACGGGGCGCGGGTCGGTTTTGATGGCGATATGGCCTTCTTCGTTCGGCTTTGACGGATTCCCTTTTTCATCCAGCACCTCGACCTGCCATCCCGGAGCGGGAAGGCCCATCGAGCCCGGCTTGACCTTCATGCAGGGGAAGGTGCCGATACAGAGCACCGTCTCCGTCTGCCCGTACCCCTCGTAGATGGTAAGACCGGTCGCATCCTCCCAGACCTTGATCACCTCGGGGTTGAGCGGTTCCCCGGCACTGCAGCAGTGGCGCAGTTCGGAGAAGTCGTACTTCTCGAGGTCGGCGAGGATCAGCATGCGGTAGATGGTCGGCGGGACGCAGAACGTGGTGACCCCGTACTTCTCCATCAGGGGCAGAAGTTCGGTGGCGTTGAATTTGCCCCGGATGTCATAGACGAAGATGGCGGCGCCTTCGGTCCACTGTCCGAAGAGTTTGCCCCATGCACTCTTGCCCCACCCGGTATCGGCGACCGTGAAGTGTAGATCGGTGCTTCTTACATCGTGCCAGAACCGTCCGGTCACGATATGCCCGAGGGCATACCCGTGGTCGTGCAGCACCATCTTCGGTTCTCCGGTGGTGCCGGAGGTGAAGAACATCAGCATCGGGTCCTCGAGTTTGGTGCGCGCCATTCCCTGGAGCGGAATCAGTTTGCTGGATACCGGTGCGGGATAGGAAAGCTCCACGGGGTAGCTGATCCAGCCGTCCCGTTCGCCGTCGATGAGGAAGCGCGACTTGAGGGAGGGACAGTCATCGAAGATGGCGTCCACCTTGTCGGCATTCTCCGAATCGGTGATGACCATTTTGATGTCGGCGGCGTCGATGCGGTACTTCAGGTCCTTTTCCGTGAGCATCGTGGGTGCCGGGCAGTAGATGATGCCCATCTTGATGAGGCCCAGCACGAAGATCCACCATTCCGGCACGCGGGGAAGCATGATGAGCACCTTCTCTCCCTTGGCGGGTCCGTATTTTATGAACATATTGGCGACCTGATTCGAGAGCCGGGAGAGGTCGCGGAAGGTGAATTTCTTCTCGTTGCCTTTCTGGTCCAGCCAGATCATCGCGAGTTTGTTGCGATCCTTTTTCGCCCATGCATCGACGACGTCGAACCCGAAGTTGAAATACTCCGGCGTATCGATGGAGAAGGATTGGTAGGTCTCCTCATAATCCGCCATATTGTGCAGGTCGAGGGTACTGTCCTCTGTGGTGATGGGGAGGGGGAGTGATCCGCTTCCGTTGAGTGATGAAAACTTCGTGGTGCAGACATCACTAATCCATTCTGAGCGTGATAATCCCTGATTTTTACATTCAGCGTCGATTTTTTGAACAAGCATATCATCCATCGTTATGGAATAGCGCACCATGATGAGTAATATTGGTGCAAAATAAGATAAATAATTCGGAGGTGTGGTGCACAACGTGGTGAAAAAAGTTATTGGTTGTTCATCTTTTTGATTTCCTGATCTCTCAGCACATTCCTCTTGATCTTTCCCGAGATGGTTTTCGGGAGTTCGTCAACGAATTCGATGATCCGCGGGTACTTGTAGGGAGCGGTGGTGCGCTTGACGTAATTCTGGAGGTCTCTGACGAGCGGTTCCGATTCCTCAAAACCGGGATTGAGAACGACGAATGCCTTGACGATCATGCCCCGGATACGGTCGGGCGATCCCACCACCGCGGATTCCTGCACGGCAGGGTGTTCGAGAAGGGCGCTTTCCACCTCGAAGGGTCCGATGCGGTATCCTGAGCTTTTGATGACATCGTCATCACGCCCGACGAACCAGTAGTATCCGTCGTCGTCGCGATAGGCCTTGTCGCCGGTGAAGTAGTAGTCGCCGACAAACGATTCCGCATTTGCCTCCTTGTTGTCAACGTATTCGATGATGAGGCCGACAGGGCGCGGGTTGAGCGAGATGGCGATGCGCCCTTCCTCGTAGTTGTTGACCGGGTTCCCGTCGTCATCGAGGAGGTCGATGTGCCATCCGGGCATCGGTTTGCCCATGGAGCCGGGTTTGTGCGGGATGCAGGGGAACGAGGCGATGGCACAGCAGGTCTCGGTCTGTCCGTAGCCCTCGTAGATGGTGTGGCCGGTACCTTCCTCCCAGACCTTGATCACCTCGGGATTGAGGGGTTCGCCGGCGCTGGTACAGTGGCGCAGTTCGGCAAGATCGTACTTCTTGAGATCTGCGATGATGAGCATCCGGTAGATGGTCGGCGGGCAGCAGAAGGTCGTGACCTCGTACTTCTCGATGAGCGGCAGGATTTCCGTTGCCTTGAATTTCCCCCAGATGTCGTAGATGAGAAGGCAGGCGCCCTGTATCCACTGACCGAATATCTTTCCCCATCCACATTTTGCCCATCCCGTGTCGGAATAGGTGAAATGTACGTCATTTTCCCTGACATCATGCCAGAAGCGCGCCGTTACGATGTGCCCGAGGGGGTGGGCATTGTTGTGAAGCACCATCTTCGGCTCGCCGGTGGTACCCGAGGTAAAGTAAATCAGCATCGGGTCGGTTGCCCGTGTCCGGTTTTCGTATGGCATGCTGACCTTCCGGTGGTTTACCGGCGCAGGATAGAGCAGTTCCACCGGGTAGCTGGCCCATCCCTGGAGTTCCCCGTCGACGAGCATCCGGTTCCGGAGGGAGGGGCATGCCTCGCAGACGTCCTCGAATTTTCCGGAATTCTCCATATCCGTGATGACCATCTTGAATTTTCCGGCATTTATTCGATATTTGATGTCCTTTGAGGTAAGAAGCGTCGGGCAGGGGCAGACGACCGCACCGAGTTTGATGATGGCAATCACGAAGATCCACCACTCCGGTATCCGGGGGAGCATGAGCATGACCCGGTCGCCCTTGTTGATCCCGAATTTCAGGAGAATGTTGGCTGCCTTGTTCGAGAGGTTCATCATATCGCGGAAGGTGAATTTCTTCTCATCCCCTTCCTGGTTCACCCAGATCATCGCAAGTTTGTTGCGGTCCTTTTTCGCCCAGGCATCGATGACGTCATACCCGAAATTGAAGTATTCGGGGACATCGATGGAGAATGTCCGGAATACTTCATCATAATCGGTCAGGTTGTGTTCGCTATCAGGCATAGAATCAGTAGTTATTGATCATCAAGCGGTATATGCATTCCCCCGGGTGGTGCATCATCGCCCCATGGCGAACCGGAATATTGGTGCATCAAGCGGGTTTGTGTGGTGCACAACGGACCGGTCACCAGAAGCGGTGGGTCTTGATGTAGTTCCGCTCCGCCTTCAGAATTTCCCGGTAAAAGTCGTCGCCTTCCGTCATCGTTGCGATGATGCGGGATGCGGTGTCGGGCCCGACACCGCGGGCGCTGAGGGCGATGATCGCCGTCTTCCCGCTGGAGAGGACGATGTTTGCGTTCTTCATGAGCCTCTTTTCGACTGCACTGTCCTCCTCGGTCTTCACAGTCTTCTTCACGGAGGAGATCAGTTCTTCGTCCCATGGTTTCAGGGCGGCGATGAGACGTGCGCCGCAGACCGGGCATACCGGGGCTTCCGTGATACGGGAGACCCGGGTTCTGGACTTCCACTTTTTGCAGTGCATGCAGAAGAGCACGACCTCCTCCTCCTCAAGACGCCTGCGGATGGTGGCAAGGACGGCATCGTCCGTCGTCGGAGGGGGAATCAGGTCGCGGGACGAACTGAGGCCTTCGCTTCCCAGGGGAGAGAGGGGTGCGATGCGCATTTCGACCGTTCCGGAGCGGATGTCCTCCACCAGTGTCTGCGCTCCCGCAACATCCATGATGGTCGTGAAGAGCTCACGGTAGGTCTCCTTCTGGATGGCGGTCCCTTCAAACAGGTCGAGGAGCCGGTGGATGCTGATGCGTTCGTAATCGGCATCGGCATCGATTGCCCCGAATTTCTTAGCCACCTGAACGATCTTCCACTTGAAAATGGCGGTCCGTTTCATCGCGAGGCTGAGGAGTCCCTCTATGTGGGCAGGGTCGATGGTCTCGAGGAGTTCCTGGATATGCGACGCCCGGATGGACGACGGGAGCCGGAAGAGGATGCGGTAGGCCCCGACTTCGATGCCCACCGATGAGCCGAAGCGTGCCGACAGGAGGACGGAGAGAACGCGGGCGAGTGCCTCGTTTGCCTTGTGGCCGCCGCAGATGTTGAGGACGACCCCTTCATCGAAGTGTTCGAGGGTCACGAGGCGATCGGAGGCGATCGCATATCCCCTCGTCTCCATATCGTCCAGAAATCCGGAGAGGTACCGGACGGAGGGAGAATCCGCTCCATAGTCCCTGAATGCCCGCGTCCGCCTGAGCCTCCCCGCCTCCTGTGCGACTTCATAGGGAACGGGTATCTGTTCCCCCTCCCATGACGGGAGTTCTCCGCGAATGCGGTGGGCCGGTTCGACCTTGATCTTCCCGTCCTCAAGGGCGATCACCTGCCACGCCTGCCCCTTGGTGATGAAGACCGCGCCGGTGTGAATCCACCCGACCACGAACGATTCGTCGAGGGTCCCCACCGTCCTGCGGGAGACGATGTCGAAGACCTGCACCTTGCGTTCATCCGGGATCATGGAGAGATTGGCGTACATATAGGTGCGGCATCGCCCCGAACGCGAGATGGCATCCTTCTCCATCCATATGAGACGGTGGGAGGCCATCTGTTCGCAGATCTCACGGACCATGGACGTATGTTCGCAAAAGCATGCACTCCGGGAGAAGATCTCTTCCATTGCACGAATCGGGATGTCGCCGTATTCCATCGCAAGGCCTGCGATCTGGTTGGCCATGACATCCCCCGCACCTTTGATCACCCGGATGTCCTCGGAGGCGTTCTGCCGGGCACGCCTGCTGATGACGAGCGACTCGAGGAGGTCATCGAACCCGGTGGCAAGGATGGTGCCCTCCGATACCGTGTCCAGCCGGTGCCCGGCCCGTCCCACCCGCTGGAGGAGGCGTGAGACCTCGCGGGGGCTCCCGAACTGGAGCACATGGCCGATATGGCCGATGTCTATCCCCAGCTCCATGGAGGAGGTACAGATGAGGGTCCGGATCTTTCCTTCCCTGAAGCGGTCTTCCGCATCAACCCGGACCTCCTTTGAGAGTGAGCCGTGATGCACCTCGACGTCGCCCCGGTCATAGAGCTGATGCCCGAGCGCCTCCGCGGTCGATCGGGTATTGACGAAGAGGAGCGTCGAGTGGTCGGCGCTGATGGCCCTGTCGATCACCTTGGTCTGCTGCCCGAACTCCTCGCCCGCGAACCGGACGGCAAGCTGCATGTGCGGGGCGGACGGGATGTCGATGATCCGGGAGGGGCGCTTTCCGCAGAGAAACTTCGCCACATCCGAGGGGTTGCCCACCGTTGCCGAGAGGCCGATCCGCTGGAACTCACCGGCGTACGGGACGAGCCGTTCGAGGGCGACGGAGAGCTGCGCTCCGCGTTTGCTTCCGGCGAGTTCGTGGATCTCGTCGATTACCACGTACTCGATCGTTTTCAGGTGCTCCCGGAGCCGTTTTCCAAGGAAGAGCGCCTGCAGGGTCTCCGGGGTGGTGATGAGGAGGTCGGGGGGGTTCAGCGCCTGTTTTCTCCGCTCCGACTGCAGGGTGTCACCGTGGCGCACGCCGACGGTGAGGCCGAGTTCCCTGCACCACCAGGTCAGGCGCCCGAGGATGTCACGGTTCAGCGACCGCAGCGGAGTGATGTAGATGGCACGGAACCCGCCGCCGGAGGTCCGGGAGAGGCGGTCGAATACCGGGAGCATGGCACTCTCGGTCTTCCCTGTGCCGGTCGGGGCGATGAGGAGGAGGTGGCCCCCGTCGAGGACGGCGGGGATGGCGGCCTCCTGCGTCTCGGACAAGGCGTCGAACTCCCGCTTTTTGACAAGTTCCCGGATCTCCGGGGAGAGGAGGTCAAGCGCGCTCATCGCGTATCAGTGCCTCCATGGTGTTGATGTACGTGCCGTCATCGAGAAAGACCTCGGCATCGGTGGTATCCAGACAGCGGGCGATGGGGGAAAGTCCGCTCTCCGGGAGGGAGCGGACATCCAGTCCGCCCGCATACTCGAAGAACGCGGGCATGAAGAGGACCCGCGTCGGGGTGTCGCAGGGGACGGGGGAAGGGAGGCACTCACCCCTGAGCGTTCCCATGATATAGGCGGGGTGGGACCGGAGTGAACACCCGACCTCGTCGTAGAGATGCACCACCGGGTGGTGATGGCCGATGATGCAGAGGTGACCCAGGAGGTCGGGAGCCGGATAGGTATGTCCGTGGAGGACACCGATCCCGTCGATCAGGACCCCGTCGCGGGGAAGTATCTCCTCAACGTCGAGGAACCGGTCGATGCCAACATCATGGTTCCCCGGTGCGAGCCGGAGAGTGACATGGTCCCGGAGCGTCTCGATGACACGGGGGAGTTCTGCGTATTCCTGTCTGCTCGTCATCGGGATGGCATGTTTGAAATCCCCGAGGATGATGAGCAGATCCGGGTCTGCCTTTTTGATGCAGGAGAGAATGCGGTTCAGGCGCTGGTCGGTATTGCTGGGGATATGGACGCCCCGGCGCCCGAATTCGGTTTCCGCTCCGAAATGCGTATCCGCAATAAAGAGGAGGCGGCGGGGGGTTTCGAGGAGGAGCGCGGGTCCTTCGGGCAGAAATTCAGGGATCATATGCGGGGAGGGCATCAGAGGGCACGGAGTCGTCCGGGCTGTGGGCAGTAACAGTCGCCTTCTTCTCTCAGGTAGGTGATGCAGGACTTCGCATCGGCAGAGGAGATTCCTTTCGTTGCGAGGATGCCGATCACTTCGCCCTCGTCCGCTCCTGTCCGGTCGGCACTGAGGAACCCAATGGCATCGAGCACGGCATCGATGTGATCCTGGGGAGGTGCCGGAGGGGCCTCCGTGATGTCGACGGCGCAGAGCGCCCGGTCTATGGCGGCGGCGAGGATGCTGATGGTATCCGGGTCACAGGCGTGTCCGTCTTCCATGACCGCAACCGCACGCCGTGCGGCACTGATGATCCAGCGGTCCCGTGCGTGGCGGGGGACTTCCTGCATCCATTCGATTGCAAGCGAAGGCCCGCCCTCTTCAGCACCCGTCCGCGGCTGCACCGTCGCGGCACAGGAGACGAAGCACGGAACGGAGAGCTCCTCTATCCGGGCATTGAGTTCCTTCGCGGAGGGAGACGTAGAGCCGGAACACGCACTGGTCGGATCGGCAATCCTGAGCTGCAGTCCTCCGGATGCTGTTCTGCTCCGTTCGATCAGGGCCGCACAGAAGAAGACGCGGGTACAGGGGGTGCCGGATGCCGACCGCCATACTCCCGGAGCGGTCCGGTCGCGGGCTCCGTCTGCCAAATCCCTGATGAAGATTAGTTGATAGGACTGCATGCATCTCCCTTTTATACCAATATATCTGACGGAGAGAGAAATAGCTACTTGCATCGTTCCATCCCATCCGTCGGCGGATGGAATCAGTCGGGAACGATTGGTTGATATGATTCCGGCACAGAGTTTACATACAATACCGTCAGGCAGCTGTCCTGTTTCTCCGGGGTGAACGTATTGGAATCTGGAAATACCATATGGATTGAGAAATACCGGCCGATGGTGCTGGATGATATCGTTGGGCAGGACGAGATAGTCGAGAGACTCAAATCGTATGTGAAGTCCGGAAACCTGCCGCATCTGCTCTTTACGGGAACAGCGGGGATTGGAAAGACGACCTCTGCCGTCGCGCTCGCCCGCGAATTCTTCGGCGATACCTGGCAGATGAATTTCCGGGAACTCAATGCATCGGATGAGCGGGGAATCGATGTCGTCCGGAACCAGATCAAACAGTTCGCCCGGACCGCACCGCTCGGTGGTGCCGAATTCAAGATCCTCTTTCTCGATGAGGCCGATGCACTCACCTCGGACGCTCAGGCTGCCCTGAGGAGAACGATGGAGAATTTTGCACAGAACTGCCGGTTCATTCTCTCCTGCAACTATTCCTCGAAGATCATCGATCCGATCCAGAGCCGGTGTGCCATTTACCGGTTCCGCCCGCTGGACCGTGCGGCCATCTCGTCCGAACTGCAACGCATTGCGGGTCGCGAGGGGCTCTCCATCACCGAGGAGGCGATCGACGCCATCGTGTACGTTTCGCTCGGCGATATGCGAAAGGCCATCAATGCCATTCAGGGCGCCGCCATCATCAGCGAGGAGATCACGGAGGACATGATCTACGAGATCACCTCGACGGCACGTCCGGACGAGATCGATGATCTCCTGGCAACCGCCCTCGAGGGGGATTATGAAGGGGCGGAGTCGATCACCAATGATCTTCTCTATTCCCGCGGGATCGCCCCGAATGAACTGATCAACCAGCTCTATCGTGCCGTTATCCGGAAGAACTTCGACCGGCAGCTGAAGGTGGAGATCATCTCGTACCTCGGCGAGGCGGACTTCCGGCTGAGCGAGGGGGCGTCGGCGGAGATCCAGATCGAGGCCCTGATTGCAAACATCGTCCTTACGGCAGAGCGGTACCGGGATCAGGCGGGTGAGAAGTAGGTGGGGGAGGATCTCGACGGAGTCGATTTCACCGACAGGGCGTCCGACTGGAACAAATTTTTGAAGAAGCATTACCGGAGGGAACTGGGGGAGATTGCAAGCCAGTATCCACACCTCCGGTCACTGGAGATCGATTACCGCGTGCTCCAGAAATCAGGGAGAACCGGTCTCGAGATCGCAGACGAACTGCTCAAATCACCTGGAAAGGTGATCGGCGATGTCCGGGACGCCATCAGGAACAACAACCTGATCTTCACGAAGGACGAGGAGGAGAAGGTCGCGGACGTCAACATCCGGTTCGTCAATCTCCCAAAAAAACTCCCCGTCCGCGATATCCGTTCTCATCACATCAACACCTTCGTCTCGGTCGAGGGCATTCTGCGCAAGACCACCGAGGTCCGTCCCCGCCTGACGAGCGCGGTCTTCCGCTGCCTTCAGTGCGGAACGCTCACCCCCCCGTACCAGCAGGAATATTCGCGATTTCAGGAGCCGTACCGCCCGTGCAGCCAGTGCGAACGGCAGACGAAGATGGACCTTGTTCCCGCGCTCTCCAAGTTCGTTGATGCACAGAAGGTCAGGATACAGGAATCCCCGGAAGGGCTGCGGGGCGGGGAACAGCCCCAGACCCTCGATGTCGATGTGGTCGACGACCTGACCGGGACGGTGGCGCCGGGCGACCGCGTGATCATCAACGGCATTCTCCGCTCGGTGCAGCGTGTCTCCTACGGGCAGAAGAGCACCCTCTTCGATGTGTACCTCGAGGCAAATTCGATAGAGGTCTCGGAAAAGGAGTTCGAGGAGGTCAATATCTCCGAGGAGGACGAGGCGGCGATCATGGAACTCTCGCAGGACCCCGAGCTCTATACCAAGGTGTCCCGGTCCATCGCACCGTCGATTTACGGTATGACGCAGGTCAAGGAGGCCATCTCGCTCATCCTCTTCGGCGGCATTGCAAAGGAGCTTCCCGACGGAAGCCACCTCCGCGGGGATATCCACATGCTCCTCGTCGGAGACCCCGGTATCGCCAAGTCGCAGATGCTCAGGTATGTGATCCAGCTGGCACCCCGCGGCATCTACACGAGCGGCAAATCGTCCACCTCCGCGGGTCTGACCGCAACCGCCGTGAAGGACGAGTTCGGTGACGGGAGATGGACGCTTGAGGCCGGTGCGCTGGTCCTGGCGGACATGGGTATCGCTGCGGTGGATGAGATGGACAAGATGGCCAAGGAGGATCGCAGTGCGCTGCACGAGGCGATGGAACAGCAGTCCATCTCGATTGCAAAGGCGGGCATCACGGCGACCCTGCGGTCGCGCTGCGCCCTTCTCGGGGCGGCGAACCCGAAGATGGGTCGCTTCGACGAGTACGCGCCGATAGCCGAGCAGATCAACATGCCGCCGTCGCTCCTTTCCCGTTTCGACCTGATCTTCATCATGGAGGACAAGCCGGACGCGATGATCGACCGTGCGATCAGCAACCACATCCTCAAGTCGCACAGCGTCGGAGAACTGATCGAGCATACCAGGAAGTCTCCCATCGAGGGGGTCGACGAGGAGTACATCCGCCGCCAGCTCGAACCGGTGACACCGGATATCGATGCGCTGCTCTTCCGGAAGTACATCGCGTATGCGAAGAGGAACTGCTTCCCCATCATGAGCGATGATGCGCGGGACACCCTGACCGACTACTATCTCAATCTCCGTAATATGGCGGACGAGAACAAACCGGTCCCGGTGACCGCACGTCAGCTCGAGGCACTCGTCCGCCTTGCCGAGGCAAGCGCCCGGATACGCCTCTCGGATTCGGTCGACCTTTCGGATGCCCAGCGGGTGATTACAATCATCGACAACTGCCTGAAGAAGGTGGCCTACGACCCCGAGAGCGGGACCTATGATATCGATCGTCTGGTCACCAGCTACTCCAAGCACAGCCGTGACCTGATCCGTGAGATAAAAGAGGTCGTCCGCGAGCTTGCCGACCAGAACGGACGGGCGCAGATGAATGATGTGGTGAACGAACTCGTCAAAAACGGGCACAACCGCGATGACATCCTCAAGCGCATCGACGAGATGAACCGTGACGGGCAGTTGATGCAGCCCCGGCACGGGATACTGAAACTGCTCTCCTGATGCCCGGCGTACTCACCGCTGGCTTCATCTTTTTTTACGGCAAATATCAATCATGAATCCTGATAAAATTCAGGCAGCATTTGAAGCCGGAATAAAACTCGGCGCCCTGTACCACCAGTGGGTGGGGACGCCCATCTCCCCCGCCACCGCCACCTCGGTCGAGACGGCGATAGAAAAGGCGGTCGGCCTCCAGCCGTACGTGACCGGGATTACGGTGCATATCGCAACGGAGATGATGGAGCTCAATCCCTTCGGCTACAGCGAACTTGCGGGCAGGATGCTCGATGTGATCATCACGACCGACGTGCGCGGGGAGACCTGCCGCGCCGCACTCCGGTTCGACGGGCAGTATCCTCTCATGAAGATCCTCGACTGACATGCAGGCGTTTTCATTTCCGGTCACCGACAACCATATCCATATCGACCCGGCGGGCGGCCGCGGGGCGGAGGCGGTGAAGGACTTCCGGCGGGCGGGCGGCACCCACATGATGCTCGTGACCAAACCGTCGTGGTCGCTCGGGGTCCATCCGGTCAAAGGCGAGGACTTCCGGGAGGTATTCGACATGACGCTCGCCGTCGCGGAGATGTGCCGGGAGAACGGGGTTGTTGCGTTTCCCGTTCTCGGGGTGCACCCTGCGGAGATCGGCATCCTCACCCGGCGCATGCCTCTCGAGGCAGCGGCGGCGATCATGAAGGACGGGCTCTCCCTCGCCGGCGAGTATGTCGCCGCAGGGAAGGCCGTCGCCATCAAGAGCGGGCGGCCGCACTATCCGGTGGAGGAGGAGGTGTGGGAGGTCTCCAACGATGTCCTCCGCCACGCCCTCGAAGTGGCGGCGGATACGGGCTGTGCCGTCCAGATCCACTCAGAGAGCGGGCCGTGCAGCGATGTTGTCGCGATGGCGGAGCGGGCCGGCCTGCCGGTGGAGCGGGTCGTCAAGCACTTTGCCGTCCCCGACACCCCGCTCACCCCGTCACTCGTCGCCAAACACGAGGCGATTCCTGCCCTCATCGCGGAGGGACGGCGGTTCATGATGGAGAGCGATTATATGGATGACAACTCGCGGCCGGGTGCGGTGGTGGGGCCCAAGTCGGTTCCCCGGTTTACCCGCCGGATGTACGAGAGCGGCGTGATGAGCGAAGATGCGGCGTGGCGCATCCACGGCGAGACGCCGTCGCGCGTCTATGGCATTGATATCTCCCTGCCCTGACGGACAGGGCGCTACCTGTTCTTTTTTACCCATCCTCGCCGATGAGTACATGCAATGTACCTGAAAATACACCGCATACAGGGAAAGGGCGAGATCGTTGCCGTATGTGACAGGGAACTTCTGAACAGGACATTATGTCACGGTGACATCACCATCCATGTGAGCGAAAAATTCTATGGGACCGAAGAGGCGGGAGAGGCAGAGGTCGCCCTCGCCCTGAAGAACGCGGGAAACATTAACCTTATTGGGAACAAGGCCGTTAGTGTTGCGATAGAGTGCGGCATCCTGCCCGAAGGGGCATATATACTCATAGACGGGATTCCGCACGCCCAGATATACCAGGCCTGATACGAACCATGAATATTCAGGAAAATTTCTGCCCGAAATGTGGCGGACCGACGACAAACGAGGGGATCTGCGACAAGTGCCTTGCGGAGAGCATCGACTGGATCGTTGCCGAGCAGCGCGTCGTCTGCACCTTCTGCCCGACCTGCGGGTCGATGAAACAGGGGAATACGTGGTCAGATGCCACCCCGAACCGGGAACTCCTCGCCGAAGAGCTTGCCCTCGGTGCGCTGAAGGTGCACCCGGATGTCGAGAACCTCCATTTTACCGTGGAGACCTACGAACCGAGCCCGAACCGGACGAAATGCATCATCCATGCGGAAGGGACGCTCTACGGCATTCCCGTACAGGAAACCCGCGAAGTCCTCGTCGTATGGAAAAAAGAGCAGTGCGACCGGTGCAGCCGCCTCTCCGGCGGGTATTACGAGGGCGTCATCCAGGTCCGGGCGACCGACCGCACGCCGGATATCCACGAACGCAGCCGGGTCGAATCGATCGCCTACAGCGTCGAGGACGGCCTGCAGGAATCGGGAGAGCGCCTCTCCTTTATCTCCCGCATCGATGACATCAAGGACGGCGTGGATGTCGTGATCTCGAGCCACCACATCGGCGATCTGATCACGAAACAGATCACAAACGAACTCGGGGGAAAGACGACCCGCCATCCCAAACTGATCGGCGAACGGGAAGGCAAGAAACTCTACCGCATCACCTATCTTGTCCGGTTGCCCCGCTACCGGCGCGGTGATGTGATCGAGATCAAAAACAAGTACTATGAGGTGCGGTCGGTGGAGTCGGGGACGATCAAGGTCTTCGACCTGCAGGAGGGGATCATGAACGTCGTCCGCGAGGATGATTCCTATCGTATCATCGGCAATGTGCGGGATGCCGAGTATGCAGCCGTCTCCTTCATCGACGGAGATATGGCCGGCATCCTTGATCCGAAGACCTTTATGCCCATCACCATTCCCGCCTACCCGTGGCTGCACCTGAGCGAGGGGATGGACGTTAGGGTCATGGAAGACCGCGAGAATGAACGCATCTTTCCGGTCGGGTAACCCCCATGAGAGTCCGGGTCGTCCCGCTGGAACGGCTCTCCCCGGTCATGGGCGAGGCGTGGGTGGATACGGGCCGCCGCCCGTTTGTCCGTGACGGCGTGGCATTCGTGCCGGTGGCAGACGGCTACCCCTGTGACGAGGAGATCCACGAACGGAGGAAGTACCGTGGGAGGGGGTACCAGATGGTGGGGGATATCGCCCTCATCCACGGACGGGCGCCGACCGCGGAGGAGACGGAGGAGATCCGTGCGTGGGCCCGTCCCTCAGCTATTTTGCATATTCGGGGCTATGACGGGGTCATGCGGCGACCGGAGGTGACTGTTCTCTGTGGCGCATCCCATGACGTCGTCCACCATGAAGCGGGTATCATTTACCGGCTGGACCCGGCGAAAGTGATGTTTTCGATGGGCAACCGTGAGGAGAAGATGCGGCTGGAGGCGGCAGTCCGTGCGTCCGGCCGGGAGGAACGCTGCGCCGATATGTTCGCGGGGATTGGATATTTCACCCTTCCTGCGGGGAGGGCCGGTGCACGGGTGCACGCGATGGAGATCAACCCGGCGTCCCATGCATATCTCAAGGAGAATATCCGGGAAAACTCCCTCACGGGCCGCGTACGTGCCGAATGCGGCGATTGCCGCGACCTCCTTGCCGGGGTGTATGACCGGGTGCTCATGGGCCATTTTGACGCGGCGCATTTTCTCCCCGATGCCCTTGCGCATGTCCGTTCCGGGAGCGTCCTTCATGTGCACAGTATCGGCGATATCTCCGGTGCCATTGCGGATGCCTGCCGGGAATGCGGCATGGAGGCAGAGATATCTGTGAGAAATGTGAAAAAATATGCACCGGGAAGATGGCATATGGTACAGGATGTGGTGATTCAATGAGCGGGACCGGGTCGGTTCTGGACGGAAAGGAGATCATTCTGGGCATCACCGGGAGCGTGGCGGCGGTCGATGATGTCCGGCTCGCCCATGCCCTGCGCAGGCGTGGTGCACGGGTGCGGGCGGTCATGACCGATGCCGCACGGGGGATTGTCCACCCCGATGCCATCACGTACGCGACGGGAGAGGAGACGATCACCCGGTGTTCCGGTATGGTGGAGCACGTGACCTGTTGCGGCGACGGCGGGTCGGCGGACCTTCTCCTGATTGCGCCTGCGACCGCGAACACCCTCTGCAAGATTGCCCACGGCATCGATGACACCCCCGTGACCACCTTTGCGACGACGGCGCTGGGGAGCGGCATGCCGGTCGTCATCGTTCCCGCGATGCACGAGAGCATGTACCGTCATCCGGGCGTCGTCACGTGTCTCTCCATTCTTGAGGAATGGGGGGTAAGGGTCGTCGAACCGAGAATCGAGGAAGGGAAGGCAAAGATCGCCGACATCCGCGACATCGTCATCGAGGCGGAACGGGCGGTGTCGGGAAAACCGCTGGAGGGGAAGCGGGTCCTCATCACCTCCGGTGCGTGCAGGGAGGAGGTCGATGACGTGCGGATTCTCACGACCCGGTCGAGCGGCCGGATGGGGGAGGAACTGGCACTGCAGGCATATCGCCTTGGTGCCGATGTGACGGTCGTCCACAACGGGACCATTCCCTGCATCCGCAATGTTCACATCGAGTCCGCCGGGGACATGCGGGAGGCCGTCCACCGCATCTGCCGCGAGGCCCCGGTCGACTACTATATCAGTGCGGCGGCGATCTCGGACTTCGTCCCCCGCCGGCATGAGGGGAAGATCCTCTCCGGGGAGACGGTGATCCTCGAACTCGTTCCCCAGCCGAAGATCATCCGGGAGGTGCTCGAGGCTGAGTACCGCCCGAAACATGTCATCGCCTTCAAGCTCGGATGGGACAGCGAAACCGCCGCCGGTGCCCTCCTCGACGAGGGGGTGGACCTGGTGGCGGCCAACACGCCCGATACCCTCGGTGCACCGTCCGGCAGGTATGTCCTCCTCGGCAGGGAGGAGCGCCGGGAGATTGAAGGGACGAAGGAAACCGTCGCAGCAGGAATATGGGACGCACTGCTGTAGCCTTCTCTCCGGGCCACATCTCGGGGACGTTCCACCGGATGATAGGGCCGACGTATGCCGAAACAGGGAGCATCGGCACCGGTATCGTCATCGATGCCGGTGTCACCGCAGAGGTGCGGGCCGCGGAGCGGACGTCGGTTACCATTCACGAACCACGCCGGGACGGGGGTGAGGGACGGCAGACCCGCACCGGGTCGCCGCCCATCGAGTACGCCCTTGCGCGGATGGGTGTTGCCGCCGAGGTCATCACCACGTCCTCCCTTCCTTCGGGGTCGGGGTTCGGCCTCTCTGCGGCGGCACTTCTCTCCTCTCTTACCGCGGCGGATGCCCTCTTCTCCCTCGGGATGGGACGGGAAGGGATCGTCGCCCTCGCCCATGAATCGGAGATCGTCCATGCCTCCGGCCTCGGCGATGTCGTCGCCTGCGCGGGCGGGGGGCTCGTCTGCCGGAGGACACCGGGGCTTGCCGGGGATATCGAACGGATAACAGGCCTTCGCGATCGCATCGTCACCGTGCACTTCGGTCCCCTGACGACCGCGGACGTCCTGTCGGCGCCGGATGTCATGGGGCGCATCGGCCGGGCGTTTCAGCCCGGATGCCCGTCGGATCTGAAGGAATTCTTCATCAGGGCACTCACATTCGCCCGCGAGACGGGTCTCGTGACGACCGAGGTGGCCGCGGTGCTTGCCGCATGCGAGGCGGCAGGCATTCCCGCGAGCATGACGATGCTCGGCAACGGGGTCTTTGCCACCGGTGATTATGCGGAGGAGATTTTATCGGAATTCGGCAGGGTACATTCTATGGGAATAGCGGGCAACGGATTTTGCCTGAAAGGAGTGTGGAATGAATGATACCTGAGGATCACCCGCGATATGCCTCGCTGGTTGCACGGGAACGAATCGCGGACGCCGTGAAGGCGGGCATCGTCGTCATCGAAGGCGCCAGTGCCCACGGGCGCGGCGAGGCGTTTGATTATCTGCTGGGCGAGACGACGACACCGTCCGCCGCCGGGGCCGAACGGACGGCGGCGGCCTTTTTCATGAAGGCGGCACATCCGGTGATATCGGTCAACGGAAATACCGCGGCCCTTGCCGCGGAAGCGATAGGCGAGCTGGCACGGGCAACCGGGGCGCTCGTCGAGGTGAACCTCTTCCACCGGACGGAGACGCGGATGGCGGCAATCACCCGGCATCTGGCGGCGCACGGCGTTGAGGTATTGCAAGGGGAGGCCGAACGGCTTCTGCCGCTGTCGCATGACCGGGCGCTCTGCCTGCGGGAGGGGATCTATGCGTCCGATGTCATCCTCGTCCCATTGGAGGACGGTGACCGGTGCGAGGCGCTGGTCGCGATGGGAAAGACCGTCATCACCATCGATCTCAATCCGCTCTCGCGGACCGCCCGGACCGCGACCGTGACCATTGTGGACGAACTGACCCGTGCACTGCCGAATATCGCCGCGGCACGCCGGGAGATGACCATGGAGGAGGCGGACAGGCTCGTCCGCGACCATGACAATACCCGCCTCCTTGCAGAGGCGATGGCAACGATGCAGGAGACACTCTCGCATGCTCTGGATTGAGAAATACCGGCCAAAAACGTTTGAAAATATTCTCGGACAGGAGAAGGTCGTCTCTCACCTCGAGGGCTTCGGTGAGCGGGGAATGGTCCCGCATCTCCTGATGACCGGACCGCACGGGACGGGAAAGAGCTGTGCGGTCGAGTGCCTCGCACGGAGCCTCTACGGGGACTTCTGGCGGGAGAATCTCTCCGTCATCTCCACCGGCGCCCTCTTCAGGAGCGGGAAGGCCTATCTGGAGGAGGAGGAAAAGTTCGCGCACCTCTACCGGAAGGATTTGAGCGTCATCAACAACTTCAAGCGTATTGTCAAGTGGTATGCCTCGATGAAGCCCCTGAATGCGGAGTTCAAGCTCATCGTCTTTGATGAAGCCGATGCCCTGACCTTCGAGGCGCAGCAGGCACTGCGCCGGATCATGGAGCAGTTCTCCGATACCTGCCGGTTCATTTTCCTCGCACGGACCCAGAGCGCCATCATCCCCGCCATCAGTTCACGGACGCTGCTCCTCTTCTTCGGCCCCCTGCCGGAGGAGATCATCACCCGCCACCTGACCGCCATCGGCCGGGCCGAGTCGGGGATTTCGACGACGGTCGATGCGGGGGAGATCGAGCTCATCGCGGCATCGGTGCGGGGCGACATGCGCTCGGCCGTGATGTACCTCCAGATGGCGATGGACCCTGCCATTACCGATACGATTGAGACATTCTCCGAGTCGGAGACGAAGAATATCACCAAGACGCTCTTTGCCGCACTGAGAAACGGGGATTTTGACGGCGCAAAGAAGATCGGCGAGATCCTGATGCTGGAGTACGGGCTCTCCGGCCGCGAGGTACTGGGTGAACTGCGCATTGTGCGCAAGCGTGAGTTCAATCACCCGGCACTCACGCGTGCCATCGCCGATGCCGATGAAAAAATGGGGGATGCGGGCAACGAGTTCGTGCAGCTCAACGCCCTCTTCGCCCGGATTATTGCAGAGTATCCCCGGCTGGTCTAGCGGGAGAGATACTCTTTTATTATTCGTTCCTTCTTTTCGACGGCCGCGTCGGCGGCACGTTCGACGCATGCCTTCATCTCGTCGAAGTCACGTTCGTGGGTGTCGACCACTTTTTTGACCGGGGTGTAGGCGGACTCGCGGAACTTCGGGAGGAAGTCCTGCATCTCACCGTCCACGATGAGCTTTGAGTCCGACGGCCCTTCGGTGACGTAGCCGATCTCCTTCATGACGACGCCTGCGGAGGCGACGACGCGGGTGATCTCCGCTGCCGCCTCCGGCGGGGCGACGACGAGGAGGGCGTCGAGGGAGACGCCGAGGTGGTCGATCTTGAGGACGTCGAGCATGTCCCGGACGGCGGGGTTGATGAGGGAGCGCAGCGGCGCCTCGTCGACGACGATACGGCAGCCTGCGGTCTCTGCCATCTCGTACACGTCGCCGCGCAGCCCGCCGTTCGTCACGTCCGTCATGGAGTGGATCTCGGTGAGGACCTCGGCATCAAGGAGCGCCTCGCTTGCCCGGAGGAAGTGGAGGTTGATCGTCTCCTCGACGACCTCGGGGAAGCCGGAGTAGAGGCCCGCCGTTGCGATCGTGCCGCCGCCCGCGCCCTCGGTCATCAGGAGGACGTCGCCGGGGGCGGTCGATTTGCGGGCGGTGAGGTGGTCGGCGACGCCGACGGCGCCGACGCAGCCGGTCATGCGGCTGCCGAGCACCATGTCGCCCCCTATGCGAAGCGTCGAACCGGTGACGAGCGGGACTGCCATCGCCTCGCTGACGGCGGCGATGCCTGCGGTGTAGTCGAAGATCTTTGCCACATCGCCGTCGTCGGCGACGTGGATGTCGGAGAGGAGGGCGACCGGCCGGGCCCCCATCACGTAGACGTCACGCAGGGTCGCCCTCGTTACGTGGAATCCCGCGAGGAAGGGGAAGTCGGAGAGGCGGGAGTGCATCCCGTCCACGGTGGTGATGATGTACCTGCCGCCCGCCTCGACGGCACCTGCGTCGTCCATCTCGTCGACGCCGACCGATGTTCCGGTGGATTTGATGATCTTCGGGAACTGGCGGTGGGCAAAGAAGTCGCCCGCGCCGCGGGAGCCGACCCCGAACTCCCCCATCGAAACCCCTGAAGGTTCGAAGGCAAAGAGGTCTCCGGTAAGGCCGGTGGTATTTTTCACCTCGGTGATGACGGCCTCTGCGAGCTCCAGCGCATATTCGGGTGAGACGCGGGGTTTTTTGGAGCATATCTGTGCCTGCAGCCGCCGGGCGCATTCATCGTCGGAAGTCCCGCCGGCAAGGCAGTGGCGGGTCATCTCCTCAATATCCATGTGCATATGTTGCCCCCGGAGTTTTATAAAGGAGGCAGAAAATCCCATCATCCATCGGCGCGTATACTCCCCCATATGGTGGATGCATACTATACCTGCGCATGCACGATCGCAGGGTCGGATTCCGGGGGCGGGGCTGGTATTCAGGCGGACCTGAAGACCTTTGCCGCGCTCGGGGTATGGGGGTGCAGTGTTCTGACCGCGATCACCGCCCAGAACACGATGGAGGTGACGGCAAGCCTCCCCGTGCCGACCGGGATGATCCGTTCCCAGATGGAGGCGGTCTTTGCGGACTTTCCGGTTGCGGCCTGCAAGACCGGGATGCTTGCGACGGCGGAGTGCGTCGCGGCGGTCGCCGATACCTTTCCGTCGCCTGAGGTGCAGCTGGTCGTCGACCCGGTGATGGTCGCAACGTCCGGGACGCCGCTTCTCGATGCCGCCGGGGAACAGGCGCTCGTGGAGCTGCTCCTGCCGCGTGCCGCCCTCGTCACCCCGAATATCGCCGAGGCGTGCCTTCTTACCGGCCGGAGCGCGATTACGACGAAGCGGACGATGGAAGAGGCGGCTGAGGAACTCCTTGCCACCGGAGCAGGAGCGGTGCTCCTGAAGGGCGGGCACATGAAGGGAAAGACGGTCATGGACGTCCTCCTGGCGGACGGGGAATTTTCGGTCCTCAAAGGGAAGCGCTATCCCTATGAGGTGCACGGGTCCGGGTGCTGCCTCTCGGCTGCCATCACCGCCCGTCTTGCCATGGGTGAAACGGTCCCGGAGGCCTGTGCAGGGGCGAAGACGTTCATTGATTCTGCGATACAAAACGCCGTCCCGTCCCTGTCCGGGCGGCGGTCGGTCAACCCTTCCTTTCGCGACATCCGGGTGGGCGGGAAATAATCTTCACTATCTCTTGTTTTTTGGAAAATATCATTAAAGATTATATAGTTATACGAAAAATACTCAGCCATAGGTGGATAAGGTGGATGAGATCGACAGCGCCATTCTCCGGGAGCTTGCCCGGGACGGTAGAATATCGATGGCGGAATTGGGGAAGATACTTGATGTGGCGCCGTCGACGGTGTTCAAGCGCATCGAGAAACTGAAGCGGTCGAACGTGATCGAGGGGTTTACGATTGCGATCAACCCCGACTACTTTGCCGAGAGCCTGATCTCGTTTCTCACCATCACCGTCGCCCCGCACGACAAGGAGCGGGTGGCGGCGTTTCTTGCGAACCACGAGTGCGTGCTGGAGGTGTATGAGACCCTCGAGCCGTCCGACTTCATCGCAAAGGTGGTGGTCCCCTCCATCACGGACATGAAGAACGAGGTTCTCGTGCCGCTCTCCGCGTTCGAGGGGGTCAGGGAGATCAAGCCCTTCATCACCGTCAAACGCATCAAGGAACAGAACGGGAGTGTTCGTCTCTATGATTGAATCGCAGTTTATCATCATCCAGCAGATTCTGGCCCTCGTCACCCTCATACTCGGGGGGGCGCTCATCATATTCATCTATGATGCCTACAAGCTCATCCGGCAGCCGAGCCTCCTCTTCTTTACGCTCGGCATGTTCATCCTCGTCATCGGTATCGTCGTCCCGGACATCGCCGTGATCGCAAAGGTCTCCGTGGAGATGCTCTATTGGGGAGAAGTGTTCTCACGAATTCTTGCGATCATCGGCATCGGCGTCATGAACTATGCCGTTCTGCGTGGGTGAAGGACAGCAATGAAAGGACAGTTTTCCCGGGACTGGAGCCTCCTCAAGATGGCACGGAACTGGGAACCCCGTGACATCGGCTCCGCCGTGATGGAGCGCCTCGTGACCCACGGGTCTGCGGAGATCCGTGAGGCGATCCTTGCGCAGGTGGAGACCCTCGGGGCGGAGGACGGGATACGGTATCTCGGGCGGATGCCGGAGTTCATGCGGGGGCCGGATATTCTCGAGAGCATCTTTCTTATCACCAACATCGAGTGCGAACGGAGGACGGAGGGGGAGACCCAGTACCTCTTCGTCAGCCCCTCCTGCGGGAGCATGTTCACGCACCAGGAATGCAACAAGGACATCGCCGCCGCCTACCTGAAGGGGTTCATCGGCTCAATCGTTCCCGGTATTCCGGTTTTTATCGAGGATGGCCTTCTGGTCGTGGTCCTTTCCTGAATGGTTTCCGATGCGGCACGAAATGTGCATGAAAAACCGAAATTATTTATATTTTTTTCTTATCGACCGCTATCTTTATGCGATAGTGCCATTCAAAGCAGAACGGGTGCGGTCGGCCGAAAGGAAATAATATTTCGGAATGCACGAATATCAGAAATAAAAACTCCACAATACAGCAGTTAACGAAGTATTCTTAAGCATTCAAAATATCAAGAGATATCCTTATATACGTGGAAATAATATTTCTAATCGTCAAATGTATTGACATGCATTACTGCGTGCGCCTAACAGTGGGTGCAGGCACGCGTGTGAAGAGGTGAATGAAACATGAAGTTCATGAACGATGAAGAGGCAGTATCACCGGTCATCGGTGTTATCCTCATGGTGGCCATCACGGTCATTCTCGCTGCAGTCATTGCAGTGTTTGTCTTCGGCATGGCTGGGGATGTACAGACGACGAAGGTTGTTACGGTTACTGCGAAGCAGGTTGGCGAGGATGTCCAGGTGACCTTCCAGGGCGGCTCGGATGCAGGTGAAGTTACCGACCTTGAAGTTACGGTTTACAAAGATAATCAGGACGATGCCTCTAATGTTACGGGACCAATTGCTTTTGATCTCCCATTAGAGGTTGGATCAACAATGATGGTTGGGGCTGCCTCAGCTGGTGATGATATGGACCGTGTCCTTGTCGTAGCCACATTCAGTGACGGAACCACCCAGGTTATCTACGACAACAACGTCTGATCACCTGAAAACAATCTTTTTTTCTTATTTCAATCGGTTATCATTTTCGTGCTGCACAATCTGCTGTTCATTGAAGTCTTTTTGGCATTCTGTAATGCTAATCAATGAATTATTGAAAATTGTGGATAATTAGAAAAATTAATTCATATATGTCAATATTGGCAACAATCCATTATTTCTGAATATAATTGTTATATATTAATATGATGTACTGCATGGCATACACATATATACAATAATTGCAAAATACATTTTTACTAAATTTGATCAATAGATAAATTTGATCATAAGGATGTAGAAAAAATGAAATCTTTAAACAATGAAGAAGCAACAACTCCGGTCATCGGTGTTATCCTAATGGTAGCCGTTACCATGATCCTTGCAGCCGTTATTGGAGTTTATGTATTCGGTTTACCACAGGATATTGATAATACTAAGATCGTAGCAGTCTCTGCAAAACAGGTTGGCGACCAGATTCAGGTAACCTATATGGGAAGTTCATCATCAAACAAGGTTGTAAAAATCAATGCTTCAACATACAATGGCGGAGTGTACAATGACTCTGAAGAGCTCGTAGATCCAGAAAAAGGTCAAATATTGCCATTATTAAACGGCGGAACAAATAATTTGGATCAAGTTGTCGTGGTCGCCACTTTCGATGATGGAACAAGTCAGGTTGTCTATGACGAAGTCGTCTAATTTACAGAAATACCAACAACTTCATCCAACATTTTTACCGCACTTTTCACCCGTTCCGACCCGCACTTCACCGCAATGTCCTGATGGTACTGAATTTTTTCAAGAAGTGAAGGATCGTTAAACATCACATACCGCGTCCCCAGAATCGTCGCATCGATCACCGACGCAAACCCCCTATTGTGTGGGTGCACCGCACAGGAACGAACCTCTTCTGCCACCGGATGCAGCTCGAAGATGGAAAGCTCCTCTCCGGCATGAATGATGGCACACTTGTATGCGACCCACGCCTCGCAGTCTTTCAGGCGATTCATAGTGTGGCCATCGATGTGAACTTCAGAAAAATGTTCAGCACCGATATCCCCGAAGGCCGTCTCCACGAACACCACCGGATCATGCGTCACATTCGCGATGACCCACCCGCACCGCCGCATGTTCTCTTCCGTGTGGGTGCCGCGGTAGACCCGCATGCGGATTTTGCCCTTCCGGCAAAAGATGCCCATCGGTGCGGCGTTGGGCCTGACTTTTGTAATCTCATCCTCCCTGATCTCTCCCGCCGTCGTCGCGATGACCTCGTTGATGCCTTCCGTCAGGATTCCCAATTCCATCCCTCGCCTAATGCAACATAGATGGCGGCAATGATAATATCCGCGGTCGAACCGGGGTTCGCGCCCTGTTCGTGGCACCACTCATCAAACTCTTCGATGCCAAGGGTGCCGTCCCGGACTTCCTGTGCCTTTCTGGTAGTCTCCTCTGCCATCGCGTCGCCGAGCTTTTTGGCGATGAAGGTGTCGGGCTCCGCGGCGAGGAGCTCGATGAAGGCCGCGGGGATGGCGCCCTTGGCGGCGGGGGCGGCACGGAGCATGTCCGCCGCCCGCCTCGTCCGGGGATACCCTTCCGTCCACTCGCGGCAGACGAGGTCCCGCGGCGCCGAGTAGGCGATGATGTCCGCTAGGGTCATGCCCTCCCGGCGGATCGTCGCAACCGACTCGGGGTCGTTGACGTCGAGGTCGTCCGTCGGGTGGGCACGGACCTGTGTCAGGCCGAATGCCTCGTAGAAGAGCACTGCATCCTCGACGGTCGTTTTCCGGATGATGTCTGCCGCTCCTGCGATGTCGCCGCCGAGGATCAGGGGAAAGAGAAGAATGTACGCACCGAAGTGGGTGTTGCCGCCCGCATGGACGTTTGCGAGTTTCACCGCATCACGGATCAGCTCCCCGACACCGCCCTCGCCCCGTTCGGCACGCTCGAGGGCGGGTTTCACAAAAATGGCGGAGGCGAGGAAGTGCTCCAGCCGGGTATCCTCGTAGTCGTGGCAGCGGTCGACGTTGCCCGGCTTCGGGCCGGCGCAGACCTCCAGCGCCATCGCAAGCTGCGCCCGCTCACTCGGTCGCATAGTAGCCATCGGCATCAAACACCCGTTCCATCAGTTTGTCGGCGAGCCGGTGTTTATAGCGCATGTAGTCATGGAGCGAGAGCCCCTCCTGCTTGAGCGCCATGTTGCGGAACATGCAGGGCGTCGAACTCTTGCAGCACCATGCAAGGCTCCCGAAGCACGTGTTCTCACCCGCCGCAAGCGGCGTCTTCTTGACGAGGTCGAGTTTCAGGCTCATGAACTCGTTTCTCGAGATGTCGAGGTGTTCGAGCGTGGGGAGGAGCGGGCACTGCTTCACCGGCATGCAGCAGAAGGTCAGGCTCCGGATGTCGCCGCCGCGGCAGAGCTGTTTCGGTGCATTGTACCACCCGGTCTCATCCGCGTACCGGGCAAGGGACTCCGCAATCGACCGGAGGTTCTCCGGGCCTGCCTGCCGGGCAAGGGAGATCATGTCCGCCCCGTGGGCGAGCATGTCCTTTGCAATCCCGAACGTATTGATGGAGTTGTTCGCGATGATCAAAAGCGGGCAGCTGTTTCGAATCTGCCGGAGTTTCGTGTGGCCGAAGTCCATCAGGTCGACGTGGAGGATGTCCGCACCCGCCTGCCAGATGCCCCGTGCCAGTGCCTTGTCATCCTCCGCGACCCCCGCCCGGATCTTCACCGAGACGGTCACGCCCGCGTCCTTGAGCGCCGCAATCGTGAGGTACAGCTGGTCCGGGTTCTTCAACAGGTATTCACCGCACCCCGCCGCGATCATCGGCTCCTGCCTGCAGTGGGCATCGATCTCGTAGACCACGGACGGCCCGATGGCATCGGCGACGGCACGGTATGACGACGGCGACGACCCCCGCAGGTTCAGCGCACAGATGACCCCCGTCTCCGCCATCTTTGCGACTTCATCAGAGAGAGCGGCGATGGCGTTGTCATACAAAAACTCCTCGCGTCCCGCCTCGGCAAGCGCCCGGCTCGCCGCCATGGTCGTCTCGTCGATGGAATATCCCCCGATGCAGGCCATGCCGACCGCATCCGATCTTGGTTTCACGTACTCCGCATCAACGATGCCGGCCATGGACGAGAGGACGAGAGGGGTCTTCATCGTCGTTCCATTCACCATCAGTTCATAACGATCATAGGGGTCCATCATAAGCTCTCTATACATTTCTCCTTCAACACCAAAGTGCTTTCCTCACAACCCCGACAGGGTGTATCCGCTCTTCGACCGTTCCAGACAGATGCCGTCGCGAAACCGCTCCCGTGAAATCCCCGGTCCGTTCGTATATTCCGTTGTTATCGTATCCCACGGGAGGAGGTAGGCCTCGTTCGCCCGGCCCGACCCTCCCCGAAACTCCACCGCAAGATATCCCCGGCGGCCGGTCCGGCACAAAAAATCAGAGATCGAATCGACCTGGTGCATCCCGTGCCTGTCCTTGTGGAAATGCTGCGTGAAGTAGATCTTGTTCCCCTTCAGTGATTTGCACTCGACGGCAAGATAGTACCGCGGGTCGAGGGAATCGACGATCACATCCACGTACTGGGTATTGAACCGGGCCTGTTTGAGCCGGTAGGCAAAGCCCGCAATCCCGCCATCCTCAAAGAACGAGTTGAGGCAATGGACCATTTCCCGCTCAAAATCACTCATTACCTACTCAATTTCAGATGGAACCACAAAAACCAATCGGTAATTATTTTATTCCGTATCGTAGTACATTGTAACATATGGCAAAGACAGGATTCTTACTCGTTGGACATGGCAGCAAAAAGCCGTATAACAAGGAACTCATTGAGTCGACCGCAGCAATGGTTGCCGAAAAAGAGGATGGATTTCTGGTTAAATCCGCATTCATGAGCATTAACGAACCCAGTGTTCAGGATGTCCTCGACGAGTTCCGCTCCGAAGATATTGAAAAGATGGTCGTCGTCCCCCTCTTCCTCGCAAAGGGAATTCACATTCTCGTGGATATTCCGGGGATCCTCGGTCTTGCGGAGGGCAGCTACACGGGAGAGTTCACCATGGCGGACGGCAGCGTCGTTCCGCTCCTCTACGCCCAGCCGATCGGTGCGGACCCCCTCCTTGCCGACCTGATGATCAGAAATGCGTACAATGTCATCGAAGACAACGCCTGACGTTCCCATGAATATTCTGGTGCTCGACACCATACACGGCGGCAAGGAGATTGCCCGCCACCTTTTTTCTCTTGGGCATACGGTGGACTGTGTCGATGTCTACCGCGGTCGTGACGGCATACCCGTGGCCGAGGCCCGTTCCCGCCGGTATGACCTCATCGCCGCCCCCGTCCACCTGGACCCGGACCACCCCCTCATGACCATCGAAGGGACGCCCTACACCACGCATCACGAGATCGTCGCAACAATTCTCCGGCCGCTCGGACTCGGGACGGTCATCGAGATCACCGGGACGCGGGGAAAGACGACGACCGCCCATGCAATTGCCCACGGGATGGGCGGCAGCGGCATCCTGCACACCTCCACCGGCACGTACCGGTATCCGGGAAAGGAGACGCTCTGGAAAAAGAGCATCACCCCCGCCTCGCTCATCAACGCCGCAGAGGAGGCGGCCTCCACCGGCGGGTGGCTGATTGCCGAAGAATCGATCGGCGTATCGGGCGCAGGAGACCTCGGCATCCTCACCTCGGATATCGATTATGCCATTGCCGGAGGAAAAAAATCAGCCCTTGCAGAGAAGACACGGATGCTCGCCGGGTGCGGGCAGGTGCTCCTCGCCCCCGGCATGGAAGAGGAGATCCCCGGTGCAACCCCCGCGGGAGAGATCGTCTCGCTGGAAGGCATCCGGTGCTCATGGAATTGCAACGGCAGGGACGGCTCGTTTGAAAACCCGCTCTTCGCAGTCGAGGGGTACCGCGTTCCCCTGATGACCGCCGCGGCCGCCCTCTGCCTCCTCGGCGAGGACCCTGCCGCTCTTGCCACCTTCACCGCACTTCCCGCCCGGATGCACGTGCAGGCGGCGGAGGGGGATACCACCATCGTCGACAACGCAAACAGCGGCGCCTGTCTTGCCACCACCTGCGATGCGGTCGCCCTTGCCCGGCGCCATCGCCCCGGCTGCCGGCTCACCCTCGTCGTCGGTGCAGAGTCCTCCACGGTCTGTGAAGGATTTCCATTTGCTGATATAGCAGAAGTGATAAAAAATACAACACCGACGTCGGTCATCATCGTGGGAGAGCAGTACCGCTCCTGCCGGACCGACACGCTTGCGGTCATGCCGCTTGCCATCGTCGCCACCCTCGACGAGGGGGCGGCACTGGCACGATCGACCGAAACCGACGCGATTGTACTCGCCGTTAAAACATGGAGATAAGAAATATGCAGTATATCCAACCCCGCCCGAGTTCTATTGTCGCCGCACTGTATACAGCACGCGACCTTGGTGTCGACCTCGCCATCCTCCACGGCCCCTCCGGCTGTTCCTTCAAGCATGCCCGCCTCCTCGAAGAGGACGGTCTGCGGGTCTTAACCACATCCCTCGGCGAGACCGAGATCATCCTCGGCGGGCAGGACGTGCTCGAGAAGGTGCTCATCGAGGCTGAAGAGCAGTTCCATCCCACCCGGATGGCGGTCGTCGGCACCTGCGTCTCCCTCATCATCGGCGAGGACATGGAGGCCGCCATCCGCAATTCCGGCATCACCACCCCCACCATCGCAATCGAAGTCCATGCGGGGTTCAGGGAAAACATCGAGGGCGTGATGGCGGCACTCGAACCGGCGGCGGAGGCAGGGTGGATATCGGAGGACGAACTCGACCGCCAGCGTCGCCTGCTTGCCGCCGCCAATGAGACGGAGCGCCTTCGCGGTGCGGCCTGCAAGTCCTACATCCAGCCCTCCCGCGGCGACCTCAAACACGTCGTTGCAGCACGCCTCATGGAATGCGTTCGGGAGGGGAAGAAGGGGGTTGCCATCCTCAATGCAAAGAAGGAGACCGCGTATATGTTCGCCGACATCCTCCTCGCCCTCCACGAAACCTCCCCCGACGCGGACATCACCTATTATGCAAATCTCGAGGATGCAGGGCTCGACAAGGTCCGCCGGGACGCCGCACGCATCCGGGAAGGCCTTCGCGAGGGCGGCATCGACCCCGAACTGCACGGGGCACTGGACGAATACGGCGCCATGGGAGAGACCTTCGGGACAATCCTGCAGGAGCAGGCACCCGGATTCGCCGTCATCGCGGGGGTTCCGCACGCGATTCCTCCCGAATACACGGAAGGCATCGAGGTCTTCTCCGTCACGAACGGGCCCCGGCAGGTGGAGCCCCTCAAGGCCATCGGGCACGAACACGTGGTAGTCGAGGTCGACCTCCACCCCAAGACCCTCGGTGTCAGCGAGATTGTCGAGAGTGAGTTCGGGGCGGTGCTCCGGAGCATGCAATGAAGAGCCTTCTCATCACGGGTGATAGGTCGGGAAGCGGAAAGACAAGCATCACCCTCGCCATCTCCGCCCTTCTCGCACGGGAATACAAGGTGCAGTCGTTCAAGGTTGCGATGGACTACATCGACCCCTCCTACCTGACAGGAGTCACCGGCAGGCCCTGCCGCAACCTCGACAGTTTCGTGATGGACGAGAGCCTCATCCGCACGGTCTATGACAATGCCTGCCGGGGTGCCGATATCGCCATCGTCGAGGGCGTCCGCGGCCTCTATGAGGGGTCCGACGCCATCACCGACGAGGGATCGACCGCAAGCATCGCAAAACAGCTCGACCTCAATGTCATCCTCGCCGTCGACGCCCGTTCCATCACCCGCTCGGCGGCCGCCCTCGTGAAGGGATTCATGGCCTTCGACCCGGAGGTCCGCATCAAAGGCGTCATCCTCAACCAGGTGCGGGGCAAAAAACACGAAGAGAAGGCACGGCGGGCCATCGAACACTTCTGCGGCATTCCGGTGCTCGGCGCCATCCCGCAGACCGAGGCGATGCAGCTGACGATGCGCCACCTCGGGCTCGTCCCCTATCTCGAAGGGAAGGGAAAGGACGAGTTCCTGCAGAAGATCGAGACGGTCACGGAGGTCATCGGCGAACATGTCGACATGGACCGCCTTCTCGAGATCGCAGGGTCGTCCGATGCCCCGACCAAGCAGCCCGCGATGTTTCGCCCGGCGGAAACGGCCGATGTCCGCATCGGTGTCGCCATCGACGAGGCCTTCAACTTCTATTACAACGACCTCTTCGACCTCCTCCCGGCGTGGGGTGCGGAGTGTGTCCCGTTCAGCCCCATCCATGACCGGCTGCCGGAGGCGGACGGGTACATCTTCGGCGGCGGGTATCCCGAACTCTTCGCCCCCGAACTGGAGAGAAACGATGCCATGCGCGAGGCCGTCCGCGAGGTCAGCGCCTCGGACGTTCCCATTTACGCGGAATGCGGCGGCCTGATTTATCTCACCAACACCATCGTGCTGAAGAAGGAATGGAACAATGCGGTCACCGACACCTCCTACGAGATGGCAGGCGTCTTTGACGGGTGCACCCGCATGCCGGCACGCCGGGTCATAGGGTATGTCCGCGGCACCTCGTCTGCCGAAAGTCCCCTCGGCGCAGGGTCGTTCGCCGGCCACGAATTCCATCACACCGACGTCATCCTCGCGGATGATACCAAATACACCTACCGACTCTCCCGCGGCATCGGCATCCGGGACAATTTGGACGGGGCCATCGTCCACCGGACCCAGGCCAGCTACACCCACCTCAATCCGTCGGCAAGCGCCCCGATGTTTGCACGGTTCGTTCAGGAATGCCGGACGCGGCACTGAATATCCTGCAAATCTGATCGGAAGCAATTTGATATTGCAATCTGAATACATGTAGTATGCTGATTTACCTGAACGGGGAATTCGTGCCCGAGAGCGAGGCAAAAGTTTCCGTTTTTGACCACGGTCTTCTCTATGGAGACGGTGTGTTCGAGGGCATCCGTGCATACAACGGCCGGGTCTTCCGGCTGGAGGAACACATCGACCGGATGTACGACTCTGCAAAGACGATCGACCTTAAGATCCCTATCTCGAAGGAAGAGTTTGCAGAGATCATCTGTGAGACGCTCCGGAGAAACGACCTGAAGGACGCCTACATCCGCCCGCTGGTTACCCGTGGCGTCGGGGACCTTGGTCTTGACCCCAACAAATGCGCGAAACCCACCATCATCGTCATTGCGACCGGCTGGGGCGCGATGTACGGGGATCTCTACGAGAAGGGACTTCGTGCCATCACCTGCTCCGTCAGGAGAAATCCGGCAGAGGCGCTGCCGCCCAATGTGAAGAGCCTCAACTACCTCAACAATATCATGGCAAAGATTGAGGCGAACTACAAGGGAGGCGACGAGGCCATCTTCTTCGACACCAACGGCTACATCGCCGAAGGCTCGGGAGATAATATCTATATCGTCAAGAACGGAACGATCATCACTCCCCCCACCCTGAACAATCTTCGCGGCATCACCCGCATGGTGCTCCTCGAGATTGCCGAAGAGATGGGCATCAC